>NZ_JBEYTS010000001.1:0-571120 GCF_040643155.1 Streptomyces sp. NPDC047453 | reverse complement strand
CGTGGTGGGGGGGTGGGTGGGGTGGGGGGGGGTGTGTGTGGGGTGGGGGGTGGGTTGTTGTGTTTTGTTTTTTTTTTTTTTTTTTGTTGTGTTGGGGGGGGGGGGGGGGGGGGGGGGGGGGGGGGCCCCCCCCCCCCCCCCCCCCGCCGGCCTCCTCTTCCGCGCCCTCCGGGAGGTGCCGACCTGTGACAATCAGGGCCATGGAACGCAGCAGCGCCACGCCGGGCGGCCGTACCCGCCGCGAGGCCACCCGGCAGAAGCTCTACGAGGCGGCCGTGACCCTCATCGCCGAGCAGGGGTTCTCCGCCACCACGGTGGACGAGATCGCCGAGCGGGCGGGGGTCGCCAAGGGCACGGTCTACTACAACTTCGCCAGCAAGTCCGTCCTCTTCGAGGAGCTGCTGCGGCACGGCGTGGGACTGCTCACCGCCTCCCTGCGCGAGGCGGCCGAGCGGACGGCCCGGGAGGGCGGCAGCCGGGTGGACGCCCTGGACGCCATGGTCCGCGCCGGGCTCGTCTTCATCGACCGCTACCCGGCCTTCACCCAGCTCTACGTGGCCGAGTTGTGGCGCACCAACCGGTCCTGGCAGTCCACGCTCCTGGTGGTGCGGCAGGAGGCGGTCGCGGTCGTCGAGGGCGTGCTGCGCGAGGGCATGGCACACGGGGAGTTCAGCGAGGGCCTCGACGTGCCGCTGACCGCGGCCGCGCTGGTCGGCATGGTGCTGGTGGCCGCGCTTGACTGGAAGTCCTTCCAGCCCCAGCGTTCCCTGGACGACGTGCACGCGGCGCTGTCCCGGCTCCTTCAGGGACGGGTCGGCGGGCGTCTCTGAGGCCGCGGCCGCCGGGCGCACTCGGGCCGGGCGCGCGAAAACGCCGGTGCGCCCTGGCCGCGTCCCCCGCGGGCCACCGCGCACCGGCGTTTCCCTTACCCCCGTCGAGCCCCGTCCGGTCGTTTCCCCCGGGCTCCCCCGTACCTCGCTCCCGGCGGCCTGGGCCGGCGGAAGGAGCGGTCGAGGGCCGCGCCGTTCCGCCGCCCCGTGTCGGCGGTGCCGGCGCCGTGCCCCCTTCCGTGCTCCCCACTCTCTCGTCCGCGCGGTCCGCGGCCCATCCGTGCGCGTACTCATCTCGCTTGCTAGGTACGGATACTCAGTCCTGCGTGCCCGCACCCAGGACGCCGGGCGGCCCGCTGGCTACGATCGCCTCCGTGTCCGTACTCCCCATGGTGTTCACAAGCGGCTGGGCCAGCGGCATCAACGCGTACGCGGTGGTGCTGCTGCTCGGTGTGTTCGGCGCGACGGGACTGAGCGACGACGTCCCCGGCACCCTGCAGCGGCCGGAGGTGCTGATCGCGTCGGGCGTGCTGTTCCTTCTGGAGGCGGTCGCCGACAAGATCCCCTACGTGGACTCGGTGTGGGACACGGCGCACACCGTGATCCGCCCGGTCGCCGGGGCCTGGGTGGGCGCGCTGCTCGCGGGGCAGAGCGGCTCGCTGTCGGACGTCACGGCGGGCCTGGTCGGCGGCGGTACGGCGCTGGCCAGCCATTTGGTGAAGGCCGGGACGCGGATGGCGGTCAACACCTCCCCCGAGCCCGTGAGCAACATGGTCGTGAGCCTGGCCGAGGACCTCGGAGTGGCCGGACTGGTCACCTTCGCGATCTTCCATCCGGTGGCCGCGGCGGTCGTCGCGGGCGTCCTGCTGCTCGCCGGGGCCGTGATCGTCGCCTTCCTGGTCTCCCGGATCCGCCGCTTCCTGCGCCGCCGGGCCCAGCGCCGGGAGGAGAAACGCCGCCTCGCGGCCGAGGCGGGGTCACCGCCGGGCTGACCGCGCCCGCGGTCCCGCGCATCCGGGAAGCCGCTGGTCAACGCCCCCGTGGCCGGGATTGTCGGTGGCGGTCGATAAAGTCGCGCTCATGGCACGGATTGCGGTGATCGGCGCCGGGATGGGCGCGATGGCGACCGCCGCCCGGCTGGCCGTCGCGGGCCACCGGGTGACGGTGTACGAGCGTACGGAGACGTACGGCGGCGCGCTGCGCCGTTTCGAGCGGGACGGTTTCGCCTTCGACACCGGCCCCGGGCTGCTCCCGCTGCCCGCGGTCTACCGCGATCTGTTCGTCAAGACCGGCAAGGAGCCGCTGGAGGACCTCGTCGAGCTGGTCCAGGTGGACCCGTCCGCGCGGCACGTCTTCGCTGACGGCACCGCGGTGTCCCTGCCGAACGTCTCGCGCGCGGGCGTCGTCGCCGCTCTGGACGAAGCCCTCGGCGCGGGCGCCGGACGGCGCTGGGGCGACTTCCTGGTGCGGGCCCGCGAGGCCTGGGACCGCGCCCGCCGCCCGCTCCTGGAGGAGCCGCTGTGGCCCAACTGGCAGGTGCTGGCCGAGCGTGAGCCCTACCCGGCGGTGCCGCACAAGCGCCTGCTGCGCACCCGGCAGGCCGGCACGCTCGCCGAGGTCGGTGCCTGGGAGCTGCGCGACACGCGCCTGGCCGCCCTCCTGGAGAGCCACGCGCTCGCGTACGGCCTCGATCCGCGGACCGCCCCGGCGAGCGCGGCCGTACTGCCGTACCTGGACCACGCCTTCGGCACCTGGTACGTGCGCGGCGGTCTGCGCGAACTGGCGCGCGCGGTGTACGAGCGGTGCCTGGCCCGCCGGGTCGAGTTCGCCCTCGGCACCGAGGTCACGGGGATCGTCGGCAAGGATGGCCGGGCGGCGGGCGTGGAGCTCGCCGACGGGACCGTGGCCGAGGCGGAGTTCGTGGTCGCCGGCGTGCCTCCCCGGTTGCTGGACGGCATGGCCCGGGGTACGGCCCTGCGGGGTGCGGGCGAGGTGCCGCCGCAGCCCGGTGCGCCGAGCCGCCTGACCGTGCTGCTGGCGCTGCGCGGGGGCCGCCCCGAGGGGACGGCCCACCGGACCGTCGTGCACACCGACGACCGCGCGGCCGAACTCGACGCGCTGTTCGGTACGGCCCCCGGGCTGCCCGCGCGGCCCACGGTCGCGGTGTCGCGCCCCGGCGACCCTGCGCTGGTCCCGGACCCGGAGCACGAGGCGGTCACGCTCACGGCGACGGTCCCGGCGTCCGCCTCCGCGGATCCGCAGAAGCAGGCCGACCGCATGATCGCCGTCGCCTCGCGGGCGATACCCGGGCTCCGCGACCGCCTGCTCTGGCACGAGGTGCGCACCCCGGCCGACATCGCCCGGGTGACGGGCGCGGAGGGCGGGGCCGTCCCCGCGCCGGCGCTCGCGGGCGCCCGGGGGCGCCTGCTGCACCCGGCGAACACCACGGGACTCGCCGGCCTGTTCACCGTCGGCGGCTGGTCGCACCCCGGGGGCGGGCTGCCGCACGCCGGGATGTCGGGGGCGCTGGTGGCCGGGCTGATCGTGGAAGGACCGGAGTTCCGCGGCTCCCAGTGAGCCGGCGAGCGTTCAGAAGCGGTACTGCTCGTCGAAGCCCGTGCCGTGCTGCGGCTGACCGTGGTTGTTGCCCTGGTACGGGTAGGACTGCTGCTGCTCCTGCGGGAGTTCGCCGCCGTAGGACTCGTCGGTGCGCTGCTGCGGCACCCACACCCCGCCGGCCGGGGTCTCGCCGCCGTAGCCGCCGGCGTAGGCGTCCTGGGTGCCGTAGCCCTGCTGGCCGTAGTCCTGCTGGCCGCCGTAGCCGGTGTCGTAGGAGCCGCCGCCGTAGGTCTGGGTGCCGGCGTACGGGTCGGAGTAGGCGGCGTACTGCTGCTGGCCGGAGGCGTCGTAGCCGTAACCCTGCTGCCCGTAGCCGGAGTAGTCGTACGTGTGGCTCTGGTCGGCGCCCTGGGCCGCGGTGGCGTACTGGTCCTGGGTCGGGCCGGCCCCCGGATAGGGCGACTGCGTGCCGCCCCGGTGGGCCGAGT
This sequence comes from Streptomyces sp. NPDC047453, assembly GCF_040643155.1. Taxonomy (NCBI): domain Bacteria; kingdom Bacillati; phylum Actinomycetota; class Actinomycetes; order Kitasatosporales; family Streptomycetaceae; genus Streptomyces; species Streptomyces sp. NPDC047453. Next base: position 567,243 of record NZ_JBEYTS010000001.1, on the reverse strand, counting down.
CTCCGTAGACGCCGTAGGAACCGGTGTCGTCGGGCAGGGGCTGCGGCTCGTACACGGCGGTGGCCTCGGCGACCGCGGGCTGGGTCGCTCGGGCGGGGGTGAAGACGTCGTCGCCGTCGTCGTCGCCGTGGCCGTAGGACAGGCCGTCGTGGCCGGGCAGGGCCTGCATGGTGCCGGTCTCGCCGTCGGACACCTCGAGGTCGGAGACCTCCAGGGTCGGGTCCTGGTGCTCGGCCTTGCCGCGGCGGCGCGGCTTGCCGTCTTCGGCGCCGGGACGGTTGACCGCCCAGCCCGCCGCGAAGCCGCGCCGGAAGGACAGCGTGACGTAGGTCTGGCCCACCGCGAAGGCGGCCGCGCCCAGACCGATCACGACGACGGACGGGATCAGGACCCCGAGGACGACGCAGAGGAAGCCGGCGAAGGCCAGCAGCCGCCAGCGCAACCGCGCCTTGTACTGCAGCAGCACCTCGCCCAGCAGCCACAGCGCGACGATGCCGAACGCGATGTAGAGGACCGTCCAGCCCATGTACGCCCCTCTCCCAGTGGCCGCTACGCAGTGTGTCGTACGCGGGTGCGGCCGGTCTAGGTCCGCGGCCGGTGGTGCAGACCCAGGTTTTCGTAGATTTCCAGCGTCGCCGTGGAGTTGTTGAGCGTGATGAAGTGCAGCCCGGGCACTCCCTCGGCCTGCAGCCGTGCGCAGAACTCGGTGGCGAACTCGATCCCAAGGGAGCGTACCGCCGCCGGATCGTCCTCCGCCGCGCGGATCCGCTCTTTGAGGTCGTCCGGGATGGCGGCGTTGCTGAGTTGGGGCAGCCGCTCGAGCATCTTCACGCTCGTGACCGGCATGATCTCGGGAATGACGGGTGTCGCGCAACCGGCCGCGGCGACGCGGTCGCGCAGGCGGAGGTACGACTCCGGATCGAAGAACATCTGCGTGATGGCGTAGTCGGCGCCCGCACGGCACTTGTCGACGAAGTGCGCGACGTCGGTGTCCCAGTCGGCGGAGCGGGGGTGCATCTCGGGGAAGGCCGCCACGCCGACGCAGAAGTCGCCCGACTCCTTGATGAGCCGGACGAGTTCGGCGGCGTACGTCAGTCCGCGGGGGTGCGGGACCCACTCGCCCATCGGGTCGCCGGGCGGGTCGCCGCGCACGGCGAGCATGTTGCGGATCCCGGCGTCGGCGTACTGGCCGATGATGTTGCGCAGCTCCGCCACGGAGTGGTTGACGGCAGTGAGGTGCGCCACAGGGGTGAGCGTGGTGTCGGACACGATCTGCTCGGTCGCCCGCACCGTGCCCGCGCGGGTGGAGCCGCCGGCGCCGTACGTCACCGAGACGAAGTCGGGGGCGACGGCCTCGATCCTGCGCAGCGCGTTCCACAGGCTGCGCTCGCCCTTCGCCGTCTTCGGCGCCCAGAACTCGAAGGAGTACGTGCTCTTGCCGGTGGCGAGCATGTCACGCACGGTGCGCGCGCGATCAGTCCTGGTGGATGCGGTTCCGAGGGCCATACTGGCAGGCTATCCAGGGCGCGGCGGACTCCCAACCGAGCCCCGGAAATTTGCGTGAATTGTCGGCTTCTTGTCCACCCTTCGGACAACGGGGCCGGAAATGAGCGAGTCGGGCCGGGTCGACTGTCCGGGTAATGAGACGACCGGCCGCCGCGTCCGGCCGTGTCGCGCCGCCCCCTATCCGGCCTGCCTCAGCCGCGCGGCGAACTCGGCCGCCGCCGCTCCGGGGTCGTCGGCCTCGGTGATCGCCCGGACCACGACGACACGGCGGGCGCCGGCCTCCAGGACCTGGTCCAGGTTGCCGAGGCCGATGCCGCCGATGGCGAACCAGGGCCGGCCGGTGCCGAGCGAGGCGGTGTACCGGACCAGGTCGAGGCCGGGTGCGGGACGGCCGGGCTTGGTGGGCGTGGGCCAGCAGGGTCCGGTGCAGAAGTAGTCCACGCCGTCCTGCACGGCCGCGGCGGCGGCCTCGTCCTCGGCGTGCGTGGACCGGCCGATCAGGACGCCGTCGCCGAGGATCGCGCGGGCGGCGGGCACGGGAAGGTCCCCCTGCCCCAGGTGCAGCACATCGGCACGGGCCGCGTGGGCGACGTCCGCCCGGTCGTTGACCGCGAGCAGCTTGCCGTGCCGGGCGCAGGCGTCGGCGAACACCGCCAGCCGGTCCAGCTCCTCCCCGGCCTCCATGCCCTTGTCCCGCAACTGCACGATGTCGACGCCCGCCGCCAGCACCGCGTTCAGGAACTCGGCCAGGTCCCCCTGCCGCCTCCGGGCGTCCGTGCACAGATACAGGCGCGCGTCACCGAGCCGGTCACGGGCGTCGGCCATGGCGGCGGTCTCAGGCATACGCGGGTTCCCCCCGGCTCGTCGGTTGGGTGGCTCGTCCGACCACTCGGACGGACCCTACCCGCCCCGCCGGCCCGGCCTGCGGGAACACCGAGGCCCCGGCCGGAGGCCGGGGCCGGGTGCGCAGGCGGATGGCCGGGTCAGACGGCGAGGGCCTGGGCGCGGCGCTTCACCTCTGTGCCGCGGTTCTCACTCAGGGCCTGGGCGGGGGTGCCCGGCAGGGTCGGGTCGGGGGTGAACAGCCATTCGATCATCTCTTCGACCGTGAAGCCGTCGTCCCTCAGGAGCGTCAGGGTGCCGGACAGGCCCTTGACGACCTTGTCGCCGTCGATGAAGGCGGCGGGGACGTGCAGTGCGCGGTTCTCACCCCGGCGTACGGCGATGAGCTGGCCCTCCTTGACCAGCTGACGCACACGTGTCACCTCGACGCCGAGCTGTTCGGCGATGTCGGGAAGGGTGAGCCAGGCAGGGACGAGAGCATCGATCTTCGTGTCAATCTCGGTCACGGAAACAAGCGTGCCATCTGCCACTGACACTCGGAAGCCAGGCCCGTCCACCCGGGGCCGCGTGCCTCACGCCGTCGCCGTCTTCAGGGGCTTCGCCGGGTCCGCCAGCAGCCGCGCATCCATGGGCGTGCCGGACGCGATCAGCCGCCGCCCCTGCGCCAGATCCCGCGGTCGGCCGACGGCCAGCAGAGCGACGAGCCGGCCCTCGCGGAGCCAACAGACCGTCCATGCAGGTCCGGTGCGATCGCCGCGCCAGACGACGGTGTCGGCCGACGTGTGGTGGCCGGCGTACTGCACGAAGCGCCCGAACTGCTCGGACCAGAAGTACGGCACCGGGTCGTAGACCACGGGGGTGAGGCCGACGATGTCGGCCGCGACCGTGCGCGGGCCCTGGAGCGCGTTGTCCCAGTGGTGGATCAGCAGGCGCTCGCCGTACCGTCCCGAGGGGAAGGAGGCGCAGTCGCCGACGGCGTACACGTCCGGCACGGACGTGCGCAGGTGGTCGTCGGCCAGGACGTCCCCGTGCCGGCCCAGCTCGATGCCCGAGCCGGCCAGCCAGCCGGTGGCGGGGCGCGCGCCGATGCCGACCACGACGGCGCCCGCGGGCAGCCGCGTGCCGTCGTCGAGCACCACCGCGCCGGGTTCGACGCGCTCCACGCGCGCGCGGGTACGCAGTTCGGCGCCGCTGTCGGCGTACCAGGCGGTCATCGGCGCGGCCACCTCCGCGGGCAGCGCCCCCGCGAGCGGCCGGTCCGCGGCCTCCACGACGGTCACGGCGCAGCCCGCCTCACGCGCGGCGGTGGCGAACTCGGCGCCGATCCAGCCCGCGCCGACGACCACGATGTCGTGCTGCTCGGTGAGCACCGGCCGCAGCCGTTCGGCGTCGTCCAGGGTGCGCAGCAGGTGGACCCCGGGGACTCCCTCCACGCCGGGCAGCCGGATCGGTTCGGCACCGGTGGCCAGGACGAGCACGTCGTACGGCACCGGCCCCGCCGAGGTCTCCAGCACATGCGGGTCGGGCCGCACGGCCAGCGCGTCGCAGCCGAGCCGCAGTTCGAGGCCGAGCGCCTCGAAGTCGATGTCGAAGGCGGAGCCCTCGGCCTTGCCGAGCAGGACGGCCTTGGACAGCGGCGGCCGGTCGTAGGGCTGGTGGGGTTCGGCGCCGATCAGTGTCACGGTGCCGGTGAAGCCCTGCTCGCGCAGGGCGACCGCGGTCTGCACGCCGGCCATGCCCGCGCCCGCGACGACCACGCGCCGCGGCCCTGTTGTGCCCTGCTCCTGCGTCTGGTCGCTCACCTGATCACCATAAGTCACCTGACAAACCGTCAGTCAGGAGCGTGCGAGGTGACCTGCTCCACAACCTCTTCCACCACGCTCGTCCCACTGCCGGGCTGCGACTCCCAGCGCCAGGTCTCCTCCAACCGCACCCGCCCGTCGGGCAGTTCGACCACCGTCGACACGCAGTGCCCGGAGGAGGTGGTCCCGTCCTGCTTGAGCTGGACGTACCGGAAGTCGAGCCGGTCACTTTCCCTGGTACCCACCAAATGGCCGCGTACGACGTCGCCGCCCGCGTACTCGGCCCAGATCTCCCCGTTCCGCTCGTGATACATGAAGCGGGTGCGCGTGCCCACCTGGCCCGGGGCCTGGTCGGCGACCGGGGCGAGAACGCGGCCGTCGAGCGAGGAAGAGGGCCGGGCGGAGCCACCCGCCCGAGAGTCGTGGCGGGAGACGGGCGGGCGGGTCATGGCGGGAGGCTCCCTTACCGGGGCAATGCTCTGCGGGCTAGGGTGGCCACCGTACAAGCACTCGCGGGAGCCCGGACGCACCGGGCTGAGAGGGAGGCTGGCGGCCTCCGACCGTACGAACCTGATCCGGGTCATGCCGGCGAAGGGAGGGGCTGGACGCCCATGTCGTTGCCACGTACGTCAGGCGTCCTCGTCGTGGGGGGCGGCATCATCGGGCTGGTGACGGCCTGGCGCTCGGCGCAGCGCGGGTTCGCCACGGCCGTGGTGGACCCCCAGCCGGGCGGCGGGGCCGCACAGGTGGCCGCCGGGATGCTGGCCGCCGTCACCGAACTGCACTACGGCGAGCAGACCCTGCTCGGGCTCAACCTGGCCTCCGCCCGCCGCTACCCGGACTTCGTGGCCGAGCTGACCGAGCTGACCGGCCACGACCTCGGCTACCGCCGCTGCGGCACCCTCGCGGTCGCGCTGGACGCCGACGACCGCGCCCACCTGCGGGAACTGCACGACCTTCAGCGCCGTTCGGGCCTGGACTCCGAGTGGCTGTCCGGACGGGAGTGCCGCCGGCTCGAGCCGATGCTCGCGCCGGGCGTGCGCGGCGGGCTGCGGGTGGACGGCGACCACCAGATCGACCCGCGGCGGCTCGCCGGCGCCCTGGTCGCGGCCTGCGAGCGGGCGGGCGTGGTCTTCCACCGCGGCTGGGCCGAGCGGCTCACCGTCGCCCGCGACCGCGCCACGGGCTGTGTGCTGCGCGACGGCACCGCGCCGACCGCGGACCAGGTGGTGCTCGCCGCGGGCAGCCACAGCGGACGGCTCGCGGGCGTCCCGGACGACGTGCTGCCACCGGTGCGGCCGGTGAAGGGGCAGGTGCTGCGGCTGGCGGTGCCGAAGCGGTACGCGCCGTTCCTGAGCCGTACCGTGCGGGCCGTGGTGCGCGGCAGCCAGGTCTACCTGGTGCCGCGGCTCAGCGGCGAGCTGGTCGTCGGGGCCACGAGCGAGGAGCTGGGCTGGGACACGACGGTGACGGCGGGCGGCGTGTACGAGCTGCTGCGCGACGCGCACGAGCTGGTGCCCGGGATCACCGAGCTGCCGCTCACGGAGACCCGGGCCGGACTGCGGCCCGGCTCCCCCGACAACGCACCGCTGCTCGGCCCGACCGGGCTGGACGGCCTGCTGCTGGCCACCGGGCACTACCGCAACGGCGTGCTGCTCACGCCGGTCACCGGTGACGCCATGGCGCACGTCCTGACCACCGGCGAGCTGCCGGACGAGGTGCGTCCCTTCTCCCCCAGGCGTTTTCACGCCACGGCACTCACGGAGCAGCCCGTATGAACATCTCCGTCAACGGCGAGCCCCGCCGGGTCACGCCCGGCACGTCCCTCGACACCGTCGTACGGACCCTGAGCGCGGCGCCCTCCGGGGTGGCCGCCGCCCTCAACGAGACCGTCGTCCCGCGCGCGCGGTGGTCGTCCACGGCCCTGGCCGAGGGCGACCGCGTCGAAGTGCTGACCGCCGTCCAGGGAGGCTGAGCCATGGCCGACGATCCCTTCGTCCTCGGTGGTACGGCCTTCACCTCCCGGCTGGTCATGGGCACCGGCGGCGCGCCGAGCCTGGAGGTGCTGGAGCGGGCGCTCACGGCCTCCGGCACGGAGCTGACCACGGTCGCGATGCGGCGGGTGGACCCCTCGGTGCACGGCTCCGTGCTGTCGGTGCTGGAGTCGCTCGGGATCCGGGTGCTGCCCAACACGGCGGGCTGCTTCACCGCGGGTGAGGCGGTGCTCACCGCCCGGCTGGCGCGGGAGGCGCTGGGCACGGACCTCGTCAAGCTGGAGGTCATCGCCGACGAGCGCACGCTGCTGCCGGACCCGATCGAGCTGCTGGACGCGGCGGAGACGCTGGTCGACGACGGTTTCACGGTGCTGCCGTACACGAACGACGATCCAGTGCTGGCGCGGAAGCTGGAGGACGCGGGCTGCGCCGCGATCATGCCTCTGGGCTCGCCCATCGGGTCCGGGCTCGGCATCCGCAACCCGCACAACTTCCAGCTGATCGTGGAGCACGCGCGCGTGCCGGTGATCCTGGACGCCGGGGCCGGTACGGCCTCGGACGTGGCGCTGGCCATGGAGCTGGGGTGTGCCGGGGTGATGCTCGCCTCCGCGGTGACGCGGGCGCAGGAGCCGGTGATGATGGCCGCGGCGATGCGGTCCGCCGTGGAGGCGGGGCGGCTGGCCCGGCTGGCCGGGCGGATCCCCAAGCGGCACTTCGCGGAGGCGTCGTCCCCGGCGGAGGGCCTGGCCAGACTGGACCCGGAGCGGCCCGCGTTCTAGGCGCCTCCTCTCACGGGTGCGTGGGCCGCGTCACAGGTCGGCTTCAGTCCTGCCGCGACAGCGTCCGAAATCCGAGTGTGTCCGTGGCGGCTCGTAGACTCGCCTGCGTGGATACGACCCTTCAGGACCCTCTCGTCGGGCAGGTGCTCGACGGCCGTTATCGCGTCGACGCGCGGATCGCCGTCGGCGGGATGGCCACGGTCTACCGGGCCCTGGACACCCGCCTGGACCGGGTCCTCGCGCTCAAGGTGATGCACCCCGCGCTCGCGGCCGACGGCTCGTTCGTGGAGCGGTTCATCCGGGAGGCCAAGTCGGTCGCGCGGCTGGCCCACCCGAACGTCGTGCAGGTCTTCGACCAGGGCACGGACGGGTCGTACGTGTACCTCGCCATGGAGTACGTGGCCGGCTGCACCCTGCGCGACGTGTTGCGCGAGCGCGGGGCGCTCCAGCCGCGCGCGGCGCTGGACATCCTGGAGCCGGTGCTCGCCGCGCTGGGGGCCGCGCACCGGGCCGGGTTCGTGCACCGCGACATGAAGCCGGAGAACGTCCTGATAGGGGACGACGGCCGGGTCAAGGTCGCCGACTTCGGGCTGGTCCGGTCCGTGGACACGGTGACGAACACCACCGGTGCCGTCCTCGGCACCGTCTCCTACCTCGCGCCGGAGCAGATCGAGCGCGGCACCGCCGACCCCCGGGTCGACGTGTACGCGTGCGGGGTCGTGCTGTACGAAATGCTGACCGGCGGCAAGCCCCACCAGGGGGAGTCCCCCGCCCAGGTGCTGTACCAGCACCTCCACGAGGACGTGCCGCCCCCGTCGGCCGCCGTGCCGGGACTGGCCTTCGAGCTGGACGAACTGGTCGCGGAGGCCACCGCGCGCACCCCGGACATCCGGCCGCACGACGCGGTCGCGCTGCTCGCACGGGTCCGTGAGGCGCGGTCCGCGCTCGCCCAGGACCAGCTGGACGCGCTGCCGCCCCAGGCCCTCACCGCGGAGCACGACAACGCGGAGGACCGTACGAGCGTCATCCCGCGCGCGCTGACGACGCGGATCCGCGGCGGGGACGGCGGGACCGGTGGGGACGGCACGCCGTCCGAGGCCGCCCTCAACCGCACCAGCCGCCTTCAGGCTCCCCCGCCCGCACCGCCGCCGACCGGCGCGCGGCGCCCCGGGTCGCCCCGGCGCACGCTGCTCACGGTGGTCGTCGCCGTCCTGCTGGTCCTCGGGGCCGGCGGGGGCGTGTGGTACATCAACTCCGGCCAGTTCACGAAGGTCCCGCCGCTGCTGGCGAAGACCGAGGCGCAGGCCAGGGAGCGGCTCAAGGAGGCCGGCCTCGGCGTCGACCGGGTCGAGCACGCCTACAGCGACACGGTCGGGCGCGGCATGGTCATCGGCACCGACCCGCGGGCGGGCGCCCGGATCCGCAGCCACGGTTCGGTGACGCTCACGGTCTCCGACGGGCCCGAGACCGTGCGGGTGCCCGACCTGAAGGGCCACCGGCTGGGCGAGGCGCGGACCCTGCTGAAGAAGGAGGGCCTGGAGCCGGGCATGGTGAGCCGGGAGTTCAGCGACGACGTCCCCCGCGACGTCGTGATCGGCACGGACCCCGAGGCGGGTACCGAGCGGCGGGCCGGCTCGGCGATCGCGCTCACCGTCAGCAAGGGCCACGCGGTGGACGTGCCGGACGTCACCGGCGACGACCTGGACGAGGCGCGGTCCGAGCTTCGGGACGCCGGCCTGAAGGTGCGGATCTCCTCCGAGCAGGTCAACTCCGAGTACGACAAGGGCCGGGTCGCCCGGCAGAGCCCGGCGGGCGACAGCCAGGCCGCCGAGGGCGACACGGTCACGCTGACGCTGTCCAAGGGCCCGGAGATGGTCGAGGTGCCGGACGTGACCGGCAACAGCGTCGGCGACGCGAAGAACACCCTGCAGAAGGCCGGCTTCCAGGTGCAGGAGGACCGCGGGCTGCTCGGGCTGTTCGGCGACACCGTCAAGAAGCAGTCGGTGAAGGGCGGAGACCGGGCGCCGAAGGGCTCGACGATAACGATCACCATCCGGTGAGGCGGCCCGGCGGCCACCGGCCGCCGGGCACGTGACACCCTGAACGGGTGAGCAGTCAGCGGTCCCGCCCCCTCCCCGGTCCCTCCCGCAACCCGATCGGCGGCCATGTGCCCGTCGCCGGCGGACTGCACTCCGTGGGCCTGTCCTACGCCCATGACCTCGGGGCCGAGACCGTGCAGGTCTTCGTCGCCAATCCGCGCGGCTGGGCCACGCCCGCGGGCAACCCGCGGCAGGACGAGCAGTTCCGCGCGGCCTGCGCGGAGCAGTCGGTCCCGGCGTACGTCCACGCCCCTTACCTGATCAACTTCGGCTCGCACACCGAGGCGACCGTGGAACGGTCGGTGGAGTCGCTGCGGCACTCGCTGCGGCGCGGTCGGGAGATCGGCGCGCTGGGCGTCGTCGTGCACACCGGGAGCGCGACCGGCGGCCGGGACCGGTCCGTCGCGCTGAAGCAGGTGCGGGAGCACATGCTGCCGCTGCTCGACGAGCTCAGCCACGACGACGACCCGTATCTGCTCCTGGAGTCCACCGCCGGCCAGGGTGCCTCGCTGTGCTCGCGCACCTGGGACTTCGGGCCGTACTTCGAGGCGCTGGACGCCCACCCGAGGCTGGGCGTGTGCCTGGACACCTGCCACATCTTCGCCGCCGGGCACGACCTGACCGGCCCGCACGGCATGCACCGAACGCTGGACCTGCTGGTGAAGACGGTCGGGGAGGGCCGGCTGCGGCTGATCCACGCCAACGACTCCAAGGACGTGGCCGGCGCGCACAAGGACCGGCACGAGAACATCGGCGCCGGCCACATCGGCGAGGACCCCTTCCGCGCCCTGATGACCCATCCCGCCACCGAGGGTGTCCCGCTGATCATCGAGACCCCGGGCGGCAAGGAGGGCCACACGGCGGACGTGGAGCGCCTGAAGCGGCTCAGGGACGGGTGAGGAAGGTGTGAGCAGGCACCGGGACGGCCGCCGGGGCGGGCGTCAGAGTTCCGGCCCGTCTCCCGGTTCCTCCTGGTAGGAGTAGCGCTGTTCCTTCCAGGGGTCGCCGAGGTTGTGATAGCCGCGCTCCTCCCAGAAGCCGCGGCGGTCGGCGGTCATGTACTCCACGCCGCGGACCCACTTGGGGCCTTTCCAGGCGTACAGGTGGGGGACGATCAGGCGGAGCGGGAAGCCGTGCTCGGCGGTGAGCAGTTCGCCGTCCTTGTGGGTGGCGAAGAGGGTGCGCTCCGAGGTGAAGTCGGACAGGCGCAGGTTGGAGCTGAACCCGTACTCCGCCCACACCATCACATGGGTGACGTTCGCCGCGGGCGGGGCGATGTCCAGGACGGTGCGCGCGGGGATGCCGCCCCACTCGGCGCCGAGCATGCTGTACTTCGTGACGCAGTGCAGGTCGGCCACCACGGTGGTGTACGGCAGGGCCGTGAACTCCTCGTGGGTCCAGCAGTGCTTCTCGCCGTCGGCGGTGGCGCCGAAGACCCGGAAGTCCCAGCGCTCGGGGCGGAACTTGGGCACCGGCCCGTAGTGCGTGACCGGCCAGCCGCGCTGGAGCCGCTGTCCCGGCGGAAGTTCCGGCTGTGCCGCTCCCGTCGGCACTGCTCCAGACGCGTCTCCTGACGCGCGTTCCACCGGCTGACCCATGACTCCATCCTGACAGACCGGAGAGGGTGCACATGACCAGCCCGGGGGCGATTCGGGCAACTCGCACTAAGCATGCACTTACTGGACGGCCGTGTACGCCGATGCAATCATGCGCGAGATCGGCCCAGAGACGTCCGGAAGGAGCCCCGCCGCCATGCAAGGCGACCCCGAGGTGATCGAACTGCTCAACGAGCAGCTGACCGCCGAGCTCACCGCGATCAACCAGTACTTCCTGCACTCCAAGATCCAGGACCACAAGGGCTGGACGAAGCTCGCCAAGTACACCCGCGACGAGTCGTTCGACGAGATGCGGCACGCGGAGCTCCTGACCGACCGGATCCTGCTGCTGGACGGCCTGCCGAACTACCAGCGCCTCTTCCACGTCCAGGTCGGGCAGACGGTGGCCGAGATGTTCCGGGCCGACCGGCAGATCGAGGTCGAGGCCATCGACCGGCTGCGCCGGGGCGTGCAGCTGATGCGCGACAAGGACGACATCACGTCGGCGAACATCTTCGAGGCCATCCTCGCCGACGAGGAGCACCACATCGACTACCTGGACACCCAGCTGGAGCTCGTCGACAAGCTGGGCGAAGCGCTCTACCTCGCGACCGTCGTCGAGCAGAGCCAGCCGGACCCGTCGGGCCCCGGCACACATGGCTTCTCCAGCTCCTGAGGCGGCCGTCGGCAGCCGTCAGTACTAGGCGGCGTCGCCCAGCTCCTTCGGGCGGGCGTCGGAAGCCCCGCCCGTGAGCGGCGCGAGCGCCGGGCCGCCCTGGTCGATCAGCTCGCGGCGCGGGCAGGTGCCGCGGCCGAGCAGCGCCTGGATGCGGCGTACGCACCCGCCGCAGTCGGTGCCCGCCTTGCAGGCGGAGGCGATCTTGCGGGGAGTGCAGGCGCCGTTGTCCGCGTGCTGCTTGACCTGCTGCTCGGTGATACCGAAGCAACTGCACACGTACACGCGGTTCACCTCCCGCCGGGATCGGTTCGATGGTGCCGTCCCGAACTTCTCGGTGAGGCAAACCTAACCTTACTCACCGCACGAATGCCCCGGAAAGGGGATGGGGCGCGGATCCCAATGTGATCCGCGCCCCACTTCACGTTCCCGCTCCCGCGAGGGGCGCGCGCCTCACTGGTCCCGGTACATCTCCGCGACCAGGAACGCCAGGTCCAGGGACTGGCTGCGGTTCAGACGCGGGTCGCAGGCCGTCTCGTAGCGTTGGTGCAGGTCGTCGACGAAGATCTCGTCGCCGCCGCCGACGCACTCGGTGACGTCGTCACCGGTCAGCTCCACATGGATGCCGCCGGGGTGCGTGCCGAGCCCCTTGTGCACCTCGAAGAAGCCCTTGACCTCGTCGAGCACGTCGTCGAAGCGGCGGGTCTTGTGACCGGAGGCCGCCTCGAAGGTGTTGCCGTGCATCGGGTCGGTCACCCAGGCCACCACCGCGCCCGAGGCCGTGACCTTCTCCACCAGCTCCGGGAGCCGGTCGCGGATCTTGTCGGCGCCCATGCGGACGATGAACGTCAGCCGGCCCGGCTCCCGCTCGGGGTCGAGGCGGTCGATGTACCGCAGCGCCTCCTCGGGCGTGGTCGTCGGGCCCAGCTTGACGCCGATCGGGTTGCGGATGCGCGAGGCGAACTCGATGTGCGCGTGGTCCAGCTGCCGGGTGCGCTCGCCGACCCACACCATGTGCCCGGAGACGTCGTACAGCTGCCCGGTGCGCGAGTCGACGCGGGTCAGCGCCGACTCGTAGTCGAGCAGCAGCGCCTCGTGCGAGGCGAAGAACTCGACGGTCTTGAACTCCTCCGGGTCCGTGCCGCAGGCCCGCATGAAGTTCAGCGCGTTGTCGATCTCGCGCGCGAGCTGCTCGTAGCGCTGGCCGGACGGCGAGGACTTCACGAAGTCCTGGTTCCAGGCGTGCACCTGGCGCAGGTCGGCGTAGCCGCCGGTGGTGAAGGCGCGCACCAGGTTCAGCGTGGAGGCGGACGCGTGGTACATCCGCTTCAGCCGCTCGGGGTCCGGGACGCGGGCGGCCTCGGTGAACTCGAAGCCGTTGACGGAGTCGCCGCGGTAGGTCGGCAGGGTCACGCCGTCGCGGGTCTCGGTCGGCTTGGAGCGCGGCTTGGAGTACTGGCCGGCGATCCGGCCGACCTTGACCACCGGCACCGAGGCGGCGTACGTCAGCACGGCGCCCATCTGGAGCAGGGTCTTGAGCTTGCTGCGGATGTGGTCGGCGGACACCGCGTCGAACGCCTCGGCACAGTCGCCGCCCTGGAGGAGGAACGCCTCTCCCTTGGCGACGGCCGCCATCCGGGCGCGCAGCTGGTCGCACTCGCCCGCGAAGACGAGCGGCGGATACGACTCGAGGTCCGCGATCACTGCGCGCAGAGCCTCGGGGTCGGGGTACTCGGGCTGCTGCACCGCGGGCAGGTCTCGCCAGGTGTTGCCAGCGCTCGCGCTGGTCTTAGCGTTCACGGTCACGCCATCAAGATTACGGGGTCGTCCGGCGGGCCCCTTCCTCCGTTCATCCAATGAGACGGAGGGCGCCCGCTCGCGGGACGCCCCGCCTGGCGCCGTTCAGGCGCCGGTGCCGACGTCCAGCTGGTCGCGGTCGATGTTGATGGTGACCGCGCCGTACGTCTCGGTCCTGTTGCCCGCGTACTGGTGGATGCGCTGGTGACCGGCCCACAGGTCGGCCGGGATGGCGGTGTGGAGGGTGGTGTTCTCGTTGTTCCAGTGCGCGAAGTGGATCACGTCGGGCTGGGTGGCCTTCCCGGCGTTGCCGACCAGGTCGGCGACCAGGGACGAGACGCTGCCGTACGCGCCGGACCGGTAGCCCAGTTCGTGCAGCCGCTCGGTCCAGGCCTCGAGGTAGCCGAGTACGCGCGTGGTGAGGGCGCCGCCCGTCGCGTACTGCTCCAGGTCGTTGTAGAGCACCGACCCCTTGGGAAAGCCGAGCGCCACCGCCTGGGCGACCGCGTCCTCCGCGGCCTCCTTGCCCTGCGGCACCGGATCGGTGATCGACGCGCAGGAGTTCCGGCAGCTGCCGGCGCCGGAGGTGGGCTGCCGGCCGACGTAGAGCGGGAAGAAGCGCCACCCGTTCGCGTACTGCGTCCGCACCCACTCGGAGGTCAGCCTCGCCTGGGCGCAGGCGCGGTTGACCCCGCCGATGTAGACGCCGACGGCCCCGTAGGGCGAGCCCGTCCTCCAGGCGTTCATGGCCCTCTGGCTCGGGGCGGTGCAGGTGTCGAAGCCCCTGCCCTGGTACGCGGTCGCGTCGGCGGGCACGGCGCCCGCGGCCGGTGTCCGGGCGGGTTCCCGGGCGCGGGCGGTGGCGACGGGCAGTCCTGCGCTGCGCAGCACCCGCTGGATCTCCGCGCGGTCCTCGCCGTACGGGGCCGTGATGGAGATTCCCTCGTTGGTGGCGGTCGCCCGGTAGACGCGGGACGTGCGGTCCTCGGTCACCGAGGCCTTCGTCGCCACCGCGGGCTGCACCCAGAGGACCTCGGTGCGCCCGACGGCGCGGGCCGGGCAGTCCTGCTGCTCGCCGGGGGTGCCGAGGTAGACGGCGTGCCGGTCGAAGCGGACGCAGGCGGTCGGCTCCTGTTCGAGGTCGACGACGGGCCAGCCGGCCGGGACGGTGAACGTGTGACCGCGGTAGCTGACGGTCTTCGTGGCGTCGTCGGCCACCGGCCGGGCGGCGGCCGGCACGGCGGCGGCGAGCACCGCGCAGGCGCTCAGCGCGGTCAGCGCACGCCTCGGGCGGAGGCGGGGCCGTGCCGGGTGAAGCGATCGCAGTGCGGGAATGGCGTACTCCTCGGTCGGGCCCGAGCGCGCGGCGGACGCCGGGGCACGAGCGGCACACGGTCGACGCGGACCCTCCTTCCACCCCGCGCGGTCGCCGGAAACCGGCCTGTGCTGCGTACGGGCGACACGCCCGCCGAGGGCCGCCGCGGGCCGGACGGGGCCGCGCGGCGACCCGATGCGGTAGGGTGCCGGGCATGTTCGCGCACTCGACCCAGAACCAGAACTGGTGGTGGACCGCTTCTCCGGCGGCCCGCTGACTGCGCGTATCCCACAACTTCGCGAAGGCCGCCCGAGGGGCGGCCTTCGGCGTTTCCGGCGCCTTGACCGTTCCTCGCCCACATCGACCGGCACCGACCGGCATCGACGGAAGAGGAACCCATGGATCTGGCACGGCTGCTGCACGACCCCCGCCCCTTCGCCCTGCTGCGCCGCCGTACCCCGGGGCACGACCAGGACCTGGTCGAGGTGCTGCTCGGCCCGGTGACCGCCCGCGACCGCCTGGCCGACCTGCCCGACGAGGGCCTGGCGCTCGTTCCGTTCCGGCAGATCCGCGAGCGCGGCTTCGACGTCCGCGACGACGGCACCCCGCTGCTGGTGCTGACTCCTGAGGAGACGGGCAAGCTCCCGCTCGCCGAGGCCCTGGCGCAGCTCCCCGCGCACCAGGTGCGCGTCGAGGGCGGCGGCTTCGACGTCGGCGACGAGGAGTACGCGGAGATCGTCGGGCGGGTGCTGCGCGAGGAGATCGGCGCGGGCGAGGGCGCGAACTTCGTGATCCGGCGGACGTACGAGGGGGAGGTCCCGGGCTTCGGGCGGGCTGACGCGCTGGCGCTGTTCCGGCGGCTGCTGGAGGGCGAGCGGGGGGCGTACTGGACGTTCGTCGTGCACACCGGGGACCGGACGCTGGTGGGCGCCAGTCCCGAGGTGCATGTGCGCATGTCCGGCGGGACGGTCGTGATGAACCCGATCAGCGGGACGTACCGCTACCCGGCCGAGGGGCCGACGCCCGAGCACCTGCTGGGCTTCCTCGCCGACGGCAAGGAGATCGAGGAGCTGTCGATGGTCGTCGACGAGGAGCTCAAGATGATGTGCACCGTCGGCGACATGGGCGGGGTGGTCGTCGGCCCGCGCCTGAAGGAGATGGCGCACCTCGCACACACCGAGTACGAGCTGCGCGGCCGGTCCTCCCTGGACGTGCGCGAGGTGCTCAAGGAGACCATGTTCGCCGCGACCGTCACCGGGTCGCCGGTGCAGAACGCCTGCCGGGTCATCGAACGCCACGAGACCGGCGGGCGCGGCTACTACGCCGGCGCCCTCGCCCTGCTCGGCCGCGACTCCGGTGGCGCCCAGACCCTGGACTCCCCCATCCTCATCCGCACCGCCGACATCGACGCCGGCGGCCGGCTGCGCGTGCCGGTCGGCGCCACCCTCGTCCGCGGCTCGGACCCGGCGGGCGAGGTCGCCGAGACGCACGCGAAGGCGGCGGGCGTACTGGCGGCGCTGGGCGTACGGCCCGCACGGCCGCGCGCCGAGCGGTCGCAGCCCCGGCTCGCCGACGACCCTCGGGTGCGGGCGGCGCTGGACGGGCGGCGCGCCCTGCTCGCGCCGTTCTGGCTGCGGATGCAGAACGGGGGCTCCGCCGCACGGGCGCAGTCGGAGGCCGGGGGAAGCGCGCCGGGGCTCACCGGGCACACCCTGGTCGTGGACGGCGAGGACACTTTCACCGCGATGCTCGCGCACGTGCTGCGGTCGTCGGGACTGACCGTCACCGTGCGCCGCTACGACGATCCCGGACTGCGCGCGGCCGTGCTCGCGCACCAGGGGCCGGTCGTCCTCGGCCCCGGACCCGGCGACCCGTGCGATCGGGACGACCCGAAGATGCGGCTGCTGCGCGCGCTGACCGCGGAGGTGCTCACCGGGCACCGGCACGGCGTTCTCGGGGTCTGCCTCGGACACGAGCTGATCGCGGCCGAACTCGGCCTGGAGATCGTCCGCAAGGAGGTGCCCCACCAGGGCGCCCAGACCGGGATCGACCTGTTCGGCCGGGCCGAGACCGTGGGCTTCTACAACAGCTACGTGGCGCACTGCGACGACGAGGCGCACGCCGAGCTGTCCGCGCACGGAATCGAGGTCAGCCGGAGCGCGTCCGGTGAGGTGCACGCGTTGCGGTCCGCCAGGTTCGCGTCGGTGCAGTTCCACCCCGAGTCCGTGCTGACGCTGAACGGCCAGGCGATCGTCGGCGCGCTGCTGGCCGAGCAGTTGCACGGCGCCGGCACGCCCTCCGGGCCGCGGCCCGTCCGGTAACCGGGTGCGCGCGCGCCGAGGGCGCCGCCGGTCAGGTCGACGGCGCCCTCGGCGCGGTCTGCGGGAGGCCGGTGGCGGGTCAGCCGAAGAAGACCCCGACCTCCTCGTACAACGTCGGGTCGACCGTCTTCAGCTTGGCGGTGGCCTCCGCGATCGGGACGCGGACGATGTCGGTGCCGCGCAGGGCGACCATCTTGCCGAAGTCGCCGTCGCGGACGCAGTCGACGGCGTGCAGCCCGAACCGGGTGGCCAGCCAGCGGTCGAAGGCGCTGGGCGTGCCGCCGCGCTGGATGTGCCCGAGGACGGTGGTCCGGGCCTCCTTCCCGGTGCGTGCCTCGATCTCCTTGGCCAGCCACTCGCCGACCCCGGACAGCCGCACATGCCCGAAGGAGTCGAGCGAGGCGTCCTTCAGGACCATGTCGCCGTCCTTGGGCATGGCGCCCTCGGCGACGACGACGATCGGGGCGTACGACGCCTTGAAGCGGGAGGTGATCCAGGCGCACACCTGGTCGACGTCGAAGCGCTGCTCGGGGATGAGGATGACGTTCGCGCCGCCCGCGAGGCCGGAGTGCAGGGCGATCCAGCCTGCGTGACGTCCCATCACCTCGCAGACCAGGACCCGCATATGGGACTCGGCGGTGGTGTGCAGCCGGTCGATCGCCTCGGTGGCGATGCCGACCGCGGTGTCGAAGCCGAAGGTGTAGTCGGTGGCCGACAGGTCGTTGTCGATGGTCTTGGGCACGCCCACGCAGGGCACGCCGTACTCGTCGCTCAGCCGCGCGGCCACGCCGAGGGTGTCCTCGCCACCGATCGCGACGAGCGCCTCGACCTCCTGCTTGGCGAGATTGTCCTTGATCCGCCGGATGCCGTCCTCCTGTTTCAGGGGGTTGGTCCGCGAGGAGCCGAGGATGGTCCCGCCGCGGGGCAGGATGCCGCGCACCGCGGGGATGTCGAGACGGATGGAGTCGTTCTCGAGGGGGCCCCGCCAGCCGTCCCGGAAGCCGACGAAGTCATAGCCGTACTCCTGCACGCCCTTGCGGACGATGCCCCGGATGACGGCGTTGAGCCCGGGGCAGTCGCCGCCTCCGGTCAGTACTCCGACCCGCATGGAAAAGTCCCTTCGCCGCGGTTGCCTGGTGAAGGTCACGCTAATGGTGACGCACGTCACTTCGGCATGGGGCGGAGAGTCAATTCCTCTGAATTGTCGGGTAGTTGATCAAGGCGAATCCACTCGAAAGGGTGGCTGCCGCGGGTACGCGGGTTTACTCGCCGTCGAGCCCGCGCTCGATGGCGTACCGCACCAGCTCCACCCGGTTGTGCAACTGGAGCTTGCCCAGGGTGTTCTGGACGTGGTTCTGGACCGTGCGGTGGGAGATCACCAGGCGCTCGGCGATCTGCTTGTAGCTCAGGCCCTTGGCGACCAGGCGCAGTACCTCGGTCTCGCGGTCGGTGAGCCGGGGCGCCTTCGGCTCGTCGGCGTCCGCGGCGGGCGCGGGCTCGGCGGCCAGCCGCCGGTACTCGCCGAGCACCAGGCCCGCGAGCCCCGGTGTGAACACCGGGTCGCCCACTGCCGTGCGGCGCACCGCGTCCAGCAGCTCCTGGGTCGAGGCCGACTTCAGCAGGTAGCCCGTCGCGCCCGACTTCACGGCCTCCAGCACATCGGCGTGCTCACCGCTCGCGGACAGCACCAGCACGCGCAACGCCGGGTTGGCGCCGACGAGTTCCTTGCAGACCTGGACCCCGGGCTTCGCGGGCAGGTTCAGGTCGAGCACGAGCACGTCGGGCGCGGCGGCCCTGGCGCGGCGCACCGCCTGCTCGCCGTCGCCCGCGGTGGCGACCACCTCGAAGCCGGATTCGGCCAGGTCGCGGGCCACGGCGTCGCGCCACATCGGGTGGTCGTCGACCACCATCACCTTGATCGGGCCCTGCTCCGTGCTCATCGGCTCTCTGCCTTCCCCCGTGTCCACGGCGCGCCCTTGGCGCTCTTCGTGTGCCCGCTGTCGTTCGTGGTGTTCGTGTTCCTGGGTACGTTCAGTTCGACCTCGGTGCCCTGGCCGGGTACCGAGATCAGCTCGGCGGTGCCACCGATGTCGCGCAGCCGGCCCCGGATCGACAGGGCCACTCCGAGCCGGCCCTCCCCCTCGGCCTGGGCGAGCCGCCCCTCGGGGATGCCGGGACCGTCGTCCCGCACGGTCACGATCACCGACTCCGGCTCGTCCTCGACCAGGATCCAGGCCCGCGCGCCCTCGCCCGCGTGCCGGCGGACGTTGTCCAGCGCGGCCCCGACGGCGGCGGCCACCTCGCGGGCGGCGGCGGCCCGCAGCGGCACCGGGGCGCCCGGTTCGGCGAGGCTGACCCGGGCACCGGCGTACGGGGCGAGCAGCGCGCGCAGATCGACGGGCGCGTCGGCGTCGTCGTCCGTGTCCTCGTCGACGGTCCGGACGTCCACGGCCCCGGCCGTATCTCCGGACGTGTCCCTCGACGCCCCGGGGACCGGGGCCAGCCCGCTGGAGACCAGGGTGCGCAGCGCCACCTCCTGCTCACCCGCCAGCCGGCCCAGTTCGGCGGCCTCGCCCCCGATGACCGCGCCGCGTCGCTGCACCATGGCCAGCACCTGGAGCACGCCGTCGTGGATGTCCCGGGCCAGGCGCTCCCGTTCGCGGGTGGCCGCCTCGATCTCCAGGGCGCGGGCGAGGGTGCGCTCGGAGGCGCGGGCGACCTCAACGACGTAGCCGATGGCGATGGAGGCGACCCAGACCAGGATCACGTTGTGCACGGTGTCGCGGGCCGGGGAGCCGCGCTCGACCAGGTTGGCGACGGCGACCGCGGTGGAGGCGGCGGCGGCCCAGCGCCAGCCGCCCTTGACGGCGAAGGCGAGGACGGCGCCGGCGGTCCAGATCGACGGCAGGGTCGGACCGCCGTCCGCGATCCGCGCCGGGGCGTCGGCGACGGGGGTGAGGAGGATGCCGGTCAGCGCCAGGGCGAGGTCGGCGGCCAGGAAGCGCTTGGTGCAGCTCGCGGCGTTCGCGACCTTGGGCAGCGTGGCCAGGGTCCACACGGACAGCACGCAGTAGTAGGCGATGGCGACCCAGGGGCGCGGGAACCGGCCGTAGCCGGTGGCGAACAGGCCGACCGCGTAGAGCATGGTCAGCACCCGGTATCCGGCGAGCGCGCGCCACAGCGGCTGCTCGACCGACATCCTCATCACGCGTTGCCGCTTCGGCATGTCCCCCCCTTGGCGGTTCGCCCTACTTCGCCTGCTTCTCCTTCTCGGCCTCTTCCGTCCCGGCCGGCCCGGGCGACGCCTTCGCCGCCTCCTGAGCCCTGTCGGCCGCCTTCCCCGCCGCCTTCGCCGCTTCCTTCTCGGCCTTGGCCGCCTCCGCGAACTGCCGCTTGGCCGCAGTCGCGTAGATGTCGACGTACTCCTGGCCGGAGAGCTTCATGATCTCGTACATGACCTCGTCCGTCACCGCCCGCAGCACGAAACGGTCGTGCGCGAGGCCCTGGTAGCGGCTGAAGTCCAGCGGCTTGCCGATGCGTATGCCCGGGCGCATCAGCTTGGGGACGACCTTCCCGGGAGGCTGGATCTTCTCCGTGTCGATCATGGCGACCGGGATGACGGGCGCTCCGGTGGCCAGGGCGACGCGGGCCAGGCCGCCCGGCTTGCCGCGGTAGAGGCGACCGTCGGGCGAACGGGTGCCCTCCGGGTAGATGCCGAACAGCTCGCCGCGCTCCAGCACCTCTATGCCGCTCTTCACCGCCGCCTCGCCCGCGCCGCGCGACCCGGAGCGGTCCACGGGGAGCTGGCCCACGCCCTTGAAGAACGCGGCCGTCAGCCGGCCCTTCACACCGGGCGTGGTGAAGTACTCGGCCTTCGCGATGAAGGTGACCTTGCGGTGCAGCACCGAAGGCAGGAAGAAGGAGTCCGAGAAGGACAGGTGGTTACTCGCCAGTATGGCGGGGCCCTCGGCCGGGATGTTCTCCATGCCTTCCACCCAGGGCCGGAAGGCGAGCTTCAACGGCCCGCCGATGGCGACCTTCATCGTGCCGTAGAACAACCGAGTGCCTTCCTGTGTGTGTCGATCAGACGATACCGCCGGGTACGGCCTGTGGGACCGACGGCCCTGGTCGGTGTCAGTGCGGTCGCGTACGGTGAAGTACCTGCAATCGACGACCACAGGAGAGCAACGTGCCGGTGCTCCCCGGAGCCGAGCCGTTCCGCCACGAGGGCGGGGAGGTCGGCGTCCTCCTCTGCCACGGCTTCACCGGTTCCCCCCAGTCCCTGCGCCCCTGGGGGCGGTACCTCGCCGAGCGCGGTCTGACCGTCTCGCTCCCGCTGCTGCCCGGGCACGGCACACGCTGGGAGGACATGCAGCTCACCGGCTGGCCGGACTGGTACGCGGAGGTGGACCGCGAGCTGCGTGTCCTGCGCGAGTCCTGCGCGCGGGTGTTCGTGGCCGGACTGTCCATGGGCGGCGCGCTGGCGCTGCGGCTGGCCGCCCGGCACGGGGACGCGGTCGCGGGCGTCGTGGTCGTCAACCCGGCCAACAAGGTGCACGGACTGTCCGCGTACGCCCTGCCGGTGGCCCGCCATGTCGTACGGACCACGAAGGGCATCGCGAGCGACATCGCGCTGGAGGGCGCCGCCGAGCTGGGGTACGACCGGGTGCCGCTGCACGCCGCGCACTCGCTCAGGAACTTCTTCCGGATGCTCGACGGCGAGCTGCCGCAGGTCACCCAGCCGCTGCTGCTTCTGCGCAGCCCGCAGGACCATGTGGTGCCGCCGGTCGACTCGGCCCGGATCCTCGGCCGGGTCTCCTCCACGGACGTCACGGAGGTCCTGCTGGAACACAGCTACCACGTCGCGACGTTGGACCATGACGCGAACCGGATCTTCGAGGAGAGCTACGCCTTCGTCGGCCGGCTCGCACCCAGTGTCGGCAAGGAAGGGACGACGGCAGGTGGCTGAGCACGACTCCGACCGCGAGGACCTCGACGGCCGCGAGCCGGTGGAACCGGCCGAACCGGTCACGCCTGCCGGACCCGTCGGGCCGGCCGAACCTGCCGGGAAGGCCGAGCAGCGCGCCGAGCCCGGTGTGCCCGCCGGGAAGGAAGACGCCGCCTTCGACGAGGCGGCCGCGTGGGCGGCGATCGTCGCCGCGTACGGCGAGGAGCCGCCGGACCCGCCGGGCTCCAGGCCGTTCCGGTCGATCGAGGATCTGGCGCTGCCGCCGGACCCCGGGACACCCGACGAGAAGCTGTGGAAGGAGAGGAAGGACAGCAAGGGCAAGGACGCCGAGGGCGACAAGAGCGACGAGGACGGCAAGGACGAGGCGAGCAAGGAGGGCCCGGCCGGCCGGCTGGGCGGATCGGTCTCCTTCGCTCCCGGTGTCGGCAACCCCGGTGCCGGGCCGCGCGACTACTCGCTCGCCGAACCGTCCGACGACGACTTCGACAAGGACGACGAGGGCCACTTCGTCCCGCCGGAGCCGCCCCCGCTGCCCTCCGCCGACCCGACCGCGAAGTTCGCCTGGCTCGCGGTGGTCGGCGGGCCCGTCCTGCTCCTGCTGGCCGTCCTGTTCGGCTGGGACATGACGTGGTGGCTCACCCTGCTCGGCATAGGCGGCTTCCTGGGCGGCTTCGCGACGCTGGTGATGCGTATGAAGCCGGGCGACGACGACGAAGACGACCCGGGCCGCGGGGCGGTGGTCTGAGACCCGGGGCCGGCGACCGACCGGCCGCCGGCCCCGCGAACCGGCCCCCGGCCCTAGGCCCTAGGCAAGCGCCGGGACCCTGAGGGCGGCCAGCACCGGTAGATGGTCCGTGGCCGCCCTCAGGTCCGCCTCCGTCACGCCGGGCAGGCCGAGGGGCACCCCGCAGCCGAGGACCTCGACGCCGCGGGTGGCGAAGACCGCGTCGATGCGCCGGTGCGGATCGGCGGACGTCCAGGTGTCCTCCGCCCCCCAGGGGGCGGTGGCCCAGCCGTCCTGGAGCGAGTCGGCCAGTCGCCGGAACGCCGGCCCGTCCGGCCGCTCGTTGAGGTCGCCGCCCGCCACCGCGTGCTCCACGCCCATCGCGGCCAGCCGGTCCAGGAGCACGCCGGCCTGCTCGTACCGCTCGTCCGCGTCGAGCGAGAGGTGGCAGCTGACGACACCGAGCCGGGCGCTCCCGAACCGGACGACCGCCGTCGCGAGGCCCCGCCGGTGCAGCCCGGGGATGAGCGGCAGCAGTACGTCCTCGGTGCGCTCCGCGACGGCCCGGAGCGAGCAGAGGATCGCCGGGCCCGCGGCCGTCGCGCCGCCGGTGAGGACCACCAGGTCGGAGGCCGCGGCGAGCCGGGCCAGCTTCTTGCGCCAGCGGAAGAAGCGCGGCGCCTCCTGGACGAGGACGAGATCGGGCGCGCAGGCGCGGATCACCCGGGCCAGCGCCTCGGTGTCGTCCCGCATCGACCGGATGTTGTGGCTCAGGACGCGGATGACGGCGGAACCATCGGACTCCGTGCGGGAGTTGGGCAGCAGCATGACGATCAACATACGCCGCGGCCGGCTCGGCCACGGTACGGCTCCGGTACGGCGGCGCCCACCGGTCCCGGCCGGACGGGGACGGTGGGCGCGCGCGGGGTGCGACCGGCACTACATGATCGGGTCGGGCTCCCGGGCGAGGTCCGCGGCGCCCACCAGGCCGGCCTTGTTGCCGAGTTGGGCGGCGAGGACGTCGGCGACCGGACGCCAGTTGCCGCCGACCAGCCAGCGCTTGTAGGACTTGCGGATCGGCTCCAGGACCAGCTCGCCCTCGTCGGACAGACCGCCGCCGACGATGAACGCGGACGGGTCGAACAGCGAGGCCAGGTCGGCCAGGCCGGCGCCCACCCAGCGGGCCAGCTCGCGGTAGGAGTCGACGGCCACCGGGCAGCCCTGGCGGGCGGCCACGGAGATGTGCTTGCCCTCGATGCCGTCGGGGGTGCCGTCACCGAGGGCGAGCAGCACCTCCGCGCTCTCGGGGGCGGCGTTGGCGCGCTGCTTGGCGTACCGCACCAGGGCGCGCCCGGAGGCGTACTGCTCCCAGCAGCCCTGCGAGCCGCAGCCGCACAGCAGGCCGTCCGGGACCATCCGGATGTGGCCGAACTCGGCGGCCACGCCGAAGTGGCCGCGGCGCAGCTTGTTGCCGATGACGATGCCGCCGCCCAGGCCGGTGCCGAGCGTGATGCAGATGACGTTGCGGTGGCCCTTGCCGGCGCCGAACTTGTACTCGCCCCAGGCCGCGGCGTTGGCGTCGTTCTCCACGACGACCGGCAGGCCGACGCGCGCCTCGACCTCCTCCTTCAGCGGCTCGTTGCGCCAGTCGATGTTGGGCGCGAAGTAGACCGTGGAGCGCTGCCGGTTGACGTATCCGGCGGCGCCGATGCCCACACCGACGATCTCGTGCCCCGCGCGTGCGCCCTCCACCGCCGAGGCGATGGCGTCCACGATGGCCTCGGGCGTACCGGGGGTCGGCACCTTGAAGGTCGAGAGGATGTTGCCCTCCTCGTCGACCACGCCGGCCGCGATCTTCGTGCCGCCGATGTCGACGCCGATGGTGAGTCCCATGAATCCCTCAGTTCCGGTCGAGCCCCGCTACGGCAACCGTACCCGAGGCCCTGCCGTCGGATTCGCGTCGTCCGGACGGTGGTCCAAGTCGTCCGGCCGGTCGGTCGGTCCTGTCAGTCCTGTCAGTCCTGTCAGTCCGGTCAGTCCAGGTCGATGCGCTCGCCGCCGCCGGTGCCCTCACCGGGGTCGCGGCGGTCGTCGGAGCCGGTGTCCGGCTCGCCGAGTTCGTCCCGCGGGGACTCGCCCGTGCCGGACGACGTCCAGCGACGCTCCTGGGACTCGACGGCCGAGCGGTACGCGGCGAGGAGTTCGCCGCCGGCCGCCGCCAGGTGTTCGAAGACCTCGGGGTTGCGCTCCACGACCGGCTCGACGGCCGCCTTGGCCTGCTGGACCATCTGCCGCACCACCTGCTCGGCCGCAGGTCCGGCGAGGGCGCCCAGCAGCGGCGCCTGGAGCGACGACAGCCTGTCGGCGACGGTGTCGACGAACTTGCGCAGTTCCTCGGCGGCCGAGCCCGGCGGCGGTCCGTACCGCCCGCGGCGGCGGGCCTGCTCCGCGGCGAGGTCCTCCGCGCAGGCCGTGGACCACGCGTCGGCGTCCGTGGCGCGCCGCTCCCCCGCACTCCCGGCTGCGCTCGAACGGGGGGTGTCCCCGCGGCCGCCGGGCTCCTCCTGAGCGGCGTCGTCCCGAGCGGCGTCGGACGGTGGGCGCTCTTCGCTCATGGCGGACTCCTGACTACGGTTCGTCCCTACGACGTTACCCGAACGGCGGTACGCGCTTCATCTCTCGCGGGGCCACAGCGCGGGGTCCGGCGCGAACCGGACCCGCAGCTCGCCGTCGCGCAGGGCGGCCCCGTCGACGGTGCACCGGCGCAGCGCCGAGGGCAGCGGTACGACCCGGCGGAACGGCCCGGCGGTGAGCGCGAGTTCGTCGCCGAGCCGGATGAGGTCCAGTTCCTCGCGTATGGCGCCGGGCAGCGGGATGTGCCACACGAGGACCCCGTCCTCGGCGAGCCGGTCGGTCACGGGCCACTCGACCGGCTCGCTCGCCGGGCTCGCGCCGGGCACGGCGAGGGCGGCGAGATCGTCCAGGCCGCGCGGGTCCCGGCCCAGGTGGGCGGCCGAGTGGACGGCGTACGTCTCCCGCCACTCGTCGAGGGTCTTGCGCTGCTGTGCGACCGGCCCGGCGAGCCAGGAGTCCGCGGCGGTCTCCGGCAGGACCCGGCCGGCGACCAGGCACTCCACGGCCAGCCCGCGCACGGCCAGGCCCAGGGCGGCGCTCCGGACCGCGTCGGCGCCGGCCGGGCCGGGCTCTGCGACCAGGCGTACGCGGGTGCCGCGGTCGGCGAGGACCGCGGCCACGGCGGCCAGTTCGACGTCCCAGCGTGCCGCCGTCTCGTACAGCCACTCGGCCGGCATGGGGACACCGGCGAGACGGCCGAGCACCGGCCGCAGGGCGCGGGCCGCCTGCCGCTCGGGCGGGAGCAGCCGGCGCAGATAGCGGCGCAGCTCCTCGGGCAGCGCGAGCAGGGCGAGTGCCTGCGGCACCGGAGGCAGGTCGACGACCAGCAGCTCGAACCGCTCCGACAGGGCCGCGTCGCGCAGCGCGCGCAGCAGGGCGAGTTCCTCGGCGCCCGGCAGCGGGGTGACCTCCTCGGTGTCCAGGCGGGAGGCCCCGAGGAGGTCCAGTACGTTGCCCGCGCGGTCCTGGAAGGCGGTGAGGTCGGCCCGGAAGCCGGCCGCCGCGTCGGGGCGCCAGGCGGTCAGCCGCGGCGCGACGGGCGCCGGCTCCGCACCCGTCGGCACCCCGAGCGCCGCGCCGAGGGAGTCCGTACGGTCGGCGCTGAGCACGAGGGTGTCGACGCCGTCACGGGCGGCGGTCAGGGCGGTGGCGGCGGAAACGGTCGTACGGCCGCTGCCGCCCGGACCCGTGATCAGGAGGGTGCGCATGACGTTGAACGGTAGCTGGCTTTGACGGCTCGGTCGCCCACGGGCGCCCTCCGCCGGTGTCGGCGGCGCGCCCTGCGGCTCCCTCGCGGCAGGCGCCCTGCGACGCGTGTCGCGGGTGCGTCCCCGCTGTCGGCGCGGGAGCGCCCGCGGGCCGTTCGGGCCCTACTTCTCGCCCGACTCCACGCGCTTCTTCAGGCCCGCGAGCGCGCGGTCGATGATGACCTTCTCGGCCTTGCGCTTGATCATGCCGAGCATCGGGATCTTGACGTCGACGGTGAGGCGGTAGGTCACCTCGGTGGCGTACACGCCCGCGGGCCTGAGGACGTAGGAGCCGTCCAGGGAGCGCAGCATCTGGGACTTCACCAGGGTCCAGGAGACCTCGTGGTCACCGGTCCAGGTGTACGCGAGGGTCTGGTCGTCCTTGATGGCGCCCGCGTCCATGACGAGGCGGACCTGATGGGCACGGCCCTGGTCGTCGGTCTTGAGGACCTCGGCCTCCTTCACCTCGCCGGTCCAGTCGGGGTAGCGGGCGAAGTCGGCGATCACCTCCATGACCTCGGCCGGTGGCGCCTCGATCGTGATGCTCGAGCTGGTGTGTTCCGCCATCGCCGTGGCTCCTCCAGATGCGGGCCGGTAGTGCGGCCGGGTGAGGCCGGTGGTGCGCTCCTCGTGCGCATGTGTGTGCAGCGTGAAGGCTACCGCGCGCCCGACCGCCGGACTCCACCCCCACCTGCGCGATCGGCCGGAACGCTCACCATTCGAGCACCCAGGGCCGGCCGCTCCCGGCGAAGTGCCCCACGTTCACGCATTCGGTCGCGCCGATCCGCATCCGCCGTACCAGCGGCTGGTGGACATGGCCGAAGAGGGCGTACCGGGGCCGGGTGCGGCGGATGGCCTCCAGCAGGGCGCGGCTGCCCCGTTCGAAGCGGCGCGCGACGGTGTCGTAGACGAGTTCCGGCACCTCGGGCGGGATGTGCGTGCACAGTACGTCGACCTCGCCGACCGCCTCGATCTTCGCCGCGTACTCCTCGTCGCCGATCTCGAAGGGGGTGCGCATGGGGGTGCGCAGGCCGCCGCCGACGAAGCCGAAGACACGGCCGCCGATCTCCACCCGCTGCCCGTCGAGCACGGTGGTGCCCTCGCGTGCGTACTCCTGCCACAGGGCCGGCATGTCGACGTTGCCGTAGGTGGCGTACGTCGGGCTGGGGAACGCGGCGAAGAGTTCCGCGTACTGCTTGCGCACCGCCTGCTCCATCAGCGTGACCCGGTCGCCGTCGATGCCCGCCCACAGCCGGGCGCCGAACTCGCGTGCCTCGGCGAAGCGGCGGGCGGTGCGCAGCGCGACGATGCGGTCGGCGTTCTCCACGCCGAACAGGTCGGGGAAGATCCCGCGCGAGTGGTCGGCGTAGTCGAGGAAGAGGATCAGGTCGCCGAGGCACACCAGGGCGTCGGCGCCCTCTCCGGCCCGGGCCAGGTCGCGCGCGTTGCCGTGCACGTCGCTGACCACATGGATGCGCGTTCTGCCGTGACGGGCCGGTGTGGGTGCCATGACGATCAAGCGTAGGCGGGCGTGGCATACGTGAACAGTGGCGGCCGGAAACGGCGTTACTGGCCGGTCATTCGGCGGGTCGACTACTGTGCGCAGGGGAACATCGATCCGTGTGACGCAGCGAACATCTCGCCGGGTCCCCCTGTCGAAGAAGCATACCGACGGGTAACGTCCGGCCCGTCCAGTCGTTTCTGGATTTCAACAACGTCGTGGCGCCGGCGCCCTATGAGGAGCAGCAGTCTTGCGCGAGTTCAGCCTTCCGGCTCTGTACGAGGTCCCTGCGGACGGGAATCTGACCGATATCGTCCGCAGAAACGCCGCGCAGCATCCCGACGTCGCCGTCATCGCGCGCAAGGTGGACGGCGCCTGGCGGGACGTCACGGCACGGGCCTTCCTCGCCGAGGTGCACGCCGCCGCCAAGGGCCTGATCGCCTCCGGCATCCAGCCCGGCGACCGGGTGGGCCTGATGTCCCGTACGCGCTACGAGTGGACACTGCTGGACTTCGCGATCTGGAGCGCGGGCGCGGTCACCGTGCCGGTGTACGAGACCAGTTCGCCGGAGCAGGTGCGGTGGATCCTCGGCGACTCGGGCGCGACCGCCTGCGTCGTGGAGCTGGACCAGCACGCCGCCGCCGTCGACGCGGTGCGCGACACGCTGCCCGCGCTGAAGAGCGTCTGGCAGATCGAGGACGGCGGGATCGAGGAGCTCGGCCGGGCCGGGCGGGACATCAGCGACGCCATGGTGGAGGAGCGCGGCTCGCTGGCGAAGGCCGACGACCCGGCGACCATCGTGTACACCAGCGGCACCACCGGCCGGCCCAAGGGCTGCGTACTCACCCACCGCGCCTTCTTCGCCGAGTGCGGCAACGTCGTGGAGCGGTTGCGCCCGCTGTTCCGCACCGGCGAGTGCTCGGTGCTGCTCTTCCTGCCATTGGCGCACGTCTTCGGCCGGCTGGTCCAGGTCGCCCCGATGATGGCGCCGATCAAGCTGGGCTGCGTCCCGGACATCAAGAACCTCACCGACGAGCTGGCCGCGTTCCGCCCCACGCTGATCCTCGGTGTCCCGAGGGTCTTCGAGAAGGTCTACAACGGGGCGCGCGCCAAGGCGCAGGGGGACGGCAAGGGCCGGATCTTCGACAAGGCGGCCGACACGGCGATCGCCTACAGCAAGGAGCTGGACAGCCCCTCGGGCCCCTCGCTCGGGCTGCGGATCAAGCACAAGGTGTTCGACAAGCTGGTCTACAGCAAGCTGCGCGCGGTGCTCGGCGGGCGCGGGGAGTACGCCATCTCCGGCGGCGCCCCGCTCGGCGAGCGCCTCGGGCACTTCTACCGCGGTATCGGCTTCACGGTGCTGGAGGGCTACGGCCTGACCGAGTCCTGCGCGGCGACCGCCTTCAACCCCTGGGACCGGCAGAAGATCGGCACGGTCGGCCAGCCGCTGCCCGGCTCGGTGATCCGCATCGCGGACGACGGGGAGGTGCTGCTGCACGGCGAGCACCTGTTCAAGGAGTACTGGAACAACCCCGGCGCGACCCGGGAGGCGCTGGCCGACGGCTGGTTCCACACCGGTGACATCGGCACCCTCGACGAGGACGGCTACCTCAGGATCACCGGCCGCAAGAAGGAGATCATCGTCACCGCGGGCGGCAAGAACGTCGCCCCGGCCGTGATCGAGGACCGGATCCGCGCGCACGCGCTGGTCGCGGAGTGCATGGTGGTCGGCGACGGGCGGCCGTTCGTGGGCGCGCTGGTCACCCTCGACGAGGAGTTCCTGCGCCGCTGGTGCGCCGAGCACGGCAAGCCGGCGGACTCCACGGCGGCGGCGCTGCGCGACGACCCGGACCTGAACGCGGCGATCCAGGCGGCGGTCGACGACGGCAACGCCGCGGTGTCGAAGGCGGAGTCGGTGCGGAAGTTCCGCATCCTGCCCTCCCAGCTCACGGAGGACTCGGGTCACCTCACCCCGTCGCTGAAGCTCAAGCGGAACGTGGTGGCGCAGGACTTCGCGGACGAGATCGAGGCGCTCTACGCCAAGTAGCGCGCCGCTCCCCTACAGCAGTTCCTGGAGCCGCTGGGCCAGCAGGTCCCACCGCCACCTCTCCTCGACCCAGGAGCGTCCGCGCTCCCCCATGCGGCGGCGCAGTTCGGCGTCTCCCAGGAGCGTGACGACGCGGTCGGCGGCCTCCTCGGGGGAGCCGCCGCGCACGACCCAACCGGTCTCGCCGTCGAGCACCGCGTCGGGGGCGCCGCCGGAGTCCCCGGCGACGACGGGCAGCCCGGTCGCGGACGCCTCCAGGTAGACGATGCCGAGCCCCTCGACGTCGAGTCCGCCGCGCCGGGTGCGGCAGGGCATGGCGAAGACGTCGCCGGCGCCGTAGTGCGCGGGCAGCTCGGCCCAGGGCACCGCGCCCGTGAAGCGCACGGAGCCGGACACCCCGGTCCGCGCCGCCAGGGCGCGCAGTTCCGTCTCGTACGGGCCGCCGCCGACGATCAGCAGCACAGTGTCCGGTTCGGCGGCCAGGATCCGGGGCATGGCCCGGATCAGCGTGTCCTGTCCCTTGCGCCTGACCAGCCGTGAGACGCACACGACCACCGGCCGGTCGGTGAGCCCGAGCCGGGCTCGCACCTCGTCACCGCCCGAGCCGGGGTGGAACACCTTCTCGTCCACGCCCGGGGGCAGTTGCACCATCCGGCCGGCCGCCTCGGGCGTCAGCGCGGCGGCGATCCGGGAGCAGGTGTACTCGCCGAGGTAGGTGATGGTGTCCGTCGACTCCCCGACGCGGCGCAGGAGTCCGCGCGCTGCTGGCAGTTGCGCCCACCCCGCCTCGTGCCCGTGGGTGGTGGCCACCAGCCGCTCGGCGCCCGCCCTCCGCAGGGCCGGCGCCATCAGCCCGAGCGGCGCCGCCGCCCCGAACCACACCGCGGTGCAGCCGTGTTCGCGCAGCAGCCCGACCGCGCGCCGGGTCGCGCCCGGCGTCGGCAGCAGCATCGTCGTGCGGTCGCGTACGACGGTGAAGGGCTGCGCCGCGTCGAACGCGGCCGTCGCCTCGGCACCCTCCCGGCCCCGCTTCCAGGTGGAGGCGTAGACGACCACTCGCTCCGGGTCCAGCCGCAACGCCATATTGTGCAGAAACGCCTGGATACCACCCGGCCGGGGCGGAAAGTCGTTGGTCACGATGAGGGTCTTACGCACACCGGCCGACCCTACCGAACGCGACCGGGACGCCCGGCCACGGCCATGCCACCCGCCCCGCACCGACCATCCGGGAGATCATGTGCCCCGCAGCAGGAACCGCGCGTACCGGACGGACCGGTCGGGCTCACGGGAGAGGACCGAGGTGGACGGGACAGGTACCCGGCGGAGGCTCGCCGGGGTGCTGGTCGTCTGGGGCGCCAGTCGGGCCGTGCTGGTGCTCTTCGTGTTCAAGGTGTTCGTGCTCGCGGGGGCGGAAGACGTCACCGCGGACGTGTCGGTGATCTACCGGGGCTGGTACGAGGTGCTGCGGCAGGGTGGCTTCCCCGTCGACGACGTCACCTGGCAGTACCCACCCGGCGCCGCGCTGGCGATCCTCTCCCCCGCCGCCCTGCCCTTCCTCGGCTACACCGCGGCCTTCCACGTGCTGGCCCTGCTGGCCGACCTGGCGGTGCTGTGCCTGCTGCTGTACGCCGGGCGGCGGCCCGGCCGGCCGCTGCGCGGTGCCTGGGTCTGGACGGCGGGCACGCCCCTGCTCGGCCCGATCCTGTACGCGCGCTACGACGTGATGGTGACCGCGGTGGCCGTGGCCGCGCTGCTCGCGGGCCTCCGCCACCCGCGTGCGATGGGCGCGCTGGCCGGCTTCGGGGCGCTGCTGAAGGTGTGGCCGGTCCTGCTGCTGCCGGGCCTGCGGGGCGCGGCCGGGCGCCGCGCCTGGACGGCGGCGGCGGTGACCGCGGCGGCGCTCGCCTCGCTGTTCGCGCTCACCATGCCCGACGCCCTGTCCTTCGTGACCGCGCAGCGCGACCGGGGCCTGGAGGTGGAGTCGCCGGCCGCGCTCGTCCTCCACGTGGCGCGGTACTTCGGCTGGAACGGACAGGTGCTGCTCACCTATGGCTCGCTGGAGTTCGTCGGCCCGTACACCGACGTGGTGAGCACCGCGTCCCTGGCCCTGACCGCGGCCGCCTTCGGCTGGCTGCTGCTGTGGCGGCTGCGGGCCCGCCGCTTCCGCCCGCACACAGCCGCCCAGGCCGCGTTCACGGCCGTACTGCTGTTCACGGTCACCAGCCGGGTCCTCAGCCCCCAGTACCTGGTGTGGCTGATCGGGCTGGCCGCCGTCTGCCTGTGCTTCCCGGACGACGGCATGCGGCTGCCGGCCGGCCTCGTCCTGGCGGCGGCCCCGGTGACGGCCCTGGAGTTCCCGGTGTACTTCACGCACGTCGTCGCGAGCGACAGCCTCGGCGTCACCCTCCTGCTGCTGCGCAACGGCCTGCTGGTGGCCGCGGGCGTGACCGCCTGCCGGGCCCTGTGGCGCTCGACGGTCACCGCCGCGCCCCTTACGCGGCCGCCGGACCGGGCCGCCCGGCCCACCGCCCGGCTCGATCAGCCCAGTTGACGCACGAGGTACGCGCGCCACTGCTCGGTGAACCCGTCCAGGGTGGTGCCGAGGACCTTCCGCAGGGCGTTCTCGACCGCGCCCTCGCGGGTGCCGTGCGCGCCGACGGAGCGG
The DNA here is from genome assembly GCF_040643155.1 of Streptomyces sp. NPDC047453. Lineage (NCBI taxonomy): Bacteria > Bacillati > Actinomycetota > Actinomycetes > Kitasatosporales > Streptomycetaceae > Streptomyces > Streptomyces sp. NPDC047453. The sequence goes on along the minus strand of NZ_JBEYTS010000001.1, from coordinate 534,729 downwards.
TAGAAGTCGTCGAGGCGCCGCTCGCCCCACTGGTCGGCGATCATGCGGCAGGCCATCCAGCCGCTCTCGTAGGCCCGGGCGAGCCGGGACGGATCGCCGGCGAACCCGAAGTCCTCGTCGGACGGCAGGGCGGCGGGAACACCCCCGTCGGTCACGGCGCGCCGCAGTTCGGGCGCGACCTGGTCCGGGGGGCGGCCGGTACCGCGGTAGCCGACCCAGTCGGCGTAGCCCTCGGAGAGCCACAGCGGGGTGGCGGCGTTGGTGTGGGCGCGGGTGGCGACATGGGTCGTCTCGTGGGTGAGGACGACCTGCCTGCCGAGCGATCCGAGCATGCCGTAGGCGGCGGGGTTGACGATGATCCGGTCCGCGGGCGCCCGGCCCGCGCCCCCGGTCTCGCCGGTGGTGACGGCGGCGATCCCGCGGTAGTTGGAGGCGGGCGAGCCGAGCAGTCCGGCCATGCCCTCCAGGGACTTGGGGACCAGCAGGACGACCTGCCGGCTCCAGTCCGTGCCCCACGCGTCCGACACCGCGGGTATCGCGCGGTCGGCCAGGCCCGCGTAGCCGCGCAGGACCGTGTCGCCGTGTCCGACGCCGAGCACGAGGCTGCGCCGCCCGCGCACCACCGAGACCGTGCCCTGGTCCCACAGCTGCTCGGCGGACTTCTTCTCCGGCCGGTCGGAGTCGACGTACCACTTCCCGTCGGCGCCGGTGGACAGGGTCAGCATGCGCCCGGCGGTGACGGGCGCCTTGTCGTACCCGGTGACCCGGTAGCGCAGTTCGGCCTGCGCGACCGCGGTGTCGCCGCTGCGGCGCAGGCTCTTCAGCCGGTAGGACCAGTCCGTCAGCGGGACGGCCCGCAGCCGTGGGTACGGGTCCCGGGCCCCGGTGGCGGCGTACGCCGCCGCGTCGTGGTGCAGGACCGCCGCGGCCCGCCGGTCGAGCACCCGCTGCACCTCCGCCTTCGCGGTGTCGGCCGCGGACGGCCCGCCGCAGGCCGTCAGGGACGCGAGCAGCAGGCACACCACCGTCACCGAGGATTTCGACACCCGCCCACGACCAGCCATTTCCCGATCGTACGGCGGCACCGGGACGGCCGTCAGACCCTGGTGACCGACGAGATCGGCATCATGTTCACCGGGTCGTAGCGCACCGGAGCGCCTGGATGCGGCGCGTGGATCACCCGGCCGTCGCCCGCGTACATCGCGACATGGCCGGCGTCGGAGCGGTAGACGATCAGGTCGCCGGGCCTGGCCTGGGACAGCGGGATCCGCCGGCCCGCGTTGCGCTGCTCCTGCGAGGTGCGCGGCAGATGCACTCCGGCCTGCGCGTACGACCACTGCAGCAGGCCCGAACAGTCGAATCCCCTGGGCCCGTTGGCGCCCCAGATGTAAGGACGGCCGAGGGCGGAGCGGGCGGCGGCGAGGGCGGCGGCCGCGCGGGCGGAGGCGGCCGGTCCGGCGTCGAGGCCGGGGAAGATGTCCTCGCGGCCGGAGCGGGAGGCCCGCTCGTAGGCCTCGCGCTCCGACGGGGACAGGGAGCCGAGGAGTCGGCGGGCCCTGGCGAGCTTCTGCTCGACCGTCCGCTTGTGGGTCGCGACCGCCTTGCGGTTCTTGTCCAGTTCGGCGAGGGCGCGGTTGGCCTCGGCGCGGTCCTGGGAGAGTTCGCGCAGCGCCCGCCGCAGGTCCTTCAGTTCGCCGGCCTGGTGGGCGGTGATCCGGTCGAGCGTGGCGGCCTTGTCGAGGTAGTCGGCCGGGTCGCGGGAGAACAGCAGGGCGATCGACGGGTCGAAGCCGGAGCGGTACTGGGCTCCGGCCAGCGAACCCAGCGACTCCCTGAGGTCGTTGACGCGCTGCTGCCGTCGGGCGATGCGGTCCTGGAAGTCGCGTACCCGGGTGCGCAGGAGGTCGGCGCGCTCGCCGGCCTTGTCGAAGGCCTCGGTCGCCTTCTCGGCCTCTTGGTAGAGGCGGTCGACCTCGGACCGGGCGTCGCCGTGCGGAGCGGCGACGGCCGAGGTGGCCGGAACGGCGCCGAGGGCGGCGGCCGCGGCGGACAGAACGCAGAACGCGGCACCTGCGCCCCGGTCGAACCCGGACGGTGCCGGGCGGCGATGAGACCCCACGGGAAGCCGTACTCCCTCCACTGGCGGACACTGACCGCTTCCCGGGACCGGGGCGCCGAGCGCCCGGCCGGTGGGAAACGCGCCAGACAGTAGCCGCGCGGACACACGGCGGCCAAAGCCGCGGAGGGGGCACCGCACACGGGCGCCCCGCCTCTGACGCAGGTCATCGGCGGGGCGCGGGGTCACCGTGGGGTGCCGGGATTCGCTCGTTCGGGCGAGCACGAGGCGTGCTCCCGGGGTGGCGTCAGATGCGGACGCCGAACTGGAAGGGCATGTTGTTGATCGACTCGTAGCGCACGACGGTGCCGGTGCGCGGGGCGTGCAGCACCTGGCCGTTGCCCGCGTAGAGGCCGACGTGGTGCAGGTCGCCGTAGAAGATGACCAGGTCGCCGACCTGGAGCTGGCTCTGCGAGTAGATCCGGGTGCCCGCGTTGGCCTGCGCCTGGGAGGTGCGCGGGATCCCGACACCGGCCTGGGCGTAGGCCCAGGAGGTCAGACCCGAGCAGTCGTAGGAGGACGGGCCGGTGGCGCCGTAGACGTACGGCGAGCCGATCTTGGTCTGGGCGGCGGAGAACGCGGCGCCGGCCCGGCCGGAGGCGGGGGTGGAATTGCCCAGCTGCACGCGGTCGGCGGAGGCCCGGCTGGCCCTGGCCTGCTCGGCGGCGAGCGCGGCCTTCTCCGCGGCGGTGAGGCTGTTCAGGAGCCGCTGCGCCTCGGCGAGCTTGCCCTGGACTTCCTTCTTCTTGTTGCCCAGCTCGGTGCGGGTGGCGGCGAGGTCCTTGAGCTTCGAGGAGGCCTCGGACCGCTCCTGGGTGAGCTCGCGCTGCTTGTCCTGGATCTTCTTCAGCGCCTCGACCTGCTGGCCGCTCAACTGGTCGAGCGTGGAGGCCTTGTCGAGGTAGTCGTCCGGGTCGGCGGACAGGAAGAGCTGGAGCGAGGGGTCTATCCCGCCGGTGCGGTACTGGCCGGCGGCCATCGAACCGAGGCCGTCGCGGAGCTTGTTGAGCTCCTGCTGGCCGCGGGCGACGTTGTCCTGGATGGTGGAGATCTCCTTCTGGAGCTTCTCCTGCTTCTCCTTGGCCCCGTTGTACTTCTCGGTGGCCTGCTCCGCCTGCTCGTAGAGCTCGTCGACCTTGGACTTGACCTCGTCCTTGCTCGGCTTCGCGCTCGGGGCGGCATTGGCGGCCTGGGCACTGACGGCTACGGCCGCTGCCGCCACGGTGGTGAGCACAGTCACGCGCGCACGGCTGGGTTGCTTGGGTCGACGGTGGGACGCCACGGAAGCGAGCTCCTTCTTCTGAGTGATCACCCGCTCGGAGGTTCGAGGCTCGACCCTAGTGACCTCATCGTGATGAATTCAAATCCTCGGGCCGAAAATCCCACCACTCGCTTCATTCTTTGCCCATAACTCACCAGCAGTGAGGACCACTTGACCCTGCGTTGCGTGACGCTTCCGGTCAATTCGGGAATGGCTCCCGTATGTTGCGCTTGAGGCCTACGTTCCCTACGTCCGGTTTCAGCCGCGCGAGAGCCGCTTCAGCAGCATCGCCGAGGCCACCGGCCGCGCCCCCGCCTTCGCGATCCCGTCGGCGACCTCGCGGTCGGTCGAGGCGACGATCACCGGCCGGCCGGGCGGTTCGGCCCGCACCAGCTGACGGATCAGCTCGTCCGCGGTGACCCCCGGCTTGGAGAACAGCACCCGCACACCGCGCGGCGGCGCGAGGAGCACCGGCGCGACCAGCTCGGCCCCGTCGAAGACACAGGTGACCTCGGCGCCGGTCTGCGCGGCGAGCTGCGAGAGCTGCCCCAGCAGCCTGAGCCGCTGCTTCTCCAGCGGCATCTGCGGATAGCCGGTCTTGGTGACGTTGTAGCCGTCGACGACCAGATGGGCCTGCGGCAGGGCGAGCAACTGGTCGAGGATCGCCGGGTCGTGCTCGGACAGCGCGCGGGTGGCGATGTCCTTGGGGGTCATCCGGCCCGGCTCGACCGCGTCCACGGTCTCCGCCGGCCGCACCGACACCGGCGGCAGCGCCAGCTCCCGGCGCAGCCCCTGGGCCGCGTCGAGGACGGTGTCCAGCAGCAGCCGGACCCGCATGTCCTCCACGCTGCGCCCCTCGCGGGCCGCCCTGCGGGCCGCCTCCAGCGCGGCCTCCGCCTCCCCCAGACGCGACTTGAGCCGCCGGGCCTCGCTCTCGGCGGCCGACACCTGCGCCTGCCCCTCGGCCCGCACGGCCTCGATGTCGCCCCGTACTTTGCGCAGCGCGGCCTCACCGCGCTTGACGTCGCTGTGCGCGGCCCGCAGCTTGCGATGCAGCGACTCGGCCTCTTTCCTGGCGGCGTCCAGCTCGGCCCGCAGCCGCTCGGTGTCGGCGCGGGTCTGTTCGCGGGCAGCCGCCAGCTCGGCGCGCAGCCGCTCCAGTTCGGCTCGGCTCTCCTCGTCGGCGCGCTCGGCGTCCGCCCGCTGGGCCTCCTCACCCGCGGCGGCGACCAGCTTCACCCAGCCCGGCGGGCGCAGCACGTAGGCCGCGGCCGCCACGTCGAGCGGATCCGCGGCCGGGGGCGGCGAGCCGGAGTCGAGAGCGCCCGACAGCTCCGGCTGGTCCTCTTTGAACTTCTCGCCGATACGCTGGCGGAACAGTGGATCGGTCTCCAGCGCGGACGCCATCGCGTTGCCCGCGAACTTCGCCCGGCGACTCGGCGTGAACCGGGCATACTGCCGCAGCTGCGCGGGCAGCTCGGCGAACGTCAGCGCGCCGAAGGCGTCCGAGACGATCTGGACGACCCGGCGGCGCACTCCGTCGGGCAGGGGACGGTCGAGCACCTCGGCGGCGCCGTCGCCCGGCCCCCCGCCTTGTGTCTCCACCATCCGTCACCCCAATGCCTCAATGCCTCGATGCCTCTGCGCTTCACGGACCCCCGCGGGGTCGCCTGTGCGGGCCCACTCCGCTCAGGAGCCGGCGCCCGGCCTGTCCACGAGTTCCACCTGGTCCACGGCGTTGCACCAGCGGCAGCGCACCGACTCGATCGTCTCACTGACCACCTCGCGCTCCTCGACCTGCGGCTCTCCCGCCAGGTCGAGGTGGACGTACTCCACGACCTTCGACGAGCGGGTCACGTCGAAGCGGGTGAGGTTGCCGCACAGGGTGCAGCGCCACCGGGTCGTGGCGGTCGGCAGGGGAACCGTCATCGTGACTGTTCGCTTCCTTCTGTGTCCATGACGCGCCAGCTTCCCTGGGCGTGTGGCACGTAACCCTACGGCCTGGCGGCTACTCGGCGCCGGTCCGTCCACGGCGGCGAGGCGGTCTGTGCGGTTGCGTCCGGTTACGCCATGCTCTGTGCACATGATCGGCAACAGGTTCACGGTGGCCGCCCGGACGGTCCGGGCGGCCAGGGCGGTACGGAGCATGCAGGCGCCGGTGACGTGCGCCCTGATCGTCCTGTGCTGTCTGATCTTCGTGGCCGGCCCGGCGGCGGGCCTCAATCCCTCCTACGGCACGGGGGACGCGCTGCTGCTCGCCCAGCGGGCCTACTTCCGGCGGTGGGGCGTGATCCCCGACGATTTGTTCACCGGCTCGCTCCGGGCCGCCCTCACCCCCGCGACGGCCCTGTTCGTGCACGGCAGCTGGGTGCACCTGCTCGGCAACATGCTCTTCCTCTACGTCTTCGGTGCGATGACCGAGGAACGCATGGGCCGCGTCCGGTTCACGCTGTTCTACGCCGGCTGCGGCTACCTGGCCCTGGTGGGCTACGCGGTCGCCAACGCCGACTCCGGACAGAGCCTGGTGGGGGCCTCGGGCGCGATCTCGGCGGTCCTCGGCGCGTTTCTCTACCTGTTCCCCAGCGCCCGGGTGACCAGTCTCTTCCCGTTCCTGTTCTTCCTGCCGCTGCGCTTTCCCGCGTGGGTGGTGCTTCCCTTCTGGGCGGCCCTCCAGTGGCTGGCCGCCGGCCGCGCCACCGAGGGACCGCAGGTCGCCTACCTGGCCCACGTGGTGGGCTTCGCCCTGGGCTTCGCCTGCGCGTGGGCCTGGTTCGGCCGGAAGACTAGAGTGAAGGCCGCCCCTGCTCCGGCCCCCGAGGGAGAGAACCAGCCGTGATCACCGCGATCGTCCTCATCAAGACCAGCGTGGACCGGATCCCCGAGATCGCCGAGCAGATCGCCTCACTGGACTCGGTCAGCGAGGTCTTCTCCGTCACCGGCACCTACGACCTGATCGCCATGGTCCGGGTGCGGCAGCACGAGGACCTGGCGGAGGTCATCCCGGGGCGGATCAGCAAGATCCCTGGCGTCGAGGGGACGGACACGCACGTGGCCTTCCGCACCTACTCGCAGCACGACCTGGAGGCGGCGTTCGCCATCGGGCTGGACTCCTGACCGCCCGGGCTCCTGAGCGCGCGGATCACACCGCGGGCACGCAGCGGCCGTCCTCCGTGCGGTACGTCCACTTCGCGCCGTCCCTGACCAGCTCACGCACCGCCGCCACGAAGCGGTCCACGTGCTCGTCGGGCGTGCCCGCGCCGAAGCTCACGCGGATGGCGTTGAGGGACTTCTCGCCCGGGGCGGCCTCGGGCGCGCCGCACTCGCCCTGGCTCTGCGGATCGCCGCCCAGCAGGGTGCGGACCAGGGGGTGGGCGCAGAAGAGGCCGTCGCGGACGCCGATGCCGTACTCGGCGGAGAGGGCGGCGGCGAAGTGGGAGCTGTTCCAGCCCGCCACGACGAAGGAGATCACGCCGACCCGCGGGGCGTCGTCGCCGAACAGGGACAGCACCCTGACCTCGGGTACCTCGGCGAGACCCGCCCGCACCTTGCGGATCAGGTACCGCTCGCGCGCGACGAGGTCGTCGAAGCCGGCCTCGGTCAGCGCCGTGCAGGCCGAGGCGACGGCGTAGGCGCCGATGACGTTCGGGGAGCCTGCCTCGTGGCGGGCGGCCGACTCGTGCCAGCTCACGTCCACGGACCCGTCGGCGCGCCGCGCCACCGTACGGCTCGCGCCGCCGCCCGCGAGGTACGGCTCGGCCTCGCGCAGCCAGTCGGCGCGGCCGGCCAGGACGCCGGAGCCGAAGGGGGCGTACAGCTTGTGACCGGAGAAGGCGACCCAGTCGACGTCGAGGTCTCGGACGGACACCGGGTGGTGCGGGGCGAGCTGGGCGGCGTCCAGGACGATCCGGGCGCCGTGCGCGTGGGCGGCGGCGGCCAGCTCCCGTACGGGCCACAGCTCGCCGGTGACGTTGGAGGCTCCGGTGACGCACACCAGGGCCGGGCCGTGGGAGTCGCGGCCGGCGAGGGCCCGCTCCAGGGTCGCCACGGCCCGCTCCGGGGTGCGCGGGGCGTCGAGGCAGGTCACCCGCGCGTCCCGCCACGGAAGCAGCGAGGCGTGGTGCTCGGTCTCGAAGACGAAGACCTGGCAGTCCGCGGGCAGCGCGCGGGCGAGCAGGTTCAGGGAGTCGGTGGTGGACCGGGTGAAGACCACCTGGTCCTCCGCACGGCAGTCCAGGAACTCCGCGACCGTCTTCCGGGCGTTCTCGAACAGGTCGGTGGAGAGCTGGGAGAGGTAGCCGGCGCCGCGGTGGACGCTGCCGTAGTAGGGCGCGTACGCCGCCACGTCGTCCCAGACGCGCTGGAGGGCGGGCGCGCTGGCCGCGTAGTCGAGCGCCGCGTAGGTGACCTCCCCGCCGGTGACGAGCGGAACGGTGACGTCCCGGCCCAGCACGGGCAGCGGGGAACAGACGGACTGGTCGGCGGAGACGGCGGAAACGGTGGAAACGGACATGGGTGAACTCCCGTGAAAGCAGGCGAAATCACCACGCGAGCAGACATGGCTCGAGCGTGGGGAAGGGTGAAGGGGGAAAGCGCGGTGGCGGGGCTCTGCGGCCTCGAAGGCGACAGGCCCTAGCGCATTCGCTTGCTCACGGAAGGCTCCCTCGTCGACCAGGACCCCTGGACTGTGTCCACTCGAAGGAGTGCGAGGGGTCCGCGCTTGCCGTAGGCCTCGCTGCCTACGGCCTGGTCTTCACCCGGGGCACCCCGCCACGGACGGAGGGTTGCCGGACAGCCGGCCGGGGCCACATGGCTGTCACTCATGACCTGGTTCAGCATCCTGCCACACGATCTTCCACGCGCAAGGCGCAGTCCGGATCGTGGACTGCGCCTTGCGACGGGAGGCCCGGGTCTCAGGCGTTGCTGACGGTCACCCAGCGCTCCAGCGTGCGCTTGGCGGACCCGGAGTCGATCGACTCCGCCGCGCGGTCCATACCGGCCCGGATCTGTTCGGCGAAGGTGCCCGGGCCCGGCCTCAGGGCCACCAGCGCCGCCGCGGAGTTCAGCAGGACGGCGTCCCGTACGGGCCCCTTCTCTCCGTCCAGCACGCGCCGGGCCACCTCGGCGTTGTACGAGGCGTCACCGCCTCGCAGCGCCTCCACGGGCACCAGTTCGATGCCGACGTCCCGCGGGTCGAAGCGCTCCTGGGTCACCGTGCCGTCCCGGACGATCCAGACCTGGGAGGTGGCGGTCGTGGTGAGCTCGTCGAGGCCGTCGTCGCCCCGGAAGACCAGGGAGGAGTGGCCGCGCTCGGCGAAGACGCCGGCGACGACCGGTGCCATGCGCGGGTCCGCCACCCCGACGGCCTGGGCCCGCACCCTGGCCGGGTTGGTCAGCGGGCCGAGCACGTTGAAGACCGTGCGGATGGCCAACTGGCCGCGGGCGGCGCCCGCGTGGCGCAGCGCCGGATGGAACTTGATCGCGAAGCAGAAGGTGATTCCGGCCTCCTGCGCGACCTCGGCCACTCGCCGCGGCGTCAGTTCCAGATTGACGCCGAGCTTCTCCAGCACGTCGGAGGCCCCGGAGGCGGAGGACGCGGCCCGGTTGCCGTGCTTGACGACACTGGCGCCGGTGCCGGCCACGACGATCGAGGACATGGTGGAGATGTTCACCGTCTTGGCGCCGTCGCCGCCGGTGCCGACGATGTCGACGGTCGCGCCGGGCACCTCGATCACATTGGCGTGCTCGTACATCGTCCGGACCAGGCCGGTGATCTCCTCCACCGTCTCGCCCTTGGCCCGCAGGGCCACCACGAACCCGGCGATCTGCGCGTCGGTCGCCTCGCCGCGCATGATCAGGTCCATCGCCCAGGCGGTCTCGTCGGCGGTGAGGTCCCGGCCGTCCAGCAGGCCGTTCAGCAGGGCGGGCCAGGAGCGGCCCGCCGCGGTGGAGCCTCCAGCGGGGGTCACAGCGTTCATATGCCGCTCCTGGGTCGGTGTCCCGTACGGCGGGACGCGAATCTCGAACAGGTCCACCCTATCCAGCCCCGGACACCGCGAAGGGCCCCGTCCGGGGATCGGACGGGGCCCTTCGACCGTGGCGTGGCGACGCTCAGCGGTCAGTGATCAGTGGTGGCCGTGACCGCTCGTGATCTCCCTGTACTCCTCGACGGTCGGCTTCGGGATCTGGTTGTCCTCGCCGTAGTACGCGTTGCTGAGCTTGGCGCGCAGCTTCTGCGAGCCCTTGATCTTGCGCTCGACACCGTTCTCGTCGACCGCCGGGCCGATCTCGGCCGGCTCGTACTGGTCGTGCGCCGTGAGCGTGTAGAGCTGCTCCTGGCTGAGCGGCTCGTGGACCTCGATGAACTCACCGTGCGGCAGGCGCTTGATGATGCCGGTCTCGCGACCGTGCAGCACCTTCTCCTTGTCGCGGCGCTGGAGGCCGAGGCAGATCCGCTTGGTGACGACGAACGCGATGATCGGTCCGACGAAGAAGCCGATCCGGACGAACCAGGTGACCGCGTTGATCGACAGGTGGAAGTGCGTGGCCCACAGGTCGTTGCCGCCGCCGACCAGCGTGATCATGTACATCGTGATCCAGGCCACACCGAACGCGGTACGCGTCGGGGCGTTGCGCGGGCGGTCCAGGATGTGGTGCTCGCGCTTGTCGCCGGTGATCCAGGACTCGATGAACGGGTAGGCCGCCAGCGCCGCCAGGACCAGGCCGAAGAGGACCAGCGGGATGAACACGCCCAGGACGAGCGTGTGGCCCCAGAAGTTGACCTCCCAGCCCGGCATGAAGCGGACCAGACCCTCGGCGAAGCCCATGTACCAGTCGGGCTGGGCGCCGGTGGACACCTGGTCCGGACGGTACGGGCCGATCACCCAGATCGCGTTGATCTCCACGAGCGCCGCGATCATCGCGAGGACGCCGAAGACCAGGAAGAAGAAGCCGCCGGCCTTGGCCATGTACACCGGCAGCAGCGGCATGCCGACGACGTTCTTGTTGCTCTTGCCGGGACCCGCGAACTGCGTGTGCTTGTGGTAGAAGACCAGGATCAGGTGGGCCACCACCAGGCCCAGCATGATGCCGGGCAGCAGCAGGATGTGGATCGAGTAGAACCGCGCCACGAAGTCGTGACCGGGGAACTCGCCGCCGAAGAGGAAGTACGAGATGTACGTGCCGACGATCGGCATGGACAGGATCGCACCCTCGGTGAAGCGGACACCGGTGCCGGAGAGCAGGTCGTCCGGGAGCGAGTAACCGGTGAAACCGGTGAACATGCCCAGGGCGAACAGCAGGAAGCCGAACAGCCAGTTGATCTCACGCGGCTTGCGGAACGCACCGGTGAAGAACACGCGCATCATGTGCACGAACATGCCGGCCAGGAAGATCAACGCGGCCCAGTGGTGGATCTGCCGGATGAGCAGACCACCGCGCACCTCGAAGGAGATGTGCATGGTCGAGTTGAACGCCTCGCTCACCAGCTGACCCTGCAGCGGGACGTACGAGCCGTTGTACACCACCTCGCTCATCGAGGGGTGGAAGAACAGCGTCAGGTACACACCCGTGAGGATGATGATGATGAAGCTGTAGAGGCAGACCTCGCCCAACATGAACGACCAGTGGTCGGGGAAGATCTTGCGCATGTTGGCCTTGGCCAGGGAGTAGATCCCGAGCCGGCCGTCGGCCCAGTCGGCGATCCTCTCGCCGGCCGGTGCCTGCCCGCGAGAGCGGGACTCGTTGGCTGCTGATGTACTCATCCGCGCTCCCAGAATGCAGGACCGACGGGCTCCGCGAAGTCGCCGAGCGCCTGGAGGTAACCCTCGCTGTCCACGCCGATGCGCAGCTGCGGCAGAGCGTGGCCGGCGGGGCCGAAGATCACTCGGGCACCGTCGGAGAGGTCGAAGGTGGACTGGTGGCACGGGCACAGGGCGTGGTGCGTCTGCTGCTCGTACAGGGAGATCGGGCAACCCACGTGGGTGCAGATCTTCGAGAAGGCGACGATGCCCTCGTGGCCCCAGTCGAGTTCGCGCTTGTCCTTGATGTCGGCCGGCTCGAGCCGGATGATCATCAGGGCCGCCTTGGCGATCTCGTTGGCGAAGTCCTCGTCCGTCTCCTTCATCCCGTCCGGCATCGCGAAGGTGAGCGAGCCGACCGAGACGTCCTCGGGACGCAGCGGCAGGTTGGTGTTCATGTTGACGAGGCGCTTGCCCTTGGCCCACAGCGTGTGGCGCAGGCTGGTCCCGGGCAGCGGGCCCAGGTCGCGCAGCAGCATGACGCCGGACAGCGGCACCAGCGTGAGCGCGCCGAGCATCGTGTTGCGGATCAGCTTGCGACGGCCGATCGCCGACTCCTTGGCGCCCTGCTTGAAGTCCGCGTGGACCTTCGCACGGTCCTCGGGGGACGCCGCGATCGGGTGACGCTCGTCGGCGACCTCGACGTCGGACATCAGGGTGCGGGCCCAGTGGACCGCGCCCGCGCCGATCGCGAACAGCGCCACGCCCAGCGTGAGGCCGAGCGCGAAGTTCAGCGCGTTGATGTGCCCGAGCGGGAAGACGAAGATCGACTTGTCGTGCGGGATCGCCACGTACGAGGCGATGAAGCCGATGGTGGCCAGCATCGACACCGTGAACAGCAGGGCAACGGTGCGCTCGGACCGCCTGGCGGCCCGCTCGTCGATGTCCTGGATCCGGTGCTCGTGGGGCGGCAGTCCCGGGTCGGCGAACGGAGCCCGCTCGTCCGCCACGGAGACCGCGCCGCGCCCGTGCTCGTGGGCTGCCTGCTCTACGGGCAGGTTCTCTTCAGGAATGTCTCGGCTACTCATGACTTCTTGGCCTTTGCGGTCCGAGCGGCGACCCAGACGGCGACCGCGACAAGGGCACCCAGCCCGAAGATCCAGGCGAACAGACCCTCGGTGACCGGTCCGAGGCCACCCAGGTCCATACCGCCCGGAGTCGTGGTCTCGTCACCGTTGACCGCGTCGAGGTACGCGATGACGTCCTTCTTGTTCTTCTCCGTCAGCAGCGTGTCGGGGAAGGAAGGCATGTTCTGCGGGCCGGTCTGCATGGCCTCGTAGATGTGCTTGTTGCTCACACCCGTGAGGTCAGGTGCGTACTTGCCGTGCGTCAGCGCACCGCCCTTGCCGGTGAAGTTGTGGCACTGGGCGCAGTTGGTGCGGAACAGCTCACCGCCCTTGGCGGCATCCGCGCCCTCGGGGCTGTACTGGTTCTTCGTCGGCACGTTGGGACCGGCACCCAGGGACGCGATGTACGCGGCGAGCTGGTCGATCTCGGCCTGGTTGTAGATGACCTTCTTGCGCGGGATCTGCGCGCCCGGCTGCTGGGCCGGCATACGGCCGGTGCCCACCTGGAAGTCGACCGCCGCCGCGCCCACACCCACCAGGCTGGGACCGTCAGTGGTGCCCTGCCCACCGGTGCCGTGGCAGCTGGCGCAGCCGACCAGATAGAGCTTCCTGCCCTCCTCGATGGTGAGGGACTGGGCGGTGTCCTCGGCCTTCGCCTTGCTCGCGGGCGCGAACGCGGTGTACAGCCCCCCAGTGGCCGCCAGCGCGAAGAGTAGGACGACGACCGCCGCCAGCGGATGGCGTCGTCGTGCGGAGAGCTTTTTCACGGATTACCCCGGTGTCAGGATCTTCTGCGTCGATGCTTTGCGGACTTGGATCGGTTCGTCGGCTACTTGATCAGGTAGATCGTGGCGAAGAGTCCGATCCAGACGACATCGACGAAGTGCCAGTAGTAGGACACGACGATGGCCGCGGTCGCCTGCTCGTGAGTGAACCTCCGGGCCGCGTAGGTACGGCCGAGGACCAGCAGGAAGGCGATGAGACCGCCCGTCACGTGCAGCCCGTGGAAGCCGGTGGTCAGGTAGAACACCGAGCCGTACGGGTCGGAGGACAGCGAGATGCCGTCCTTCTTCACCAGCTCGGTGTACTCGAAGATCTGACCGCCGATGAAGATCGCACCCATGATGAAGGTGACGATGAACCAGCCCCGGAGCTTCTTCACGTCACCGCGCTCGGCGGCGAAGACGCCGAGCTGGCAGGTGAGTGAGGAGAGCACCAGGATCGTGGTGTTCACCGACGAGAAGGGGACGTTGAGAGCGCCCGCCATCTCCTTCCAGTGCGCCGGACCCGTCACCGATCGCAGGGTGAAGTACATCGCGAAGAGGGCCGCGAAGAACATCAGCTCGGAACTCAGCCAGATGATGGTTCCGACGCTGGTGAGGTTCGGTCGGTTGACCGACGGGTGCGCGTGCCCGGTTTCTACTGTCGTTGCTGTCGCCACGCCGACATTATGTCGGTCGCTTATCCCGCCCTCACCCCGGGGGGTGCCGTTCGGAGTGTCCTGGGGGTGTGCTCTGCCCGAACGGCCCCTCGAAGGGCTGTTCCAACCGCTGTCTACCAGGAGTTGAAGGGGGTAGCATCCGCGCCATCGGTACCCGGAAGTTCCCGACAGTTCCCGACGGGTTTTTCCCGACCAACGACGCGGAGGAACAATGCAGGCGACCGCCACGGTGCTGGTCTACAGCGACGACGCCAACACCCGGGAGCAGGTGCGGCTGGCGAGCGGCCGCCGGCCCGCTCCGGACGCCCCGGTGGTGGAGTTCCTGGAGTGCGCCACGCCCGCCGCGGTCCTCAAGGAGCTGGACCGGGGCGGCATCGACGTCTGCGTCCTGGACGGCGAGGCCGTGCCCATGGGCGGCATGGGGATGTGCCGGCAGATCAAGGACGAGGTCTTCAACTGCCCTCCGGTGCTGCTGCTCATCGGGCGGCCGCAGGACGCGTGGCTGGCCACGTGGAGCCGGGCGGACGCCGCGGTCACGCTTCCGGTGGAACCGGTGGAGTTCGCCGCCGCTCTGGCCTCCCTGCTGCGCAAGAAGGCGCTGAGCGGCGTCTGAGGCCCTTGAACGGAGCCCGGCGGACGACCCGCCCCTTTGCGGCCGCGGGCCGTCCGTGACCCCCTCGGGGCCCTGTCGTCCCGCGTCTCACACGCTCTGCGGGGTCAGCCGCGCCTTGTTCGTCTGCGCCCCGGCGCCGTCGGCGTCGGCGGCGATGGCGCTGCCCTGGACCCACTTCTGCCAGGGCATGTTCCAGTCGCCGAAGCCGTTGTCGAAGAGCTCCATGTTGTGGCCGGTCGAGTTGACGACCTGGACCAGGTCGCCCTCGTGGACGGTGTTGAAGAACCAGGAGGCGTTGGGGGTGCTCATGCCGGTGCAGCCGTGGCTGACGTTGGCCGCTCCCTGGGAGCCGACGGACCACGGGGCGGCGTGGACGTACTCGCCGCTCCAGGTCACGCGGGTGGCGTAGTACACCGGCAGGTCGTACGAATCGCTGGAGCCCGCGGCGATGCCGACGGTGGAGCTCTTCATCTGGACGTAGTACTGCTTGGCCAGGACGACCTTGATCCCGTTGCGGGTCGCGAAGCCGGGCTTGCCGGTGGTGATGGGGATCTCCTTGATCTTCTCGTCGTTCTTGTAGACCGTCATCAGGTGCTTGGCGGCGTCCGTGACCGCCACGATCCGGTCACCCGTGGTGATCTTCAGCGGCTTGGCCGCGCCGCCCCGCAGCTTGTCGCTGATCTTGACGTTCTCCAGGTTGCTGTGCGCCTCGACGGTGGCGTTGGCGGGCCAGTAGTCCTGCGGGCGGTAGTGGAGCTCCTTGTCGTTCACCCAGTACCAGGAGCCCTGCACGGCGGGCTTGGAGTCGACCCTGAGGGCGCGCTCGACGACGACCCGCTGGGCCTTGTCCTTGATCGGCTGGTCGAGTTCGGCCGTGATGGGCTGGCCGACGCCGTAGGTGCCCGCCTCAGGACCGAACTTGACGTTCAGGAGCTGTTGGCCCTTGGGCTTGTTCGTGTCGAAGGTGAGGACCTTGCGGCCGGGTCTTCCGTCCTCGTCCTCGGTGCTCACCCGGACCGTGTAGTGGGCGCCCCCGGCGAGCGGTGAGGTGCTGTGCCAGCGGCTGCCGTCGGCGGCCAGCTCGCCGGAGACCTGGCGCCCCGTGGCGTCCACGGCCGTGACGTCCGTGATGCGCCCGTCCTCGCCCTGAGCGGTGACTTCCAGGGGCTTGTCCGGGTCGGCCTTCTTCCCGGCTTCCGTGGGGCCGCTGAAGGAGATCTGGTCCGCAGCGTCGTACGGGGAGGCAGCCAGCGGATTGCCGTCCGAACCGCAGGCGGTGGCACTCGTGCCGAGGGCCGTGACCAGCAGGATCGCTCCCGCTCCGCGGGAAATCACAGTGGTGCTCATGGCACTCACGCTAGGTAGCTTCGTCACCTCCGGCACGGTGGCTCACCCGTCCGAGGGAATTTTCGAGGGAATAAGTCATCCAAAAGAGGGAGTCCGGACTCTCCAGGTGGAGAGTCCGGACTCCCTGGTGTTCAGCGATGCTCGGCGCTGGTTACTGGGTGCGGTTCTCGCCGCGGTAGTACTCGAAGACCCAGCCCCATACGGAGATCATGATGATCGGCGCCGCGAAGTAGACGAGCCACCAGCCGACCGCGATGCCGAGGAAGGCCAGCGCGCCACCGATGCCGAGGCCGAGCGGCTGCCAGCTGTGCGGGCTGAAGAAGCCCAGCTCGCCGGCGTCGTCCGCGACATCGGCCTCCTTGTCGTCCTGGGCGCCCACGTCGACCCGCCGGGCCGTGAAGCCCAGGTAGAAGCCGATCATGATGGACAGGCCGAAGGCCATGAAGAGCGCCGTCGCGCCGACCGCTTCCTTCGACCACACGCCGTAGACGATGGCGGTGATGAGCAGGAAGACGCTCAGCCACATGAACATCTTGCCCTGGATCTTCACTTGCCGGCCTCCTTGCCACCAGCGAGGGCCTTCTCACCGTGACCCGCGTTCTCGAGCTGGTCGAGCGCGGCGATCTCGGGGTGGTGCAGGTCGAACGCCGGCGATTCGCTGCGGATCCGCGGCAGGGTGAGGAAGTTGTGCCGCGGCGGCGGGCAGGAGGTCGCCCACTCCAGGGAGCGGCCGTAGCCCCACGGGTCGTCGACGCCGACCGGCTTGCCGTACTTGGCCGTCTTCCAGATGTTGTAGAAGAACGGCAGGATCGACAGGCCGAGCACGAACGAGAAGATCGTCGACAGCGTGTTCAGCGCGGTGAAGCCGTCGGCCGCGAGGTAGTCGGCGTACCGGCGCGGCATGCCCTCCACGCCCAGCCAGTGCTGGACCAGGAAGGTGCCGTGGAAGCCGATGAACAGCGTCCAGAAGGTGATCTTGCCGAGCCGCTCGTCGAGCATCTTGCCGGTGAACTTCGGCCACCAGAAGTGGAAGCCGGCGAACATCGCGAACACCACGGTGCCGAAGACGACGTAGTGGAAGTGCGCCACCACGAAGTACGAGTCCGAGATGTGGAAGTCCAGCGGCGGCGCGGCCAGGATCACACCGGTCAGACCACCGAAGACGAAGGTGATCAGGAAGCCGGTCGCCCACAGCATCGGCGTCTCGAAACTCAGTGAGCCCTTCCACATGGTGCCGACCCAGTTGAAGAACTTCACACCGGTCGGTACCGCGATCAGGAAGGTCATGAAGGAGAAGAACGGCAGGAGCACGCCACCGGTCACGTACATGTGGTGCGCCCACACCGTCACCGACAGACCGGCGATGGCGATCGTCGCGCCGATCAGGCCCATGTAGCCGAACATCGGCTTGCGGGCGAAGACCGGGATGATCTCACTGACGATGCCGAAGAACGGCAGCGCGATGATGTACACCTCGGGGTGCCCGAAGAACCAGAACAGGTGCTGCCACAGCAGTGCACCGCCGTTGGCCGCGTCGAAGACGTGGGCGCCGAACTTGCGGTCCGCCTCCAGCGCGAGCAGCGCGGCGGCCAGCACCGGGAAGGCCAGCAGGACCAGCACCGCGGTCAGCAGCACGTTCCACACGAAGATCGGCATGCGGAACATGGTCATGCCCGGCGCGCGCATGCAGATGATCGTGGTGATGAAGTTGACCGAGCCGAGGATCGTACCGAAACCGGACAGGGCCAGACCCATGATCCACATGTCGCCGCCGATGCCCGGCGAGTGCACCGCGTCGGACAGCGGGGCATAGGCGAACCAGCCGAAGTCGGCCGCGCCCTGCGGGGTGAGGAAGCCGCCCACGGCGATCAGCGAGCCGAGCAGGTACAGCCAGTAGGCGAACATGTTCAGCCGCGGGAAGGCGACGTCCGGGGCGCCGATCTGCAGCGGCATGATCCAGTTCGCGAAACCGGCGAACAGCGGCGTCGCGAACATCAGCAGCATGATCGTGCCGTGCATCGTGAACGCCTGGTTGAACTGCTCGTTCGACATGATCTGCATGCCCGGACGGGCCAGCTCGGCGCGCATGATGAGCGCCATCACGCCGCCGATGCAGAAGAACGCGAACGACGTCGCCAGGTACAGCGTTCCGATCGTCTTGTGGTCGGTGGTCGTCAGCCACTTCACCGCGAGATTGCCCGGTTGCCTGCGCCGGACCGGCAGCTCGCTCTCGTAAGAGTCCTCAGCTGCCGCGGCACCCTGAGGTTCGTTGAGGATGCTCACAGCTTGTTCGTCTCCCGGTTCTTCTCGTGGCTCGTCTGCGCGATGCCTGCGGGAACGTAACCGGTCTGCCCCTTCTTGGCGAGGTCCTTGAGGTGCTGCTCATAGCGCTCGGGCGAGACGACCTTCACGTTGAACAGCATCCGGGAGTGGTCCTGGCCGCAGAGCTCGGCGCACTTGCCCCGGAAGGTGCCCTCCATGGTGGGGGTCACCTGGAAGGAGTTGGTGTGGCCGGGGATGACGTCCTGCTTCATCAGGAACGGCAGCACCCAGAACGAGTGGATGACGTCGCGCGAGGTGAGGATGAAGCGGACGGTCTTGCCCTTGGGCAGCCACATGGTCGGACCGGGGTTGCCGTTCTGCGGGTTCCGCGTGCCCGGAATGCCGTAGTCGTAGACACCGCCGGCGTTCGCCGGGAAGTCCTCCTTGAACCGGTCCGGAATCGCGTTCAGGTTCTTGTCGGTCTTCGCGTCGCCCGACGAACCGGCGACGGGCTCGACGTAGTTGAAGGCCCAGCTCCACTGGTAGCCGACGACGTTCACCGTGACGTCCGGCTTCTTGGAGATGTCCAGGAGCTTGGACTCGTCACGGGCCGTGAAGTAGAAGAGCACCGAGACGATGACGAGGGGGACCACCGTGTACAGCGCCTCGATGGGCATGTTGTACCGGGTCTGCGGAGGAACCTCTACCTTGGTGCGGCTGCGCCGGTGGAAGAAAGCACTCCACAGGATCAGACCCCACACCAGGCAGCCGACGGCGAGCGCGGCCGCCCAGGACCCCTGCCACAGCGAGAGGATCCGGGGAGCCTCTTCCGTGGTCGGGGTGGGCATACCCAGCCGGGGAAAGTCCTTGTATGTGCAACCGGTTGCGGTCGCCAGGACCAGGCCCGCAGTCAGTGCCTGCAGCAGCTTCCGCCGCATCGGGCGCCGCGGCGAGCGGTCGGAGCCGTTGGGACTCACGTAGCGCCTTCCCGAGAGTCTCGCCCGCGCTGTTCGGCTGCGGCCTTCTCGCTGGTCGGTCGCGGCCCCGCGTCGGGCAGGGGTTTGGATGTTTATGCGGACCAAACCCTACTGGACGCCTTCCGGCGGGTCGCGGGGAGGGTGCCATACGCGCCGCGGGTCAGCCCGAAGGGGTGGGATACCCCTGCGTGGGCCGGTTTGTGAGAGGGGCTCGGGGCGCCCGATGAGGCATGTATGCGCCCTTTGTCGCGGCTGCGGGCGGGTTGGGCTCTCGCGTGCCCGCGCGACGAAGCCGCACCTCGGCGCTGTCCCGTGTCCCTTCGGAGCGCTTAGCGTTGACGTGTGGCCTACTTCGACGCTGCTTCCAGTGCTCCCCTTCATCCCGTCGCCCGGCAGGCTCTGCTGGCCGCCCTCGACGAGGGGTGGGCCGACCCCGCTCGTCTCTACCGGGAGGGGCGGCGGGCCCGGTTGCTGCTGGACGCGGCCCGGGAGGCGGCCGCGGAGGCGGTGGGGTGCCGGGCCGACGAGCTGACGTTCACCTCGTCCGGGACGCGGGCGGTGCACAGCGGGATCGCGGGGGCGCTGGCGGGCCGCCGCCGCGTCGGACGCCACCTGATCGTGTCAGAGGTCGAACACTCTTCGGTGCTCCATTCCGCCGAGGCGCACGAGGCGGACGGCGGGTCGGTCACACGGGTGCCGGTCGACCGGCAGGGCACGGTGGCCGTGGACTCGTACGAGGCGGCGCTGCGCGAGGACACCGCGCTGGCCTGTCTTCAGTCGGCCAACCACGAGGTGGGCACCGAGCAGCCGGTCGCCGAGGTGGCCGCGGTGTGCCGGGCGGCGGGTGTCCCGCTGCTGGTGGACGCGGCGCAGTCGCTGGGCTGGGGCCCGGTCGGCGGCGACTGGTCGCTGCTGACGGCGAGCGCCCACAAGTGGGGCGGGCCGTCCGGGACCGGGCTGCTCGTCGTGCGCAAGGGGGTGCGGTTCGCGCCGCGCGGGCCGGTGGACGAGCGGGAGTCGGGCCGGGCGGCCGGGTTCGAGAACATCCCGGCGATCGTGGCGGCGGCGGCCGCGCTGCGGGCGGTGCGGGCGGAGGCGGCCGAGGAGGCGGTACGGCTGCGGGAGTTGACGGAGCGGATCCGGGCGCGGGTGCCGCGGCTGGTGCCGGACGTGGAGGTCGTGGGCGACCCGGTCTGCCGGCTGCCCGGCGTCGTCACCTTCTCCTGTCTCTATGTCGACGGGGAGACATTGCTGCACGAGCTGGACCGCGAGGGCTTCTCCGTCTCCTCCGGTTCGTCCTGCACGAGCAGCACGCTGACGCCGAGCCATGTCCTCCGGGCGATGGGCGTGCTGAGCGAGGGCAACGTGCGGGTGTCGCTGCCGGGCGGGACGCCGGAGGAGGAGGTCGAGCGGTTCCTGGCCGTCCTGCCGGGTGTGGTGGCGCAAGTGCGGGAGAAACTCGGGGCGCCGGCCGGGGCGGCACCGGCCGCCGTGCGGGAGGACGCGCTGGTCGTGGACGCCCTCGGCAGGCGCTGCCCGATCCCGGTGATCGAGTTGGCCAAGGTCTTCGGAAACGTACCGGTCGGCGGCACGGTGCGCGTCCTGTCCGACGACGAGGCGGCACGGCTGGACATCCCGGCGTGGTGCGAGATGCGCGGGCAGGAGTACGTGGGTGAGGAGCCGGCGGACGAGGGTTCGGCCTACGTCGTCCGCCGGGTCTCCTAGGTTTCTCTGGGTTTCTCTGGGTTCCTCTGGGTTCCTCTGGGGTTCCGCAGGGTTCCGTGGGTTTCGCCGGGTAACTCCGGGTCCCTCTGAGGCCCTCCGGTTTCCGCCCGACGCACTGTCAGGCTCAGGCGAGGTGGGCGCGGACCTCGCGGGCCGCGTCGTCGCCGTAGGCCTTGGTGAAGCGCTCCATGAAGTGGGCGCGGCGCAGCTGATACTCCTGGGTGCCCACGGTCTCGATCACCAGGGTGGCCAGCATGCAGCCGACCTGGGCGGCGCGCTCCAGGGAGACGCCCCAGGCGAGGCCGGAGAGGAACCCGGCGCGGAAGGCGTCGCCCACGCCCGTCGGGTCGGCCTTGCGCTCCTCGTCCGGGCAGCCGACCTCGACCGGGTCCGCGCCGGCGCGCTCGATGCGCACGCCGCGCGAGCCGAGGGTGGTGACCCGGTGGCCGACCCGGGAGAGGATCTCGGCGTCGTCCCAGCCGGTCTTGGACTCGATGAGGCCCTTCTCGTACTCGTTGGAGAACAGGTACGTCGCCCCGTCCAGCAGTATCCGGATCTCGTCGCCGTTCATCCGGGCGATCTGCTGGGAGAAGTCGGCGGCGAACGGAATGGCGCGCGAGCGGCACTCCTCGGTGTGCCGGAGCATCGCCTCCGGGTCGTCCGCCCCGATCAGGACCAGGTCGAGACCGCCGACGCGGTCGGCGACGGTCTTGAGCTCGATGAGGCGGGCCTCGCTCATCGCGCCCGTATAGAAGGAGCCGATCTGGTTGTGGTCGGCGTCAGTGGTGCACACGAACCGGGCGGTGTGCAGGGTCTCGGAGATACGGACCGAGGAGGTGTCGACGCCGTGCCGGTCCAGCCAGGCCCGGTACTCGCCGAAGTCCGGTCCGGCGGCGCCCACCAGGACCGGCCTGGTGCCGAGCTGGCCCATGCCGAAGGCGATGTTGGCGCCGACCCCGCCGCGCCGGACGTCCAGCTGGTCGACCAGGAAGGAGAGCGAGACCGTGTGCAGCTGATCCGCGACGAGCTGGTCGGCGAAGCGGCCGGGGAAGGTCATGAGGTGGTCGGTGGCGATGGAGCCGGTGACTGCGATGCGCACGGCGGGGATGCTCCTGGAGTCAGGGGGATTGACAGTTCACGCTACCCGCTCCGGCGTCCGGCGCCCACGCCGCCGCTCACCCGGCCGGGACCGCGTCCGGATATCCCCCACCAGGCGGCACCCGCCCGCGTCGCCGTTCCACTGTCCGGGTCGACCGAGCCGCCGCTCCACCGCCCAGGACGATGGGGCCGCCGCTCCACCGTTCAGGACGACCGGGCCGCCGTCCAACGTCCGGGACGACCGGGCCGCCGTCCAACTGTCGGGTCGCCGTTTCCCCGTCCGGGACCCCACCGGCGTACCGACCGGGACCCGGCCGGCGCAGGGACGGGACCCGACCGGCGTACGGAAGGGAACCGCGCGCTCCCCCGCCGCGTCCCATCGCTGTCCCCCTCCCGGGGGATGCGGGATACGACCCATCGGCCGCCGCTTCGTCAGGGTCCGGTCAGGGTCACGGGAACAGCACTTGCGCAGCCGAAGGAGCGATGCGGTGAACACCGAGCGACCCGACCACGACGACGAGTCCACGGGCACCGCCGAGGAAGTCCCGGACGAGGGGAAGACCTCGAAGCCGGAGGCTTCGGGTCCGGGGTCCCAGGCCGGATCCGGGCCCGGCGCCGGACGCGAGTCCGAGGACAAGGCCCGGCCCGACCCCGAGCCGGAGACCGGATCGGAACCCAAAGCCCAGTCGCAGCCCGAGGCCGGGGCCGGTTCCGAGTCGGCGAGCGGGACCGGGGACGCGGTCACGCAGGCGTCGAAGGGCGTGAAGGAGGCCCACGGCTCGGATGGCGCGAAGGTCTCGGAGACCCCGCAGGGCCCGGGTGGCGCGCAAGCCCCGCAGGAGCCGGAGGGTTCGGTGGGCTCGGATGAGGGGTCGCAAGAGACCCCCGAGCCCCCGTATGTCCCGCAGGTCCCGGAGGCGGCCGATGCCACGGAGACCCCGCAGGCCCCCGACGCCCCGAAGCCTTCGCGAGTCCCTGAGGTGCCGGATGTCACGGCAGCCTCGGAGCACGACGGCCACCCCGGTGGGAGGCGGGCCCGGGGGCGGTCGCCTGTGGTGATCGCCTCCGTTGCCGCCGCCGTGCTGCTGGTGGGCGGCGGCGGGGTCGTGCTCGCCGCGGATCCCGGTGGGCGTACGGACGGGGCGGCGGCGCCCGGTGGGCACGGAACCCCGCGGCCGCTGGTCCTCGACGGGTACTCCGCCCCGGGCGCCGGCGACGGTGACGGCGGTACGAACGGAATCGCGCCCGGTGAGCCCAACCCCTACGGCACGACCTACCGGGTCACCGGGCCCCTGCCCGACGGACCCGGCTCCGCGCCGGTGTACCGGGCACGGGGCGAGGTCACCCAAGCCGAGGTGGCCAAGCTCGCCGAGGCACTCGGCGTCGACGGAACACCGGTGGCCGACGCCCAGGCGTGGCGGGTCGGGTCCGGGAAGGACGGTTCCGGGCCGGTCCTGCGCGTCGAGCGGACCGCGCCGGGGTCCTGGACGTTCAGCCGGTACGCGCCGGGCACCGACGACTGCAAGGGCGCGCTGTGCGGGCACGACCCGGCGGCCCCGCCCGTCCACCCGGTGAGCGCGGCGGCGGCGCTGAAGGCGGCGGCCCCGGTGCTCAAGGCCCTGGGACAGGACGACGCCAAGGTGGACGCGGCCCAGATCATGGGCGACCAGCGGGTCGTCAACGCCGATCCGCTGGTCGGCGGACTGCCCACGTACGGCTGGACGACCGGCCTGAGCATCGGCCGGCAGGGCGAGGTGATCGGCGGCAGCGGTCAGCTGAAGGCGCCGGTGAAGGGCGACACCTACCCCGTGCTGAGTGCGCGCAGGGCGCTGGACCTGATGAACACCGCCCCGCGGGCCGACCACCGCATGGGCATCGGCGGCTGCGCCAGTCCCGTACCGCACAAGGACCGTCTGGAGGCGCCCTGCGGAACGTCGGGCTCCGACCCGGACACGAAGCCCCCCGTCCCGGAGAACGCCGTCACGATCGGCAAGGCGGTCTTCGGTCTGGCCGCGCACTCCTCCGGGGGGCAGCGGGTGCTCGTCCCGTCCTGGCTGTTCGAGGTGCAGGCACCGGCCGGGCAGGGCGCCCGCACCACGGTGACGTACCCGGCCGTCGCCCCCGAGTACCTGACCTCGTCGGCGCCGCCGTCCGGGCAGTCGAGTCCGGAGCCGAGGGGCTCGGACGGCGCCCGGGTCACGCGTGACGTGAAGGTGACGGGCTACAGCACCGAGGGCGAGGAGCTGACCGTCCGCTTCGAGGGCGGGGTGTGCGCCGACTACCGGGCGTCGGCGCGGGAGAGCTCCGGCCGGGTGACGGTCACGGTGACCGAGACCGCGTGGTCGGACAAGGTCTGCATCCTGATCGCCAAGGTGTACCACCGCACCGTGCACCTGGACCGGCCGCTCGGCGACCGCAACGTGGTCGGCACGGACGGGCAGGCGATCCCCCTGGAGCGCCCGGGATCACGGCTTCCGGGAGCGCCCTCGCTCGCCCGCTGACGTCTGCGGGGACCTGCGCGGATCTGCGCGGATCTGCCCGGACCTGCGGGACAGGAAGAACAGGAAGGCGGCGGACCCGTGGAAGGGGCCGCCGCCTTCTGTGTCCTACCGTTCCCCGATCAGCTGAAGGAGTCGCCGCAGGCGCAGGAACCGGTCGCGTTCGGGTTGTCGATCGTGAAGCCCTGCTTCTCGATCGTGTCCACGAAGTCGATGGTGGCGCCGCCCAGGTAGGGGGCGCTCATGCGGTCGGTGACGACCTTGACCCCGCCGAAGTCCTTCTCCACGTCGCCGTCGAGGGAACGCTCATCGAAGAAGAGCTGGTAGCGCAGGCCGGAGCAGCCGCCAGGCTGGACGGCGACGCGCAGGGCGAGATCGTCACGGCCTTCCTGGTCGAGCAGGGCCTTGACCTTGGACGCGGCGGCGTCGGTCAGGATGATGCCGTCGGTGACGGTGGTGGTCTCGTCCGATACGGACATCTACATCTCTCCCGGGTTGTACGGAGACTGCTTGCCGACGAGTGCAACCGGCAAGGCCGCGGAATCATTCCGGGCCGGGCGCGTGCTTTTCCTCTGCTCCAGGCTCGTCCACTTCATGCTCGCACACGGGTGGGAAAGCGGACAGCGGCCCGTGGACGGGGTCCGGCGGGGCCCGCCCGGGCCGGGACCTGGTACCGACCGGGTTCAGGCCGGGGCGGGCGGGCCGGATGCCGGGATTCACGTCACATGGACACTATGACGATCGTCAAAGTGACGTGAAGCGGCTATCATAGATAGCGTCAGTTCGACGAAAAGTAGAAAGGGTGCGTGTCGTGACCACCGCCCAGACCCAGGACCTCGACGTCCAGCCGACCCCGCTCGCCCTCCTGCTCCTCGGCCGCGAGGCCGACCCGAAGAGCGAGCGCGGCGTCGAGTGCCCCGGTGACCTGCCCGCCCCGTCCGACCCGGACCTGGTGGCACGGGCCCGCGCGGCCAAGGAGAAGCTCGGCAGCAAGGTCTTCGTGCTCGGCCACCACTACCAGCGCGACGAGGTCATCCAGTTCGCCGACGTCACGGGCGACTCCTTCAAGCTGGCCCGGGAGGCGGCCGCGCGCCCGGAGGCCGAGTACATCGTGTTCTGCGGTGTGCACTTCATGGCCGAGTCCGCGGACATCCTGACGTCCGACGAGCAGAAGGTCGTCCTGCCGGACCTGGCGGCCGGCTGCTCCATGGCCGACATGGCCACGGCCGAGCAGGTCGCCGAGTGCTGGGACGTGCTCACCGAGGCCGGGATCGCCGACCAGGTCGTCCCGGTGTCGTACATGAACTCCTCCGCCGACATCAAGGCCTTCACGGGCAAGCACGGCGGCACGATCTGTACGTCGTCGAACGCCAAGCGGGCGCTGGAGTGGGCCTTCCAGCAGGGCGAGAAGGTCCTGTTCCTGCCCGACCAGCACCTGGGCCGGAACACGGCCGTACGCGACATGGGCATGTCGCTGAACGACTGCGTCGTCTACAACCCGCACAAGCCGAACGGCGGACTGACCGCCGAGGAGCTGCGGGCGGCCAAGATGATCCTGTGGCGGGGCCACTGCTCGGTGCACGGCCGCTTCAGCCTGGACTCGGTGAACGACGTCCGGGAGCGGATCCCCGAGGTGAACGTGCTGGTGCACCCCGAGTGCCGGCACGAGGTCGTGGCCGCGGCGGACTACGTCGGGTCGACCGAGTACATCATCAACAAGCTCGACGCCGCGCCGGCCGGCTCCAAGTGGGCCATCGGCACGGAGCTGAACCTGGTGCGCCGGCTGGCGAACCGTTACGCCTCCGAGGACAAGGAGATCGTCTTCCTCGACAAGACGGTCTGCTTCTGCTCCACGATGAACCGCATCGACCTGCCCCACCTGGTCTGGGCCCTGGAGTCCCTGGCCGAGGGCAACCTGGTCAACCGCATCCAGGTGGACAAGGAGACGGAAGGCCACGCCAAGCTCGCCCTGGAGCGCATGCTGGCGCTGCCGTAGCGGCCCCGGCCGCGCACGGCGGTTCGTACGGGAAAGGCCCGGTCCACGAGCGTGGACCGGGCCTTCCGCGTGTGCTCACACGGTGCGCTTGTGCGGTGTGCTTACACGCCGGCGGGCTCCAGCACCTTCTCCTCGCGTGCCGCCCGCTTCGCCTCGCGCTTCATCGCGCGGCGCTCCTTGCGGAGTTCGAGCATGGCGTAGAGCGTCGGGACCAGCAGCAGGGTGAGCAGGGTGGAGGTGATCAGGCCGCCGATCACGACCACGGCCAGCGGCTGGGCGATGAAACCACCCTCGCCGGTGACGCCCAGGGCCATCGGGAGCAGCGCGAAGATCGTGGCCAGGGCCGTCATGAGGATGGGGCGCAGCCGGTGGCGGCCGCCCTCCACCACGGCCTCGACGATCCCGTACCCGCGCTCGCGGTACTGGTTGACGAGGTCGATCAGCACGATCGCGTTGGTCACCACGATGCCGATGAGCATCAGCATGCCGATCATCGCGGGGACGCCCATCGGCGTGCCCGTGGCGATCAGCAGGCCGAGTGCGCCGGTGGCCGCGAACGGGATGGAGACCAGCAGGATCAGCGGCTGGACCAGCGAGCGGAAGGTCGCGACCAGCAGCATGAAGACGATCGCGATCGCCGCCAGCATGGCGAGGCCCAGGTTCTTGAAGGCGTCGTTCTGGTCGGAGGTGACGCCCCCGATCTCGGCCGTCGCCCCCGCGGGCAGCTTCAGCGAGTTGATCTTGGACTGAAGGTCCGCGCTGACCGCACCGGTGTTGTCACCGGTCGGCTTGGCCGTGATCGTGGCGGCGCGCTGACCGTCGATCCGGGTCATCGACACCGGCCCGTCGACCAGCTTGACGGTCGCGATGTCACCGAGCTTCACCGGGCCGAGCCGCAGGTTCTTCAGCTCGGTCAGGGTCGTCGCCGGCTTGGCCGACCGGATGACGACGCTCCGCTCGGTGTCGTCCAGCATCGCCTTGGCCGCAGTGGTGCCCTTGACCGCCTGGGTGACGGCCATGCCGAGGCTCTGGTCGGTGAAGCCGGCCGCCGCCGCCTTGTCGTTGGCCCGCACCGAGATGCGCGGCACGCTCTGCGACAGGTCGCTGGTGACATCGGTGACGCCGTGCAGCCCGGCGACCGCCGTGCGGACCTGCTCGGCGGCCCGGCGCAGCGCGTCGGCGTCGCCCGCCTTGACGACCACCTTCAGGTCCTGGTCGCCGAAGCCCGCGCCGGCCGCGATCGTGGTGGTGCCGACGCCGGACAGCTTGTGCAGGCGGTCCTCGATGCGGGTGCGCACGTCGTCGGCGGACGCGGAGTCCTGGATCATCACCTGGTAGGAGGCCCGGTTGGTGTCCGTACCGCCACCGAAGGCCGCCATGAAGCCGGAGGAGCCGATCGTCACCTGGTAGTCCTTGACCCCGTCTACCTGGGCGAGCTCGCGCTCGACCTTGCGGGCCGCGGCGTCCGTCGACGCCAGGCTGGTGCCCGGCTTCAACTGCTGCTTGACGGTGAGGACCTTCTGCTCGCCGGGGTCGAAGAAGTTCGTCTTCAGCAGCGGTGTCATGCCGAAGGTGGCGAACAGGACGACGACCGCGATCAGCACGCTGGTCAGCCGCCGCCGGGTGGCGAAGCGCAGGACGGGGACGTAGAGGCGCTGGAGGCGGCTGGCGGCCTCCTTCTCCTCGGCCCGGCGGCGGGCCTCCTCGGCCTGGGCGGGCGTGCCCTTGGGTGCGCGCAGGAACCAGTACGACAGCACCGGCACGACCGTCAGCGACACCAGCAGCGAGGCCAGCAGGGCCGCGGTGACGGTGAGGCTGAACGGGCCGAACAGCTCGCCCACCATGCCGCCGACCAGGCCGATCGGCAGGAACACGGCGACCGTGGTGAGCGTGGAGGAGGTCACCGCGCCGGCCACCTCGCGCACCGCGGTGAGGATGGCCTCGCGGCGCTCCTCGCCGTAGCCGAGGTGGCGCTTGATGTTCTCCAGGACCACGATCGAGTCGTCGACGACCCGGCCGATGGCGATGG
The DNA here is from genome assembly GCF_040643155.1 of Streptomyces sp. NPDC047453. Classification (NCBI taxonomy): domain Bacteria; kingdom Bacillati; phylum Actinomycetota; class Actinomycetes; order Kitasatosporales; family Streptomycetaceae; genus Streptomyces; species Streptomyces sp. NPDC047453. The sequence goes on along the minus strand of NZ_JBEYTS010000001.1, from coordinate 506,503 downwards.
TCAGCGCGCCCAGCGTCAGCATGTTCAGCGACAGGTCGCGGGTCCACAGCACGATCAGCGCGAGGACCACGGAGAGCGGGATCGACACCGCGGTCACGAGCGTGGAGCGGACCGAGGCCAGGAAGGCCAGGATGACCAGGACCGCGAAGAGCAGGCCGAGCGCGCCCTCGGTGGTCAGGCCGTCGATGGCCTTGGCCACGGCCGGTCCCTGGTCGCTGACGACGGTGATCTTCGCCCCGGAGCCGAGGGCTTCGCGCAGGGCGGGCAGCTTGTCCTCGACCGCGTTCGAGATGGCGACCGCGCTGCCGTCGTGGTCCATGGTGACGACGACGGAGAGGCTCGGCTTGCCGTCGGTGCGGGTGATGGAGTCGGCCTTGGCCGGCTCCTGCTTGACGGTGGCGACGTCGCCGAGCCGGACCGGCTTCTTCGCGCCCGGAGCCGCTCCCATGCCCTCGCCGGCGACCATCAGGTCCTGGATCTGCTTCAGCGAGGTGAAGCCGCCGCCGACCTGAACGGTGCGGTTGGCGCCGTTCTCGTCGAAGGAACCGGCCGGGAGGGTGGCGCCGCCCGCCTGGAGGGCCTGGCTCAGGGCGGCGGAGCCGAGGCCGGCCGCGGCGAGCTTCTTGTCGTCGGGGGTGACGGTGATCTGGAGGTCCCGTACGCCGTCGACGGTGACCTGGCCGACGCCTTCGATGTTCTTCAGCTCCGGTACGACCGACTTGTCGAGCTGGTCGGCCAGGGCCTGCTGGTCCTTGTCGGAGGTGACGGCGAGGACGACGGTGGGCATGTCGTCGGTGGAACCGGCGACCACCTGCGGGTCGACGTCGCTCGGGAGCTGGGCCCGGGCCCGGTTGACGGCCTGCTGGACGTCGGCGACGAGCTGCTTGGTGTTGTTGCCGTAGTCGAAGGACGCCATGATCACGGCGTTGCCCTCGCTGGCCGTGGAGGTGAAGCCGGTGATGCCGTCGACGGCCTTGAGGTTGTTCTCGAGGGGTTCGACGACCTGCTTCTCCACGACGTCCGGGGACGCGCCCTGGTAGGGCGCCAGCACGGACACGATGGGGAGCTCGATGCTGGGCAGCAGCTGCTGCTTGAGCTGCGGTATCGCGATCGCCCCGAAGACGAGCGCGACGATCGACATCAGCCCGATCAGGGCCCGTTGCGCGAGGCTGAATCTGGACAGCCAGGACATGGGTCAGGGTCTCTATTCTGTGAGCGGCAGGCGGCACGGGCGCGCAGGGAGCGCCACCCTTACACCTTCGGGCACGCGCGGACGGCGATCCGTAGCCCCCTGGTCCATTTCCGCCCGTGGCTCCTACTCCCTGCGCAGTACGCGCGGGTGCGCGGCGCTCCCCCCGTGGAGGTACCAGCCGTACCAGCCGTACCGGTCGGGCGCGGCCTCGGCGACGCTCACTGCGGCCTGGGACGCACCAGTCCGGACTCGTAGGCGATGACGACGAGCTGTGCCCGGTCGCGGGCGCCCAGCTTGGCCATGGCCCGGTTGACATGGGTCTTCACGGTCAGCGGGCTGACCTCCAGGCGCTCGGCGATCTCGTCGTTGGAGTATCCGCCGGCGACCTGGACGAGCACCTCGCGCTCCCGCACCGTGAGGGCGTCCAGCCGGGTGGGGCGGGCCCGGTCGCGGTCGTCGTCCGCCGCGTCGCCCTGCGCGAGGAAGCGGGCGATCAGGCCCTTGGTGGCCACCGGGGACAGCAGCGCCTCTCCCTGCGCCGCGACCCGGATGGCGCTCAGCAGCTCCTCGGGTTCGCTGCCCTTGCCGAGAAAGCCGCAGGCACCCGCGCGCAGCGACCGCACCACGTAGTCGTCCACCTCGAAGGTGGTCAGGATGACCACGTGCACCTGGGCGAGGGAGGGGTCGGCGCTGATCATGCGGGTGGCCGCGAGGCCGTCGGTGCCGGGCATGCGGATGTCCATCAGCACCACGTCGGCCCGCTGCTCCTTGGCGAGCCGTACCGCCTCCGCGCCGTCGGACGCCTCCCCCACCACCTCCATGTCGGGCTCGGAGTCGACGAGCACCCGGAAGGCACTGCGCAGCAGAGCCTGGTCGTCGGCGAGCAGGACACGGATCGTCATGCGGGGTCCCCCGGGGCACGCGTACGGGTCTCGACCGGCAGGATCGCATGGACGCGGAAGCCGCCGCCGTAGCGGGGGCCGGTGGTGAGGGCGCCGGCCAGGGCGGTGACCCGCTCGCGCATGCCCAGCAGCCCGTGTCCGCCGCCCGCCTGCGGCCCCGCAGCCTCGCCGGCCCCGTCGTCCAGGACCGTGATCTCGATGTGCGGTCCGACGCGTACGACGCTGACCTCGGCCTTCGCCCGGGTGCCTGCGTGCTTCTGCACATTGGTGAGGGCTTCCTGGATGACCCGGAACGCGGCCAGGTCCACGGCGGCCGGCAGGGTGGTGCCGTGGTCGGCGCGGGCGACCTCGACGTGCAGTCCGGCGCTGCGGAAGGTGCCGGCGAGCTCGTCGAGGCGGTCCAGGCCGGGGGCCGGTTCCGTGGGGGCCTCCGGGTCGCCGGACTGCCGGAGCAGGCCCACGGTGGCGCGCAGTTCGTCGAGCGCGGAGCGGCTGGCCTCCCGGACGTGGCCGAGGGCCTCCTTGGCCTGGTCGGGCCGCTTGTCCATGACGTGGGCGGCCACCCCGGCCTGCACATTGACCAGGGCGATGTGGTGGGCGACGACGTCGTGCAGGTCGCGGGCGATGCGCAGGCGCTCCTCGGCGACGCGGCGGCGGGCCTCCTCCTCACGGGTGCGCTCGGCGCGTTCGGCGCGTTCCCTGATGGCGTGCACGAAGGCGCGGCGGCTGCGGACGGCGTCACCGCCCGCGGCTGCCATGCCGGTCCAGGCGAAGATCGCCAGGTTCTCCTGCGCGTACCAGGGCATCGGCCCGGCGAGCATGGCGGCGCCGGTCAGCACGGTCATGGTGGTCAGGCCCAGGCGCAGGGTGGTGAGGCGGTCGGTGGCGGCCGCGGCGGTGAAGAGGGCGACCACGGCGGACATGGCGACGGGGGCGCGGGGATCCCCGGTGACGAACTCGATGACGGACATGGTGCCGGTGACGGCGAGGACGGTGCGGGGGGCGCGGCGGCGGAAGACGAGGGCGGCGGCGCCGAGGACCATGAGGACCAGGCTGAGCAGCTCGGGCCGGCGTACCCCCCAGCTGACGACGTGGTCGCCGCGCGGTCCCACGAAGGAGCCGACCACCATGCACGCGAGGACGCCGGCCGCGAGGGCCGCGTCCAGTGCGAGGGGGTGCGCCTTCAGCCGGCATCGGGCGCGGTCGAGGGTGGTCACGCCTGACAACGGTACGGGGTCGCGTGCCGCGGGGGGACGGAGGCGTCCCGCGCCGGTGCGGTCCCGGGGACGGCTCCTGTCCGGGGGCTGCCGTGCTCCCCGGACAGGCTGTCCTTCCTCACCGGGCCTCGCCCGAGCCGCACCCGGGCCTCACTGGGGCCTCAACCGGACCTCACCCGGGAATGAGGCCGTCGTCGCTCAGCAGGTCCCGGACCTCCTCCAGGGTGGCGTCCGCGGCGGGGAGGATCAGATCGGACGGCTCCAGGGAGTCGTCCGGCACGGGCTCGCCCAGTTCGCGGACCCTGGACAGCAGGGCCGAGAGGGTGCGACGGAAGCCGGGGCCGTCGCCCTTCTCCATCTCGGCCAGGAGTTCGTCGTCCAGCTTGTTCAGGTCGGCGAGGTGGCCGTCGGCCAGCCTCACCTGTCCCTCTCCCATGATCCGTACGATCATGTCGCCCTCCTAGGCGTGGCCCCGGCTGTCGGTGACATGGCGTGCCTCGACGCGGCTCACTGCTTGTCGAAGCGGGGGGTGTCCTGCGGCTGCTGCTGGGGCCGGCCCTCGCCCGTGCCGCCTTCGATCGCCTGCCGGTCCGCGGACGAGCCGCCGGCCAGCTCCGCCTTCATGCGCTGAAGCTCCAGCTCTACATCCGTACCACCGGAGAGCCGGTCCAGCTCGGTCTGGATGTCGTCCTTGGCCAGCCCGGAGGGGTCGTCCAGGGCGCCGGAGGCGAGCAGTTCGTCGATCGCGCCGGCCCGGGCCTGGAGCTGGGCGGTCTTGTCCTCGGCCCGCTGGATGGCCAGGCCGACGTCGCCCATCTCCTCGGAGATGCCGGAGAAGGCCTCGCCGATCCGGGTCTGCGCCTGGGCCGCCGTGTAGGTCGCCTTGATGGTCTCCTTCTTCGTACGGAAGGCGTCGACCTTGGCCTGCAGGCGCTGGGCCGCCAGGGTGAGCTTCTCCTCCTCGCCCTGGAGCGTGGCGTGCTGCGTCTGAAGGTCCGTCACCTGCTGCTGGAGCGCGGCACGACGGGAGAGCGCCTCGCGGGCCAGGTCCTCGCGGCCCAGCGCGAGCGCCTTGCGGCCCTGGTCCTCCAGCTTGCCGGACTGCTGCTGCAACTGGTTCAACTGGAGCTCCAGACGCTTGCGGCTGGTCGCCACGTCCGCGACACCGCGCCGCACCTTCTGCAGCAGCTCCAACTGCTTCTGGTACGAGTAATCGAGGGTCTCGCGCGGGTCCTCGGCCCGGTCAAGGGCCTTGTTCGCCTTCGCGCGGAAGATCATCCCCATACGCTTCATGACACCGCTCATGGGCTTCGCGCGCCCCCTTCTGACGGACTCCAGCTCACAGCTCTGCGACAGAACCCACAGTACGGGCCCTGCGACCATTACCGCACTGTTCGGGAGCGGATACGGTCATCCCCGAGGACGACTGCGTCCGCTGCCGCTCCGGCGCAGGGAGGAGGTGTCCCCCTGACCACCGGGCGACGACGGTCGCGACGTCCCCTCTGTCCCCCTACAGACGATCGGTGTTGCCGGATCGTTCCCCGCGGGACTGGGGTCCATGCGGGTCAAGCCCTTACCCTTGGGTTTTGTGTTCCGTAGCCGTGCCAAGGATGAGAAGACCCCGGTCGCCGACAAGGCACCGGTGAGCGTCTCCAAGCAGACCCGCGACCCGCAGGCTCCCAAGGGCCGCCCCACACCCAAGCGGAGTGAGGCGCGCTCGCAGCGCCGCAGTGTCGCCAACACGTCGATGACGCGCAAGGATGCCGCGAAGCGGCAGCGCGAGGAGCGCCGAGTCCAGTTGGAGCGGCAGCGCCAGGCGCTGGCGAGCGGTGACGAGCGCTATCTGCCGGCCCGCGACAAGGGCCCGGTCCGCCGGTTCGCGCGGGACTTCGTCGACTCGCGGTTCAACATCGCGGAGTTCTTCCTGCCGATGGCCGTGGTCATCCTGGTGCTGAGCATGATCCGGGTGCCCGCGCTGCAGAACATCGCGCTGCTGCTGTGGCTCGTGGTGATCGCCCTGATCGTGCTGGACTCGGCGGTCAGCGGCTTCCGGCTGCGGAAGCGCCTGAACGAGCGCTTCCCGGACCAGGGCAAGCGCGGCGCGGTCGCCTACGCCCTGATGCGCTCCCTCCAGATGCGCCGCCTCCGGCTGCCCAAGCCGCAGGTCAAGCGCGGGGAGCGGCCCTGAGCGCGACCGCTTTCTCCGAGGGTGCCGCGGACGCCTGGCTGAACAAACTGGGTGGGCTGCGTGACGTCGTACGACAGGAACTGGTGGCCCGGCAGCTCGACGAGCAGATAGCCGGGCGGTTCCCGGTCGGGCAGCGTCTGCGTGTGCTCGACGTGGGGATGGGCCAGGGCACGCAGGCGCTGCGGCTGGCCCGGGCCGGGCACCAGGTCACCGGGCTCGAACGGGACCAGACGATGATCTCCGTGGCCCGTGCCGCGCTGGCCGCCGAGCCGGAGGGCATCCGGGCGCGGATGCGGATCGTCGAGGGCGACGGCCAGGACACCGGCGTGCACTTCCTGCCGGGCAGTTTCGACGTGGTGCTGTGCCACGGGGTGCTGATGTACGTCGAGGAGCCGGACCCGCTGCTCGCGGGGCTGGCGCGGATGCTCGCGCCGGGCGGCCTGCTGTCGCTGCTGGTGCGCAACGGCGACGCGCTGGCGCTGCGCCCGGGACTGTCCGGCGAGTGGCCGTCGACGCTGGCCGCGTTCGACACGACGGCGTACCGCAACCGGCTGGGGCTGGACGTGCGGGCGGACCGGCTCGCACACCTGACGGCGACCCTCGCCGGGATCGGGGCGCCGCTGCGCACCTGGTACGGGGTGCGCGTCTTCACGGACACGGCGGCCGACGACGCGGAGCCGCCGGCCGACACCGAGACGCTGGAGACACTGCTGGCGGCCGAGGAACGAGCCGGACGGACGGACCCCTACCGCGCGGTGGCGGCCCTGCTGCACCTGTGCGGCGTACGCGGCTGACTCCACGGCACCCGTACGGGGCGCACTGCGAACGACCGCCCACCCGTACGGGCGCGCCGCCGGCGACGAGCCACACCCTGTGCGGAGGCGCCGCTGACGAGCAGCCGCGCCTGTGCGGAGAGCGCGGCTGCCACTCGGCCGCACCCGCGAGGGTCCGCCCGCCGACAACCGGCCGCACCGGTGCGGAAAGCGCAGCTGGCCACCGGCCGCACCCGTACAGGGCCACCGCAGACACCCCGACCGCACCCATGCAGGAAGCGCCCTGACCACCAGCCGCGCCTGTGCCGGGTGGACCACTGACGACCAGGCACCCGTGCGGGGACGCCGCCGACAACCGACCGCACCCACGCAGGGAGCGCGGCAGACCACCAGCCGCACCCGTACAGGGAGCGCCCTGACCACCAGCCGCGCCTGTGCCGGGTGGACCACTGACGACCAGCGCACCCGTGCGGGGACGCCGCCGACAACCGACCGCACCCGTACAGGGAGCGCGGCAGACCACCAGCCGCACCCGTACAGGGAGCGCGGCAGACCACCGGCCGCACCCGTGCGAGGGCACGCCGCCAGACCGCTCGGCCGCACCCGTGCGAGATGCACCGCCGGCCGTACCCGTGCAGGGTGCATCGCCGACCACCGATGGCCGTCGCTCGTTCGGGCGAGTACCGCAAGCCGGGGGCGCAGCGCGCGGCGAGACTCGGGGCATGGATGTCTCCCCCGCGCATGCCCTCGTCCGTGCTCCGCGGCCGATCGTTCTGCTCGCCGCCCTCGTCTGCTGCGCAGCGCTGCTGTCCGGGTGCCAGAGCACGGCCGACCCGCAGGCGACGGCCACCACGTCCAAGGACCCCGTCGGCGCTCGCCGGCCCGCCGCGGCCTCGGCGAACGACCTGCAGAACGACTACATGCGGGTGATCAAGGAGGCACTGCCGTCGGTCGTGCAGATCCAGTCCGGCAACCAACTGGGCTCCGGGGTCGTGTACGACGACAAGGGGCACATCGTCACCAACGCGCACGTCGTAGGGACCGGGAGGACGTTCCTCGTGACCACGGCGAACAGCGAGTCGTCGCTCACCGCCACGCTGGTCTCCTCCTACCCGGGCGAGGACCTCGCCGTCGTCAAGCTGGACAAGGTGCCGCACGGGCTGAGGGCGGCCACCTTCGGCGAGTCGGGGAAGGTCGAGGTCGGGCAGATCGTCCTGGCCATGGGCTCGCCGCTGGGGCTGTCGTCGAGCGTGACCCAGGGGATCGTGTCGGCGACCGGGCGCACCGTCAGCGAGGCGAGCGACGGCGGCACGGGGGCCACGATCGCCGGCATGGTGCAGACGTCGGCCGCGATCAACCCGGGCAACAGCGGGGGCGCGCTGGTGAACCTGAACGGTCAGGTCATCGGCATCCCGACCCTCGCCGCCGCCGACCCGCAGCTCGGGGGCAGCGCGGCGCCCGGCATCGGCTTCGCGATCCCGGCGTCGACGGTGAAGACGATCGCCGGCCAGATCGTGCGGTACGGCAAGGTCGTCAACTCCGGCCGGGCCGCGCTCAACATCACCGGGCGCACCGTCGTCGACACGGACTACGAGCCCGCCGGGGTGGCGGTGGTGGACGTGAAGGCCGGCGGGGCCGCGGCGCGGGCGGGCATCCGGTCCGGGGACATCATCACCAAGGTCGGCGGCAAGGACATCACCACCATCACCTCGCTGTCGGAGGCGCTCGCCACCGACAGGCCGGGCCAGCGGACCACGGTGACGTTCTCGCGCAACGGCAGCCAGAAGACGGTGGACGTGACGCTGGGCGAGCAGTGAGCGGGGGCGGCCGGTCACCGGCGGCCGCCCGGCCCGCCTACGCCGAGGCCTCGTCCGCGTGCATGCTCATCGGACCGTAGATCTCCTTGGCGTCCTCGAACAGCCACACCTGGTCGGCGCCGCCGTCGAGCAGGGCCTTCCAGTTCTCCCCGATCCAGGACTCGGCGTCGCCCTGCGTGGTGAACTCCTCGGGCTGCACCGCGGGCTGGACCTCCGTCCCGTCGGCCGTCTCGAACCGCCACGTCCATGCCGCCATGTACGCCTCCCTGGTGTGAGCACACTGCACAGCGCGGGCCGGACCCGGTCCGGCCCGCTGCCCGCAGCCTAGGGCCTCTCGTGAGCTTCCCGCCCGTGCGGTGGATCATGCCCCCCGGTACACCGGATCAGGCACGCCCGCCCGGGTCGGCGGCGAGTGCCGCGCTCCCCGGGCCCCGATCCGCCGGACAGACCCCGGCCGGATGCGCGGGACCCGCGGCGGCAGGCGAAAATCAGGTCCGTGGATGTGACTCTGCTCGGCACCGGTGCCCCCGCGGGACTGCCCCGCCCCGACTGTCCCTGCGCGGCCTGCGCGACCGCGCGCGGCGCCGACGCGCGGGCGGCGACCGCTCTGCTCGTGGACGGGGTGCTGCTGCTGGACCTGACCCCCGGCGCGGCGTTCGCGGCGGCGCGGGCGGGGCATTCGCTGGGCGGCGTGGCGCAGGTGCTGCTTTCCCACCCGCACGACGGGCCTGTGGTCGAGGTGCCGGCCGGGCTGCCGCAGCCGGGGCGGGTGCCGGACGGGCGGGAGCTGACGCTGCTGACGGGGCATCGGGTGCGGGCCGTGGCGCTGGACGCCCCCGGCACCGGGTACGCGGTGACCGGCCCGGACGGGCGGCGGCTGCTGTACCTGCCGCCGGGCGGCGCGCCCGCCGGCCTGGAGGAGGGCTCCGCGGAGACGTACGACATGGTCCTGTCGGACGTGCTGGGGCGCCCCGACGCGCTGGCCAAGCTGCGGGCGGTCGGGGCGGTGGGGCCGGCCACGAACGTCGTCGCGGTCCACCTCGACCACGACGTGCCGCCGGGTCCGGAGCTGCGCCGGCGCCTCGCGGCGGCGGGGGCGCGGGCCGTGCCGGACGGTACGACGATGGCGGTCGGGGCATACGAGGGCGAACCAGATGTACCGGACGTGCCCCTGCGCACGCTCGTGCTCGGCGGGGCGCGGTCGGGCAAGTCGGTGGAGGCCGAGCGGCGGCTGGAGACCTTTCCCGGCGTGCTGTACGTGGCCACCGGCGGCACCCGCGGCGGGGACACCGAGTGGGCGGCCCGGGTGGCCGCGCACCGGGAGCGGCGGCCGGGCTCGTGGCGCACGACCGAGACGTGCGACCTGGTGCCGCTGCTGGCGCAGGACGGCCCCCCGCTGCTCGTCGACTGCCTGTCGCTGTGGCTGACGGACGCGATGGACTCCGTCCGCGCCTGGGACGACGCCGAGTGGGCGGGCGGCGGCGAAAACGCCCTGCGCGAACGGGTGACCGCCCTGACCGACGCCCTGCGCACCACCCGGCGGATCGTGGTGGCGGTCTCCAACGAGGTCGGCTCGGGCATCGTCCCCGCCACCGCCTCCGGCCGCCGCTACCGCGACGAACTCGGCCGCCTGAACGCCGCGTTCGCCGCGGAGTGCGAGCACGTCCTGCTGGTGGTGGCCGGCCAGGCACTGGTGCTGCGCGGCTGACCCGGTTCAGGCGGCGGACCGGGCGGAGGGCCGGGTGGAAGGCCGGTCAGGACAGGGGGCGGCGGGCGACGACGCGGTAGGTGTTGGTGAGGCCGGGGACGCGGCGCAGGAGGGGCGAGAGGAGGAGGTCCAGGAGCGCCACCGCACCCACCAGGGTGCCGGCGAGGGCGGTCAGGGCGGTGCGCAGGGTGTGCGGGAGGCCGGTGGGCGGGCTGTCGCGCCAGGGGGCCTCGGCGGCGGGCAGCACGTGGGCGAGGAGCAGGGCGACGGCCGCGGACAGGTCGTTGGGTCTGTGCGGGGTGCGGCGGTCGGTGGCGAGGATGGTGCAGCCCTGGGACTCCAGTTCCGCACGGAGGTTGTCCAGCGGCAGCAGGTGCAGATGGCGCGGCTGGCCGTGCGGCAGCCACCACCTGCCGAGCAGCCGGGCGGGCACGCAGTGCGGGTCGGGCAGTTCGATCAGCAGGTGCCCGCCGGGACGCAGCGCGGTGAGGGCTCCCCGCAACTCCGCGCGGGGGTCCGGCACATGGGCCAGATGGTGGAAGACGCTGACCACGTCGTAGCGCCCGCGCAGCCGCTCCGCGACGTGCGGGTCGGCCAGGTGCCCGACATGGGCCTCCTCGACCCAGCCCTGCTCGCGGGCCCGCTCCACGCGCTGGGTGGGGTCCAGGCCGTCGAAGGCGGTGTACGGGAACACCTCACGCGCCGCGCCGGGGAAGTGGCCGTGGCCCGTGCCGACGTCCAGCCAGCTCTCCGGCTCCCCCACGGTGCTCATCAGGCGCGCGTCGGACCGATGCCGACGGCGGCCGCGGCGGGCCGCGAGCACCAGGGCAGCTAGTCCCTCCGGGGCGTCCTCGTCGAAGTCCCGGTGGTAGAAGGCCAGTCCGGCCGCCGTGAGCCGGGGGTTCTGGAAGGCGTGGCCGCAGTCCAGGCACTCGTCGACGGCGAACGTGCCCGGCTTGTGCTGAAGCAGGTCCGGCGCGCGCAGCCGGGTGCGCAGCCGGCCGGAGCCGCACCACGGGCAGTCCGCACGGGGCGGCTCCTGGAAACGGCCGGTGCCCTGGGCGAGTTCGGCGGCGTACGCGAGGCGGCGCGGGTCGTAGAACCCCGGGGCGTACGGCAGGGGCGGCATGGGGCGGCTCCCGGTGGGTCACTGCGGAACAAGTCACTGCAAAGGGAACGTATGGGATCCGGATCTTGGCCGGAAAGACGCCGTACGGGTGTGGTGGTGATGTGGCGCCGCCCGGTTGGATCAGGGCCGGTACTGTTCGGCGAATGAGCTCGCTGAATCTCGACGACTTCACCGATCTGATCGAGCGCCCGGACGGCGGCCTGCGCCGTGACGCCGAGGCGCGCCGGGAGCGTCAGATCGTGCCGCCCGGTGCGCTGGGCCGCCTGGACGACCTGGGTGAATGGCTGGCCTCGGCGCAGTCCGCCGTACCGGTGCGGCCGGTCGAACGGCCGAAGGCGGTGCTGTTCGCCGGCGACCACGGGGTCGCGGAACTGGGTGTGTCGGTGCGCCCCGCGGGCAGTGCCGAGCAGCTGGTACGGGCGGTGCTGGAGGGCGGCCGGCCGGTGTCCGTGCTGGCCCGGCGGCTCGGCGTGCCGGTGCGGGTGGTCGACATGGCGCTGGACTGCGCGCCCGAGTCGCTGCCCGAGGACGTCGTACGGCACCGGGTGCGGCGCGGCAGCGGGCGCGTCGACGTCGAGGACGCGCTGACCCTCGACGAGGCCGAGGCCGCCTTCCGGGCGGGTGTGGCGGTGGCCGACGAGGAGGCCGACTCCGGTACGGACCTGGTGGTACTGGGCGACATCAGCGTCGGCGGGACCACTCCGGCCGCCGTGCTGATCGCCGCGCTGTGCGGGACGGACGCCTCTGTGGTGACCGGCCGGGGCGGCGAGCCGATCGACGACCTGGCGTGGATGCGCAAGTGCGCCGCGATCCGGGACGCGCTGCGGCGGGCCCGGCCCGTCCTCGGGGACCAGTTGCAACTGCTGGCCACGGTGGGCGGTGCCGACCTCGCCGCGATGACGGGTTTCCTCTTGCAGTGCGCGGTGCGGAAGCTGCCGGTGATCCTGGACGGCGTGGTGTCGGCGGCGTGCGCGCTGGTGGCGCAGCGGGTGGCGTTCCGGGCGCCGGACTGGTGGCTGGCCGGCCACGCCAGCGGCGAGCCGGGCCAGGCCAAGGCCCTGGACCGGATGGCGCTGGAGCCGCTCGTGGACCACGGCGTACGGGTCGGCGAGGGGGCGGGTGCGCTGCTGGCGCTGCCCCTGGTGCAGAGCGCCGCCGCACTGGCCGCGGAGCTGCCCGAGCGCCCGGAGAACACCGACGACTCGGACGACTCTGAAGCCAAGGCGACCGAGGACAAGGCGCCCGAGGCGAAGGCAGCCGAAGACGGCAAGGCCGAGGAGAAGGCAGCCGAGGAGTAGCCGCACGTCCGGACCACGACACGGGCCGGACACGCGCTCGTAACGGCCCCGGCGGAACCGCCGACACCCCTCCTCCCCCTAGACGGAACCCGCCCCGGCCGGACACCGGCCAGGGCACCACGGGCACGGCCCGGCAGAGCCGCAACCCCGACGCACCGAGCCACGCACCCCCGTCGCCCGTCGCCCGTCACCCGCCGACCGCCGACCGCGGCGCAACGTCGCCCCCGGATCCGCACCGGAACACGGCGATCAGCCGCGAAGGACCGGACGGCCACCCACGCGCAGCGGGCCCCTGCACCCTTCAACAGCGGGCCGCGTCGCGCACGGACGGCGGGTGAAAAGGGACGCCCGTCGGGGAGACACCCATATGATCACTGTTCATGGGAGATGCCCGAATTGCCGTGCGTGAGGAGCAGGGCCCGGTTCGCGTGGCCGAGGCGGGACGGCCGGGCGGCGGGGCCTCGCGGCGGGCGGCCGCGTTCGCCGTCTGGTACCTGCGGGCGGTCGCGTTCGTCAACTTCCTCAGCGCGGCGTGGGTCTCCCTGGGGCAGGACGTGCGGCGGCACAACCAGGAGGATCTCTTCACGCCGTACCTGCTGACCGCCGGCTTCGCCTCCGGCGTGTTCGCCGCGTTCCTGGCCATCACCATGCGGCGGCGCAAGCGGGCTGCCTGGATCCTGAACCTGGCGCTGTCCGGGCCGTTCCTCGCGCTGTTCGCGTTCACCATGACGTTCCCGGAGATCCGCCGCTCGGCGCAGAACTGGATCTCCCTGGCCCTCACCGCCGCCTTCGTCGCCGCGCTGCTGCTCGGCCGCCGCGAGTTCTACGCCAAGGGCGACCGCGCCAATCCGCGGCTCGCCGCCGCCGTCGGCCTCGGCGGGCTGCTGGCCTCCTCACTGCTCGCCGCGCTGCTGGTGACGGTCACCAACCAGGCGCCGGACGCGGCGCGTTCGACGTACCTCCAGCGCTGGCACTACGGCACGCTGCGGCTGGTCTCGGTCGCCGCCTCCGAGGCCCGCTTCCCCGACATTCACACCCCGAACTGGGTGAACGTGTCGATCAACGTACTGTCCACGGCCCTGGTCCTCGCCGTCCTGTACGCCGCCTTCCGCTCCCGCCGCGCCGTCGACCCGCTCACCGCCGACGACGAGAGGCGGCTGCGGGGGCTGCTGGAGCGGCACGGCGAGCGCGACTCGCTCGGCTACTTCGCGCTGCGCCGGGACAAGAGCGTGTTCTGGTCGCCGACCGGCAAGGCCGCCGTCGCCTACCGCGTCCTTGGCGGGGTGTCCCTGGCCTCCGGGGACCCGCTCGGCGACCCGGAGGCCTGGCCCGGCGCCATCGAGGGATGGCTGGCCGAGGCGCGGGCGCACGGCTGGAGCCCGGCCGTGATGGGCGCCAGCGAGGAGGCCGGCACGGTGTACGCGCGGCATGGTCTCGACGCCCTGGAACTGGGCGACGAGGCCGTGGTCGAGGTCGACGGCTTCACCCTGGAGGGGCGGGCCATGCGGACCGTGCGGCAGGCCTACAACCGGGTCGGTCGGGCCGGGTACTCGGTGTGCGTCCGGCGGCACGAGGACATCCCGGCGGACGAGATGGCGTCCCTGGTCGAGCGGGCGGACGACTGGCGGGACGGGCCCACCGAACGCGGCTTCAGCATGGCGCTGGGCCGGCTGGGCGACCCGCGGGACGGGCAGTGCGTGATGCTGGAGTGCCATGACGCCGACGGCGAGCTGAGGGCCCTGCTGTCCTTCGTGCCATGGGGGCCGCACGGGCTGTCCCTCGATGTGATGCGGCGCGACCGGCACGCCGGCAACGGGCTCATGGAGTTCATGGTGCTCGACCTGCTGCGCCGCGCCCGGGAAATCGGGATCACCCAGGTCTCGCTCAACTTCGCCGTGTTCCGCTCGGTCTTCGAACGAGGGGCGCGCCTCGGCGCCGGACCGGTGCTGAGGCTGTGGCGTTCGCTGCTCGGACTGTTCTCCCGCTGGTGGCAGATCGAGTCGCTGTACCGGGCGAACGCCAAGTACCGGCCCATCTGGGAGCCGCGGTTCCTGCTCTTCGAGAAGAGCGCGGACCTGCTGCGCATCGGCCTCGCGGCGGCGCGCGCGGAGGGGTTCCTGGAGCCGCCGGAACCGCCGAAGTGGCTGCACCGAGGGCACTGGGAGACGCACGGATGACGGCACTGGCCCGCTGGGCGCGCGCAGAATGGGGGCTGCTGTACACCACCGTGCGCGAGCCGCTGCCGAAGCGGCGCCTGCGGGCCGTTCCGATGACCGCCGGAGCGGTGAGCCTGACGGCGGTGCTCCATCTGGTGCAGAACCAGTCCTGGGGCCACGGCCTGGTGCAGCACCTCGGGGCCGTAAGGGCGGAGGAGCCGCTGTGGCTCGCGCTGCTGCGCACTCCCCTGTCGCTGTTCGTGCCCGCGCTGGACCTGCCGGTGTGGGGCGCGCTGGCGCAGATCCTGTGTGTGTTCGGCATCGCCGAGATCTGCCTGGGCCGGCTGCGGACCCTCGCCGTCGCCTACGTCGCCACGCTCTCCGGAACCCTGTACGCGCGTCTGGGCGTCGCCCTCGGCCCGCACCACCCGCTCGGCCTGCCCGGCACGGACGCGCAGGTGGTGGACACCGGCCCGTCGGCGGCCGTGGTGGGCCTCGCGGTCTACGTCGGCTGGCGCTACGGGGCGTACGTCACGGCGGGCGCGGTGACCGCGGCCATGGCGCTGGAGGTCGCGCTGAAGCAGAACCTGGCCGGCAAGGAGCACCTGGCGGCGATCGCGGGGGTGCTGCTGCTGTGCGCGCTGTCGGCGGCCCGGCACCGGGTGTCGCGCGCGCCGGCGTCATCTGCGCCCGGGCAGGCGGGCCGGCCGCTGGTCCGGTTTGCCGCCGATCCAGTCCTGGAACGCCCGGCGGGGGCCGGACCAGCGGCGGTCGTGCCGGGCGGCGCGCCGGCCGGCGCGAGCCAGGGCGCGCGGGCGGTGGCGGTAGAAGCGCCTGGCCCAGTAGGAGCCGGGGCGGGCCAGACGGATCGCGCCGAACAGCGCGACGAACGGAATGATCACGCCGAAGAGGGCGATGCGGCCCTTGCCCTTGCTCAGGGCGACCAGGGAGAAGACGAAGTTCACGACCACGCTCGTGATGACCGCCCCGCGGTCCTGCAACTCGGACTGGGACAGGTTGTTGACGCCGAACGGGGAGAAACCGGCCAGCACCAGGGCGACCAGCGCCGCGGTGAGCACCACGACCTCGACGCTCTTGCGGCCCGACTCGGTCCAGTAGACGTCGTCCAGATGCAGGATCAGCGCGAACTCGTCCAGCACGAGGCCCGCGCCGACGCCGAAGACGACCGCGAAGACCGCCGTCGCGGCGGCGTGCCGGCCGCTGCTGGCCACTACGCCGAAACCGCCGAGGATGGTGAGGACGACACCGGGCACGGCGTGGTGGATGTGCAGACCGCCGGCCTTGACGTTGCCGAAGGGGCCCTTCCCGGCCCGGATCAGGCGGGTGATCACCCGGGTGACCACGAAGGTGAGGACGAAGGCGGCCAGGGTCAGGAGCAGGGGCAGCTTGCCGGGTTCGACGATGTTCCGCTCCAGCCAGTGGCCCATGTACGCAGTGTGCCGCCTTCGCCGGTCGCCCGCCCGCCCGCCGGGGGGCCGGCGCAGGTCCCGTAGTCTGCCCGCGTGTTCAGGATCCCCTCGCCGCACGGGCCGCGGTTCGCCTTCGGCACCCTCACCGTCCTTCCGGTCAGGGTGAGCCGCTGGGACCGCGAGGCGGCGCGCGGCGGGATGCTCTGCGCGCCGCTCGCCGGACTCGTGGTCGGTGTGGCGGCGGCGGCCGTGGGCCTGCTGCTGCTCCTCGTCGGCGCCGGTGCGCCGCTCGCCGCCGTCGGCACCGTCGCCGTGCCCGCCGCGCTGACCCGTGGACTGCATCTGGACGGGCTCGCCGACACCGCTGACGGACTCGGCAGTGGCAAGCCCGCCGACGACGCGCTGCGGATCATGAAGCAGTCGGACATCGGCCCCTTCGGGGTGATCACGCTCGTGTTCGTGCTGCTGGCCCAGGTGGCCGCGCTGACCCGGGCCTACGACGGCTCCTGGGCCCGCGGGGCGCTCGCCGCCGTCGTCTCGGCGACGGTCGCCCGGCTGGTCCTGACGCTGGCCGCCCGCACCGGGGTGCCGGCCGCCCGGCCGGAGGGGCTGGGGGCCGCGGTCGCCGGGGTGGTCCCGGTGCCGGGCGCGATCGGCGCGGCGCTCGTGGTGGCGGCGGCCGCCGCGGCGGCGGGCGCGTTCTTCGGCGCCGACGCCTGTGTGCTCACGGCGCTGGCGGTGGTCGCCGCCCTGGCCGCCGCCGAACTTCTCCTGCGCCACTGCACGCGCCGCTTCGGCGGTGTGACGGGCGATGTCTTCGGCGCGCTCGCCGAGACGGCCGCCACCACGGTGCTGGTCGTCCTGGCGCTGCGCTGAGCCGGGCGGTTCAGCAGGTCCGGCGCCACGCCCCCAGTTCGTACTTCTTCAGCAGCGAGCTGAGCCTCAGCTGCCGGGACTGCGCGCAGAAGCGGCTCGTCGGCAGTTCGTACTCGGCGTGGAACACCGCCTTGCCCGCCGCGACGAAGGGCTCCAGTTCGGCGCATTCGCCGTACTGGGCGCACTGTTCGTTGACCGCGAAGTCGAAGTCCGCCACCAGGTGCGGGATCTGGTCCAGGTCGTTCTTCAGGCCCACCGCCATGCCCCTGTCGTGGGCCAGCTTCGCCACCAGGCGGTTGTAGCGGAGCTGGTCGGCGGCCGTCAGCGGAAAGCCGGTGCGGTTCTTGTAGCCGTCCATGTTGTCCGGCTCCACCGCGTCGAAGCCCTTCTCGCGGCACATGTCGAGGCGGGACGCCATCAGGGGTTCGAGGACGTCGGTACGGCGGATGTCGAGCCAGCGCTCGCCCTTCCAGCCGTTGCCCCGGCCGAGGACGGTGGCCGGGAACCTCCCCGCGTCCGGCCGGAACTCCTCCCAAGCGCCGGTCGAGAGGTAGCAGATCACCCTGCGGCCCTCGCGGTGCAGCCGGGCGACCGTGGCCGCCGGGTGGTCGAAGCCGTCGATGTCGTAGACCTCGGCCGGTACGGAGGTGTCGAGACGGCCGCTGAGCTGCCACTGCCAGCTCGTGCCCGGGCGCGGCTGCCAGCGCCCGGCGGCCGGGCGGCCGGCACCGTCACCGCGGCCGTCGTCGCCGCCGGGGCGGTCCTGGTGGGCGGCGCAGCCCGCGAGCAGCAGGAGTGCCGCAGTCGGCGCGAGGACGCGCGGGATCAGTGCTCTCAACGGGCGGGCTCCTGGGTGCCGTGACGGACGTACGTCCGACGATCATCGCCGATTCCATTGCCGTGCAGGGAAGTTGCCCGCCCGGTCGGCGGTCCGGGCCTCCCACCACCGCCGTCGGCGCCGTGACGCGCGTAGGCTCGTGCCGGGTGTTTGCCTGCCCGGGTGAAGACCGCACCGTACGAAGGACTTATGGTCGGGCCCGGTCGACCCACCCGAATTCGGCCAACCACCTTTCACAGGGAAGCGAGATTTCACCACCGTGACTGCTCTCACTCTCAGCACCACCGCGGCGCCCGGCCTGCGGGCCGACGCGATCGTGGTCGGTGTCGCCAAGGACTCTGGATCGAAGTCTGGGGACCTGGTCGTAGCACCGGGCGCCGAGGCCGTCGACGAGGCGTACGACGGCAAGCTCGCCGGCGTCCTGGGGACCCTCGGCGCCTCCGGTGCCGAGGGCGAGGTGACCAAGCTGCCCGCGCCGTCCGGTTTCAAGGCCCCGCTCGTGCTCGCGGTGGGCCTCGGCCCGCGGCCCGAGAAGGACTCCGGTTACGACGCCGAGGCGCTGCGCCGGGCCGCCGGTGCGGCCGCCCGTGCCCTCGCCGGGTCGAAGAAGGCCGGCTTCGCGCTGCCGGTCGCGGACGCCGCCGACGCCGCCGCGGTCGGCGAGGGCGCGCTGCTCGGCGCGTACTCCTTCGACAGCTACAAGGAGAACGGCAAGGACGCCGAGTCCCGCAACGGCAAGGCGCCGCTCGGCGAGGCCGTGCTGCTCGGCGGCAAGGGCCGCGACAAGGCGTACAAGGCGGCCGTCGAGCGCGCCACCGCCGTGTCCGAGGAGCTCAACCGCGCCCGCGACCTGATCAACACCCCGCCGAACGACCTGAACCCGGCCGCCTTCGCCGCCGCCGCGCAGGAGGCGGCCAAGGAGCACGGCCTGAAGGTGCAGGTGCTCGACGAGAAGGCGCTCGCCAAGGGCGGCTACGGCGGCATCCTGGGCGTCGGCTCCGGCTCGGCGTCGGCCCCGCGGCTGGTCAAGCTGTCGTACACGAGCCCCAAGGCGAAGAAGCACCTGGCCCTGGTCGGCAAGGGCATCACCTACGACTCGGGCGGCATCTCGCTCAAGCCGGCCGGCCACAACGAGACGATGAAGTGCGACATGAGCGGTGCCGCCGCCGTGTTCTCCGCCGTCGTCGCCGCCGCCCGGCTCGGCCTCGAGGTCAACGTGACCGGCTGGCTGGCGCTGGCCGAGAACATGCCCTCCGGCTCCGCCACCCGCCCCGGCGACGTGCTGCGCATGTACAGCGGCAAGACGGTGGAGGTGCTCAACACCGACGCCGAGGGCCGACTCGTCCTCGCGGACGCGCTGTGGGCCGCCTCGCAGGAGAAGCCGGACGCGATCGTGGACGTGGCCACGCTGACCGGCGCGATGGTGCTGGCGCTGGGCAGCCGTACCTTCGGGATCATGGCGAACGACGACGCGTTCCGCTCCGCCATCCACGAGGCCGCGGAGGAGGTCGGCGAGGCGGCGTGGCCGATGCCCCTGCCGGAGCACCTGCGCAAGGGCATGGACTCCCCCACCGCCGACCTGGCCAACATGGGCGAGCGCATGGGCGGCGGGCTGGTCGCCGGCCTGTTCCTGCGCGAGTTCGTCGGCGAGGGCATCACGTGGGCGCACCTCGACATCGCGGGCCCGGCCTTCAACGAGAGCGGTCCGTTCGGCTACACGCCGAAGGGCGGCACCGGTTCGGCGGTCCGCACGCTCGTGCGTCTCGCCGAACTCGCCGCCTCCGGCGACCTCGGCTGATTCGTCCCGCGGCCGTCGTCCGGTCCGCCGGACGACGGCCGTGCCGCGTGGGCGCCGCTCGCGCCCACGCGACGTGGGGTGTATCACACTCCAGCCCCGCGTCTCGTTCACTCCCGACAAGTGCGAAGATGGGCGTCGGCAGGACAGGGCCCCCACCGAAGGGCCGAAACTCAAGCGGCCGGACACCAGCCGCCTGCCGGTCACCGACGACCGGCGTACGGCGCACATGCATGGAGGACGTGACGTGGCGAACGACGCCAGCACCGTTTTCGACCTAGTGATCCTCGGCGGTGGCAGCGGTGGTTACGCCGCGGCCCTGCGCGGGGCGCAGCTGGGCCTGGACGTCGCCCTGATCGAGAAGGACAAGGTCGGCGGTACCTGCCTGCACCGGGGTTGCATCCCCACCAAGGCCCTGCTGCACGCGGGCGAGATCGCCGACCAGGCCCGCGAGAGCGAGCAGTTCGGTGTGAAGGCCAGCTTCGAGGGCATCGACGTGCCCGCCGTCCACAAGTACAAGGACGACGTCATCTCGGGCCTGTACAAGGGCCTTCAGGGACTCATCG
This sequence comes from Streptomyces sp. NPDC047453, assembly GCF_040643155.1. Taxonomy (NCBI): domain Bacteria; kingdom Bacillati; phylum Actinomycetota; class Actinomycetes; order Kitasatosporales; family Streptomycetaceae; genus Streptomyces; species Streptomyces sp. NPDC047453. Next base: position 486,618 of record NZ_JBEYTS010000001.1, on the reverse strand, counting down.
CGTCCCGCAAGGTGACCTACATCGAGGGTGAGGGCCGGCTGTCCTCCCCCACCTCCGTCGATGTCAACGGGCAGCGGATCCAGGGCCGCCACGTCCTCCTGGCGACCGGTTCCGTGCCGAAGTCCCTGCCGGGCCTGCAGATCGACGGCAACCGCATCATCTCCTCCGACCACGCCCTCGTCCTGGACCGCGTGCCGAAGTCCGCGATCATCCTGGGCGGCGGTGTCATCGGCGTCGAGTTCGCCTCCGCCTGGAAGTCCTTCGGCACCGACGTCACGATCGTCGAGGGCCTGAAGCACCTCGTCCCGGTCGAGGACGAGAACTCCTCGAAGCTGCTGGAGCGCGCCTTCCGCAAGCGCGGGATCAAGTTCAACCTGGGCACCTTCTTCCAGAAGGCCGAGTACACCCAGGACGGGGTCAAGGTCACCCTGGCCGACGGCAAGGAGTTCGAGGCCGAGGTCCTGCTCGTCGCCATCGGCCGCGGCCCGGTCTCCCAGGGCCTGGGTTACGAGGAGGCCGGGGTCGCCATGGACCGCGGCTACGTCCTCGTCGACGAGTACATGCGCACCAACGTCCCGACCATCTCCGCCGTCGGTGACCTGGTCCCGACGCTCCAGCTTGCGCACGTCGGCTTCGCCGAGGGCATCCTGGTGGCGGAGCGTCTGGCCGGTCTGAAGACCGTTCCGATCGACTACGACGGTGTTCCGCGGGTGACGTACTGCCACCCGGAGGTCGCCTCCGTCGGCATCACCGAGGCCAAGGCCAAGGAGATCTACGGCGCGGACAAGGTCGTCGCCCTGAAGTACAACCTGGCCGGCAACGGCAAGAGCAAGATCCTCAAGACCGCGGGCGAGATCAAGCTCGTCCAGGTCAAGGACGGTGCCGTGGTCGGCGTCCACATGGTCGGCGACCGCATGGGCGAGCAGGTCGGCGAGGCCCAGCTGATCTACAACTGGGAGGCGCTGCCGGCCGAGGTGGCCCAGCTCATCCACGCCCACCCGACCCAGAACGAGGCGCTCGGCGAGGCCCACCTGGCCCTGGCCGGCAAGCCGCTGCACTCCCACGACTGACGCTTCACGTCATCGGGCGCGACGACACAGACTTCCGTAATTCGTTAGGAGCAACCGAAACCATGGCGGTTTCCGTAACCCTTCCGGCGCTCGGCGAGAGCGTCACCGAGGGCACTGTCACCCGTTGGCTGAAGGCCGAGGGCGAGCGCGTCGAGGCCGACGAGCCGCTGCTCGAGGTCTCGACCGACAAGGTCGACACCGAGATCCCCTCCCCCGCCGCCGGTGTGCTGGCCTCCATCAAGGTCGCCGAGGACGAGACCGTCGAGGTCGGCGCCGAGCTGGCCGTCATCGACGACGGCTCCGGCGCCCCCGCCGCGGCCCCGGCCCCGGCCGCCGCCGAGGCACCGGCCCCGGTCGCCGAGCCCGCCCCGGCCCCGGCCGCCGAGGCCCCGGCCGCCCCGGCCCCCGCTGCCGCCCCCGCGGCGCCGGCGGCCCCCGCCGGCGCCACCGGCACGGACGTGGTCCTGCCCGCGCTCGGCGAGTCCGTCACCGAGGGCACCGTCACCCGCTGGCTGAAGTCGGTCGGCGACTCCGTCGAGGCCGACGAGCCGCTGCTCGAGGTCTCCACGGACAAGGTCGACACCGAGATCCCCGCGCCCACCTCCGGTGTGCTGCTGGAGATCGTCGTCGGTGAGGACGAGACCGCCGAGGTCGGCGCCAAGCTCGCCGTGATCGGCGCCCCCGGTGCCGCTCCGGCCGCTGCTCCGGCTCCGGCCGCTCCGGCTCCGGCCGCCGCCCCGGCCCCGGCTCCGGCAGCCCCCGCGGCCCCGGCCGCTCCGGCTCCGGCTCCGGCTCCGGCTCCGGTCCAGACCGCGGCCCCGGCTCCCGCGCCGGCCGCGCCCGCCCCGGTCACCCCGGCCCCGGCCGCGGTTCCGGCCGCCGCCCAGCCGACCGACGAGGGCGCGTACGTGACCCCGCTGGTGCGCAAGCTCGCCGCCGAGAACGGCGTCGACCTGGCCACCGTCAAGGGCACCGGCGTCGGCGGCCGTATCCGCAAGCAGGACGTGCTCGCCGCGGCCGAGGCCGCGAAGGCCGCCGCCGCCCCGGTCGCGGCCGCTCCGGCCGCCCCGGCGAAGAAGGCCCCGGTCCTGGAGGCCTCCCCGCTGCGCGGCCAGACCGTGAAGATGCCGCGGATCCGCAAGGTCATCGGCGACAACATGGTCAAGGCGCTGCACGAGCAGGCCCAGCTGTCCTCGGTGGTCGAGGTCGACGTGACCCGCCTGATGCGCCTGCGCGCCCAGGCCAAGGACTCGTTCGCGGCACGCGAGGGCGTCAAGCTCTCCCCGATGCCGTTCTTCGTCAAGGCCGCCGCCCAGGCGCTGAAGGCCCACCCGGTCATCAACGCCAAGATCAACGAGGCCGAGGGGACCATCACCTACTTCGACACCGAGAACGTCGGTATCGCGGTGGACTCCGAGAAGGGCCTGATGACCCCGGTCATCAAGAACGCCGGTGACCTCAACATCGCCGGTATCTCCAAGGCCACCGCCGACCTGGCGGGCAAGGTCCGGGCCAGCAAGATCACCCCGGACGAGCTGTCCGGTGCGACCTTCACCATCAGCAACACCGGTTCGCGCGGCGCGCTGTTCGACACGATCATCGTGCCGCCGGGTCAGGTCGCGATCCTCGGCATCGGCGCCACCGTCAAGCGCCCGGCCGTCATCGAGACCGAGGAGGGCACGGTCATCGGCGTCCGCGACATGACCTACCTGACCCTCTCCTACGACCACCGCCTGGTGGACGGCGCCGACGCGGCCCGTTACCTGACGGCGGTCAAGGCGATCCTGGAGGCGGGCGAGTTCGAGGTCGAGCTCGGCCTCTGATCCCGTCACCCGGGACCCAGCAGTACGGCGCCCCCGTCCGGAACCTTCCGGACGGGGGCGCCGCGTTTGCCGTTTCTTGGCCATGACGGCGTGTAAGTCTCGTCTCACCTGCACGAAAGCGCCCGTATGCGCCCTTCCGCCGGACGCTGACAGCCGTATTGTCTAAACGTCGAACGCCCCCCGGGGGCCCGTGGGTCCCCCCTTGAAGGAGCCCTCCATGACCGCGCCCGTCGTCCACTCGCTGCGCGAACAGATCCGCGAGCACATCGTGGAGGGGATCGTCAGCGGGCGCTGGAAGCCGGGCGAGCGGATCGTGGAGCGGCGGATCGCCACCGAGCTGGAGGTCAGCCAGACGCCGGTGCGTGAGGCGCTGCGCGAGCTGGAGTCGCTGCGGCTGATCGAGTCGGCGCCGAACAAGGGCGTGCGGGTGCGCAATCTGACCGCCGCCGACCTGGAGGAGAGCTACCCGGTCCGGGCCGGCCTGGAGGCCATCGCGGCGGAGCTGGCGGCCGAGCGGCTGGCGGACGACTGCTCGGCCCTGGAGCCGCACGTGGCGGCGCTGTACGAGGCCGACCGCAGGTCCGACGGCACCGGTCAGGTGCGGCACACGGTGGCCTTCCACCGCGAGCTGGTCCGCGCGGCCGGGAACTCGGTGCTGCTGCACACCTGGGAGGGCCTGGGCATCGAGGTGTTCACCGCGCTGTCGATCCGCTGGCTGGGGACGGTCCAGCAGTCGTACGCGGAGGAGCACGAGGAGCTGGTGCAGGCCTTCAAGCGGCGGGATCCGCGGATCGCCGAACTGGTCAAGTCGCACGTTCTCGGCTGCGCGCCGCGGCCTTGAAGGCAGCCGAGCACCTGTACGCTCACCTGCGAAAACCCTTCGAGAAAGCGGCACCGCGTGCCCGTTTCCAAGGCACCGGGTGCCGACTTTCTCGAAATCGAAGGGTTTTACGCTTGAAACCTTTGATCGATCATCGATCAGGGAGTTAGAGTCTCCGCTGGGCTTCCACCAGAGCCTCACGCCCTGTCCTGCCAAAGACCTAGGGCACCCCCGAACCCTTACCGATGAGGGAACCCCCTTCGACTGAGGAAGGCGGCGACATGACCGACCCCAACGCCATCCAGCCGAGCGAGCTCGACCAGCTCCCGGACCGCGACCCCGAGGAGACCGCCGAATGGCAGGCCTCCCTGGACGCCGTTGCCAAGGCGGCCGGGCCGCACCGTGCGGCATATCTGATGCGCCGTACGCTGGAGCGCGCCGAGGGCGCCGGCGTCGTCCTGCCCAAGCTTCTCGAGACGGACTACGTCAACTCCATCCCGACCGCCGCCGAGCCGGCCGTCCCCGGTGACGAGGCCATGGAGGCCCGGATCACCGCGTGGAACCGGTGGAACGCGGCGGCGATGGTGACCCGCGGAAGCAAGTACGGCGTCGGAGGCCACATCGCCACCTTCGCCTCCGCGGCGTGGCTGTACGAGACCGGCTTCAACCACTTCTTCCACGGCAAGGAGGGCGACGGCTCCGGCGACCAGCTGTACATCCAGGGCCACGCCTCCCCGGGCATCTACGCCCGCGCCTTCCTCGACGGCCGGCTGTCCGAGCAGCACCTGGACAACTTCCGCCAGGAGTCCGGCGGCAACGGCCTGCCGTCCTACCCGCACCCGCGCCGCCTGCCCTGGCTGTGGGAGTTCCCGACGGTATCGATGGGCCTCGGCCCGATCTCCGCCATCTACCAGGCCCGGTTCAACCGGTACCTGACCAGCCGCGGTATCAAGGACGTCTCCGACTCCCACGTCTGGGCGTTCCTCGGCGACGGCGAGATGGACGAGCCGGAGTCCACCACCGCGCTGACGCTCGCCTCCCGCGAGGGCCTGGACAACCTCACCTTCGTCATCAACTGCAACCTCCAGCGCCTGGACGGCCCGGTCCGCGCCAACTTCAAGATCGTGCAGGAGCTGGAGGCCCTCTTCCGCGGCGCCGGCTGGCACGTGATCAAGACGCTCTGGGGTTCCGCCTGGGACGAGCTGTTCGCCCTGGACACCACGGGCGCGCTGGTACGCCGGCTGCGCCAGGTACCGGACGCGCAGATCCAGACGTACCAGACCCGCGACGCCGCCTACATCCGCCAGGACTTCTTCGGGGCCGACCCGGCGCTGGCCGAGATGGCGAAGCTGCTGAGCGACGACAAGATCATCGAGTGCTTCCACTTCTCGCGCGGTGGCCACGAGGCGCGCAAGGTCTTCGCCGCCTACAAGGCCGCCCTGGAGCACAAGGGCGCCCCGACGGTGATCCTGGCCCAGACGGTCAAGGGCCACACCCTCGGTACGGGCTTCGCGTCGAAGAACGCCAACCACCAGATGAAGAAGCTGACGGCGGACGAGTTCAAGCAGATGCGCGATCTGCTGGACCTGCCCATCCCGGACAGCGCCTTCGCCGACGGCCAGGTCCCCTACGGCCACCCCGGCGCCGACTCCCCCGAGGTCCGCTACCTCCAGGAGCGCCGCGCGGCGCTCGGCGGCCCGGCCCCGGCCCGCCGCGTCCACCCGGTCGCGCCGCTGCCCGCCCCCGCCGACAAGGCGTTCGCCGCCTTCGACAAGGGCTCCGGCTCGCAGAGCGTGGCCACCACCATGGCGTTCGTCCGCCTGGTCAAGGACCTGGTCCGTGACAAGGAGACAGGCAAGCGCTGGGTGCCGATCGTCCCCGACGAGGCGCGCACCTTCGGCATGGAGTCGCTGTTCCCCTCGCTCGGCATCTACTCCCCCAAGGGCCAGACGTACGAGCCGGTCGACCGCGACCAGCTGATGTACTACAAGGAGGCCAAGAACGGCCAGATCCTCAACGAGGGGATCACCGAGGCCGGTTCGATGGCCGACTTCATCGCCGCTTCGTCGTCGTACTCGACGCACGGCGAGGCGATGATCCCCTTCTACATCTTCTACTCGATGTTCGGCTGGCAGCGCACGGCCGACCAGATGTGGCAGCTCGGCGACCAGCTCGGCCGCGGCTTCCTGGTCGGCGCCACCGCGGGCCGCACCACGCTGACGGGTGAGGGTCTGCAGCACGCCGACGGCCACTCGCCGGTCATCGCGGCGACCAACCCGGCCGCGCTGACCTACGACCCGGCGTTCGCCTACGAGGTCGCGGCCATCGTCAAGGACGGTCTGCGCCGCATGTACGGCCAGGCCGAGCCCGGCGAGGACCAGGACGTCTTCTACTACCTGACGGTCTACAACGAGCCGCTGCCGCAGCCCGCCAAGCCGTCCGCCCCCGGCGTCGACGAGGGCATCGTCAAGGGCCTGTACCGCTTCAACACGGCGGAGTCGGCGGGCCTGACGGTCCCGGCGAACGCGCCGCGGATCCAGCTGCTCGGCTCCGGCACGGCGATCCACTGGGCGCTGGACGCCCAGCGGATGCTCGCCGAGGAGTGGGGCGTGGCCGCCGACGTGTGGTCCGCGACCTCCTGGGGCGAGCTGCGCCGGGACGCCATGGAGGCCGACGCGGCACTGCTGCGCGGCGAGGAGCGGGTGCCGTACGTCCGCCGGGCGCTCCAGGGCGCCGAGGGCCCGGTCCTCGCGGTCTCCGACTACATGCGCCAGGTCCCGGACCAGGTCGCGCAGTGGATCGAGCAGGACTACACCTCGCTGGGCGCCGACGGCTTCGGTCTGTCGGACACCCGTGACGCCGCCCGCCGCCACTTCGGCGTCGACGCCCAGTCGATCGTCGCCGCCGCCCTGGCCCAGCTCGCCCGGCGCGGCGAGGTGAAGGCCTCGGCGGTCAAGGAGGCCCGGGAGAAGTACGGCCTGTGAGGCACACCGCATGACGATGAAGGGGTACGGCCGCGGCCGTGCCCCTTCGTCGTCGGTGGCCCCGGCATGATGGCCGTATGCGTGCCGCCCGTCTGATCAAAATGGTGCTGCTGCTCCAGTCGCGGCCCGCCATGACCGCCGCCGAGCTCGCCCGGGAGCTGGAGGTGTCGGAGCGGACCGTCACACGGGACGCGCAGGCACTGTCGGAGGCGGGCGTGCCGGTGTACGCGGACCGGGGGCGGGCCGGGGGCTACCGGCTGGTCGGCGGCTACCGCACCCGGCTGACCGGGCTCGACCGCGGTGAGGCGGAGGCGCTCTTCCTCAGCGGCGTTCCGGGGGCGCTGCGCGAGATGGGGCTTGAGGACACCGCCTCGGCCGCCCGGCTGAAGGTGTCCGCGGCCCTGCTCCCCTCCCTGCGCGACGCCTCCCGTACGGCGGCGCAGCGCTTCCATCTGGACGCGCCCGACTGGTTCCGCGAGCCGAGGACGCCCGAGCTGCTGCCGGTGGTCGCGGAGGCGGTGTGGGACGACCGGCTGATCACCGCGTGCTACCGGCGCGGCGAGCAGGAGGTCGCGCGGGAACTGGAGCCGTACGGGCTCGTACTCAAGGCGGGCGTGTGGTACCTGTGCGCCCGGGTCGTGGGGCCCGGCTCCTTCCGGGTCTACCGCGTGGACCGTTTCGCGGCCGTGGACGCCGGCGCGGCGAAGCGCTTCGAGCGGGACGGCGGCTTCGACCTGCCCGCCTTCTGGGAGGAGCGGGCCGCGCAGTTCGCGCGGTCCGTCCTGCGGGCCGAGGTGGTGGTACGGCTGTCCGAGGAGGGCCTGCGGCGGCTGACGCACGCCGTGGGACCGGTGCCGGCCCGGGCGGCACTGGAGGCCGTCGAGGCCGCGGCCGGCGGCGACGGGAGCGGGTGGGTGACGGTGACCCTGCCGGTGGAGTCCGAAGAGGTCGCCCACACCCAGCTCACGGCGCTCGGGCCGGAGGTCGAGGTGCTGGCTCCCGAGGCGCTGCGGGAGCGTTTCGCGCGCGACGCCGAACGGCTGGCCGCGCTGTACCGCCCCTGACGGTCCGCCGCATTCCGCGTGCGCCCCCCGGCGCGAGGGCCGATGCTTGAGCCGTGATGGACGAGACGGAGTTCTGGGAGCTGATCGACGGCAGCCGCGAGGCCGCCGAGGGTGATCCCGAGGAGCAGGCCGACCTGCTCGTCGAGCGGCTGCTGGGCTGCGATCCCGAGGTGGTCCTGGACTTCGCCCGTCACTTCGAGTCCCGGTACAACCGGGCCTACCGCTGGGACCTGTGGGGCGCCGCCTGGGTGCTCCTGGACGGCGCCAGCGACGACGCCTTCGACTTCTTCCGGTGCTGGCTGATCGGCCAGGGCCGGGAGGTCTTCGAGGGCGCCCTGCACGATCCGGACTCGCTCGCAGAGCTGCTGGACGACTTCGACGAGGAGGTCGACGGCGACGGCGAGGAACTCGGCTACGCGGCCGACGAGGCCTACGAGCAGCTCACCGGCACGGTCGCCCCCGACCTCGGCATCCCGGCCGCCCCGGCGGAACCGGAGGGCACCCCGGTCGACTTCGAGGACGACGGGGCGCTCTCCCAGCGCTATCCGAAGTTGTGGGACCGGTTCCGTGAGTAGCGCCTCCGACCAACTCCCGGCACCCACGGGCCTGCTGTGACAGCCCCCACGGGGGTGTCTTGGGCGGTGGTCCGAGGGGCCCGGGAGGGCCAGGAGGCCTGTGAGAGTCCAGAGGCCCGGGAAGCGCGGGAGGCCCGGGAGGCCCAGGAGAGCCTAGAGAGTCCAGAGGCCCATGAGGCTTGGGAGGGCCGAGAGGCCCCGAAGACCCGGGAAGCCCGGGAGACCTGTGGGGCACAGGAGGCCCGGGAGGGCCAAGAGGCCCCAGAGGGCCAAGAGGCCCAGGGAGCCCAGGAAGGCCGGGTGGGTCGGAAAGGCCACGTGGGCCGGGAAGGCCAGGTGGGCGGCTCAGGTTCGGCTCTGGAGGTGGGCTGCGGCTTCGCGGATCGCGGGAAGGCGCACGGTCAGCGCGGCGCCGGGGCAGTTGGTCCTGAAGCCGTCCCTGTGGCCGGCCAGGGCGGGGAACAGGACGGTGGCGCCGGACGCGTAGCGGCTCTGCCCGTTGCTGGAGACGAGGCTGACGCTGCCGCGCGGGTCGACTCCGGCCAGGCCCAGTTTCCAGGCGGTCAGCGCGGCGATCGCGTCGGTCATGGCACGCGGCACGGGTGTCCCGGCCGTGAAGGTGCCGATGGCGGCGATGCCCGCCGTACGGTGGTTGAAGCCCTGGGTGTGGGCGCCGGTGACGGCGCGGTCGACTCCGCCGGCGCGGCCCTCGTAGATCGTGCCGCAGCGGTCGACGAGGAAGTTGTAGCCGATGTCGTCCCACGCGCGGGCGCCGGTCTGCCCGGCGTACAGGCGGCGGATGACGCTCGGGGTGTCGGCGCAGGCGTAGCCGTTGGGCGAGTCGGTGTGGTGCACGAAGACGGCGACGACCTTGTCGTCGTAGCGCGGGGGCGGCTGGGCGTGCCGCACGGTGGCGTCCAGCCAGGCCGAGCGGGGCACGATCCGCGGCCGGGGCGCGTCGTGCGCCGGGGCCGCCGGACGGGGCACGGCGGCGGGCACGGACACGGACGTCGTCCGTCCGGAGCCGGACACGTACAGCAGCAGCGCGCCGACGGCGGCGACGCCCGACAGGCAGTACAGGAGCGCCACGAGAGCGCGGCGGGGCCGCTCCGGACGCGGGCCGCGCGCCCGCCCGGCGCTTCGCACAACACGCATGAGCCCACCCTCGGCCGATTCCGGTCCGTCCGCGATGTGCGCTCTGCCACCTGGTGGAACCATCATCCCGGTCCAGGACGTTTCTGGTGGTACACGTACACATGGCCGGTCCCCGGATCACTGGACCCGTCCCGCGCGTATGTGTGGATCCGAGGAGAAAGGCGGCGTGAGTGGACCTGCTCGACCTGCTGTTGGTGCTGGTGATCCTCGTCTACGCCGCGTCCGGCTACCGGCGGGGACTGGTGGCCGGCTGCGTCTCGCTGGCCGGTTTCGTCGGCGGCGCCGTCGTCGGCGTGTGGATCCTGCCGTGGGTGATGGACTTCGTCACGCGCGGGACGACCACGGCGACGGTCACCGCCGTGCTCACCGTGCTGGTGCCGGCCGTGGTGGGGCACGAACTGGCGGGCCGCCTGGCCCTGCGGCTGCGTCGCGAACTGGACCGCGGGCCGCTGCGGGTGGCCGACGGCATCGGCGGGGCCGCCGCCAACACGGTGGCGGTGCTGATCGTGGCCTGGGTGGCGGCGAGCGTCCTGGCCGCCTCCTCGTCCCCGGTGGTGACGTCGGCGATACGCGACTCCAGGCTTCTGGGCGCCGTGCAGAACGCGATGCCGGACACCACCCCGGCCTGGTTCTCGCGTGCCACCTCCGCGCTGACCGAGGCGGGCTTCCCGCAGGTCTTCAACCCCTTCGAGAACGAGCCGGCGGCGGGCGTCGCCCGGCCCTCCGGGGACAGCGTGACGGAGAGCGCGACGAACGCCGCCCGGTTCAGCACGGTCAAGATCGAGGGCGTCGCGGGCAACCAGGGCCGCGAGGGCAGCGGGTTCGTGTACGCGCCGGAGCATGTGATGACCAACGCGCACGTGGTGGCGGGCATCGACGATCCGGCCGTACGGATCGGCGGCGTCGGACGGTCGTACGAGGCACGGGTGGTGCTGTTCGACCCGCACCGGGACGTGGCCGTGCTCTACGTCCCCGGGCTGGACGCCCCCGTGCTGCGGTTCGACGACACCGCCGGGCGCGGCGACTCGGCGGTGGTCGCGGGCTATCCGCAGGACGGCGACCTGAACCTCCAGGCGGCGACGGTCGCGAACCGGATCCGGGCGACGGGCCAGAACATCTACAACAACGGCACGGTCACCCGGGAGATCTACTCGATCCGCTCCACGGTCCTCCCCGGCAACTCCGGCGGTCCGCTGCTCACCACGGACGGCCGGGTCTTCGGCGTGGTCTTCGCCCGCTCCACCTCCGACAACGAGACGGGATACGTCCTGACGGCGGCCGAGGTCGCCCCGGACGCACAGCGGGCGGCGCACGCGACCGCGCCGGTGGACACGGGCCGGCTGGTGGCCTCGTGACTCAGGGCCTTCCTTTGACTCAGGGCCTTCCGTCGGGCCCCGCGGCTCAGAGGAAGCGGCCCATGAGGACGTCGTCGACGTAGGCGCCGCCCAGGTGGAACTCCTCCGGCTGGACGCCTTCCACCACGAAGCCCTCGGACTCGTACAGCTTGCGGGCGGGGGTGTTGTGGCCCAGCACCCGCAGGGTGATCCGGCGGGCGCCCTGGCGGCGGGCCTCCTCGACGGCGGCGCGCAGCAGGGCGCGGCCCACCCCGCTGCCGCGGGCCTCCTCGGCCACGGCGAGTCCGCGGATCTGCCGGACGTGCGCGTTCGACGCCAGTTCGGTGGGGAAGCCGAGACGGATGTAGCCGACCAGCCGGCCGCCGAGTTCGGCGACCAGGTGGTCGCGCGGTCCCGACCGGTGCGTGAAGAAGGGCTCGTAGGGCTGCCGCGGGGGCGGGGTGACCGCGTGCGCCGTGGACCAGGTCTCACGGTCGAGCCGGCCGAGACCGTCCTCGTCGTCGAATGTGGCGTGGCGTATGCAGGGAACCGGCATGACGGTCACTCTACGGCGCGGACCGGACCGGCCCGCCGGGATTTCCGCGGCCCGGCGGGCAGGATGGACGCATGGAACGTTCGCGAATCGCGGTGGCCGGCGCGTCCGGTCTGATCGGCAGTGCCCTGGTGCGGTCCCTGGTCGCGGACGGGCACGAGGTGGTGCGCCTGGTGCGCCGTTCGGCCCGCGGCGAGGACGAGGTCTGCTGGGATCCCGTCGGCCGGTACGTGGACGCGGCGGGGCTCGCCGGGTGCGACGCGGTGGTCAACCTGGCCGGCGCGGGCGTGGGCGACCACCGGTGGACGCAGGAGTACAAGAAGGCGATCCGGGACAGCCGGGTGCTCGGCACGACGACGCTCGCCGAGTCCGTCGCCTCCCTGGACGCGCCCCCGCGGGTGTTCGTCAGCGGCAGCGCGATCGGCTACTACGGCGACACCGGCGAGCGCGCCGTCGACGAGGACGCGCCGCCCGGGGACGGTTTTCTGCCGGCGCTGTGCGTCGAGTGGGAGCAGGCCGCGGCTCCCGCGCGGGAGGCGGGCGTCCGGACGGTGTTCGCCCGCACCGGGCTGGTGGTGGCCCGTGAGGGCGGGGCGTGGGGACGGCTGTTCCCGCTGTTCAAGGCCGGGTTGGGCGGTCGGATGGGAGACGGGCGGCAGTTCTGGTCGTTCATCGCGCTGCACGACGAGGTGGCCGCGCTGCGCCATCTGCTGGACACCGAGAGCCTGTCCGGGCCGGTCAACCTCACCGCGCCGCAGCCGCTGACGAACGGTGAGATCACCGCGGCCATGGGCCGGGTGCTGCAACGGCCGACGCTGTTCTCCGTGCCGGCGCCGGTCCTGCGCGCGGTGCTCGGGGAGATGGCGGGCGATGTGCTGGGCAGCGCGCGGGTGGTGCCGAAGCGGCTGCTGGAGTCCGGGTTCTCGTTCGCCTTTCCGGGGATCGAGGACGCCGTCCGCGCGGCGCTGTGACGCCTGTGACCGCTCGTCGTGCCACCTTGCGATCGCGCGCGGAACACCTTTCGACCGTGTGCGACCGCCGTGCGACCGTGCCCTGCCGATGCGCGACTGCCCCTGACCCGGCGCGGCCCTAATCTCGACGCGAACTCGGGTATTCCTGACGCCGGTCGCGGGCATTACCGCTCCACCGGCCGCGCAACCTCGAGGAGGGGCACGTGCTTGAGCCCGCGTATCAGGCGGACGTCGTCGTTGTGGGAGCCGGGGTCGCCGGGCTCGCGGCAGCGCATCGACTGACCAGCGCAGGAGTGACGACTGCGGTCCTGGAGGCCGCCCCTTACGTGGGCGGCCGCATGTCGACGGAGAAGGTCGACGGGTTCCGGCTCGACCGGATCGGACAGCTGCTGAACACGTCGTATCCCCAACTGGCCCTGAGCCCGGGGCTCGACGCGCTCGTGCTGCGTCCCTTCGCGCCAGGGGTCCTGCTGCACAGCGACGGACGGCACCTCCGTACGGGCGCTCCGGCGCACGGAGGGAGCGCAAGGAGCGCACTTCACGTAGTGCGCGCCCTGGCAAGCGCCCCCCGCCCGCCGGTTCCCCGGCCGTCGTCCCTCGCCCGTGCGTCCCTCTCCCGGCCGTCCGTTCCCCGGTCGTCCGCCGCGCCGTTCCTCGACGGTCCGCCGCCCGGCCGCCGCGGGATCGGCACGCCGCTGCGGCTGCGCGCCGCGCTCGGCCGGATCGCCGCCACGCCGGTCGAACGCCTGCTGTCGCGCCCCGAGTTGACGGCCCAGCAGGCGCTGGCTGCCCGCGGCCTGCCCGCCCGCACCGTCGACGGCTTCCTGCGTCCGCTGCTCGCCGCCCTGTTGTGCGACCCGGATCTCACCACGTCCAGCCGCTGCGCGGACCTGGCCCTGCACTCCTTCGCCTCCGGCCGGCTGTGCCTGCCGGAGGGCGGCGCCGAGGTCCTGCCGGAGCTGCTCGCGCGCACGCTGCCGCCCGGCACCGTGCACACCGGCGTACGGGCCACCTCGGTCTCCACCACCTCGGTGACCACCGCCGAGCACGGGGAGATCCGCTGCCGGGCCGTGCTGGTCGCCACCGACGCGCGCGCCGCCGCCGAGCTGCTGCCCGGGTTGCGCGTACCGGACTTCCACCCGGTGACGGTGGTCCACCACACGACCGACGAGCCTCCGGAGACGGGCGGGTACCTGCTGCTCGACGCGGAGCGCGGCGGCCCGGTGGCGCACACGGCGGTGGTCAGCCGCGTCGACCCCTCCCGCGCGCCCGCCGGCCGCGCCCTGGTGTCGTCGACGGTCCTGGGCGTGCCCCCGGCCGACGTCGACACGGCCGTACGCCGCCATCTGTCCCGTCTCTACGGCACCTCCACCGCCCGCTGGGAGACGCTCGCCGTGCACCACACCCCCGAGGCCGTCCCCGCGATGCGGCCCCCGCACGACCCGCGGCGCCCGGTGCGGCTGCTGGCGGGCCTGTACGTGTGCGGCGACCACCGGGACACCAGCACCGTCCAGGGCGCGCTGCACTCGGCCCACCGGGCCGCCGCAGCGATCCTGGGCGACCTGGGAGCCGGCCACCCGACCGACCGGGCGGACCCGACAGCGACGGAGCCGAAAGCCGCCGCCTGAACGAACGCCCCAGCCCGACACCGCCACCCCGTCCCGGGACTCGACCGAACGCCACTGCCGTTGTCCCGGGACTCGCCCCAACACCGCCGCCACGCCCCGGATGCTCAACCCAGCTCTGCCAACTGGTCCCGGGCACTCGACCCAACACCGCGCCCTTGTCCCGGAACTCGGCCCTACGCCCCCGCCGTCGCCCCGGGGACTCAACCCGGCGCAGACACCTTGTTCCGGGGACTCGGCCCAACGCCGCCGCCTGGTCCCGGGTACTCGCCCCAACACCGCCGCCACGCCCCGGGGGGCTCAACCCAGCCCCGCCGCCTGGTCCCGGGCACTCGACCCAACACCGCGCCCTTGTCCCGGAACTCGGCCCTACGCCCCCGCCGTCGCCCCGGGGACTCAACCCGGCGCCGACACCTTGTTCCGGGGACTCGACCCAACACCGCGCCCTTGTCCCAGGGGCTCAACCCAACACCGCCCCCTGCCCTGGAGACTCGGCCCGGCACCCCTGCCCTTGTCTTGGGACCTGAACCCGACGCCGCCACCGCATCCCGGGACTCGGCCCAACGTCACTGCCACGCCCCAGAACTCAACCCAGCGCCGCCACCCTGTCCCGGTAGCCGCGTACGGGTGTCGCGTCCTTGTACGGTTCCAGGCGGCGTTCGAAGTCCTTGACGTACTCCACCGCCCGGACCGAGCGCATGTCCGCGGCCTGGGTCGCCGCCTCGGCGGCCAGGCGGCAGGCCTGATCCAGGTCGCCGAGGCCGAGGCGCGCGGTGGCCAGGACCACCCGGCAGAACAGCCGGCTGCGGGCGTGCGCCGGGGCGCGCAGCCGCAGGGCGCGTTCGGCGTGCTGCGCGGCGGCGCGGTACTGCTGGAGGTCCCGGTGGCAGTGCCCGGACTCGTCGGCCAGCTGGGCCTCGTCGAAGCGCGCCCAGGAGGGCACCTCGTCCCCGGGCCGGGCCGCCTCCAGGGAGCGCTCGGCGCGCAGCAGGGACGCGGTGCAGGCGCGCACCTCGCCCAGCACGCCGTACCCGCGCGCCTCGGCGGCGTGCAGCAGCGCCTGCACAGCGGGCGGGGCGGAGCCGCCGAGCCCCTGCTGGGCCACCCGTGCGAGCTGCACGGCCTCCCGCCCGTGTCCGAGGTAGACGGCCTGCCGGCTCATGGTGACCAGCACATAGGCGCCGTAGGGCCGGTCCCCGGCGGCCTGGGCGAGCCGCAGCGCCTGCACGAAGTAGCGCTGGGCGAGCCCGTGCGCGGCGATGTCGTACGACGTCCAGCCGGCCAGCCGGGTCAGGTCGGCGGCGGCCCCGAAGAGCCGACGGCCGGTCTGCTCGCCGTAGGTGCCGCGCAGCATCGGCTCGCACTCGTGCTCCAGGTAGCGCACCAGGGCCTGGCGGGCGTGGCCGCCGCCGTACAGGTCGTCGAGGGTGCGGAACAGCTCGCCGACCGAGCGCAGGGCGGCGATGTCGCCGGCGGTGACCCTCAGGCCCGCCTCCCGCCCGGCCGGACCCCGTTCGGCCCGGCCGCGCTGCCGTGGCACGCCGGGCGCCGAGAGGTCGGGCACGACGAGGGCGGACCGGTCCGGGTGCCCCTGGGCGGGGACCCGGGTGGCCGGTGCCTCCGCCCGGGCGACCCGGTCGTCGGCCCGGCCGATCAGCCAGTCCCGGCTGGGCACGACGAGACCCGCCGGGGTGAAGGCGATCCTGCGCAGTTCGGCGTGGCTGCCGCAGTCCTTGCGCCACAGCCCGCCGACGATGTCGACGGCCTCCTCCGGGGTGGCGGCGAACTCCAGCCCCGCGTACACCGGGGCGCAGGCGTCCAGGCCGAGGTCCTGCGCGGTCAGGCGACGGCCCAGGCGCCGGGTGAAGACCTCTGCGATGAGGGCGGGTGTGGTGCCCCGCGGCTGCTGGCCGCGCAGCCAGCGGGTGACCGACGTCTTGTCGTACCTCAGGTCCAGCCCGTGTTCGAGGCCGAGCTGGTCGACGCGACGGGCCAGACCCGCGTTGGAGAACCCCGCCTCTGCGATGAGCGCGGCGAGCCGGCGGTTGGGAGTGCGCTGCGCGGGTCGTTCCGTCATCTGCGGTGCGGTCTCCTGCCTCTCGGGCAGCCACGCGGCCGCGTGGTGCCCGGATTGCCTGTGAGCAGCCCTTACGGCCTCATGAACGGCGCGAATGTAGCGGAGAGTGAGCAACTGACCGCAGAGTTCGACCACCATTCATCCGATCGTGTGAGGATTGCCTGCGGGGCTGACGCGTGCCGACCGGACGTACAGTGACGTGGGCACGTTTCGTGCCTTACCACTTTCCGGGGAGGCGTTTGCCGTGAGTGAGCTGCGGTTCGTCCGCATGGGATTCGGTGTCGAGGCCGTTGACTACGTCGAGGCCTGGGACGAGCAGCGCCGGGTGCACGCCGCCCGGTTCGCGGACGAGGTCCCCGACACCGTGCTGCTCCTGGAGCACCCCCCGGTCTACACGGCCGGCCGGCGGACCGAGGACAGCGAGCGCCCGCTCGACGGCACGCCCGTCATCGACGTGGACCGCGGCGGCAAGATCACCTGGCACGGTCCCGGCCAGCTGGTCGGCTACCCGATCCAGAAGCTGCCCCGCCCGGTGGACGTGGTGGCCCACGTACGCCGCCTCGAGGAGGCGCTGATCCGCGCCTGCGCGGACTTCGGCCTGGAGACCACCCGCGTCGAGGGCCGCAGCGGCGTGTGGGTGCTCGGCGACCCGGTCGGGCAGCGGCCCGCCCTGGGCGGGCTGTCCCTGGACTTCGACCCGCGCCTGGCCGACGACGAGTTCGACCCCCGCCTGAACGGCCCGGAGTACGCGCCCTCCAACGCCGGCCAGCGCCGCGAGGACCGCAAGATCGCGGCGATCGGCATCCGGGTCGCCAAGGGCGTCACGATGCACGGCTTCGCGCTGAACGTGAACCCGGACAACAAGTGGTTCGACAAGATCATCCCGTGCGGGATCCGGGACGCAGGCGTCGCCTCGCTGGCGGCCGAGCTCGGCCGCGACGTCACGATCGAAGAGGTGCTGCCGGTCGTCGAACGGCACCTGCGGGACGTCCTGGAGAACGCGGACCCGAAGCCGCGGGAGATCGAGAGGGCCACCGCCTGACCGGGGCCCGCCCGGGGGAATGATCCCCCAGGCCCGCAGGTTGGCCTCACCGACGGGGCGCAACAAGCACGGGCGTACCCTGGTGTACGCCGAAGAATCGAAGCTACAGGGAGCCGGTCGTGTCCGCAGTCGCACCCGACGGACGCAAGATGCTGCGCCTGGAGGTCCGCAACAGCCAGACCCCCATCGAGCGCAAGCCCGAGTGGATCAAGACCCGGGCGAAAATGGGTCCCGAGTACACGAAGATGCAGAACCTCGTGAAGAGCGAGGGCCTGCACACGGTCTGCCAGGAAGCCGGCTGCCCGAACATCTACGAGTGCTGGGAGGACCGCGAGGCGACCTTCCTCATCGGCGGCGACCAGTGCACCCGGCGCTGCGACTTCTGCCAGATCGACACCGGCAAGCCCGAGGCCCTGGACCGCGACGAGCCGCGCCGCGTGGGCGAGTCCGTGGTCACCATGGACCTGAACTACGCCACGATCACCGGCGTCGCCCGCGACGACCTGGAGGACGGCGGCGCCTGGCTGTACGCCGAGACCGTGCGCCAGATCCACCAGCAGACGGCGGACCGCGAGAGCGGCCGTACGAAGGTCGAGCTGCTGGCCCCCGACTTCAACGCGGTCCCCGAGCAACTGGCCGAGGTCTTCGACTCGCGCCCCGAGGTCTTCGCGCACAACGTCGAGACGGTGCCGCGGATCTTCAAGCGGATCCGCCCCGGCTTCCGCTACGAGCGCTCCCTGAAGGTCATCACCCAGGCCCGCGACTTCGGCCTGGTGACCAAGTCCAACCTCATCCTCGGCATGGGCGAGACCCGCGAGGAGGTCGTCGAGGCGCTCAAGCAGCTGCACGACGCGGGCTGCGAGCTGGTCACCATCACCCAGTACCTGCGCCCCTCGGTGCGCCATCACCCGGTGGAGCGGTGGGTCAAGCCGCAGGAGTTCGTCGAGCTGAAGGAGGAAGCCGAGCAGATCGGTTTCTCGGGCGTGATGTCCGGTCCGCTGGTACGGTCCTCCTACCGCGCCGGGCGGCTGTACCAGATGGCCGTCGAGAAGCGGGGCGCCTACGTCGCCGCCCAGGCGGTCTGACAACGGCTGACCCTCCGTCACCACCCCTGTCCCACAAGCGGGCGAAGGAGTGTGTGAAATCGGGCACAAGAGCCTACTGCCCGGTAGTGGCCGATACGACGCGGTCCGACCGTCGCCGCAGATGAGCGGCCCGGTCAGGGCCGCGTCAGCCTTTCGGCCCGCGGCCGCGAGGCTTCATCGGTGTTTGACCGGCCGGTCACGTCCTGGTAACACCAAGCAGTGACCCTGGACTCACAGCCCGTACACCAAGAGCCGTCATGAGGGGGACCTCCCATGCAGGCCGCGCACGTTCGCGCCACCGCGATTCCGTCCGTCACCGACGCACTGCGTGCGGTCGAGTCCCTGCTCATGAGCAGCGGCCAGCGCACCGCCCGCCGCAACGCCTGGAACTCCGTCCTCGAGGACCGGCGCCGGGCCAAGGACCGCGTCGAGGCACAGCGCGTCCTCGACCAGTTCCCCGCCGTCGGCCCCTGACCGCTGCTCACCCACCCCTTTCCGCCCGCCGCCCCGGGCCCGTACGGGCACTGCCGTCGTGGGCCGCTCCTGGAGCCACGTAGACTTCGTGGCATGGCGAGGAAGGACAACGCAGCCGAGGCTGCCAACCCCGGGCGACTGAAGCAGATCGCCCTGACCTACAAGATGACCCGCAAGGCCGACAGCAAGATCGGTCTGGTACTCGCGGGTGTCTTCATCATCACCTTCGGTGTCCTTCTCGGGATCGGCTTCGCGATCGGCCACCCGTACTACGCCGGCATCCTGGGCCTGCTGCTCGCCTTCCTCGCGACGGCGATCATCTTCGGACGCCGGGCCGAGCGCGCCGCCTTCGGGCAGATGGAGGGCCAGCCGGGCGCCGCCGCGGCGGTCCTGGACAACGTGGGCCGCGGCTGGACCACCACCCCGGCGGTGGCCATGAACCGCAGCCAGGACGTGGTGCACCGCGCGGTCGGCAAGGCCGGCATCGTGCTGGTCGCCGAAGGCAACCCGAACCGGGTGAAGTCCCTGCTCGCCGCCGAGAAGAAGAAGATGAACCGGATCGTCGCGGACGTCCCGGTGCACGACGTGATCGTCGGCAACGGCGACGGCCAGGTCCCGCTGAAGAAGCTGCGCACGACCATGCTGAAGTTTCCGCGCGTGCTGACCGGCCCGCAGGTCACCACCACCAACGACCGGCTGCGCGCCCTCGGCGACCTGATGAGCAACATGCCGCTGCCGAAGGGCCCGATGCCGAAGGGCATGCGGATGCCGAAGGGCGGCCCGAAGGCCCGCTGATCCCGCGCAGACACCTTCTACGACGACGGGGCGCCCGGAGACCACTCCGGGCGCCCCGTCGTCGTGGGGACGTCTCAAGCGCCGTACGAGCGCGCGGTCAGATCCGCACCTCCACCGTGCCCGCCAGCCGGTCGTGCAGACCGCGGCCGTCGCGGTCCCAGATCAGGGCGGGAACGGCCAGGCACAGCAGGACCGTGCGCAGCAGGGCGCGCAGCGGCTGCACACGGCCGGTGCCGAGGGCGACGACGCGCAGGCCGAACAGGCGCTTGCCGGGCGTGAAGCCGATGGTGCCGACGGTGAGGATGCCGAGGGCCAGGAAGAGGAGCAGCGCCCAGTTGCTCGTGGCCTGGTGGTAGCCGTGCGTGATCAGGCCGTAGGCGATCCACAGGCACAGCGCCCAGTCGAAGGCCAGGGCGCCGAGCCGCCGTCCCGGACCGGCGATCGAGCCGGGCCCCTGCTCCGGCAGCCCCAGCTGCCGGCCCCGGTAGCCGAAGTCCGCGCCGGCGTCCTCCATGGCCGCGCGCGGCCCGGACAGCCATGATCCCATTGCTTGCCTGTTGTCCACCCGACCACCGTACTGCGACGCTGGAATCAGGGGGGTCGGCGGGGTGTCCGCGACCGCGACCGCCACCCGAGCCGGTTAACTTCAGCGAAACAAACGGGTCACGCCCGGGAAATCACCCGTCCCTAGGGTCGAGCCCAGCGTGTGCCACCGCACCGGCCGCACAACGATCTACCACCCCGGCGGGACGGTCGGGAGTAGGAGGAGCTGGATGTTCCAGAACGCCGACGAGGCCAAGCAGTACATCGCGGACGAGGACGTCAAGTTCATCGACGTCCGCTTCTGCGACCTGCCGGGCGTCATGCAGCACTTCACGTTGCCCGCGGAGGCGTTCGACCCCGACGAGGAGCAGGCTTTCGACGGGTCCTCGATCCGTGGCTTCCAGGCCATCCACGAGTCCGACATGTCCCTGCGGGCCGACCTGTCCACCGCGCGTGTGGACCCGTTCCGCCGGGACAAGACGCTCAACATCAACTTCTTCATCCACGACCCGATCACGGGCGAGCAGTACTCCCGTGACCCGCGCAACGTGGCGAGGAAGGCCGAGGCGTACCTGGCGTCCACCGGGATCGCCGACACCGCGTTCTTCGGTCCCGAGGCGGAGTTCTACGTCTTCGACAACGTCCGCTTCCGGACCGCCGAGAACGAGTCCTTCTACCACATCGACTCCGAGGCGGGCGCCTGGAACACCGGTGCGGTGGAGGACAACCGCGGCTACAAGGTCCGCTACAAGGGCGGCTACTTCCCGGTCCCGCCGGTCGACCACTTCGCCGACCTGCGCGCGGAGATCTCCCTGGAGCTGGCGAAGAACGGTCTGAAGGTGGAGCGCCAGCACCACGAGGTGGGCACCGCCGGCCAGGCCGAGATCAACTACAAGTTCAACACGCTGCTCGCCGCCGCCGACGACCTCCAGCTCTTCAAGTACATCGTGAAGAACGTCGCCTGGCGCAACGGCAAGACGGCGACCTTCATGCCGAAGCCGATCTTCGGCGACAACGGCTCGGGCATGCACGTGCACCAGTCGCTGTGGAGCAACGGCGAGCCGCTCTTCTACGACGAGGCCGGCTACGCGGGCCTGTCGGACACCGCCCGCTACTACATCGGCGGCATCCTCAAGCACGCCCCGGCGCTGCTCGCCTTCACCAACCCGACGGTGAACTCGTACCACCGCCTGGTGCCGGGCTTCGAGGCCCCGGTGAACCTGGTGTACTCGCAGCGCAACCGCTCCGCCGCGATGCGCATCCCGATCACCGGCTCCAACCCGAAGGCCAAGCGCGTGGAGTTCCGCGCGCCGGACTCCTCGGGCAACCCGTACCTGGCCTTCTCGGCGCTGCTGCTCGCGGGTCTGGACGGCATCAAGAACAAGATCGAGCCGGCCGAGCCGATCGACAAGGACCTGTACGAGCTGGCCCCCGAGGAGCACGCCAACGTCGCCCAGGTCCCGACCTCGCTGGAGGCCGTACTCCACGCCCTGGAGGACGACCACGAGTTCCTGCTCCAGGGCGACGTCTTCACGTCCGACCTGATCGAGACGTGGGTCGACTTCAAGCGCACGAACGAGATCGCCCCGCTCCAGCTGCGCCCGCACCCGCACGAGTTCGAGCTGTACTTCGACGTGTGATATCGCCCCAGGTCAGAGCGGGTTTCTGCTCCCCTGGGCCGCCTTTGGGCCGTCGGCCGTGCTCTTCCCCGTTCGGAGAGGCACGGCCGACGGCCTTGTTTCGGAGCGCGCTTGCGCCACCCGACGGGGTGTCGGGTGCGCCGGCGGCGCCGAACACCGGAGCAATATCCGTTACCGGTGCTACGGGTGCCATTCGAAGAGCAGGATGGTCGCGTCGTCCCTCAGTCGGCTGGGCTGGTGATCGAGGATGTCGTGGATGAGCAGCCGTAGTACCTCGGCCGGGCGCTGACCGGCGGCGGAGGAGCGGATGATGAAGTCAGTGAACCGGTCGAGGCCGGATTCCAGTCCATCCGTGCCGCGTGCCTCCACAACGCCGTCGGTGTAGAGCAGGACGTGGTCGCCGGGTTCCAGTGTCGTCCGGTGTACCTGCCGGGCTGTCGGGGCGAGTTCGCCGGCCAGGCCGAGCAGGGGCTGCGGGGGGCTGCCCAGCGCCCCGTCGAACACCCGCTCGGCACGGATCAGCAGCGGCGGCGGGTGACCGCAGTTGACCCAGTGCAGCACCCCGGTTTCCGCGTCGAGGCGGCACAGCACGCCGGTGCAGAAATGGTCGGGCAGCCACCGGGCGAGCGCCTGGTCGACGGAGCCGACGACGTCGGCCAGTTCCCCACCGCCGCGGCAGGTGTTCCGCGACGCTGCCATGGCGACCGACGTGGTCAGGCCGGAGGCCAGATCGTGGCCCATGGAGTCGAGGATCATGGTGTGCAGCACGTTCTTGACCACCGAGTGGTCGAAGGCGTCGCCGGCGATGTCGTACGCCGGTTCCAGGACCGCGGTCGAGACGCATGTGCGGCTGCCGACGGTGTGGGGTGGCAGGAAGGCCCGCAGCATCTCGGTGGGCAACCTCATGGTCGCGGTGCGGGTGCGGGCGGCGAGCCAGTCGCTGTAGGCGCGCTTGGAGGTGATCAGCATGGCGAACAGATGGGCCAGCATCCGGCTGCGGCGGATACGCACCCCGTCGAGCGCGGCGGTCCGCACCGCCAGCGCGCCCAGCCGCTCCGCGCCGTCCACCAGAGGCATCCATACGATCACGCCGTGGTCGGCGTCGGCCACCTGCGGGGAGATGGTGCGGTACGCCCAGCCGGCCGGCGAGTCGGCCACCGGTAGCGGCTCCAAGGCCTCGTCGAGTGGGATGAGCAGCCGTTGCTGCAGGTCGACGAGGTAGATCAGCGCGGTGTCCAGGCCGAGGGCCGAGGCGCACCGGTTCGCCAGAGCGGACAACTCGAACGGCAGGGCCGTCTGCGCCTCGATGATCAGCTCTTCCAGCCGACTCTCGTCGACGGCGGCGTCGGGACCGGCGGACGCATGCGGTGGGTACGACACGGGGATCACCACCTTCCGCGCCCAGTTTCACACCAGTCCCGGCCTCTCTCGCGTCAGGCACGATCGCCCCCGAGGCGACCGCGGCGAGAGCTGCTCCGTGTCACCACGGGTACCACCCAGGACCCGCTCGCGCAGGTCCACCCGGCCACGCTCTGCATGCGACGTGACCTGGTACTCGCGATGGGCGGCACGGGTCGCCTGCTCGCCCTGAGCGCCGTCAGCCGCGGTTGGTTCCACGCGGAAACGGGACTCAGGGACTCCTCCACCGGAAGTGGCCGGGGCGATCGGCAGGCGTCATGGTGAGGGCCGCCCCCCGGGAACCGGGAGGCGGCCCTTGGCCGTGTTGCCCGTCAGCGGACCACGACCACCACCGTGCCGCCGCCGAAGCCGTACCCGCCGAAGCCGTAGCCGCCGTAGCCCCCGAAGCCGCCGTAGCCGGGGCCGAAGAAGCCGCCGCGGCCGAACCCGCCACCGCCGCACCAGCGGGACCAACCGCAACCCCAACCGCCACCGTGGTTGACGCTGGTGGAGACAGTGGAGAGATGGGCCGGAGTCGTAGCCGGGGTCGCTGCCGAGGCCGTGCCCGCCGCGCCGAGGGCGGTGCCGGCCGCCATCAGAACACCGACTGCGGACATTGTGAGGAGACGCCTTGCACGCTGTGCTTTCATGGAAATACCTTCCTTTCCACCCCCTCGTGCGTTTTCGGGCACGAGAAGAAGGGCCGCGGCCGCAGCCGGAAAGGGTTCGGCGGCGCGGTCGTAGGAGTTGGCGCGAGTACAGGCAGGGGGCTCGCGCGGTCGCGCTGTCAGCCCCGTGAGCAGGGTCTTCGGTCGACGCCGGGCCTGTTCCCGGACCGCCGCCCTCACCCATAGAGGCTAGCCTCCCGGCGACCACACAGCATCTCGAGCGATCGCTTCACAGTGACGATCGCTTCACAGCACTCCCGTGGTCAGGGGATGATTCCTCGTCGGTATCAAGGACGGATAAGGACCGGAGAGGTAACGGGGATGACCGAGAACGACGACCTTGAGCGGGAGTTCGATCATCGGTGGGCGCGCGCCGCCGAGCACAAGGAGCCGTCCGCCCGTGCCCGTATGCTCGCCGCGCGGTGGAAGCACAATCCGCCGGGGCCGGTCCCGTTCCGCGCCGACCCGGACCCGGTCGCACCGCGCCGCTCCTCGTGGATATCCACGGTCGTGGTCCTCGGCTGCGTCGCCGCGGTGATCGTGCTGCTCGGGTACGCGCAGACGCACGGCCGCCTCTGAGTCCTCCAAGTCTTCTGAGGGGCCTCCGAATCTTCCGGGGCCGGGGAGGCCGCTCGCGCTCACCCCGCGCGCACGCGGACTCACAGGCGGCTTTTGCCCCTCCTGGAGCCGATCAGGACCGCTTCATGGGCATCCGCAGGTGCACACTGGATGGCGGGACGAGTGCCTTGACTGCGGGGTGATGCAAGATGCAGAGCCGCTTCCGGAGCGACCGACGGCTGACCGTGCGCATGGGGGTCACGCTGTTCCTGCTCGGGCTGCTGTACGTGGCGTTCGTGGCCGTGCTGATCGTGTTGCTGAAGTCCTGGGTGCTGGTCGTGGTGATCGCGGCCGGCGTGCTCGCCGCCCAGTACTGGTTCTCCGACCGGATCGCCCTGTTCGCGATGCACGGCCGGGTGGTGGAGCGGGAGGAGTATCCCGAGCTGCACGCGGTGGTCGACCGGCTGTGCGCCATGGCGGACATGCCGAAGCCGACCGTCGCCGTGTCCAGCATGGACATGCCGAACGCGTTCGCGACCGGGCGGAACCCGGACAACGCCGTGGTGTGCGTGACCACGGGGCTGCTTCGGCGACTGGAACCGGCCGAGCTGGAGGGCGTGCTCGCGCACGAGCTGTCGCACGTGGCGCACAAGGACGTCGCCGTGATCACGGTGGCCTCGTTCCTCGGGGTGGTCGCGGGCCTGGTCGTACGGTTCGCCTTCTACTCGGAACTCTTCGGCGGGCGCGGGCGCAAGGACCAGAACACGCTCGCCCTGTTCGCCATGGTGATGGGCGTCTCGGCGGCCGTGTACGCGATCAGCTTCCTGCTGATCCGGGCGCTGTCGCGGTACCGGGAGCTGGCCGCGGACCGCGCGGCGGCGCTGCTGACCGGTCGGCCCTCGGCGCTGGCCGCCGCGCTCACCAAGGTGACCGGTGACATCGGGCGGATCCCGTCCGAGGACCTGCGCACCGCACAGGCCTTCAACGCCTTCTACTTCACGCCGGCGCTGGGCTCCGAGCCCGGCATCTCCCGGCTGTTCTCCACCCACCCGAGCCTGGAGCGGCGGCTGGAGCAGCTGGCGCAGATCTCCAGCGAGCTGGGCGAGGCCGCGACGCCGGGGAAGGCGGGCTGAGGATGGGGCTCCTGGACATTCTGCTCGGCCGTACCAAACCCGCCCTGCCCGACCTGGACCAGCTGTTCGCGCTGCCGTCGGCGGCCATCACCCTTCAGGCGGCGGCCGGCTTCACCCCGACCGGGCAGGGCGCGGTGTGCTTCGCCACCGTCGAGGGTGCCGCTTTCGAGCAGACGCACCGCGAGGTCCAGGCCCTGCTGGACGCCGACGCCGAGCGCGGAGGGCCGCCCGTGGAGCTGTCCCAGGACTCCTACGGCTACTCCTGGCTGGTCTCCCGCCGCACCCCCGACCAGTTGCCCGAGCTGGTCAACGACCTGCACGCGGTGAACAGCGCGATGGAGGTCAACGGCTTCGGCCCCCAGCTCCTGTGCTCCCTGGCCGGTTTCCAGGACGACGCCGACCGGCGGCTGGCGCTGGTGTACCTGTACAAGCGGGGCACCTTCTACCCGTTCGCGCCGCTGGCCGGCCAGGCGCAGCGGCGCGACAACCCGCTGGAACTCCGGGTGAAGGCGACCCTGGCCGACGACCTGCGCATCGAGCCGGACCTGAGCCGCTGGTTCCCGGTGTGGGGCGCCCCCGGCCTGTGAACGACGTCCGTGAACGATCCCGCGGGACCCCTCGGGCCCTGCGGAACTCCTCAGCACGAGGGCCCGGTGTCAGTGGTGTCGGGCAGGATGCCGTCAGGCACTACTACGGGCGGAGGTCTCATGGGCGGTGAGCCCCGGTACATCGACGTGGCGGAGCGGCGGGCCAGGCTGGCCCTGCGGCACCGGCTGGCCCCCGGGACGCGGGCGGGGACGCCGGAGGAGGTCGCCCGGGCGCTGGTGGCACTGCACGGAACGGACCCGGCGACGGTGTACCTGGGTGTCGGCGCCCGCCTGGCGGAGCCCGCCGGAACGGTGCCGCAGACCGAACGCGCGCTGTACGAGGACCGCACACTGGTGCGGATGCACGGCATGCGGCACACGGTCTTCGTCTTCCCGGCGGAGCTGACCGCCGTCGTCCACGCCTCGACCGGCATCGCCGTCGCCGCCCGCGCCCGCGCCGCCCTGATCAAGGACATGGCGAAGGCGGGCGCCCCGGACGCGGCCTGGCTGAAGGAGGTCGAGGAGTCGACCCTGGCCGCGCTGGCCCGCCGCGGGCAGGCCACGGCCACCGAACTCGCCCAGGACGAGCCGCGGCTGCGGGAGCAGTTCGCGTACGCGGCCGGGAAGAGCTACGAGGGCGTGCACACGGTCTCCTCGCGGCTGCTGCGCGTCCTGGGCGCGGAGGGCAAGGTGGTCCGGGGCCGGCCTCTCGGCTCCTGGACGTCCACGCAGTTCCGCTGGGCGCTCGCGCCCGAGCATCCCGAGCTGGACGTCGCCGGCGCCCAGCGCGACCTGCTGCGCCGCTGGCTCGCGGCCTGCGGCCCGGCGACCGAGGCCGACCTGAAGTGGTGGACGGGATGGCGGGTGACGGACGTGCGGCGGGCGCTGGCCGCGGCGGGGGCGCGCGAGGTGAGGGTGGACGAGGGCACGGCGTACGTCACCGAGGACGACGCCGCCCCGGTGGCCGGTCCGGCCGAACCGTGGGCGGCCCTGCTGCCCGGTCTCGACCCCACGGCGATGGGCTGGCAGCAGCGGGACTGGTACCTCGCGCCCGGGCTGCGGCCGGCCCTGTTCGACGGCAGCGGCAACGTCGGCCCGACGGTGTGGTGGAACGGCCGGGTCGTCGGAGCCTGGGCCCAGCGCCCCGACGGCGAGATCGTCTGGCGGATCCTGGACCGGGAAGGGGTGGGCGCGGACGCGGAGGCGGAGATCGCCCGGCAGGCGCGGGAGCTGGGAGACCGGCTCGGCCCGACGCGGGTCACACCGCGCTTCCGCACACCGCTGGAGAAGGAGCTGGCGGCGTAGGCGGTGGCGTGGGTGGGGCCGGGCACCCAGCGGGCGCGGGGTGCCCGGCATCACGGGGTCAGCGCGAGTACCGCATCAGCGCCCGCACCATGTGGCACGTCGTGTTCGACGGTGGGTGCACGCCGATGACTTCGGCGATGGAGCGGATCGTCTCGTCGCGGGCCTGGTGCGGCATGTAGACGCCCGAGTCGAGCAGGGCGATGGCGAGCCGCATCGCCTTCAGACGGCGGTTGTGGATGACGTACCACTCACGCGGACGCCCCGGCGGCAACGGCCGCTTCGCCACGGGTTCGTAGGGGAGGTCGAGCAGGACGGGACGCTTCGCGGTGGACTGGGTCGGCAACGGCTTCGGCTTCAGTGCGGCAGCGGCCACAGGCATCCTCCTGTCGCGGTGGGAGCGCCGCGAAGGGACCCCGGCGACGCTCTCGAACACTGCTTCAATTCTACTGCGCGGCACTGACAAAACCCCCTGGCCACAAGGGCTTTCGGGGCTGGAGTGACGCAGGCGGGAGACGGGTTTCCACGGGTTTTCCGCGGCGGTTCCCCACGGTGGTTTCCCGCATCCGTTTCCCGCGGGTCCTCGGGTCGCGGAGTCCTGAGGCCCTTGGGTCCTTGGGTCCTTCGCGTACCGTGGCCGCATGGAGATCTGGATCAATCCGGCCTGCTCGAAGTGCCGCAGTGCCGTCGGGCTGCTCGATGCCGAGGGTGCCGAGTACACCGTGCGCCGCTATCTGGAGGACGTACCGACCGCGCAGGAGATCCGGGACGTGCTCGGGCGGCTGGGGCTCGAGCCGTGGGACATCACGCGGACGCAGGAGGCCGCCGCCAAGGAACTCGGGCTGAAGGACTGGCCGCGGGACGCGGGGGCGCGCGAGCGCTGGATCGCGGCGCTGACGGAGCACCCGAAGCTGATCCAGCGTCCGATCATCACGGCCGACGACGGCACGGCGGTCGTGGCCCGGAGCGAGGAAGCGGTACGGGACGCGCTCGGACGCGGGTGAGCGCCGCGTGCCCCGGCGCGCTACTTGGCCAACTCCCAAGTGACACAGATCACTTCAACTGGTTCCGCAACCGCTGAGTAACCTCGTTCGGCATCTCGTACCTAGCGGCGTACGCTCCCCCACCCCTTCAGGAGGCGCGCATGTCGCGTAGGCGCACTGTCAGCACGAAGAAGAAGGTCGCGCTGCTGGTCACGGCCGCGGCGGTGGCGGGCGGCGGGGCCTTCGCCCTGGCCGCCACGTCCAACGCCGCGCAGCCGGAGGCCCCGCGCACCCTGTCCGCCGCGGACTCGACGGTCTGTCAGGGGCTCGCCACCGCCCTCGGCAACAACCAGAAGTTCATCGACGGCCAGCGGGCCGCCCCGGACGCGCTGTCCGAGGCGCGGATCGCCAACCGGGAGGCGGTCATCGAGGAGATCAAGCGCAAGCAGGCCGCGTCCGGGTGCACGGTGGGGGAGTCGGCTCAGGACTCCCAGGCCGGGCAGCAGGCGCAGAACGGCCAGCAGGCGGGCCGGCAGAACGGGCAGGAGGCGGGCCAGCAGGCCGGCCGGCAGAACGGGCAGCAGGCCGGTCAGCAGGACGGTGCGGCCGGGAACGCCGGCGGCGGCGTCGCGGCGTCCGGCCAGCAGGTGTGCCAGGGCTCCACCGTGACGCTCTCCGGCGAGGGCGGCGCACCGGCCGCGTCCAGCAACCAGTTCCCGGCGGGCACCACGCTGAAGGTCACCAACCTGGACAACAACAAGTCCACCACGGTGAAGGTCACGTCCGTCTCCGGCAGTTGCGTCCTGCTCAACGACGCGGCCTTCGAGGAGGTCCGGGAGCCGGGCAAGTTCCTGATCCGGCGCGCGGTGATCGAGAAGGTGGGCTGACGCCGACCCCCATGGGTGAGGGCCTGCTTGCTCCCGGCCGGGAGCAGGCAGGCCCTCACCCGTACCGCGTGAACCGCGCCACAACGGCGCCGGGAAACATGGGGTTCACATTCGGGCAACCGCCGGGAAACCGCCCGTTGACAGGCTGCTGAACAGCCGCCGCGGCGCACCGTGCCGCGGCGCCGCGCCGCCCGTGAGCGTGCGCGAGTGAGACCCCGGAGGATGTGGCCCGTGACCTTCAAGGCTGAGTACATCTGGATCGACGGCACCGAGCCGACGGCCAAGCTGCGTTCCAAGACGAAGATCCTCGGCGACGACGCCAAGGGCGCCGAACTGCCGCTCTGGGGCTTCGACGGGTCCTCCACCAACCAGGCCGAGGGACGCACCTCCGACTGCGTCCTGCGGCCGGTCTTCTCCTGCCCGGACCCGATCCGCGGCGGCGACGACATCCTCGTGCTGTGCGAGGTCCTCGACATCACGCTCGCCCCGCACCCGTCCAACACACGGACCGCGCTGGCCGAGGCCGCGGAGCGGTTCGCCGCGCAGGAGCCGGTCTTCGGCATCGAGCAGGAGTACACCTTCTTCGACGGCTCCCGCCCGCTCGGCTTCCCCGAGGGCGGCTTCCCGGCCCCGCAGGGCGGCTACTACTGCGGTGTCGGCGCCGACGAGATCTTCGGCCGGGAGATCGTCGAGGAGCACCTGGACAACTGCCTGACGGCGGGGCTCGGCATCTCCGGCATCAACGCCGAGGTCATGCCGGGCCAGTGGGAGTTCCAGGTCGGCCCGCTGTCCCCGCTCCAGGTCGCCGACCAGTTGTGGGTGGCCCGCTGGCTGCTCTACCGCACCGCCGAGGGCCACGGCATCTCCGCCACCCTCGACCCCAAGCCGGTCAAGGGCGACTGGAACGGCGCCGGCGCCCACACCAACTTCTCCACCAGGGCGATGCGCGAGGGCCCCGAGGGCTACGCCGCGATCATCACCGCGTGCGAGGCGCTCGGCGAGGGCTCCAGGCCGATGGACCACGTCAAGAGCTACGGGGCCGGGATCGACGACCGCCTCACCGGCCTGCACGAGACCGCCCCGTGGGACGCGTACTCCTACGGCGTCGGCGACCGCGGCGCCTCGGTCCGCATCCCGTGGCAGGTCGAGCGGGACGGCAAGGGCTACATCGAGGACCGCCGGCCGAACGCCAACGTCGACCCGTACGTCGTCACGCGCCTGCTGATCGACACCTGCTGCACCGCCCTGGAGAAGGCCGGGCAGGTCTGATCCGAACGGGTGGCCCGACCGCGGGGCGCCGGCTTCCCGGCGAGGAGGTGTCCGCGCAGTGAGAAGCGGCGGGAAGAGGGTCCTGTCCGGACACGGGGTCTGCTTCAATGGGGGCATGGTCGGCTTCCGGGAGTGCGTCGCGACGAGTCGCGACGACCTGGAGCCGTTCTGGCCCTCCCGTCAGCACCACGACTTCGACCGGCTCTGTTGCCGCGCGCCGAGCGCGCGGGCCCGGTAAAGCCGTACACCCCGGCCTCCGGCCAGCGCGGAACGACGTACGTCCCCGACGCGCCCGACCACGAACTCGCGGCCGTCGGTCCCCCGGCGAACCTCTCCCGCGAAAGAGCTGACCTGTCATGGCGACCACCCGTTCTCTGACCGACACCGCCCTTGCCTCCTCCGCCTCCTCCCGCTCCCCCGCTTCCGCACGGCACCGGCTGCGGGCCGTGGACCGGGACGAGGTCGTGGAGATCGCCGATCTCCTGCCGCCCGGCGCCACCTGGCTGCCGGCTCCGCAGCACGCCCTGCCCAGGCTGCCGGGCCGGCCCCCGATGGTCGGCTACCTGGTGCTCGTGCCCGCCGACCAGCAGCCGCCGTACCTGCCGGTGGCGGTGCCGGACCACCCGGAGGCCGGGACGGCCGCCGACACCGCGCCCGGTGCCGGCGACGCGCTCGTCCGCATCGACTCCGTACGGCGGATCGCGGAGGTGGACGGGCGCGAACTCGACCTCACCTACCTGGAGTTCGAGCTGCTCTCCCATCTCGTGGCCCATCCGCACCGGGTGCACACCCGCGACCAGCTGGTCACCACGGTCTGGGGCTACGGCCACGTGGGCGACGGCCGCACCGTCGACGTCCACATCGCCCGGCTGCGCCGCAAGCTGGGCGCCGAACACCGCCGGACGATCCAGACCGTACGCCGCGTAGGCTACAAGTACGCTCCGCCGACCGGGCGTTGATCTCTGCCGAGGGCAGAACCCGGTTCCCTGCCACCGCCCTGACGGGCACAGTCACCGGTATGAGACTTCTGGTGCTGGGTGGTACGGAGTTCGCGGGGCGGGCCGTCGCCGAGGCGGCGGCCGGGCGCGGCTGGGATGTGACGGTCCTGAACCGGGGGCGGCACGCGCCCGTTCCCGCGGTGCGGTCGCTGCACGGCGACCGCACCGCGCCCGACGGGCTCGCGGCCCTGACGGACGGCGCGTGGGACGCGGTCGTCGACACCTGGTCGGCCGCGCCCCGCGCGGTCCGGGACGCGGCGCGGCTGCTGCGGGACCGCGCCGGCCGGTATGTGTACGTGTCCACCTGCTCGGTGTACGCCTGGGCCCCGCCCGCCGGCTACACCGAGGCGGCGCCGCTGGTCGAGGGCGCCGACGCCGGTGCCGAGCAGACGGACTACCCGCAGGACAAGCTGGGCGCCGAACTGGCCGCGGTGGAGGCCTTCGGGGCGGACCGCTCGGTGCTCGTACGGGCCGGGCTGATCCTCGGGCCGCACGAGAACATCGGGCGACTGCCGTGGTGGCTGAACCGGATCGCGCGCGGCGGGCCCGTGCTGGCGCCCGGTCCACGGGACCTGCCCCTTCAGTACATCGACGTCCGCGATCTCGCCGCGTGGATCCTCGGCGCGGTGGAGGGGGAGCTGAGCGGGCCGTACAACATGATCAGCCCGCAGGGGCACGCGACGATGGGCGAGCTGCTGGAGGCCTGTGTGCGGGCCACCGGCGCGAACGCCGAACTGCGCTGGACCGATCCGGAGACGATTCTCGCCGCGGGCATCGAACCCTGGACGGAGCTGCCGGTGTGGATGCCACCGGGCAGCGAGGGCCACGACGCGCTGCACGGTGCCGATGTCGGCCGGGCCCTCGCGACCGGTCTGCGCTGCCGTCCCGTGGACGAGACGGTCGCGGACACCTGGACCTGGCTCCAGGGCCTGGGCGGTACGGCGCCCCAGCGGCCGGACCGGCCTCCGGTGGGCGTGGATCCCGCCCTGGAGGCGAAGGTGCTCGGGCTGTAGGCGGGCCACAGGCGGAAGAGCCCGGATCTTAGCCGGTACTGCAACAACTGCCGGTGAAAAAGCGGCAGTTGTGGCCCGATTGACCCACGGATCGCGAATGAATTCGTGAGTCGGCTGAACACGTCCGGGACCGTGTCCGTATCCATGGGAGCCGCTTCACTCCTGTCGGGCGCCTCGATGCTGCCCCGCAAGGATCAGAGGAGTTCCATGGGACGCAACACACGCAAACGCCGAATGCCGCTGGCCACCAAGGCCATAGCCGGGGCGGCGGCCCTAGCGCTCGGTGGGGGCGGGCTTGTCTGGGCGAACTACTACGCATCCGCGCACGAGTCGAAGAACGACGCGTGGGGAGGCAACCGGACGAAGGCCGTCAACGCACAGGTCGCGACGATCTCGTGCCCGGACGTCGGCCAGAAGCTCACCGCCGTGCCGGAGCGGGCCCGTGGGGAGGTCGACGGCGAACTCGCCACGCTCGACCAGCAGATCACCGAGGCCTACCAGCGGCTGGCCACCACGCGCGACGCGCAGGCCAGGGACGCGAGTTTCGTCCAGAATGCCATCCTGGGCCCGCTGAAGGACCGGCGGAAGGTGATCCTCGACCGGATCAAGCTGGAGATCAACCGGGCCGGTGGCAACACCCCCGGCGACCTGGACAATCTCGCACCCTGCACCGGCACCCCCGTCGAGCAGAACCAGACGGACGCGGGCGGCGGTGAGCCCGGCCAGGACACCGGCCAGAACAACGGGCAGGACACCGGCCAGGACAACGGGCAGCCGGGCGACAACGGCGGTCAGAACGACGGTGGCCAGAACGACGGCGGCCAGCCGGGCGACGACGGGCAGCAGGGCGTCGGCGGTCAGGCCGGAAACGGCCCGGTCGCGGCGGACTTCGTGGACATCACCACGGTCCAGCCCAACGTCCCGGCCAAGCCCCGCAAGAACCGCAACGCCTCGACCGGCTCCTTCACCACGCGCTGCGGTGTGAACGCCAACGGCAACCACAACACCGACAACGTGATCGTGGCGCCCGGTGTGGCCAACGGCGCCCACCACCTGCACGACTACGTCGGCAACCAGAAGATCGACGCGTTCGCGAGCAACGACACGTTCCTCCGGGGCGGCACCAGCTGCCAGAACAAGAACGACCTGTCGTCGTACTACTGGCCGGTGGTCCGGGTCCAGGACGGCACGCAGGACTTCGACCAGGACGCGGACGGCGGTGGCAAGGAGGGCAACGTCGGCCGGATCCTGAAGCCGGTCCAGGCGCAGATCACGTACGTCGGCAGCCCGACCGGCAAGGTCGTCGCCATGCCGCAGTTCCTGCGCATCATCACCGGTGACGCCAAGACCACGACCAACGGTCTGGCCAACGCCAACGCGCACTGGAGCTGCACCGGCTTCGAGAACAAGGTCCAGCTGACGGAGCAGTACCCGATCTGCCCGCAGGGCAGCCAGATGGTCCGCACGTTCGCCTTCCAGAGCTGCTGGGACGGGCAGAACACCGACAGCGCCAACCACCGTACGCACGTGGCCTTCGCCGACCAGCGCGGCAACTGCCCCGGCGGGTTCAAGGCCATCCCGCAGCTGACGATGCGCCTGGTCTACGACGCGCCGCAGCCGGCCATCGAGAACGGCGTGGTGAAGAACGCCTACGCGGTCGACGGCTTCCCGGAGCAGCTGCACAAGGCGGCCACCGACCACGACGACTTCATCAACATCACGACCGGCGGCCTGGCGAACAAGATCGCCGACTGCGTCAACTCGGGCCGGAACTGCAAGTGACGCACTGAACCGGTGAGCCGTTGGTGATCCGTTGAGGAAGGCCGGCGGCGGGAAATCCCGCCGCCGGCCTTCGCCGTGTACCCGTTGGCTCGTGAGTTGGGGGGCGGTGGCTCAGCCGCCGTGGGCGCTGTGGTCGGTGCCGGTCTCCACGTCACCGCCGAGGGTGGAGCGCAGCGCGGTGACCACGCCGCTGTCGCCGACGGCGACCCACTTGCGACCGACGAGGTAGGAGCCGCCGTAGTCCTTCGCGTCGTCGATCCACTCCCGCTGGCCGCGGTCGGTGGCGAAGGTGGCGAGGACGAACTTGCCGGCGGAGTTGGTGCAGATCGCCTGCCGGATGGTGTCGGCGTCGGTCTGCATGTCCGGCTCGCACTTCACCTCGGCGGCCAGGCTCTCCAGGCTGCCGGTCGCCGTCGGCGGCACCTTCGCCGCCTCCCCGTCACCGGAGCCGCACCCCGTCAGTACCAGTGCCGCCGCGGCACCGGCCACCGCGAGCATCGGTCGGGTCACCCTCATCTGTTCCTCCGGTCGCTTCCGGCACTCCGTTCCCGGCGGCACGAGCCACAAGCATGCCGCACCGGGCCCCGGCAGGGGCCGCCCTCCGATACGGCTCCGGCGCACACAGCGCTCAATCGGGTGGACGCCACCTGCACACGCGTGCGAGCGTGAGCCGGTGAACCAGGACTGGGAAGACCGCGTGGCCGCCGCCTGGGCCCGCTTCGACGACTACTCCGAGGACGAGGCGCCCGCGTTCCGGGCGCGGATCGACGCGCTCGTCGCCGAACTGCCCGACGGCAGCCCGCTCGGCCCGTTCGAGCAGGCCTGCGCCTGGGACTCCACCGGCCACTCGGACCGCGCGGTGCCGCTCTACCGGGAGGCACTGGCGCGCGGGCTGAGCGGCTACCGGGGCCGCCGGACCAGGATCCAACTGGCCAGCTCGCTGCGGAACATCGGCCATCCGGAGGAGGGCGTCAAGCTGCTCACGCCCGAACTGGACGGACCCTCCGACGAGTTGGACGACGCTGTCCGGGCGTGTCTGGCCCTGTGCCTGTCCAGTCTGGGCCGTGACCGCGAGGGTCTGTCCCTCGTCCTCGGCGCCCTCGCGCCCCATCTGCCCCGCTACCAGCGCTCGATGGCGAACTACGCCCGGCTGCTGGTCGAACCGGAGAGCTGAGAACGCTGGGCGGCGATGTGACCAAGGACCGGCTCGCTCGTTTGCCTGGACGTGCAGTCACAGCATGTCGCCCCGCGCCACAAGTCCTCCCCCGGGCCGGTCGTCGATGCCGAGCGGGCCGAGGCCGCACTCGTCGAGCACTATCCGCGTCTGGTCCGGCTCGCCTATCTGGTGCTGCCGCCCGGGCTCGGGCGGGGCCGCCGCGTGCTGACCGCGCACGCACTGGCACAGCGCGCGCTGCCGCGGGGCCGGTCCTCGGCGTCCGTGATCCCGGCCCAGTCGGCCGGCCGCGAGTCCGACCCGGGCTACGCCTTCGTCCGCCTCCAGGTGATCCGCACGGCCCTGGGGGCGGGCCGCCCGCTCAGGCGCCGGATCCGGTCCGGACGCGCCCAACTGCCGCCGATGATGCCCCTGGTGTGGGGCCTGCGCCTGTTCCCACACACCGGCGGCGCCGACGAACTCGCCCTGGACCAGAAGCTGGCGACCCTGTCCGGGCCGGCCCGTGCCGCCTACGTCCTGCGCGGCCTGGAAAGGCTCCCGGACCACGCCGTCCGGGACGTACTGAAGGCCGCGGGCGTGACCGACCCGGTCGCAGCGCTCCGCCAGGCCGACCGCCTGCCCGCCCAGTACGCGCTCCTCGACTCCCCCGAGTTCGACCCCTGCTCGTTGCAGGCCCGGCCCACCGACCTGAAGCGGCGCAGGCAGCACGCCAAGGCCGCGCTCGCCGCGGCGGCGGCCCTCGCCGTGTGCGGGGCGCTGTTCGCCCTGCCGGGCGGCGGCTGGGGCCCCGACGGCGCCGCCGCGCCCGCCTACGCGCAGAACCCGTCCGCCGAGGCCGCCCTGGTCCCGGGCAGGCTGACCAGGGCCGCCCCCACCGCCTGGCGGACCTCCGCGCGGCTGGACCTCTCCGTATGGGCGGCCCGCGGCGACCGGGCCGGCGACACGGCCCTGCTGCGCCGCGCCCTCGCCGTCTGGGCCCGCCCGGGCGGGTCCGTACGGGTCTCGGCCACCCCCGGCACCGCCACGGGCGGCCCCGCCGGACCGCCGCAACTGCTCTACGCCGGCGACGTCGACAACGCGCGCGTGGTGCTCTTCCACGACGGTCTGCGCATCGCCCGCTACGCCGAGCCGAAGGACTCCGCGGCCGGGGCCGCCCTCGACTTCGCCCGGGTCGACGGCGCCGCCGGTGCGGAGGCGAGCGCGGTGGTGCTCAGCCGCTCCGACGGCAACGTCCGCTATCTGACGGCGCCCTGGGTGAAGGCGGCGGCCGAGCGGGACCTGCTCAAGCCGGACGCCGGGGCGATGGACCTCGGCATCACGGACGGGGTCACCGGGCCGCTGGCCAGCCCGGTCCAGCAGACCGGCGCCTGCACCTCGTGGAACGTGCTCCAGCTGACCGGCGAACCCGGCACGCATGTCCTGGCCGACCTCGGCGAGTTGACCCCCGCCCGCCTCACCACGGGCCGCCCGGACGCCCCGCAGGAGGCGTCCGGTGCGGCGGGGCTGCGTGCCTGGGCGCCGCTGGCCTGCTCACTGGCTTCCGTGCGCGCACAGGGCGTCCGGTCGGTCAACGCCTGGCAGTACGCCGAGCAGCCGCTGCCCGACGCGACCGGCACGGCCGCGTGGGTGTGCACCCGGGCCGAGACCTGGCGGGGCGACGGGCCCCGCGTGCTCGCCCAATTCCACACCCCCGGCGGGAAGTACGCGGCAGTCGCGGCCAAGGCAGAGAACGTGCCCGAGTGCGGCGCCCGCGATCCGCACGTTCTGGCCGGGGTGCTGTGGAAGTCGGAGGCGGGCACCTGGTACCTGCTCGCCGCCGGCGGCCGGGACACCGCCTCGATCAGCGCCACAGGCGGGGTCAGCGCCTCCTCCCAGGGCCACTTGCTCGCCGTACGGACCCGGCAGGGCGCCCAGGCCGACCTGAAGGGGAAGCTGGACGACGGCAGGTCCGTGGACGCGCTGCGCCAGAAGTGACCGGCCGGCGTGGGAGGGTGTGACGCCCCGAGGTCGAACACCCCGGTCGGTCCTCTCCGGTCCGTTCGGGGCTGGAATCGATCGGTAAGGTGTTCGCATGACTACCGGGGTTCGCCGCAGGATGGGAGTCGAGGAACGACGGCAGCAGTTGATCGGCGTCGCCCTCGAACTGTTCAGCCGCCGCTCGCCCGACGAGGTCTCCATCGACGAGATAGCGTCGGCGGCGGGCATCTCGCGCCCGCTGGTCTACCACTACTTCCCGGGCAAACTCAGCCTGTACGAGGCCGCGTTGAAGCGCGCCTCGGACGATCTGGCGGGCCGGTTCGCGGAGCCGCGCGAGGGCCCGCTGGGGGCGCGGCTGCTGCGGGTGATGCGCCGGTACTTCGACTTCGTTGACGAGCACGGACCCGGCTTCTCGGCGCTGATGCGCGGCGGACCGGCCGTGGGCTCGTCGACGACGAACGCGCTCATCGACTCCGTCCGGCAGGCCGCCTATGACCAGATCCTTTCCCACCTGGGGGTCGAGGAGCCGCCCGCGCGGCTGGAGCTGGTCGTCCGCTCGTGGATCTCGCTCGCGGAGTCGACGGCGCTGATCTGGCTGGACGGCCGGCGCATCCCGCGCGCCGAGCTGGAACTCCAGCTGGTGCACGACTTCGGCGCGCTCGTCGCGGTCAGCGCCGCCCACGACGAGGAGATGGGCGCGCTCATGCGCCGGGTCTTCAAGGACGAGCCGGCCGAGGGCCCCTTCGTGGACCTGATCGGCCGGCTCGTCGCTCTCGCCTCCTGACGCCGCTTCCCGGCAAACCTTTCCGGTCACAGCACTAGGCGTCGAACTTCCGGTACGAGGCGTCGAGGTCGCGGACCTCGGCCGAGGCGTGCAGCGCCAGGCCGTCGACCGGCTTCACATGCTGCCGCAGCGCCTCCAGGACCGCCTCCGTCAGGCGTGCCTTGGTCTCGTCGGTGCGGCCGGCCAGCAGGCCGATGGTGACGTGCACGATCGCGTGCCCCTCGGTGTCCGGACCGACGACGGTGTCCTCGCTCCGGCGGAACTGCGTCTTGCACGCCGGAGGCTTGGCGGCCGCGATCTCGACCGTGCGGGCGTGCAGCTCCCGCGCGAAGGCACGCCGGTCGAAGGCGTCGGCCAGCCGCTCGGAGTAGTCGACGGTGATCTGCGGCATGAGCACTCCTGTTCCGGGTCGACCGGGGACCCGCGCTAGTTCCTGAACACCGCGACCGTACGCGCCGGGACCGTGAACGTCCCGGTCGCCCTCTCGTACGACGAGGTCTTCACCACCGGATCGGCGCCCGACGTCTGCACCGGGTGCAGCCGGTAGCCGGTCCCCGCGAGCTCTGTGACACGCTGCCGCTGCCGTTCGGGCGTGGCGTTGAACACCACGACGAGGTCACCGAGCCTCATGGTGATCACGCCGGGCGCCTCGTCGCCGCCCGACAGCGGGAAGGACAGCTTCCGCTGCACCTCCGCGGCCGTGCCCAGGGAGAAGGCCCGCTCCGTGGTGCGGATACGCAGCAGGTCCCGGTACGCGGCCGAGGCCCCCTGGATCTGCGGGCAGCCCACCGCGACGGAGGTGAGCAGCGGCTTGGCGTACGGCCACTTGTCCTGGTTGTCGGCCGCCATGGGCAGCCCGCGGCCGAAGCCGTTGCCGTCGGCGCAGTTCCAGTGGATGGCGTTGAACCAGTCGCCGCTGTCGTAGGAGTTGCGGTCGAGGGACTTCGAGCGCAACAGGTCGGTCCCGGCCTGGGACAGCGCCGGCCCCTGGGACAGCGCGGCCGTCGCCATCGCCAGGACCTCCATCCGGGCCCGGTCGTCCGCGCTCGTGGCGGACGGCAGTTTGTAGGCGAGGGCGTCGAACAGCGACTCGTTGTCGTGCGCGTCGGCGTAGGCGAGGGCGTCGCCGGGGGCGTCCGCGTATCCGGCGGGCGCGCCGTTGTAGTCGACCTCGGCTCCGGTGACCTCCTTCCCGCCGGTGTCGGTGAAGCGGTACGCGGCGAGGTTGCCGCTCAGGCCGACCTTGATCAGGTCCTGGTAGTGCAGCAGGCGGGCCTTCTGCTCGGCCCTGCTGCCGTTGCCCGGGGAGGAGTTGGGGTCGGTGTAGAGGCCGGAGGCGAAGCCCTGGACGCCCGGGTCGTCGTCGAAGGGGCCGCCGCCGCGGACCGCGTCACGGGCCCGGTCGGAAAAGGTCGCGATGCCCGTGCCCGCCATGTTCCGCTGCGTGGCCTGGACGAACCGCGCGTCGTCGGCGACCTCGCCGAAGTTCCAGCCCTCTCCGTACAGGATGATGTTCCTGCCGTCCACGCCGTCCTTCTCGAGCGTGAGCGCGTCGAGCGCCTTGCGGACGGCGAGCATGTTGGCCTTGGGATGGTGGCCCATGAGGTCGAAGCGGAAGCCGTCGACCTTGTACTGCCTGGCCCAGGTGACGACCGAGTCCACGACCAGCTTGCCCATCATGGCGTTCTCGGGCGCGGTGTTCGCGCAGCAGGTGCTGTTGGCCACCGTCCCGTCGGCGAGGAGCCGCTGGTAGTAGCCGGGCACGGTCCTGTCGAGCACGGAGGTGTCCGCCTGGCCGGCGGCGGCCGTGTGGTTGTAGACGACGTCCATGACGACGCGCAGCCCGTCCTGGTTGAGCGCCTTGACCATCTGCCGGAACTCGACGGTACGGGCCGTGCCGTCCGGGTCGGTGGCGTAGGAGCCCTCGGGGACCGTGTAGTGGTAGGGGTCGTAGCCCCAGTTGTAGGCGTCCTGCGCGGCGGTCGCCGCCACGCACGCCTGCTGCCGCTCGGAGTCGGCCGGGTAGGAGGCCAGGTCGCAGTCCGGGGTCGCCTGGTCGGCCTTCTTCTCGGGAATGGTGGCGATGTCGAAGGCGGGCAGCAGGTGCACGTACGACGTGCCCGCCTTCGCCAGCTCCCGCAGGTGCCGGGAGCCGTCGCTGTTCTTGTCCGTGAAGGCCAGGTAGGTGCCCTTGTCCCGGGCCGGGACCGTCCCGTCCGCGACGGAGAAGTCCCGGATGTGCAGCTCCTGGATCTGGGCGTCGCGCAGGGGTACGGCCTTGGGCTTGGCCAGGCGCGACCAGCCGCTCGGGGCCAGCGCCCGGTCGTCCAGGTCGACGACGAGGCTGCGCTCGGAGTTCGCGGTGAGGGCGACCGAGTACGGGTCGGTGACCTTGTTGGTGACCACCTTCCGGACGGTGGGCGCCCATACCGTCACGACGTACCGGTAGGGCTTGTTCTTCCACGACGCCGGGCCCGTCACGGACCAGACGCCGGTCGTGTCGTCGCGGTACATGGCGACCGACTTGCCGTCCAGCTCCAGGGCCACGCTCCGCGCGGTCGGCGCCCACACGCTCAGCGTGGGCCT
Source organism: Streptomyces sp. NPDC047453 (assembly GCF_040643155.1). Taxonomy (NCBI): domain Bacteria; kingdom Bacillati; phylum Actinomycetota; class Actinomycetes; order Kitasatosporales; family Streptomycetaceae; genus Streptomyces; species Streptomyces sp. NPDC047453. The sequence goes on along the minus strand of NZ_JBEYTS010000001.1, from coordinate 445,889 downwards.
GCCCTGGTGGAAGACGGGGCCGAGCTGTGCCTTGACGGCCGAGGGGCCGTACACGTCGTCGAGCACGCCCGCGAGCTGGACTCCGGTCGCGGCGAGCACGGCCCCGTTCGCCCCCCGCTGGGAGGCGGCGACCTGGCCGCGCAGGGCCTCGCGGACGCGGGCGCGGTCGCGCGAGTCGACGGACCAGGCGGTGTAGTCCTTCAGATGCGGGAACTTCGCCTTCTGGGTGTCGGTGAGCGTGGTCCTGGCAAGCCGCAGCCAGCGCTCGTCGTCGCTGGTCAGCGTCCCGTTCTGGACGGTGATCGAGCCGTCGTGGGAGTAGACGAGCTGGGTGGAGGCGGCACCCTCCACGCCCTTGAGGGCCACCGTGTCCCGGTCGATCCAGACCGCCTTGGAGGTGGTGAGGTCGAGGGCGCCCGCGCCGCCGGTGGGCTGCGGCAGCAGGGGCTTGTCCTGGCCGCTCATCAGCCACACCTCGTGGCCGTTGGCCGCCTTGAGGTCCAGGGACTGGTCGGCGGGCAGGTCCTTCTCGTCGCCCTTGTGGATGATGTAGCTGAGACTGGTGGCACCGTCGGTGAGCGGTACCTCGAAGACCGCGCCATAGGAGTCAGTCTTGACCGGCTGGAGGGGTTTCGACCAGTCGGTGGGATTGGCGGCGCCGGTCCAGACGTGCAGGCCCCAGCCGTCGTAGTTCCCGTCGGCCCGGTGGTAGTGGAGGACGGCCTTGGCCGGGTCCTGCGCCGGATAGTCGGGGCGGGCGGTCCGCACGTCCTCCTTGCCCTGCTCGATCCAGACCTCACCCGTCCTGGTGACGTCGATGGACCGGTCGGCGGAGACGTCCTTGTTCCCGTCCTTGTCGATGACCAGGAAGCCGACGTCGGAGGCGCCCGGCTTCAGCTTGACGTAGGCGAAGGCTCCGTAGGCGTCCCGGCCGGTGAAGGGGTGGCTGTTCGGCCAGGCGGTCGCCTCGCCGTCGGCGAGGTCGCCCCAGGTGTACAGGCCCCAGTTGGCGTAGTCGCCGTCGGCGCGCTTGTAGTGGACGACCGCGTACTCGCGGGAGGAGGCGGTGGGGATCTCGGGGGCCGGCGGGGTGCCGCTGGTGGAGTCCGCGGTCGCGCTCGCCGTGCGGCCCGCCGAGTCGACGACGACCGCCTTGTAGCGCAGGGCGGTGCCGGCCGGGACGGTCCGGGCCAGGGTCTGGGTGACCCGGTACGGGGCGTGGTCGGCGGAGCCGAGCACCTTCCAGGGGCCGTTCCCGGTCTGTGCGGCGAAGACGACCCGGTTGAGCTGCCCACCGGTGACGTCGGCGCTCAGCTCGACGGTGCCGGTGGCGCCCGCGGCGGGGGGTGTGAGGGTGACGGCGGGCTTGGTGGCGGGCCGGTCGAGGGTGCCCGCGGCCTTGAGGACGACGGCGGATCCGGCCGGGACGGTGACGGTGACCCTGCGGTCGGCGTCGGAGGTCACGGCCGCCCCGGTGCCGTGGATCCCTCGGTACATCATCCGCGCGGAGCCGGTGGCGAACGTGGCCGTCCTCGCCTCGCCCGCGTTGTTGAAGGCGACGACGTACTCGGCCCCGGTCCGGGCGTCGGTGCGGGTGAAGGCGTAGACACCGGGCCCGTCCGCGGCGTAGCGCTCGGTCTGGACGCCGTCCGTGAGGGCAGGGTTGTCCTTGCGGAGCTTCGCCAGGTCGGCGATCTGCCGGTAGAGCGGCGCGGTGGTGTCGTAGGCGTCGCTCTCGTGGCCGCGGTCGGTGCCGATCCGGTCGTCGTCGAGGTAGTCGGCGACCCGGGAGGCGAACATGGTCTGGCGGGCGTCCTTGTCGCCGCCGGAGCCGGTGAAGCCCTGTTCGTCGCCGTAGTAGACGACGGGGTTGCCGCGGCTGAGGAACATCAGCTCGTTGGCGAGCTTGTCCTTGCGCAGGATCTCGGAGTCGGTCGCCTTCGGGTCGTCCTGCTTCAGGAAGTACCCGATGCGGCCCATGTCGTGGTTGCCGAGGAAGGTGACCTGCTCGTAGGCGTTGGCCTTGTCGGTCGTGTACTTGTAGTCGTCGCCGAAGACGCCCGCGAGCCTCTTCGCGCTGCCGCCCTGGGAGGCGTAGGCGCGGGCCGCGTCCTGGAACGGGAAGTCGAGCGTGGCGTCGAGGCGGCCCTCGGTGACGTACGGGGCGTTCACGGAGGTGTCGGCGGAGTAGACCTCGCCGAACATGAAGAAGTCCTTGCGGCCGTGGGCGGCGGCGTACGCGTCGAGCGCCGTGGCCCACTGGGTCCAGAACTCCATGTCGACGTGCTTGACGGTGTCGATGCGGAAGCCGTCGACACCGAAGTCCTTCACCCAGCGCTGGTAGATCTTCTCCATGCCCCTGACGACCTCGGGGCGCTCGGTCCACAGGTCGTCGAGGCCGGAGAAGTCGCCGTAGGTGGAGTTCTCGCCGGCGTAGGTGGAGTCGCCGCGGTTGTGGTACATCGCCGGGTCGTTGAGCCAGGACGGGACCTTGGCGTTCTTCTTGGCGACCGGGACGACCGGTGTGCGCGGGAAGGACGAGGCGTCCGCCTCGGGGAACTTCTTCGTGCCGTCCGCGTAGTCGGCGTCGTCGAAGGGCCGGCCGTCCTTGGTCAGGTACGGGAAGGCGCCCTTGGACAGGTACTCGTGGGAGCCGCCCTCGTAGTCGATGACGTCGGCGGTGTGGTTCGTGATGACGTCGAAGAAGACCTTCATGCCCTTGGCGTGCGCCTTGGAGATGAGGGTTTCGAGGTCCTTGTTGGTGCCGAAGTGCGGGTCGACCTGGGTGAAGTCGGTGATCCAGTAGCCGTGGTAGCCGGCCGACGCGTCCTTGCCGGTCCCCTGCACGGGCTGGTTCTTGAAGATCGGCGCCAGCCAGATGGCCGTGGTGCCCAGGCCCTTGACGTAGTCGAGCCGGTTCGTCAGGCCCTTGAGGTCGCCGCCCTGGTAGAAGCCCTTGTCGGTGGGGTCGTAGCCGGTGGCGAGCCGTGAACCGGTCAGCCCGCCCCGGTCGTTGGACGTGTCCCCGTTGGCGAAACGGTCCGGCAGGACGAAGTAGAACTGCTCCCGGGTCGCGTCGTGCCGCGCCGGCTCGGCGGCGAGCTTCGCGTCCGAGGGCGGCGCGGGCGGCTTCCCGGCCGCCTGCGCCGTGAGCGGTGGGACGAGCGCCGCGGCGAGCGCGGCCGCGGTGACGGCGGCGACGCGTCCGCCTGACGGGGTGCGGCGCCGCGAGGGCGCCGGCCATCTCGGTATCACGGGGTGAACTCCTTGGCGGTACGGCTCACTTGATTGCGGCCCCTCGCCCCGGCATCGACGACGCCGGGCGTGGGCGCGACCGTATCGCCTGCGCAAGGATTACAGCAAGACATCTGCAAGTCACAGCAATTCTTTTCACCAAGGCCCCCACCCCGGCAAGGGCCGACGCCTCGCGTGGGTAGCCCGGGGCGCCCACGCAGCCCCGCTCGCGGGCGGCGACCGTCTCCGGGGGGACCGGCCCGCCGAGATGGCGGCGCACCAGCGGGTCGGTCCACAGGCGGCGTGAGCCGGTACGTCGTCCGGCTCGACCGGCCGCAGGAGCAGGCTCCGGGTCGTCAGCAACTCGGCTTGCCCGAGTAGAGGGCCAGTGCCGTGTTGGAGCCGAGTGTCGCGGTGAACTGGCCGGAGCCGTTCACCGTCACCGTCGTGTTGTTCTGCACGTTGCAGTACGTGCCCGCCGGGAGGGACGTCTGGTAGGTGCGGGTCAGGGTGCCCGTCTCGTGGTTGACGGCCACGAAGCCCTTGGTGCCCCGGCCGAAGGCGATGGCGTTGTTGCCGTTGTCCCACCAGTTCGTCACCGACTGGCCGCGGGTGGCGTTGCGGAAGGCGACCATGGACTTGATCTCCGGCCAGGCGTGCTGGCACTTCCAGCCGTCCTGCCAGCAGGCGTTGACCTTGCCGCCGTTGGGGGGACCGGCGTCCGCGTCGGACCACTCGTAGGCGGAGTTGATGTCGGGGGCGCCGTAGGGCCAGGCCAGCATGAAGACGTTGGCCAGCGTGTAGTTGGCGCCGTTCTTGTAGTTGAGGGTCGAGCCGTTGCGCTCGGTGTCGTGGTTGTCGACGAACACGCCGGCCACCGAGTTGCTCAGATAGCCCCAGCCCTCGCCGTAGTTCTTGAGGTACGCGAGCTTCTCGTGGGTGAAGACCCGCTTGAGGTCGTAGGCGTAGCGGAACTCCTGGACGTCGCCGTTGCCCGTGTACTCGCCCGGCTGGACCGCCTCGCCGGCGCCGTGGATGACCTCCTGCTTCCAGTAGGCGGAGCGGTTCGTCAGGCGGGACTTGATGTTGGCGAGGTCGGCCGTGTCCATGTGCTTGGCCGCGTCGACGCGGAAGCCGTCGACCCCGAGGGAGAGCAGGTCGTTCATGTAGCCGGCGATGGTCTTGCGGACGTACTCCTCGCCGGTGTCGAGGTCGGCGAGGCCCACCAGTTCGCAGTGCTGGACGTTCCAGCGGTCCTGGTAGTTGGTGATCGGGGCCATGCAGTCGTCGAAGTCGTAGACCGAGTACAGGCCCGGGTAGTCGTACTTCGTGTACGAGGAACCGCCGGTGCCGGTGCCGCTGCCTGCCGACATGTGGTTGATGACGGTGTCGACGACGACCTTCACGCCCGCCGCGTGGCAGGTGTTGACCATGTTCTGGAACGCGGCACGATCGCCGAGCCGGCCGGCGATCCTGTAGCTCACCGGCTGGTACGACGTCCACCACTGCGAGCCCTGGATGTGCTCGGCGGGCGGGGAGACCTGGACGTAGCCGTAGCCGGCCGGGCCGAGGGTGTTCGCGCACTCCTTGGCGACCGAGGCGTAGTTCCACTCGAAGAGGACCGCGGTGACGTCCTTGGTGCCGGGCGGGGAGGCGGCGGCGGGGGCCGCGAGGGCCACCGAGGCGGCCACGGCGAGGGCGGCCGCGCATGAAAGGGGGCTGCGGATGGTCATGTGGGGGTTCCTTCTTCGTTGAAGGACCTTGCTGAAAGGTTCAGCAAGTCGATGACCCCGGATGGTAGAAGGCCCGCTGCCTCAACGGGCAGCGGGCCGTGGGGAGTTGATGTGAAACCGTGACCTGTCGGGTCAGGCCGTGGTCCACCACACCGTCGTGTCGGACGGGACCTTCGCCTCGCCGTCCGCCTCCGTCACCTCGCCGCTCGTGAGCAGCACCCGGCCGTACGCCGGAGTGGTCACCGACTCGCCGGTCGTGTTCGCCACGCAGACGAACTCGCCGCGCCGGAAGGCGAGGACGCCCTCGGGCGCGCGCAGCCACTCCACCGCGTCGCCGGCGCCCAGGTCGGGGTGGGCGCGGCGGGCGGCGAGGGCCGAGCGGTACAGCTCCAGGGTGGAGCCCGGCACGCCCTGCTGGGCCGCCACGCTCAGCCGGCCCCAGTGCGCGGGCTGCGGGAGCCAGCTGCCACCGCCGCCGAATCCGTAGGAGGAGCCCTCGCGGGTCCACGGGATCGGCACCCGGCATCCGTCGCGGAACCCGTCCTGGCCCTCGCCCCGGAAGTACGCCGGATCCTGGCGCACCTCGTCCGGCAGGTCCACGACGTCCGGCAGGCCCAGCTCCTCACCCTGGTAGACGTAGGCCGAACCGGGCAGCGCCAGCATCAGCAGCGTGGCCGCGCGGGCCCGGCGCAGGCCGAGATCGCGGTCGCCGGCGCTGCGGATCTGGGTGCCGAGGCCGGGCGGGTTGGCGAAGCGGGTGGCGTGCCGGGTGACGTCGTGGTTCGACAGCACCCAGGTGGCCGGGGCACCCACCGGGCGCATCGACTCAAGGGTGCGGTCGATGACCTCGCGGAGCTCGTCGGCGTCCCACGCGGTGCTCAGGTACTGGAAGTTGAACGCCTGGTGCAGTTCGTCGGGGCGCACGTAGTTCGCGGTGCGTTCGACGGTCGGGGTCCACGCCTCCGCGACGAAGATCCGGTCGCCCGGGTATTCGTCGAGGATGTGCCGCCACTGCCGGTAGATCGCGTGCACGCCGTCCTGGTCGAAGAACGGCATGACATCGTTGCCCAGCAGCTTCAGCTGGTCGTGGGTGCCGAGGTCGGGCAGGCCCTCGGCCTTGACCAGGCCGTGCGCCACGTCGATGCGGAAGCCGTCGACGCCCATGTCGAGCCAGAACCGCAGGATGGAGCGGAACTCGTCGCCGACGGCCGGGTGGTCCCAGTCGAAGTCGGGCTGCTCGGGCGCGAACAGGTGCAGGTACCACTCGCCGGGGGTGCCGTCCGGCTCGGTGACCCTGGTCCAGGCGGGGCCGCCGAAGATGGACTCCCAGTCGTTGGGCGGGAGTTCGCCGTTCGCGCCCTTGCCGGGGCGGAAGTGGTAGCGGTCGCGCAGGGCGGAGCCGGGGCCCTCCACGAGCGCGCGCTTGAACCATTCGTGCTGGTCGGAGGAGTGGTTGGGCACGATGTCGACGATGACCCTCAGGCCCAGCGCGTGGGCGTCGCGGATCATCGCGTCGGCGTCCAGCAGGTTGCCGAACATGGGGTCGACGGCACGGTAGTCGGCGACGTCGTAGCCGGCGTCGGCCTGCGGGGAGGCGTAGAACGGGCTGAGCCAGACGGCGTCCACACCGAGGTCGCGCAGGTACGGCAGGCGGGAGCGTACGCCCTCCAGGTCGCCCATGCCGTCGCCGTCGCCGTCGGCGAAGCTGCGCGGATAGACCTGGTAGATCACCGCGTCCCGCCACCAGTCGCGACGCGGGGCGACGGTGGCGGCAGCCGCTTCGGAGAGGGGGGATTCGGCCGGGAAGTGCTGCTTGCTCATGGCGTCCTTGGTGCGTCGGGTTCCCCTACTCGGGCGAAGGCGAGAGCTCGGGGGTGTGATTGCTTGTCAGGCGATTGCTTGTCGTGGGTGCGGGAGACGGCGTCCGGGTGACGAGGCGGGCGCGGTGACAGCGGGGTCCGGGGGTCCCTGCCCGAAGAGCCTGGGGGAGGGCACCGCGGCCGCCGCCCGCGCGGGCAGGTGCGCGGGAGCCGTCGACCGTGGGTGGGGGTCAGCCCTTGGTGCCGCCCGCGGTGAGACCGGTGACGAGGTTTTTCTGGACAAGGTAGAAGAAGACCGACACCGGAACGGCGATCAACACCGCGGTGGCGGCCATGTAGTTCCACTGGGCGTCGTGCTCGCTGACGAAGCTCTGCAGACCGACCGCGAAGGTGTACTTGGAGTCGTCCAGCATGAAGGTGGTCGCGAACGCGACCTCGCCGACGGCGGTGATGAAGTTGTAGAAGGCCGCGACGGCCAGTCCCGGGCGGGCCAGCGGCAGGATCAGCCGTACGAAGGTGCCGAAGGGGCTGAGCCCGTCCACGCGTCCGGCCTCGTCGATCTCGAAGGGGATGGTGTCGAAGTATCCCTTGAGCAGCCAGGCGCTGTAGGGCACGGCCGTGGTGCAGTTGATGACGATCAGGGCCCAGTAGGTGTCGATGAGACCGAACCGGCTGAAGATCTCGTACATCGGCACGATCAGGATGGCGATCGGGAAGGCCTGGGTGAGAAGCAGCACCCACATCAGCTGCTTGTAGCCGGGGAACCGCATGCGGGAGACCGCGTAGCCGGTGGTGGCGGCGACGAAGACGCCGATCAGGGTGGTGCCGAGGGCCACGATCATCGTGGACCGGAACCAGTCGAAGAAGGCCGTGTGCTGGAGCACGAAGGCGTAGTTGGAGAAGGTCAGCTTGCCGACGATCTTGCCGGGGTGCAGGTAGTCGTCCTTGTCCGGGCCGAGGGACAGGAAGAACAGCCAGGCCACCGGCGCCAGCGCGATGAGGCTCGCCACGGTGAGGCCGCCGTGCAGCAGGGCGCCGCCGAGCCGGCCGCGCTCGCCCCGCCGGGGGGTCCGGCGCGGGGTCGCCGGGGCGGGGGCCGGCCCGGCCGGTGTCTTTTCGAGGGTCGTGGTGCTCATGGGGGCGGCTCCTGCGGCGTCAGACGGCGAGCTGGTCATTGCGCTTCAGCCAGCGGAAGTAGAAGGAGGTGAAGACGGTGAGGATCGACAGCAGCAGTACGCCGTACGCGGCTGACTGGGCGAAGTCGCGCGGCTGCTGTCCGAAGCCCAGGTAGTAGGCCCAGGTGACGAGGATCTGGGCGTCGGGCGCGCTGGTGGGGCCGAACAGCAGGAAGATGATGGCGAACTGGTTGAAGGTCCAGATCACGCCGAGCAGCACCACGGTGGAGCTGACCGAGCGCAGGCCCGGCAGGGTGACGTGCCGGAACCGCTGCCAGGCGCTCGCGCCGTCCATCTCCGCGGCCTCGTAGAGCGTGGAGTCGATGGACTGGAGGCCGCCGAGCAGCGAGAGCATCATGAACGGCACCCCGCACCAGGTGTTGACCATGATCGCGGCGAACCGCTGCCAGAAGGTGTCCTCGAGCCACTGCGGCTGGGGCAGGTGCAGGCTGCCGAGCACCTGGTTGAGCACACCGGAGTCGGCGAGCATGATCCGCCAGGAGAAGACCGTGACGAAGGCCGGCACGGCCCAGGGCAGGACCAGCAGCAGCCGGTAGAAGGTGCGGCCGCGCAGCTTCTGGTTGAGCATGAGCGCGAGGCCGAGGCCGATGGTGTAGTGCAGGAACACGCAGGCGGCCGTCCAGAAGACGGTCCACAGGAAGTGCGACCAGAACCGGTCGTACGAGGTCGGGCCGAACAGGATGTCCTGGTAGTTGTCCAGCCCGATGAACTTGTAGGTGGCCTCGATGTGGTTGACGCCGATGGTGCGCGCCGAGTTCAGGCTGTTGGCGTCGGTGAGGGTCAGGTAGAAGCCACGCACCAGGGGGTAGCCCACGATGCCGCCGAGCACGAGCACCACCGGCGCGATCATCGCGTAGGCGTACCAGTGCTTCTGGAATCCGTTCCTCAGGCGCTGTCCCAGCCCGGGCCGAGGCGCGCGGTCACCGCGGCGCCTGCCGGTCGCGCGGTCGATGGCGACTGTCATGGTTCGACACCTTTTGCAAGATCGGGGAGTTGGGCCGGGCACAGGCCGGTGGCCGTCGGAGTCCTCCCCGTCGTGGGAGGACTCCGACGGCCACGCGGGCTCACTTGCCGAAGTCGGGGAGCAGCTTGGAGATCGCGAGCTCGGCGTTGCCCAGGCCCTTGTCCAGGGACTCCTTGCCGGCGGCGACCTTGGCCAGCTCGGTTTCGAGCGGGCCCCACAGGGAGCTGTACTCGGGCAGCGCCGGGCGCGGCTGGGCGGCGGGCAGGACGCCCTGGTAGCCGGCGATGCCGGGGTCGGCCTTGACCTCCGCGGTGTAGGCGTCGTCGCGGGTGGGCAGCGTGGAGTTCTTCAGGGCGATGGCCTCCTGGGTCTTCGCCGAGGTCATCCAGCGCACGAACTTCAGGGCCGCGTCCTGGTGGGCCTTGTCCGAGCCGGCGTAGACGGAGAGGTTGTGGCCGCCGGTCGGGGCGCCCGCCTTGCCGGTGGAGCCGGCCGGGACGGTGGCGATGCCCAGGTTGGACTTGTCCGTGAAGGCGGAGCCCTTGTAGAAGTTCGTGATCTCCCAGGGGCCCTGGACGATCGCGGCGACCTTGCCGCCGACGAACGCGTCCTGGATGTGGGCGTAGGCGTCGGCGGTGGTGTCGGCCTTGTGCAGGCCCTTGCCGTCGAACATGCCGAGCCAGGTGCCGTAGGCCTTCTTCGCGGGCGCCGAGTTCACGGTGATCTTCTTGGCGTCGGCGTCGACGGTGTCGGCGCCCTCGCCGTAGAGGAAGTTCTGGGCGTAGTAGGCCTGGGTGGAGCCCCAGTAGCCGTCGACGCCCGTCTTGTCCTTGATCTTGGCGGCGGCGGACTTCAGCTCGTCCCAGGTCTTGGGGGCCTCGGTGATGCCGGCCTTCTTGAACAGGGCCTTGTTGTAGACGAGGGCCAGGGTGTCGGTGACCAGCGGGACGCCGTAGGTCTTGCCCTCGTACTGGGCCTGCTTGATCAGGCTGGGCTGGAACTTGTCCTGGTCGGCGAGGGCCTCGGTGCCGTCCAGCGGCACGAAGTAGCCCTTCTTGGCGAAGGCCGGGGTCCAGCCGACCTCGGAGCGCAGCACGTCCGGGGCGCCCTTGGAGCCGGCGGCCGTGTCGAACTTGTTCTGCGCCTGGTCGAACTGGACGTTGACGTACTTGACCTTGATGTCCTTGTTGGCCGCTTCGAACTGCTTGACGAGGGCCTGGTACGTCGGTGCCTCGTTGGTGGCGTTGGAGGTGTCCCACCAGGTGATGGTCACCGGACCGTCGGCCTTGCCGCCGTTGTCGCTCCCGCCGCACGCCGTCGCCGCGAGAGCGAGGGACGCCACCAGTGCGGTGGCCGCTATGCCACGCCGCATGAGTTCTCCTTGAGGGTTAAGCCCGTGAACAGGGAACGGTCCCGTCCGCCGCCCTGCCGACTTGCCGACCGCGCCGTTGCCGCCGCCGGGCGACCGAGAACGTAACAGCGTTGCAAGCTCCGCGAAAGACCTTGCAGAAAAAAAGTGCAAGGCGGCAGGCGAGTTACCACTTCGTGATCTGTCGGGACAGGCCCTACGGCCCTGATTTCACGCGGGCAGGCGGCCTCTCGGACACTTGTGCAAGACTCTGCAAGCCCTTGCCAGACGATGGTGGGGGAGGAATCATCCCGTTGCGGACCGGACGCCGAGACCCGGACGTCGACCGGCCGCCGACCGAACACGAGGGATCGCGATGACGCAGCAGCCCGCAGCGGGCCGTTCAACGGCTCGCACCAGGCGCCCCGTCGGTGTGCAGGGCGGGGGCCGACCGGTACAGTCCGGTCATGTGACCACACGGCTTGCCGACATCGCCGCCCAGGCGGGAGTGAGCGAAGCGACCGTCAGCCGCGTCCTCAACGGGAAGCCGGGCGTCGCCGCCACCACCCGCCAGTCCGTGCTGGCCGCCCTCGACGTCCTCGGCTACGAGCGCCCGGTGCGGCTGCGGCAGCGCAGCGAGGGCCTGGTGGGCCTGATCACCCCGGAGCTGGAGAACCCGATCTTCCCCGCGTTGGCGCAGGTCATCGGCCAGGCGCTGACCCGGCAGGGCTACACCCCGGTGCTCGCCACCCAGACCCCCGGCGGGTCCACGGAGGACGAGCTGACCGAGATGCTGGTGGACCGCGGGGTCGCCGGGATCATCTACGTCTCCGGTCTGCACGCGGACACCACGGCCGACATGGAGCGCTACGAGCGCCTGCGCGCCCAGGGCGTGCCCTACGTCCTCGTGGACGGCTTCTCTCCCAAGGTGCAGGCGCCGTTCATCTCCCCCGACGACCGGGCCGCGATGACCCTGGCGGTCACCCACCTCGCCTCCTTGGGGCACGCCCGTATCGGCCTGGCCCTCGGCCCGAAGCGCTTCGTGCCGGTCCAGCGCAAGATCGAGGGCTTCGTGCGCGCCATGCGGGACCAGCTCGGCCTGGCCCCGGACGTCGTCGAGTCGGAGCTGATCCAGCACTCCCTCTACACCCTGGAGGGCGGCCAGGCCGCGGCCACCGCGCTCATCGAACGGGACTGCACGGCGATCGTCTGCGCGAGCGACATGATGGCGCTCGGCGCGATCCGGGCGGCCCGGCAGCGCGGCCTGGAGGTCCCCCGGGACGTCTCCGTGGTGGGCTTCGACGACTCCCCCCTGATCGCCTTCACCGACCCGCCCCTGACGACCATCCGCAAGCCGGTGCCGGCGATGGGCCAGGCGGCGGTGCGCACGCTGCTCGAGGAGATCGGCGGGACGCCCGCACCGCACAGCGAGTTCGTGTTCATGCCGGAACTGGTGGTGCGCGGTTCGACCGCTTCGGCCCCTGGGGACCGCCCTCGTCCCTGAGGCGGAGAACATGCGAACGGAACCCGGCCGGGGGATGATCGGTGGACGAACGCTTTTCTGGCAGACTCTGTGCCTATGGGTGACTCGACCGTGACACGACTGGAAGGCCGGGAAGAGGCCGTTCCGCCCCTCGTCACGGACGAGCAGTCCCCCACCGTCCTGGAGCGGCTGCGCACTCCCCGCCGGCCGCGGCTGTGGTTCGAGATCCTGCTCATCGCGGTGAGTTACTGGACGTACTCGCTGATCCGCAACGCGGTCCCGGAGCAGAAGGCCAAGGCGCTGCGCAACGCGGACTGGGTCTGGAACACCGAGCACCAGCTGGGCATCGCCGTCGAACACTCGGTCAACCATGCCGTGAACTCAGTGACTTGGTTGATCATCGGTATGAACTACTACTACGCGACGCTGCACTTCGTGGTCACCATCGGCGTCCTGGTGTGGCTGTACCGCACGCACCCCGGCCGCTACGCGGCGGCCCGGCTCACCCTCTTCGTGACGACGGGCGTGGCGCTGCTCGGCTACTACCTGTACCCGCTGGCGCCCCCGCGCCTGATGACCGGCGGCCACTTCGTCGACACGGTCCAGGTCCATCACACCTGGGGTTCCATGGCCTCCGGCGACCTCAAGAACATGTCCAACCAGTACGCCGCGATGCCGTCCATGCACATCGGCTGGTCCCTGTGGTGCGGACTGACCGTCTTCACCCTGTGCACGATCCCGTGGCTGCGCGTCCTCGGCCTGCTCTATCCGGTGGCCACCCTGGTCGTCATCGTCGCCACCGCCAACCACTTCTGGCTCGACGCGGTCGGCGGGGTCCTGTGCCTCTCCTTCGGATTCACGGTGGCCCGCGCCTGGTACGGGGCGCTGCCGCACGCGCTGCCGCGGCTGACGCCGGCGCTGCGGCCGGCGGAGGCGTAGCTCCGTAGTGGTGCCGGCGGCGCCGAGCCGCCGTTTCACGAACCGTAGAACAGCTCCTCCATGACCGCCCGGGCCCGGCGTGCCGTCCGCCGGTACGCGTCGAGCATGTCGCCCACGTGCCCCGGCCCGTATCCCAGGTACCGTCCCACCGCGGCCAGTTCCCGCGACTCGGTGGGGAACGTGTCCCCCGCCCGGCCCCGCACCAGCATCACCGCATTGCGCACCCGGGTGGCCAGCACCCACGCCTCGTCGAGCGTCGAGGCGTCCTCCGGGGACACCAGTCCCGCCTCCCGCGCCGCCGTCAGCGCCTCCCGCGTGCGTGTGGTCCGCAGCGACGCCTCCCCCGCCGCGTGCCGCATCTGGAGCAGCTGCACGGTCCACTCCACGTCGGACAGCCCGCCCGGCCCCAGTTTGGTGTGCAGCTTGGGGTCGGTGCCGCGCGGCAGCCGCTCGGACTCCATCCGGGCCTTCAGCCGCCGGATCTCCCGCACCGCCTCCTCGCTCAGCCCGCCGCGCGGATACCGCAACGGGTCGATCAGCTCGATGAACCGCCGCCCCAGGTCCTCGTCCCCGGCCACCGGCTCGGCCCGCAGCAGCGCCTGGGACTCCCACACCAGCGACCACCGCCGGTAGTACGCCTCGTACGACTTGAGCGTGCGCACCAGCGGCCCGGACTTCCCCTCGGGCCGCAGATCCGCGTCGACCAGCAGCGGCGGATCCGCGCTCGGGATCTGGAGCAGCCGCCGCGTCTCGGCGACCACCCGGGCCGCGGCCTCGGCGGCCTCCCGCTCGTCGGCGCCCTCCCACGGCTCGTGCACGAACAGCACGTCCGCGTCCGAGCCGTAGCCCAGCTCGTGTCCGCCGAACCGCCCCATACCGATGATCGCGAACCGGGTCGGCAGAGTGTCCCCCCATCCCTTGCGCACGACCGCCCGCAGGGTGCCGGCGAGCGTCGCCGCCGTCAGGTCGGACACCGCGCCGCCCACCTGGTCCACGAGCGCGCCCTGGTCGGCCTCGGCTGGCCGGGTCTCGGTGCCGTAGGAGCCGACGATGTCGGCGGCGGCCGTGCGGAACAGCTCCCGCCGCCGTACGCCGCGCGCCGCCGTGACGCCCTGCTCGGGGGTCTCGGCGCGGCGGACGGCGGCGAGGACCTCCTGCTCCAGCTGGGCGCGGCCGCGCGGTTCGAGGCCGCCCGCGTCGCCGTCGCCCAGCAGTGCCACGGCCTCCGGCGCGCGCATCAGCAGGTCGGGCGCGAGCCGCCCGGCCGACAGCACCCGGGCGAGGTTCTCGGCGGCGGCCCCCTCGTCCCGCAGCAGCCGCAGATACCAGGGGGTCTTGCCGAGCGCGTCCGACACCTTGCGGAAGTTCAGCAGCCCGGCGTCCGGATCGGCGGAGTCCGCGAACCACCCCAGCAGCACGGGCAGCAGGGTCCGCTGGATGGCCGCCTTCCTGGTGACGCCGGAGGCCAGCGCCTCCAGATGCCGCAGCGCGGCCGCCGGATCGGCGTACCCGAGCGCGACCAGCCGCTCCCGCGCGGCCTCCGGCCTCAACCTGGCCTCGCCGGGGCCGAGTTGGGCGACCGCGTCGAGCAACGGCCGGTAGAACAGCTTCTCGTGCAGCCGGCGTACGACACTGGTGTGCCGTTTCCACTCACGGGTCAGCTCGGTGATCGGGTCGCTGCGCAGGCCGAGCGACCGTCCGAGCCGGCGCAGATCGGCCTCGTCCTCGGGGACGAGGTGGGTGCGCCGCAGCCGGAACAGCTGGATGCGGTGCTCCAGGGAGCGCAGGAACCGGTAGGCGTCGTCGAGTTGCACGGCGTCCACACGGCCTACGTACCCTCCGGCGGCCAGTGCCTGCAACGCGTCGAGGGTGGAGCCGCTGCGCAGCGACGGGTCGGTCCGCCCGTGCACCAACTGAAGCAGCTGCACGGCGAATTCGACGTCGCGCAGGCCGCCCGGCCCGAGCTTCAGCTCGCGCTCGACCTCGCCCACGGGGATGGTCTCGACCACGCGGCGGCGCATCTTCTGCACGTCGGCGACGAAGTTCTCGCGCTCGGCGGCCTGCCAGACCAGCGGGCCGAGCGCGGCGATGTACTGGCCGCCCAGTTCCAGGTCGCCGGCCACCGGGCGGGCCTTGAGCAGCGCCTGGAACTCCCAGGTCTTGGCCCATCGCTGGTAGTAGGCGACATGGCTGCTGAGGGTGCGCACCAGCGGCCCGTTGCGGCCCTCGGGCCGCAGGTTGGCGTCGACCGGCCAGATCGAGCCCTCCACGGTCGTCTCGGAGCAGATCCGCATCATGTGCGAGGCGAGCGCGGTCGCGGCGCGCAGAGCCTTGACCTCGTCGGCGCCGTCCGCGGCCTCACCGACGAAGATCACGTCGACATCGGAGACGTAGTTGAGTTCGTGGCCGCCGCACTTGCCCATCGCGATCACCGCGAGCCGGCACAGCGCGTCGTCCTCGGGCGCGGCGGCCCGCGCGAGCCGGAGCGCGGCGCGCAGAGTGGCAGTGGCGAGGTCGGCCAGCTCGGCGGCGGTCTCGGCGACATCCGTGGTGCCGCACACGTCGCGGGCGGCGATGGACAGCAGGCAGCGCCGGTAGGCGACGCGGAGCGCGACCGGATCGCCGGCCTCGGCGAGCCCGTGCTCGAACTCCTCCACGCCCGGGTGCAGGTCGCGCGGCTCGTAGGTGACCAGCGCCCGCCAGTCGCCTGCGTGCCGGGCGAGGTGGTCGCCGAGGGCGGTGGAGGCGCCGAGCACGCCGAGCAGCCGGTCGCGCAGCGGTTTGGCCGCTATCAGCGTGTCGAGCAGCTCGCGGCGGGCCTTGGACTCCGGCTGAGCCTCCAGCAGCCGGACCAGCCCGCCCAGCGCGAGATCCGGGTCGGCTGTGGCGCCCAGCGCCTCCAGCAGCACCGGATCGTCCCTCAGCGGCGCGAGCTCCGGCCCGTCCAGCAGCCGCTCTGCGTCCGAGGCATGGATGAAGCCGTGCCGCAGCAGCCGCGTGAAGGTACTGCTCCTGCGCCCCGGCGCCGTCATCCCGGCCTCCCGTCGGATCAAGCCCGTCCTGGCCAGAGCCTATCCGGACTCCCGGTCCTGAGCCCTGACGGCGGTCCCGTTTTCCGCGCCGGTCGGAGGTCGTCGGGGAGCTCCGGAAACGGGGACACCCGCCGCCCACCGCACGTACGGTCCGACGGTCCCGAAAACATCGGAGTGCAGCCAACCGTATGCGTACCGTGAAAGTCACGAAAACGTAGCGGACATATCACGCACCAACCTTCACAGCAGTCACAAGCGTTGGCTAGCGTGCCCGGCGGGCACCCCGTACCCCCGCCGGCGAACAACGCCGGGACGGGTGGCCTGCGCCGAATCCGGTGCGCCTCACGGCAGCCGGAGCCGGGGACCCACTCATCCCTGGGGTGAATCGGTCCCGTTCGCGTGTCCCCCACAGCGCGCACGGGACGGTAGGGCAGCCCTTCCGACCACCCGCCCGAACCCGACAGCTAACCCGGTAGGCGGTCTATGGAAGGAGGCGCCACCCTTGGCGTCGCACCGCAAAGCCCGGACCACGGCCACCCGGATCGCCGGACTGCGCACGTCCCCGGCCCTCGGTCTGACGACCGCGGCCCTCACCTCCGTGGCGCTGCTGTCCCAGACGGCGAACGCCGCGCCCGCGCAGCCCCGGAAGCCCAGCCTCGAAGAGGTGCAGAAGAGAGTCGACGACCTCTACCACCAGGCCGGAGTGGCCACCGAGAAGTACAACGAGGCCAAGGAGAAGACCGCCACGCAGCGCACACGCGTGAACGGCCTCCTCGACGACGTGGCGAAGCGCACGGCGAAGCTGAACGAGGCGCGGCGCGAGCTCGGCATGTTCGCCGCCGCCCAGTACCGCACGGGCGGGATGTCCGGCACCGCGACGCTGCTGCTCGCGAAGGATCCCCAGCAGTACTTCGACCAGGACCATCTGATGAGACAGCTCACCGAGCGCCAGAAGAAGGCCGTCGACGACTACCAGACCGCGCAGCTCGCGACGACGAAGAAGCGCACCGAGGCGACGAAGATCCTGGAGTCGCTGACAACCTCGCAGGACGATCTGAGGACCAGCAAGCTCGACGTCCAGACGAAGCTCAGCGAGGCGCGCCATCTGCTGTCGACGCTGACCGCCGAGGAGAAGGCGCGACTGGCGGCGATCGAGAAGAAGAAGCAGGAGATCGCCCGGCAGAAGGCCGCGGAGCTGGCCCGCCGGCAGGCGGCGGAGGAGGCGGCGGCGGCCGCGCAGAAGCGCAAGGAGGAGCAGGCGGCCAAGAGCTCCGACGCGAAGGCGAGCAGCGGAACGGGCACGAGCTCGGGATCGAGCACGGGCTCGGGCACGGGTACGGGCGGGGGCACGAGCACGGATGCCGGATCGAGCACCGGCTATGCCGCCAAGGCCGCCAAGGTCCTCGACTTCGCGCGGGCCCAGATCGGCAAGCCGTACGTGTGGGGCGCGACCGGCCCCGGTTCGTACGACTGCTCCGGGCTCACGCTGGCCGCCTGGAAGTCCGCCGGAATCTCGCTGCCGCGCACCACCTGGAGCCAGGTGGAGGCCGGCACGACCGTCCCCGTCTCCGAGGCCAAACCCGGCGACCTGGTCTTCTTCTACAACGACATCAGCCACGTCGGGATCTACATCGGCAACGGCATGATGATCCACGCGCCGCGCCCGGGCACGAACGTCCGCGAGGAGTCGATCTACTACATGCCGATCCACAGCGTCGTCCGCCCCGCGTAACGCGCGCCGGACACCCCGGTGCCGGCACCGGCATCGGACATGAAAGGGCCCGCACCGGGGGGTGCGGGCCCTTTCATGGGACGGCGCCACGCAGGTCCAGGGCACCACGATGAAGATGTCGGCCACGGTGACCAGCGGTGCCAGTGGGTACGCAGGTGCAGGCCACGCCGGGCACCACGTCGGTCGTCGCCCTCGTACGGCATGTCAGGCCCTCCGCCGCACGCGGGAGCAGAGCGTGAACACGGCCATGGCGACCACCAGCCCCGCCGCGGTCGCCGTGGTGTCGGCGAGCAGCCGGTCCAGATGAGGTCGCAGCCGGTCGACCGAGGTGAACACCACGACCGAGCCGGAGACCGTGGCCACCAGACCGGCGCCCCAGTGACGGTGCCTGTCGTAGAACCACCGGCCCAGCACCATCACCGGTGGTGCGGCCACCGGGAACTGCCGCTCGTCGAGCAACTCCAGAGCGGCCCACGTGAGGGCGAGCACCACCACGCACCCCGCCGCCACCCTGGCCGCCTCGGCCCACATCACCGGCCGGTCCCCGCTCACCACGACGCCTTCCGCCCTCCCCCTCCGCGCCGTCGTGCCCACGGCGTCCCGCCGACGGCAATTGAGCCACACCCGTCCCTCCACGCGCCATACCGTTCCCCAGCACGATCAGCGGTCGCGGCAAGCACGGCGATGAGCAATGGGCTCAGGACGCGCCCTGAAGCTGGCTCTCCAGCTGGGAGACCTCCACCGACTCGTTGGCGGACGGTGTCGCCGACGGGATCGGCTTGTCATAGTCGGACAGGGTGAAGGTCAGATCGGTGCCGTTGCCCTTCTGGGTGCCCCCGATCAGGTATGGCTTGCCCTGCGTCGCCACGTAGTACGTGGCCGCCCTTCCGTCCACCTTCCCGGTCAGCGGGATGGCCTTCATTCCGTTGAACGTGGTCTCGGTGCCCTTCTTGACGTCCGTGAACGGCGCGACGCCGCCGAGGGGCTTCTGGAAGACCTTGATGCTGCAGACGTCGGCCAGTTTCTTGAAGATCGCGTCGTTGGTCGTGCCATGGATGTACCGGTTCTTGAAGCGCTCCGCGCCTGCTGTGCCCTCGCTGCCGGGGACCTTGGTCGTCTTCCAGAACGTAGCGTCGGGTTTCATCCATGCTTCGGTGCCGCGCTTGACGATCTGGAAGCTGCCCTGGGTGCCCATGGCTATCGAGCCGGTGCAGCCGGCCTGGTCGTACGAGAGGTCCGCCGAGCTGGGCCGATTGCCTTTCTGGGCGTCTGACCCCGTGTCCTTCAGCGCGATACGGACGGACTTGGCGCCGAGCAGGGCTTGGTGCGCCTGGTGCCGGATCTCCTTCGGTGACTTGTCCGCGATGCCGTTGCCACCGTTGCCGTCCGATGAGTAGCCGGAGATGAGGAGAAGGATCGCGTGCGTCGTGGCGGGTGCGGCCTGGGCGGCGGCGCCGCCGCCCAGGAGCGCCCCTGCGGCGGTTACGGTGATGGCCGCGACCTTGGCGATCCTCTTACGCGTTCGAAACACGGCACCGTCCTTCTTTCGGTGGATGAGCCTCACTCCGGATCGGTGAGGTCGTGTTTCGAGTAAGCCCGAACGGGTCATGCGTCGTCACGCCACTGAATGCCGTGACTTGACACCCGCAAATGATCTTGAGGTGGGATGTGAACCCACCGTGACTGAGCCACGACGGTTTTCAAGACCGGCCGACGATCGCGCCCGACTTGGCCCGTGACCTGGACGTTTTCAATCAGCGCGAGACCAGCCAGTGGCGTCCTGGACAGAGGATGGCCAGGACGCCACTCACTGCAGACGTCAGCCCCGGGAGGCCCTACGACGCCGCAGCACCAGGTAACCGCCCGCGGCCACCAGTGCTGCCGCGACACCCGACAGCAGGCCCACCGGGGCGCTGCTACCGGTCTCGGCCAGATCACCGGCCAGATCGCCGCCGCCCTGCGCGGACGAGGAGGCGGCAGCGGACGGGGCCGCCCCGCCCTCGCCGGAGGAGGCACTCGGCGCCGCGGTCGCACCGGCCGGGCCCGAAGGCGAGGACGACTCCGACGAGGAGTCACTCGGCGCGGTCGCATCGGCCGGGCTCGAAGGCGAGGACGACTCCGACGAGGAGGGCGGCACCGAGGCGGACGGCGTCGTACCGCCACCACCGCCCTCGGAGCCCTTGCAGTCCGTCCAGAACATCTTGTGCTTGGCGGCCCCCTTCTCGCCGTCGAAGTTCCAGAACAGCTTGTAGTGCCCGTCGGGCAGGGACAGGTCCGCCGTACGGCCGTGGCCCTCGGCATCCAGGGTGATGGCTCCGGACTTCACGGTCTCGCCCTTGGTGGCGGCGGTCGGGGCCCAGGCCTCGATGTGCCAGTCGACCTTCTGGACCGCGTCGAAGCCGAAGGCGTCGAGGTAGAAGGTGCAGACGTGCGGTTCGTTGCGGCGCAGCTCTTCGCCTGTCTTGGCGTCGTGGATCTTCACCGTGCCGTTGTCACCGGGAGCGGTGGCGTGCGCGGCGGGCATGGCGAGGGCGGAGAGGGCCAGGGCGCCGGAGACGGCGGCCACGGTGGCTCGTATACGCATGCGTTCCTCAGGTGGAGAAAGGGGCCAGGCGCCGGTCGCTCCTCGCGGTTCACCTTCGGCGCGAGGCCCAATGATCATGGAGTCTGTTTGACTCACGTGATCAGATCCCTCACCGGTGGGGTTGGTTGTACGGGAATTTGAAGTTTCTGTGAGCGCCTGTCAGTCGCCGTGGCGGCGCCCATCCTGGGCTTCTTGTGGAAGTGTTCGACCGCCGCCTTCGCGCGGGAGCACGCTCACGAGTTGTCCGATCTTGTGCGGAACGAGCAATGGCTGAGACCGGAACTGAGACCGCGGCGCCCGTAGCGTGCCAGTGACCTCCGGGGAGGGCTCGGCATTCCGCTCGTACCGCTGTCGATCTTCGCCTTCTTCCGCTCCGTCATGGGGGATATGGGCACGACGGATGGCGAGGAGGGCGACGTCGTCGCCGAGGCGTCCGCCGGTGTGGGCGAGCAGGTCGCGTTCGATGTGGTCGAGCAGCGCCTCGGGAGGGTGGTCGGTCCACTGGGCTGCGCGTTCCGCGAACGGGTAGAAGACGTCGTTGTGGTCACGGGCTTCGATGACACCGTCGGTGTACAGGAGCAGCGTGTCCCCAGGGCCGAAGGGCAGGACATCCACGACGTGGTTGTCGGGATCCGTGACGCCGACGCCAAGTGGGGGCCCGGGGTGGAGGCGGGGCACGTGGACGGTGTTGTCCGGGCTGAGCAGCAGGGGTGGCGGGTGACCGCAGCTGGTCATGCGGACCAGGGGCTCGGCGTCGGCGATCTCGACCAGAAGAGCGGTCACGAAGCGTTCCCCCGCCTCGCCCTCCGGTTCGAAGTCGGCGAGGTGGCGGGTCATGCTCCGTTCCAGGGAGGCAGCCAGGTCGGGCAGGGAGGCGTGCTGGTGTGCGGCCTCGCGGAAGGCGCCGAGCAGGAGGGCGGCCTCGCCCAGGGCGGGCAGGCCCTTGCCCCGCACGTCGCCGATCATCACGCGGACCGCGCTGCCGGTGCGGGCGGCGGCATACAGGTCGCCGCCGATCTCGGCCTCCTCCTCGGCAGCCAGATAAACACAGGCGAGCCGCAGCGGGCCGAGCCGGCTCGGCAGCGGCCACATCACCACCTGCTGGGCGGCCTCGGCGACCGACCGGACCCGGGCCATCTGGCGTGCGTGCCGGTCGCGCACCGCACACAGGACCACGATCAACGAGGTGATCGCCGCGATGGCAATCACCTCCACCACCACGTTCCGCGTAGACAGCGTTCCGGTGCGCCAGCCGCTGACCGCTTCGCCCGCCATGGCCAGGACCCCGATGCCGCCCGTCGTCCAGGGGCCCGCAAACCACGCGGTGAGCGTGGGCGCGACCACCAGCAGGGGGCTGAGAACGATGGTTGGCCCAGTCGCGATGTCCGCGGCAGTGATCACAACGATGAGGACAACAGGGATGAACAACAGCGGGTGGCTCGGCTGCCACGGCTGCCCGAGACCCACACGTCCCTGCCTGGAGCCCACGCCTTCCACACTGCACCGCTACCGTGGCTAGCGCCACGACGGCTTTCAAGAGCATCAAGGTGTCGCGCTCGAAACCCCATCTGACCTGGCCGAAGACACTTTTTCTGAAACATGCTCACCGACTTGCGCGACCAGGTCTTCAAGGCCATCGACCGCCTGCCCACCGTTGCCGTCGTGGCTGGGCGAGTTCATCCGGGGTGTCATGCGTCAGCGGCACCGCGAGGACGTCGGTGCGGGTACCGAGATGCCGGGCGGCCAGTTCGCTGAACCTGTCGGCGATGGTCGGGAAGGTGTCGTAGTCCAGGGGCGGTGAGACGCCGTGGGGCCGACGGTTCGCGACCGTCGACCCCGTCCGCCGGATGGGCGGGAAACCCGCCCCGACCTGTGCCTACAGCACCGGCAGATGCTTCTTCAGCTCGAACGCCGTGACCTCCGAGCGGTACTCGTGCCACTCGGCGCGCTTGTTGCGGAGGAAGAAGTCGAAGACGTGCTCGCCGAGGGTGTCGGCGACCAGGTCGCTGTTCTCCATCAGGGTCAGGGCCTCGCCGAGGTTCTGCGGGAGCGGTTCGATGCCCATCGCGCGGCGTTCGGCGTTGGACAGGGCCCAGACGTCGTCCTCGGCACCCGGAGGGAGCTCGTAGCCCTCCTCGATGCCCTTCAGGCCGGCGGCCAGGAGGACGGCGTAGGCCAGATAGGGGTTGGCGCCGGAGTCGAGGGAGCGGACCTCCACGCGGGCGGAGCCGGTCTTGCCGGGCTTGTACATCGGGACGCGGACCAGGGCCGAGCGGTTGTTGTGGCCCCAGCAGATGTACGAGGGGGCCTCGCCGCCGGCGCCCGCGGTGCGCTCGGAGCCGCCCCAGATGCGCTTGTAGGAGTTCACCCACTGGTTGGTGACCGCGGAGATCTCGGCGGCGTGGCGGAGGAGGCCGGCGATGAAGGAGCGGCCCACCTTCGAGAGCTGGTACTCGGCGCCGGACTCGTAGAAGGCGTTCCGGTCGCCCTCGAACAGCGACAGGTGCGAGTGCATGCCGGAGCCGGGGAACTCCGAGAAGGGCTTGGGCATGAACGTGGCCTGAAGGCCCTGCTCGAGCGCGACCTGCTTCATGACCAGGCGGAACGTCATGATGTTGTCCGCGGTGGACAGGGCGTCGGCGTAGCGCAGGTCGATCTCCTGCTGGCCCGGGGCGCCCTCGTGGTGGGAGAACTCCACCGAGATGCCCATCGACTCCAGCATGGTGATCGCCTGACGGCGGAAGTCCATGCCGATGGCCTGCGGAGTGTGGTCGAAGTAGCCGGAGTTGTCCGCGGGCGTGGGGCGGGAGCCGTCCAGCGGGCGGTTCTTGAGCAGGAAGAACTCGATCTCGGGGTGGGTGTAGAAGGTGAAGCCGAGGTCGGAGGTGCGGGCCAGGGCGCGCTTGAGGACGTAGCGCGGGTCGGCGAAGGAGGGGGAGCCGTCCGGCATGAGGATGTCGCAGAACATGCGGGCCGTACCGGGGGCCTCGGCGCGCCAGGGCAGGATCTGGAAGGTGGACGGGTCGGGCTTGGCGATCATGTCGGACTCGTAGACCCGGGCGAAGCCCTCGATGGCGGAGCCGTCGAAGCCGATGCCCTCGTCGAAGGCCTGCTCCAGCTCGGCGGGCGCGACGGCCACGGACTTGAGGAAGCCGAGCACGTCCGTGAACCACAGGCGTACGAACCGGATGTCGCGCTCCTCCAACGTCCGGAGCACGAACTCCTGCTGCTTGTCCATCTTCCGCTTCCCCATCCTTGCTGGTCAGGCCGCCTGTGTTCGGTGTCACGGGAGACCGTCGGGCACCTGAGCATCCCACCACGGCCGCGTTTCACACGTGTTGCGGAGCCCGGTCGCCCGGCCGTCGTGCCGGGGCGCTCGCCCCGCGTACGGCAGGCGTACCGCTCTGTCGCCCATCTTGCCCGCTCGCACCGTCATCCGTAATGGCCGAACCGTCACCCACGTGACCGACGACACGCCTCCATAAATTGCATCTCAAATGCAAGTTTCAATACCGTTTTGATCAGTCGAGCGATCGAGCCCATCCGATCGAGTCATCGAGGAGTCACCATGCTGTCCGAGCAGTCAGCAGTCACCGTCCGCGCCACCCTCCCCGCCGTCGGCGCGGCGATCGGCCAGGTCACCGAGCGCTTCTACGCCAGACTGTTCGACGCCCACCCCGAGCTGCTGCGTGATCTGTTCAACCGCGGCAACCAGGCCGCCGGCACGCAGCGGCAGGCCCTGGCCGGCTCCATCGCCGCCTTCGCCACCTACCTGGTGGAGAACCCGGACCAGCGCCCCGACCTGATGCTCCAGCGCATCGCCCACAAGCACGCTTCCCTGGGGGTGACGCCGGAGCAGTACCCGGTCGTCCACGAGCACCTGTTCGCGGCCATCGCCGAGGTGCTCGGCGAGGCGGTGACCCCGGAGGTCGCCGCCGCCTGGACCGAGGTCTACTGGCTGATGGCCAACGCCCTCATCGCCATCGAGAAGCGCCTGTACGAGCAGAGCGAGCAGCGCGGCTGGCGCGAGTGGGAGGTCGTGGAGCGGATCGAGGAGACCGCGGACGTGGCCACCTTCAAGCTGCGCCCCGCCGACGACGCCCCGGTGCCCGGCTACCGCGCCGGCCAGTACGTCTCGGTCGGCGTCGAGCTCCCCGACGGGGCCCGCCAGATCCGCCAGTACAGCCTGACCGCGGCCCCCGGATCGCCGGTGCGGCAGTTCGCCGTCAAGCGAGTGGCCGGCGACGCCACGACGCCCGACGGGGAGGTCTCGAACCACCTGCACGCACACGTGCGCGTGGGTGACGTCCTCCAGCTGTCCGCCCCGTACGGCGACCTCGTCCTGGAGGAGACCGAGGCGCCGCTGCTGCTCGCCTCCGCGGGCATCGGCGTCACCCCGATGATCGCCATGCTGGAGCAGCTCGCCCTCACCGGCCACAGCGCCCCGGTGACCGTGGTCCACGCCGACCGCTCCCCCACCGCGCACGCGCTCCGCTCCGACCACCAGGCGTACGCGGCCAAGCTGCCGGACGCGCGGCCGGTCTTCTTCTACGAGCAGTACGACGAGGACGAGGACACGGCAGGCGCCGGGCGGCCCGGCCTGGTCGACCTCGGCGACGTCGACGTCCTGGCCGGCACGCGCGCGTACCTGTGCGGCCCGCTGCCCTTCATGCGGGCGGTGCGCGAGCAGCTGATCGGCAAGGGTGTGTCCCCGGCCGACATCCACTACGAGGTCTTCGGCCCGGACCTGTGGCTGGCCCAGCCGGCCGCCTGACCGATCCGCCCCCGGACCTGTGGCCGGCCCAGCCGGCGGCCTGACAAGTCCGCCCCCGGCTGATCCGGCCGATGTGCTGCGGCCTTCCGGTGTGCTCGCTCTTCCGGGTCTCCCCGGGGCTGACCGTGCGCGCCCGCGCGCTCAGGTCGGCGGCCGCATGGCGGGCAGCCCCAGCAGCAGCGGTCCCGTCGGCTCCGCGACCATATCGGCGACCGTGAGGGGGTCGAGCGCGGCGTAGAAGGCCTCCTGGGCCCGCCGCAGGGCGCCGCGCAGACGGCAGTCGGAGCTGAGCGGGCAGGGAATGCTGCCCTCGCAGTCGGCCACGTCGCCCTCGCCCTCCAGGGCGCGTACGAGAGCGCCGACCGAGGCGTCGCGGCCCGCTTCGGTGAGCGTCAGTCCGCCGCCGCGGCCGCGGCGGGCCGCGAGCAGACCGCGGTGCTGGAGCTCGGCGACGACCTTCGCGGTATGCGTGTACGGCACGCCCATGTCGCCCGCGACCTCCCGGGTCGTGGGGCTCGACTCGCCGGCGACGGCGAGCCTCATCAGGACGCGCAGCGCCATGTCGGTGAAGCGCAGCAGCCGCATGCGGCCAAGGGTAGATAATGCGCATCCGCCGTTCAACTTATCGGCGGTCTCCCTGCGGGCGCTTCCGTCCCACTACGATCAGCGGGCCCCTCGGGCACGCTCAACTCCCCGCACGCCACCCCCGCCCGCCCCTTCCCCACGAAGGACTCCGCCATGGACTCCGCGCACCGGACCGACACTGGACAGCACAAGGCCCGTACAGAGGAGATGCGCCAGGCGGAGCGCGTCCGGGAGCGGCGCACGCGGCTGCTCACGGTGGCCGCGAGCGTGGTCGTCGTGGCCGGGCTGGTCACGGGCGGCGTGGTGCTCCTGAACTCGGGGTCCTCGGACGCCGCGCCGGCCGCGGCGAGCGACGAGAAGGGCGGTGACGGCGGCCACTTCGTCACCCGCGCGGACGGCGTACGAACCTGGAAGGGCACGCTGGAGCGCAACCACACCACCGCCCCGGTGACCTATCCGATGGAGCCCCCGGTCGGCGGCGACCACAACCCGGTCTGGCAGAACTGCAACGGCGACGTGTACACCGACCCGGTGAAGAACGAAAGCGCCGTGCACGCGCTGGAGCACGGCGCCGTCTGGGTGACGTACAACAGCAAGGCGTCCAAGGCGGACGTGGCCGCGCTCGCGGCGAAGGTGAGGAAGACGCCGTACACGCTGATGAGCCCGGTCGAGGACCAGAAGGACCCCCTCATGCTGTCCGCCTGGGCGCACCAGCGCACGGTGACGAGCGCGAAGGACCCGCAAGTGGACAAGTTCCTCGCCGAGTTCGTCCAGGGCCCGCAGACGCCCGAGCCGGGTGCCACCTGCACGGGCGGGCTGGACCGTTGAGGCACATCGGGCTGATCGCCGGAGCCGCGGCGGCCGCGCTGGTCGCGACGGGGGCGATCACCTACGCGGTCGCCGAGGACAGCGGCGGGGCGCGCTACGCCGCGAAGACGCCCACCGCCGGCTCCGCGGACGCCGGTTTCGCCCGGGACATGGCGGTCCACCACCAGCAGGCCGTCGAGATGTCGTTCATCGTGCGCGACCGCACCACGGACACCGAAGTGCGCCGCCTCGCCTACGACATCGCGCAGACGCAGGCCAACCAGCGGGGCATGCTGCTGGGCTGGCTCGACCTGTGGGAGCTGCCGAAGGTGTCGGCGGACCCGCCGATGACGTGGATGGGCATGGGCGACATGCCCGCCGGCGAGGACGGCGCGCTGATGCCCGGCATGGCGACCAACTCGGAGATGCGCAGGCTCGGCGAACTCGGCGGCAGGCAGGCCGAGGTGTTCTACCTCCAGCTGATGACGGACCATCACAAGGGCGGCGTCCACATGGCCAAGGGCTGTGTCGCCCGCTGCACGGTGAGGGTGGAGAAGAGGCTCGCGCGGGGCATGGTCGCATCGCAGCGGTCGGAGATGCGGTTGATGGCCGACATGCTCAAGGAGCGTGGAGCGGTGCCCCGTTCATAACCGGGGCCCCGGTTCGTAACCCCGGGTACCTCCTTCGTGACCCGGACGCTCCCTTCGTGACCCGGACGCGCCATTCCCCGACTCCGGGCCGGGCGCGAAAGCCGCAATTCGCCGCGCCTGCCGGTTCCTTGGGTTTCTCTTGGCCTTCACATTCCCCTGGCATGAACGGTTCATCGGGAAGAGTGGCCCCGATCGTGTGATCCAGACGAAAGACCCTTACCGCCGCGGGCTCTACGCGGATTGCGCGAGGACCGACCACTCATTGCGTCACATGCGAACGCATCGCAGGGGGTTCTATGAGATCCAACCGTGCCACAGCGCGCGCCGGAATGAGCTTGGCGGCGACCCTGCCGCTGCTCGCCGGCGCACTGGCGCTCGGCATACCCGCGCACGCTGCGGACAACCCGGGCCGCAGCGCGCTCGCGGGCACCAAACCCGTCTGGGCGACGGCCACGGCGGACAAGGGCGCCACCTCGGACGGCGCCCAGGTCCACGCCCGGGTCTACCTGGCCGGACGGGACGCCGCCGGCCTCGCCCGGTACGCCGCGGCGGTGTCCGACCCGTCCTCGGCCTCGTACGGCAAGTACCTGAGCGCCCAGGAGGCGCAGGCGCGCTTCGGCGCGACGAAGGCCCAGGTGGACGCCGTGAAGTCGTGGCTGGCGTCGTCGGGGCTGAAGGTCACCTCCGTGACGGCGCACTACGTCGCCGTCTCCGGTGACGTCGCCGCCGCCGAGAAGGCGTTCGGCACCCAGCTGCACAACTTCGCCAAGGGGTCGAGGACCTACCGCGCCCCGGCGCGGACGGCCTCGGTGCCGGCCTCACTGAACGGCACCGTCCTGACCGTCACCGGCCTGGACAACGCGCCGCACAAGGCGAAGCACAAGGACCAGCTGCCGCCGCCGGACGACGTGTTCAAGAACGCCGGGCCGTTCTCCACGTACTACGGCTCGAACGTGGCAAGCACACTGCCCTCCGCGTACGGCCAGAAGGTCCCGTACGCCGTCAAGGGCTACACCGGCAAGGAGCTGCGGTCCGCCTACGGTGCCGGCAAGTACACCGGCAAGGGCGTCCGCATCGCCATCACCGACGCGTACGCCTCGCCGACCATCGCCGTCGACGCGGCCACCTACGCGAAGAAGAACGGCGACAAGCCCTGGAAGACGGGCCAGTTGCGCCAGGTGCTCCCGGCCGGCTACACGGACACCGAGGAGTGCGGGGCGGCCGGCTGGTACGGCGAGGAGACCCTCGACGTCGAGGCCGTGCACGCGGTCGCGCCGGACGCGAACGTCGTCTACGTGGGCGCCGCCTCCTGCTACGACGACGACCTGCTCGACTCGCTGAGCAAGATCGTCGACAACCACCTGGCCGACATCGTCTCCAACTCCTGGGGCGACATCGAGGCCAACGAGACGCCGGACGTCGCGGCGGCCTACGACCAGGTCTTCCAGTTCGGCGCGGTCGAGGGCATCGGCTTCTACTTCTCCTCCGGTGACGACGGCGACGAGGTCGCCAACACCGGTACGAAGCAGGTCGACACCCCGGCCAACTCGGCGTGGGTGACCGCCGTCGGCGGTACCTCGCTGGCCGTCGGCAAGGGCCACAAGTACCTGTGGGAGACCGGCTGGGGCACCCAGAAGGCCTCGCTGTCCGCGGACGGCAGGAGCTGGGCGGGCTTCCCCGGCGCGTTCACCTCGGGCGCGGGCGGTGGCACCAGCCGGACCGTGCCGCAGCCGTCGTACCAGACGGGCGTCGTGCCGAAGGCGCTGGCCACGGCCAACAACAAGGCCGGCAACCGCGTCGTCCCGGACATCGCGGCGGTCGCCGACCCGAACACCGGCTTCCTGGTGGGGCAGACGCAGACCTTCCCGGACGGGTCGCAGCGGTACAGCGAGTACCGCATCGGCGGCACCTCGCTGGCCGCGCCGGTCATGGCGGCCGTCCAGGGCCTCGCCCAGGAGGCCCGCGGCGGCAAGGCGATCGGCTTCGCCAACCCGGCGATCTACGCCAAGTACGGCTCGAAGGTCTACCACGACGTGGTGGACCAGCCGACCGGCAAGGACCTCGCGGTCGCGCGGGTCGACTACGTCAACGGCGTCGACGCCGCGGACGGCCTGAGCGTCTCCGTCCGCAGCCTCGGCAAGGACAGCTCGCTCAAGGCGGTCAAGGGCTACGACACCGTCACCGGCGTCGGCTCTCCCGCGAACGGCTATGTGGAGTCCTACCGCCGCTGACGACAGGTCAGCGGCCGTGCGCCCGCTTCTCCTCAGGGAGGGGCGGGCGCACGCGTGCGTGCAGCACGGCGCCGGCGACGTCCTCGGGGCGGTCGAGCATGAGCAGGTGGCCGGCGGGTGCGCTCGGCCGGAACGCGCCGCCCAGGACCGCGGCGAGCGCCTGCTGCCGGGCGAGCCACCGCTCCCGCCGGGGCACGGGCCGGCGCGGGTCGTCGGCGGCGAGCACGGTGACCGGCAGGCCGGGCGGCAGCGTCCGCGACCGCCGCAGGGCGGCGAGTTCGACGGCCTGGTCGGCGTAGGTGGCGTTCTCGGCCAGGGCCGCACGCAGCCAGCGGCTCGTGGAGTAGGCGCTGCGGACCCGGTCGTACGGCGCCGGTTCGCCTCCCCCGACCCGGCCCGCCCGGACCGCCGCGCGGCGCAGCAGCGGTCCGGCGGCGCGGGGCAGGCCGGCCGCGCTCGCCAGCGCGCCGCAGGCGCGCGTGGCGGCGTCGCGGGCGGCGCGCGCCCGGCGGGGGCGGGGGTCCTCCTCCACGCTGGAGTCGACGAGCACGAGTGCGGCACTCCGCTCGGGGAACATCCGGGCGAAGGCCTCGGCGTGGAACCCGGCGATCGAGTGCCCGACGACCGCGGCGGGCCCGTCCGCGCCCACCGCGTCGAGCACGGCCGCGATACGCCGGGCCTCCGCCCCGAGCGTCGGCCACGCACGCGCGTGCCCGCTGAGCCCGAGCCCGGGCCGGTCGAACCGCACGACCGTCCGGTACGGAGCCAGCAGCGCGGCCACACCGTCCCAGTCGAACCAGCACATCCCGAGCCCCGGACTCAGCACACAGAGCGGCCCGCTGCCGTCGACGACGACGTGGTGGACGACGCCGTCGACGCGGACGAAGGTCATGGGTACGTCCTCCCGCGTGGTCCGTAGGAGCATCATGACAGCGCGAGCCGCGGGAACACGGGGCAAGCCCCCACGCGAACGGCCACCGTCCGACGAGGACGGGCGCCCGGACAGCCGAGCGAGCGCACGGGGCGGGACCGTCACGCCCGCGAGCGAACCCTGCCGGTCGGCGGACGGGTCACATGAGTGCGGGCGACTCCTCGCGGCCAGGCACCGGCCAGCAGGGGCAGACGCCCGGACAGCCCACCGCCCCAGGCGCGCGGCGAGCGCACGGGCACGGGCACGGTGGCGGTCACCGCCACGCGCGCGGGCCGGGACGGCGTGGGGTGGCCCACACCTCCGCGCCCGGCTATCGCGTCGCTTTGACGATTACACTGGGCGCGTGCCTCAACTACGTCTCGCCCTGAACCAGATCGACTCGCGCGTCGGAGACCTCGCCGGTAACTCCGAGGCGATCGTCCGCCGGGCCCGGGAGTCCGCCGAGCGCGGAGCGCATCTCGCGGTGTTCCCGGAGATGGCGTTGACCGGGTACCCCGTCGAGGACCTGGCCCTCAGGTCGTCCTTCGTGCAGGCGTCCCGCGCCGCGCTGCGCGCCCTCGCCGCACGGCTCGCCGCGGAGGGCCTCGGGGAGCTGCCGGTGCTCGTCGGCTACCTCGACCGCGGTGAGACCGCCCAGCCGAAGTACGGCATGCCCGCCGGCGCGCCGCAGAACGCGGCGGCGGTGCTGCACCGCGGCGAGGTGGTGCTGAGCTTCGCCAAGCACCACCTGCCGAACTACGGCGTCTTCGACGAGTTCCGCTACTTCGTCCCCGGCGACACCATGCCGGTCCTGCGGGTGCACGGCGTCGACGTCGCGCTCGCCATCTGCGAGGACCTGTGGCAGGACGGCGGCCGCGTGCCGGCCGCCCGCAGCGCGGGCGCCGGGCTGCTGGTCTCGATCAACGCCTCGCCGTACGAGCGACTGAAGGACGACGCCCGCCTCGACCTGGTCCGCAAGCGGGCCCAGGAGGCCGGCTGCACCCTCGCCTACCTCGCCATGACCGGCGGGCAGGACGAGCTGGTCTTCGACGGCGACTCGATCGTGGTCGCCCCGGACGGCGAGGTGGTCGCGCGGGCGCCGCAGTTCGCCGAGGACCTCATGGTGCTGGACCTGGACCTGCCGGCCGCCTCGGCGCAGGCGCCCACGGGCGTGGTCGACGACGGTCTGCGCATCGACCGCGTGGTGCTGTCCGAGGAGCCGCTGCCGGCCTACGAGCCGGAGCCGACCGGCGAGTACGCCGCGCGCATGGACGACGACGAGGAGGTCTACACGGCGCTGGTCGTGGGCCTGCGCGCGTACGTGCGCAAGAACGGCTTCCGCTCCGTGCTGATCGGCCTGTCCGGCGGCATCGACTCCGCGCTGGTCGCGGCGATCGCCTGCGACGCGGTGGGCGCGGAGAACGTGTACGGCGTCTCCATGCCGTCCAAGTACTCCTCGGAGCACTCCAAGGACGACGCCGCGGAGCTGGCACGGCGCACCGGCCTCAACTTCCGCACCGTCCCGATCGCGCCGATGTTCGACGCGTACATGGGCTCCCTGGGCCTGACGGGCCTGGCCGAGGAGAACCTCCAGTCCCGGCTGCGCGGCACGCTGCTGATGGCGGTCTCCAACCAGGAGGGCCACATCGTCCTCGCGCCCGGCAACAAGTCGGAGCTGGCGGTGGGCTACTCGACGCTGTACGGCGACTCGGTGGGCGCGTACGGTCCGATCAAGGACGTGTACAAGACGTCGGTCTTCCGGCTGGCCGAGTGGCGCAACCGGGCCGCGGCCCAGCGTGGCGAGGTCCCGCCGATCCCGGAGAACTCCATCACCAAGCCGCCGAGCGCGGAGCTGCGCCCCGGCCAGGTCGACACCGACTCGCTCCCGGACTACCCGGTGCTGGACGCGATCCTGGAGCTCTACGTCGACCAGGACAAGGGCGCCGACCTGATCGTCGCGGCCGGATACGACGGCGAGCTGGTCACGAAGACGCTCCGCATGGTCGACACGGCCGAGTACAAGCGGCGCCAGTACCCGCCGGGCACGAAGATCTCCGCGAAGGGCTTCGGCAAGGACCGGCGCCTGCCGATCACGAACGGCTGGCGGGAATCGGCGTAGGCACCGGGTCCCATACGGGGGTAACGGGGTACGGGAGTCCCCGGGGCTAGGCTCCCGGCCCGCCCGCACCACCCTCGGCCCGGACGGCCCCGTCCCGGAGTTCCCCCGTGCTCGTCGAGTGGGAAGGGACCCCGGTACGGGCCGCGGACGGCATGTGCGAGGCGACCACGCGCTCCCGCCCGACCCGCACGCCACCCGCCCGCCGCAGGTCCACCCGGTACGCCAGGCCGGCCACCGCGAGGCCCAGCACCGCGAGGACGGCCCCCGCGAGCGCCGGCGAGGTCACGCCGAGGCCCGCGGCGAGCGCCAGCCCGCCGATCCAGGCGCCGCCCGCGTTCGCCAGGTTGAACGCGGCCTGGTTGGCCGCGGAGGCCAGGGAGGGGGCCGTGGACGCCTTCTCCATGACCATGAGCTGGAGCGGCGAACCGGTGACGAACGCCGCCGTGCCCAGCAGGGCCACCGCGAGGGCCGCGCTCCACTCGGTCCGCATCAGCAGCGGGAA
The DNA here is from genome assembly GCF_040643155.1 of Streptomyces sp. NPDC047453. Classification (NCBI taxonomy): domain Bacteria; kingdom Bacillati; phylum Actinomycetota; class Actinomycetes; order Kitasatosporales; family Streptomycetaceae; genus Streptomyces; species Streptomyces sp. NPDC047453. Next base: position 413,246 of record NZ_JBEYTS010000001.1, on the reverse strand, counting down.
CAGCGCCAGCACGACCGCCAGCGCGGTGAGCCCGCCGAACAGCGTGCCCCGCGTCGAGTGGTCGGCCAGGCGCCCGCCCAGCAGGTTGCCGACGGTCGCGCCCACCCCGAACAGGGCCAGCAGCAGCGTCACTCCCGCCTCGGCGTACCCGGCGGAGCCGGTGAGCATCGGCGTGATGTAGCTGTAGGCCGAGAACAGCGCGCCGAAGCCCGCCACGGTCGTCAGCAGGGCCAGCCAGACCGGGAGGGAGCGCAGGGCGGCCAGTTCGCGGCGCAGGCCGGCCGCGGGGGCGTGGCCGCGGTCGCGCGGGACCAGCAGGACGAGGGACGCTATCGCGGCGACCCCGATCACGCTGACCGCGAGGAAGGTCACCCGCCAGCCGAGGCGCTGGCCCATGAGCGTGGCGGCCGGGACACCGACGACGTTCGCCAGGGTCAGGCCGAGCATCATCAGGGACACCGACCGGGCCCTGCGCTCCGGCGGCACCATGGTCGCGGCGACGACGGCGCCCACACCGAAGAAGGCGCCGTGCGGCAGTCCGCTGAGGAAGCGGGCGGCCAGCAGCCAGTCGTAGCCGGGGGCGAGGGCGGACAGCGCGTTGCCGACGACGAACAGGGCCATGAGGCCGATCAGGACGTGCCGGCGGGGCAGCCGCGAGGTGACGGCGGCCAGCAGCGGAGCGCCGATGACGACGCCCAGCGCGTACGCCGAGACCAGGTGCCCGGCGGCGGGGATCGAGACGTGCAGGTCGTCGGCGACGTCGGGGAGCAGCCCCATGATGACGAACTCGGTGGTACCGATGCCGAAGGCGCCCACGGCGAGGGCGAGCACAGCCAGGGGCATGGAGGGCCTTTCAGAGCTTCGAAGCGTGCGGTGCAGGAGTTCCGTACCGCGATGATCCGCGTATGTTCAGAGACGGAACAAAGCCTCTCAGGCCCAGTATTCCGGCAGGTTACGACCCGGTTGCCGATGTGGTGACGTTCACACGCGCGGCCACCGGCAGATGGTCGCTGCCCGTGCGCGGCAGGGTCCAGGAGCTCACCGGCTCCACTCCCCTGACCATGATCTGGTCGATCCGCGCCATCGGGAACGACGCCGGCCAGCTGAACCCGAACCCGCTGCCCGCGGCGCCCTGGGTGGAGCGCATCTGGGAGGTGACCGCGTTGAGCGAGCGGTCGCTCATGGTGCCGTTCAGATCGCCGAGCAGGACCACCCGGGGCAGTCGCTCACCGGCGATCGCCTCGCCCAGCGCGTCCGCGCTCTCGTCGCGCTGCGCGGCGGTGAACCCGGCGTTCAGCTTCACCCGCACCGAGGGCATATGGGCGACGTACACCGCGACGGCCCCCTCGGGCGTCCCCACGCTGGCGCGCAGGGCGCGCGTCCAGCCCAGCTTGATGTCGACGGAGCGGACGCCGCTGATCGGGTACTTGCTCCACAGCCCGACCGTGCCCTGCACCGTGTGGTACCGGTACGCCGGGGCGAGCGTCCGCTCGTAGACGGGCAGCGCGGACGTCTGCAGCTCCTCCAGGGCGAGCACCTGGGCCCCGGAGGCGGCCAGATCCCGGGCGGTGCCGGACGGGTCGCGGTTGTCGGCGTTGACGTTGTGCGTGGCGACCATCAGTTCGCCGCCGGTGCCCGTCTTGTCGGTGAGCAGGCTGCTGAACTGGTTGAACCAGACGATCCCGGGCAGCAGCACGGCGATCAGCGCGATCGGCGACCTGCGCACCAGGGCCAGCACCAGCAGCACCGGCACGAAGAGGCCCGCCCACGGCAGGAAGGTCTCGATGAGGCTGCCGAGGTTGCCGATCCGGTTGGGGATCTGCGCGTGCATCAGCATCACCAGGGCGAGGGCGACCGCGAACGCGGCGAGAAGGAGGCCCCGGCGCCAGATCCCCGCGTCGCCACGCCGGCCGTCGGAGAAGCCGCGCGCCAGGCGCCGGAGCCGGTCCCCTGGGCGCTCGGGCCCCGAGCCGCCCGCCGCCTCCGTCACGTACGCCTGTCGCGCCATACCGTCGCCTCACTGCCTGCCGTGCACACCGTTCACCCCCGCGCTCTACGACCCTAGGGGATGATCGGCACCGTTCCCGCCGTCCTTGACGGCCGTACGGGCAGGAGGACGAAGAAGTCGGCGCGCGGAGTTCCGGTCGCGCCGCCCGCAGCCCCATCTGTGACGAAACGCGCACATCAACGCGGGGAACTGACAGGCCGTAGCCCTTCGAGCACCGCGTCCACTATCTGCTCCGACAGCCCCTCGGGCAGGCCGGCGTCGGGGCGCATCACGCTGCGCACCAGCATGGGGCCGACGAAGAGGTCGCCCAGCAGGTCGACGTCGATGTCCCGGCGCAGTTCGCCGTCGCGCTGCCCGCGGCGCAGGACCTCCACCTGGAGTTTGCGCCGCGGCTCGATGACGGTCGCGTGGTAGGCGCACCAGATCTTCGGGCTGCTCTTCATCTGGGCGTAGACGTTGTGCAGGATGAGTGAGCTGCGGCTCACCAGGCCGCGACGGCGCAGCTGTTCGAGGATGGCCACGAGGTCGTCACGCATGGAGGTGCCCGGCAGTTCGGGGTCGGGGGGCTCGGTACCACGTACGACGTCGACGAACAGCTCCTCCTTGCCACTCCAGCGCCGGTAGATGGTGGCCTTGCCAACGCCCGCGGTGCGGGCGATGCGTTCAATGGAGAGTTCGGCCAGCGGCACACCGTCCTCCAGCAGCTTCATCACGCCCTCCACGATGGCGCGTTCCACCGCTTCGCTGCGGGGGCGCCCCCGCACGGGGGCGGCGGCAGCGGCGTGGCTGTCGGCAAGGCTCACGTAGGCCGTCCTTTCGTCGTACAGGGAGATTGTCCTATCGGGCGGTCGCCGGTGGGTTCAACCCACCGACGGCCTCCCCCGGCCGGCAGTCCCCCGTCGCCGCGTGGCCCCCGTGCCCCGGCTACTCCACCGCGGCCACCAGCTCCTCTTCCTCCTCGCCCTTCTGCGGCAGGGCCTCCTTGCCCGGCAGGAACACGGCCACCACGACCGCGCCGACGAGCGCGACCACGGTGCCGCACAACGCGGTGACGTGCATGGCGTGCAGGAAGGCGTCGTTGGCCGGACCGATCAGGGCCTTGCCCTGCGGGCCGAGCTTGGCCGCGATGCCGAGGGTGGCCTCGATGGACTCGCCGGCCTTGTCGCGCAGTCCGGCCGGCAGCAGCCCGAGCTTGCCCTCGATGTCGTTGCGGTACGCCGTCGAGAGCACCGAGCCGAGGACGGCGATGCCGAGGGCGCCGCCGACCTGGCGGAAGGTGTTGCTGAGCGCGGAGGCCGAGCCGGCCTTCTCGCGGGGCAGCGCCTGCATGATGACGACGCTGGTCGGCGTCATGATGTGCGCCATGCCGGTGCCCATGAGGAAGAAGACGACCTCCAGCAGCCAGATCGGCGTGTCGGCCTCGAAGCCGGCGAAGGCGGCCAGCATGGCGGCGAGCAGGATCAGTCCACCTGTGGTGGTGGCCTTGTTGCCGAAGCGGTCGACGACCAGCCGGGCCCGCGGCGCGAAGATCAACTGCGCGACGGCGAGCGGCAGCATCAGCACACCGGACTCCAGCGGCGAGTAGCCGCGCACGCTCTGGGTGTAGAAGACGCCGAAGAACGTCACGCCCATCAGTGCGAAGAAGACCAGCGCGATGGCGGTCATGGCGGCCGAGAAGACCTTGTTCTTGAAGTACGTGACGTCCAGGGACGGGTGGTCGCTGCGCTTTTCGTAGACCACGAAGGCCGCGAGGACGAGCAGGCCCGCCACGATCGTCGACAGCACGGTCGCGTTGGTGAAGTCGGCGAGCTCGCCGCCCCGGATGATGCCGTAGACGAGCAGGACCAGGCCGACGACGGACAGCACCACACCGATCGGGTCGAGGCGGCCGGGCCGCGGGTCGCGGGAGTCGGGCACCAGCCACAGCATCAGCGCGACCGCGAGGATGACGATGGGAACGTTGACCAGGAAGACCGAGCCCCACCAGAAGTGGTCCAGGAGCAGACCGCCGGTGATCGGGCCGATCGCGATGGCCAGGCCGACGCCGCCCGCCCAGATGCCGATGGCCTTGGGCTGCTCCTCGCGCTCGAAGACGTTCATCAGGACGGCCAGGGTGGCCGGCATGACGAAGGCGGCGCCCAGGGCCATCAGGGCGCGGAAGGCGATGAGCTGGCCCGGCGAGCCGGACTCGGCGGCCAGCGCGGAGCCGACGCCGAACACGACGAGGCCGCCGATCAGGACCTTCTTGCGCCCGATGCGGTCGCCGACCAGGCCCGAGGTGAACAACAGGCCCGCGAAGACGAGGGTGTAGGCGTTGATCGCCCACTCCAGTTCGCTCTGCGTGGCGCCCAGGCCGGTGGGGGCGGGGGTCGAGATGATCTTGATCGCGACGTTCAGGATCGAGTTGTCGAGCACCACTATCAGCAGGCTCAGCATCAACACGCCGAGAATCGCCCAACGGCGGCGGTGCACCGCTTCCGGAACCCGGAGGCCGTGGGCGGCGCGGTCGGCAGGAGTAGTCATGGCGCCGAGCGTAGGGCCACTTCCGATACGAGACCGTTTCGTATCGCAATCCTTTACCCAGATCTTACGCCCTCCGTGCCGAGACGTTGCGCACATGGGGCTCCTCTGGCCGCGTCCGGCACGAGGTGCCACCATGAGAGGGATCCGGGGACGCCGTAAGGGCGCCCCGAGATGACTGAAGGAGCCGTTGTCATGACGCAGCTTTCGGCTGCCCACAACAAGCCCTCCGACGGCAGCAAGGCGCTGTACGGGGGGAAGGGCACCCGCCGCATCACTGTTCGCGACATCTCCCTCGCCAAGGAACGCGGCGAGAAGTGGCCCATGCTCACCGCCTACGACGCGATGACCGCGTCCGTCTTCGACGAGGCCGGCATCCCGGTGATGCTGGTCGGCGACTCCGCGGGCAACTGCCACCTCGGCTACGAGACGACCGTCCCCGTCACGCTCGACGAGATGACCATGCTGTCGGCCGCCGTCGTCCGCGGCACCCACCGCGCCCTGATCGTCGGCGACCTCCCCTTCGGCTCCTACCAGGAGGGCCCGGTGCAGGCGCTGCGCTCGGCGACCCGGCTGGTGAAGGAGGCGGGTGTCGGCGCGGTGAAGCTGGAGGGCGGCGAGCGTTCCCACGAGCAGATCCGGCTCCTGGTGGAGTCCGGCATCCCGGTCATGGCCCACATCGGCCTGACCCCGCAGTCCGTCAACGCCATGGGCTACCGCGTCCAGGGCCGCGGCGAGGAGGCGGCGCAGCAACTGCTGCGGGACGCGAAGGCCGTTCAGGACGCGGGCGCGTTCGCGGTGGTGCTGGAGCTGGTGCCGGCCGAACTGGCCGCCGAGGTGACGCGGGTGCTGCACATCCCGACGGTCGGCATCGGCGCCGGTCCCGACACGGACGCGCAGGTGCTGGTGTGGACCGACATGCTCGGGCTGACCGGCGGGCGCGTGCCGAAGTTCGTCAAGAAGTACGCCGACCTGCGCGAGGTCATGGGCAACGCGGCCAAGGCCTTCGCGGAGGATGTGGTGGGCGGGACGTTCCCGCTGGAGGAGCACTCGGTGCACTGACCTCCAGTTGAGCCATCGCGGTACCAGGGCAGCCCCCGCCGATCTTCCCCCGTCGGCGGGGGCTGCCGGTTTCCTGAACGGTGGGCCGGTGCCGCGGCTGGGGTGGGTCGGCTCACCGCGGCTGCGCCGGCTGGTCGGCTGTCTGTCGGTGGGCTGTCGGTGGTTTGTCGGTGGGGGCTGGCACCGTACGGGGCATGACGCGAATCGACGACAACCCCGGCGGCGTGCCGAACGCCGTGACCGTGCGGGGGCTGGTCAAGCACTACGGCGAGACCAAGGCACTGGACGGCGTGGACCTGAACGTGCGCGAGGGCACCGTGATGGGCGTACTCGGGCCGAACGGAGCCGGCAAGACCACCCTCGTACGCATCCTGTCCACCCTGCTCGCCCCGGACGCCGGACAGGCCACCGTGGCCGGCTACGACGTCGTACGGCAGCCCCGGCAGCTGCGCCGGGTCATCGGGCTGACCGGGCAGTACGCCTCCGTGGACGAGAAGCTCCCCGGCTGGGAGAACCTGTACCTGATCGGCCGGCTCCTCGACCTGCCGCGCAAGGAGGCCCGCGCCCGCGCCGACGAACTGCTGGAGCGGTTCTCGCTCACCGAGGCCGCGCGGCGGCCGGCCCGCACCTACTCCGGCGGCATGCGGCGGCGGCTCGACCTCGCCGCCTCGATGATCGGGCGGCCGAACGTCCTGTTCCTGGACGAGCCGACCACGGGCCTCGACCCCCGTACCCGCAACGAGGTGTGGAGCGAGGTCAAGGCGATGGTCGGCGACGGGGTCACCGTGCTGCTGACCACCCAGTACATGGAGGAGGCCGAACAGCTCGCCTCCGAGCTGACCGTCGTCGACCGCGGCAAGGTCGTCGCGGGCGGCGGCATCGAGGCGCTGAAGGCGAAGGTCGGCGGGCGCACCCTGCGGGTGAAGCCGGCCGACGCGCTCGAACTGGGCCCGCTGGCGGGGATGCTCGACGAGCTGGGCATCACCGGGCTCGCCGCGACGACCGTCGACGCCGCGTCCGGCTCCCTGCTCGTGCCGGTCCTCAGCGACGAGCAGTTGACCGCCGTGGTCGGCGCGGTCACCGCGCGCGGCATCACGATCAGCTCCATCACCACCGAACTGCCCAGCCTGGACGAGGTGTTCCTGTCCCTCACCGGCCACCGCGCCAGTGCCCCGCAGGACACCGTGCCCGCCGACACCCGCGAAGAGGTCGCCGCATGAGCGCCCACCCGTCGCCCACCACCACCCTGAACGAGGCGCTCCGCGCCGCCTCCTTGGATGCCACGACCCCCCTGGGCTCCCCCGGCCTCAAGGCCGACGCCCGGATCCCGCTGCGCAGCCATCTGCGGCACACCGGCGCGCTGGTCCGCCGCAACCTGCTGTGGATCCGGCAGGACCCGGAGTCGATGTTCGACGCGATCCTGTTTCCGGTGATCTTCACGCTGCTGTTCGTGTACGTCTTCGGCGGCTCGATCGGGCAATCGCTGGGCGGCGGGCAGCAGCAGTACGTGCAGTACATCGTGCCCGGCCTGATGGCCATGATGGGGATGAACCTGGCCCAGAGCGTGGGCACAGGCTTCAACCAGGACTTCAACTCCGGTGTCATGGACCGCTTCCGGTCCCTGCCGATCGGGCGCGGCTCGGTGCTGTTCGCCAAGATCGCGGTGGAGCTGCTGCGGATGCTGATCGCCACCGCGATCCTGCTGATCGTCGGTGTCCTGGTCGGCTTCGACATCGAGAACTGGCCCGGCCTGTTCGCCGCCGTGGGCCTGTCGGCGGTGTTCGGCTCGGCGCTGATGTGGGTGTTCATCACGCTCGGCGTGGTGATGAAGAACGCGCAGTCCGTGCAGGCGATGGGCTTCCTGGTGCTGATGCCGCTCCAGTTCGGCTCGTCCATCTTCGCCCCGCCCGGGACGATGCCGGGCTGGCTGCGGACCTTCACCCAGTACAACCCGCTGTCCGCGCTCGCGGACACCGCCCGCGGGCTGATGGTGGGCGGCCCGGTGGCACACAGCCTGTGGGTGAGCCTGGCCTGGTCGGCGGCGCTCACGGCGGTGATGGCGCCGGTGGCGATCCACAAGTTCCGCACCAAGAGCTGACCGCACGGCTGCGCGCCGGTGCGGCTCAGATCAGGGCGGCGGCCTCCTGCGGGGACAGGCCGCCGCCCTCCGCGTACGCGGCCTGGTACGCCTCCTCGCCGAGCAGTGCCCGCGTCCGCGCGACAACCTCGTCACGGACATGGCGTTCCAGGGACGAGAAGACATGGCGGGGCGGCAGCAGGGCGTCGGCGGCGCCGACGCAGCGGGCGGCGTCCCGGGCCCGGCGTCCGCCGTCCACACCGGCCAGGGCCGTGGCGCCGATGGTCAGGTACACCGAGTGCATATGGGGCGCGATGGCCTGGGACAGCGGGTTCTGGGCCTGCTCCAGCGCCCGGCGGGACTTGTCGAGGGCGTTCTCGTAGTGGCCGTCGGCCGCATCCAGCCAAGCCTCCGCGCCGAGGATGAAGGCGTCGAAGACGACGAAGTGCGAGATGGTGAATTCCTCGCGCAGGAGCCGCAGTTGCTCGCGCGCCTCGGGGATGCGACCGGTCATGCTGAGCCGGCCGGCGAGGAAGATCCGGGCGGCCGGCAGGGCCTCGTTGTGGCCGCCGTCGCTCCGCTCGACGACCTCGCGCAGCATCCGCTCGCCTTGTTCGGCCTCGCCCGTCTCCAGCAGGACGCCGCCGAGGCGGACGTTGAGGACGGCGATCTGAGCGTGGGCGCCGAGGCGTTCGGCGTGCTCGACGGCCGCGCGGTAGTCGGCGGCGGCCGCCAAGTGGGCTCCGGTGCGCTCGTGCGCCTCCGCGCGCGCGGAGAGCGCCTCGGCGGTGCCCCAGGCGTCCCCGAGGCGCCGGAAGATCTCCAGCGACTCGTCGGCGTCGCGGCAGGCGTCCCCGGCCGAGTCGGTGCGGTTGGCCAGCAGGTTGGCACGCCACTGGAGGGCGTGGGCGAGCTCCCATTCGAATCCCGGATCGCTGCGGCAGGTGCGTACGGCGGCGTCGCTGACCTCGCGCAGACGCTCCACGTCACCGGTCAGCATCACCGCGAACATCCAGAGCACGCCGGGGCTGCGGCAGACCTGCGGCATACCCGGCTCGTAGACCTCGGTGATGACGCGCAGCTTGCGTTGCGCCTCCGGGGACTCCCAGGCTTCCAACTCGGTATCCATGCAGGCCAGATGGGCGAGGTGCAGGCCGCGACGAGCCTCCGCGAGGACCTCGCCGGTCATCGGCGGCGGGGTGTCCGTGCACCGCTGCCGGACCGGGGCGGCGCGCTGAACCGGCTCGGCGAAGGGGTCGGGGCCGAGCGCCATGACCTCGCCGCACCAGTTGCGGGCCTCGATGCGCGCGTCACGCAGCTGCCAGTAGAAGACGAGCGACAGGATCAGGCACAGCCCCTCCTGCTCGTCGCGCACGGCGACGGCTTGGCGCAGGGCGGTGCGCAGGTTCTCGTACTCCCGCTCCAGCTTCTCGATGGCGCCGCGCTGACCGGGGCCTCGCAGCAACGGGTCGGTGGTGCGGGCCAGTTCGCGGTAGTACGTCAGGTGGGCGCGCCCGGTCTCGGTGCGGCCGCCGGCCTCGTCGAGCCGTTCCCCGGCGTACTCGGCGACGGTCTCCAGCAGCCGGTAGCGCATCCCGCCGTCGGCGGCCGGGGTGGCCACCACGAGGGACTTGTCGACGAGGGAGGCGAGGGCGTCGAAGGCGGCGGGGCCGCACACGGCCTCGGCGGCGGCGAGGTCGCAGCCGCCGGCGAAGACGGACAGCCGGCTCAGGACGTTCCGCTCCTCGGCGTCGAGCAGGTCCCAGGACCAGTCGACGACGGCCCGCAGGGTCTGCTGGCGGGGCAGGACGGTACGGCTGCCGGAGGTGAGCAGGCGGAAGCGGTCGTCGAGCCGGTCGGCGATCTGCCGTGGGGCCAGCATCCGCAGCCGGGCGGCGGCGAGTTCGATGGCGAGCGGCAGCCCGTCCAGGCGCAGGCAGATCTCGGCGCAGGCGTCCGCGGTGTCCTGGTCGGCGTCGGGGCGGAACCCGGGCCGTACGGCGGCCCCGCGGTCGGCGAGCAGCCGCAGCGCGACCGGCTCGGGCAGCGGCTCGACCGGCCGCAGCACCTCGCCGGGTATGCCCAGGGGTTCCCGGCTGGTGGCGAGGACGGTGAGGTGGGGGCAGCGGGCGAGCAGCTCCTCGACGAGGCGGGCGGCCGCGTCGACGACGTGCTCGCAGTTGTCGAGCAGGAGCAGCATGCGGCGCCGGGCGCAGTGCTCCACCAGCCGGTCGACGGGGTCGTCGTGCCGCTCGGCGACCACGGCCCGCATCTCCTCGGCCCCGGCGCCGTACAGCACGGTCTCGCGGGCGCCGACGGCGGTGAGCACGGCCTCGGGCACGGCCTCGGCGTCGTCGACGGGGGCGAGTTCGGCCAGCCACACCCCGTCCCGCGGCACCGGCCGCAGGGCCTCGGCGGCCTCCTGCGACAGCCGGGTCTTCCCGGCGCCGCCCGGCCCGAGCAGCGTCACGAGACGCGCGGCCCCGAGGTCGGCCCGGATCGTCTCGATGTCGGCCTCGCGGCCCACGAAGGAGGTGAGCCGGGCGCGGAGGTTGCTCGGGGGCCGGGAGGTGACCGTCACGGGGGCCGCGGCGGGGTCCTCCTGCTCGCCCCCGGCGCCGGCCGGGACGCCGGCGGCGGGCCCGGCGAAGGGTGCCGTCGCGGGGGCGGCGGTGTCCTCGGCGGCGCGCGGCCCCGACACCGTGCCGGAACCGGGCGCGGCGGTCCGGACCCCGGCGCCCGCGGCCGGGCCGGGCGCCTGCCGCGGCCCGCCGGCGGGGCGCGGCCCGTGCGGCCGCAGCAGTTCCCCGTGCAGCGCGCGCAGTTCCGGGCCCGGGTCGGAGCCGAGGCGGTCGGCCAGCAGACGGCGTACGTCCTCGTAGGCGGCCAGGGCCTCCGCGGTGCGGCCCGCGTCGCGCAGGGCGCGCAGGCGTAGGGTCTGGAGGGGTTCGTCCAGGGGGTGGGTGTCGCACAGGGCGGTCAGCTCGGGCAGGCTCTGCTCGGCGTACCCGAGGGCGAGGGCGGCGGTGAGGCGGGCGCGGCGCACGTCCAGGTGGCGGGTGTTCCAGCGGGCCGCCTCGGCGGTGCGGTCGGGCAGGTCGGCGAGGGCGGGGCCGCGCCACAGCGCGAGGGCGTCGTCGAGGACGACGGCCGCCTTCGCGGGGTCGCCGTCGGCCAGCGCGCGCAGGCCCTCCCCGGACAGCCGCTCGAAGCGGTGCAGGTCGACGTCGTCGGCCGCGGCGGCGAGCCGGTAGCCGCCCTCCGCGGAAGCCACCGCGTCCGCGCCGAGGGTCCGGCGCAGCCGCCCGACCAGGGCCTGGAGCGCGCCCGTGGCGTCGGCGGGCGGCTCGCCGTCCCACACCTCGCCGACGAGGACGCGCACCGGGACCGTACGGCCGGGACGCAGGGCGAGCACGGTCAGCAGGGCACGCAGCCGCGCCCCGCCGACCGGGACGGCGGTGCCGTCGGGGCGGAGCACCTGGGTGGTGCCGAGGATGCGGTAGCGCACGGGGTCCATTGTCTCCGGTGAGGTCACGGCCGGTCACGGGATTTCGGCGGCGCGGCGCCCGGTCGGTCCCGGAACCCGCGGCCCGGGGCGGGACGTTCTCCCCGTGTGCCCGGTACGGTCGGGCTCGCCGGACGAACCGTACGAGCACAGGAGCCGTCCCCCATGACGTCCGTCACCACCCGCCGCGGCGACCGCCGGATCAGCCCCGTCTTCCTCGGCATCCTGGCCGTCACCGCGGTCGCGGGCTGGGCCGCCTGGACCGGATTCCATCCGATTCCGGCCCGCCCGGGCCTGTCGGTGTTCCTGTTCGTGACCGCGGCCTGGGTCGTCTCGCTGTGCCTGCACGAGTACGGGCACGCGCGCACCGCGCTGCACAGCGGTGACGTCACGGTCGGCGCCAAGGGCTACCTGACGCTGAACCCGCTGAAGTACACGCACGCCGTGCTGAGCATCCTGCTTCCGCTCCTGTTCCTGATCATGGGCGGGATCGGGCTGCCCGGCGGCGCCGTGTTCATCGAGCGCGGCCGGATCCGGGGCCGCTGGCGGCACAGCCTGGTCTCGGCGGCGGGACCGCTGACGAACGCGCTGTTCGCGGTGGTGTGCACGGCCCCGTTCTGGCTCGACGCGCTGGACGGCGTGCCCCGCGAGTTCCGGTACGCGCTGGCCTTCCTCGCGCTGCTCCAGGTGACGGCGACGATCCTGAACTCCCTGCCGGTCCCGGGCCTGGACGGCTACGGCGTCATCGAGCCCTGGCTGTCGCAGGGCGTCAAGCGCCAGGTGCAGTCGATCGCGCCGTTCGGCGTGCTGCTGGTCTTCGCGCTGCTGTTCCTGCCGTCGGTCGGGAGCGCCTTCTTCGACATGATCCACGCGATCCTGGGTCACCTGGGCGTCGGGTACCTGGACCAGGCCTGCGGCGGGAACCTGTATCGCTTCTGGGAAAGCCCCAGCGCGTTGTGCACGGTCAGCCGGTGACGGAGCGGTCCTGCCCCGTCCGGCCGCGGCGGGCGTAGTACCAGGTCATGTTGGACGACAGCCCGGCCAGCAGGATCCACACCACCCCGAGCCAGCTGCCCTGGACGAAGGAGACGACGGCCGCGGCCACCGCGAGCACGCAGACGATCAGGGCGTAGAGGGCGAGTCGCCGGGCCGGGCTGGACGGGGGCGAGGGCTGCATGGCGGTCGGCTCCTGTCGGGGACACTGCTTCGAGCGTGGCGGAGGCCTCCGTGCGGAAGCGTCCGGCAACAGTGTCCCCCATCGGCTCATACGTCCGTGATGCGGAGTCCCGCGTGCGCCTTGTAGCGGCGGTTGACCGAGATCAGGTTCGCGACCAGCGACTCCACCTGGTGGGCGTTGCGCAGCCGCCCGGCGAAGACGCCCCGCATGCCGGGGATGCGGCCGGCCAGCGCCTGGACGGTCTCCACGTCGGCGCGCTCCTCGCCGAGGACCATCACGTCGGTGTCGATCCGCTCGATGCCGGAGTCCTGGAGGAGAACCGCCGACAGGTGGTGGAAGGCCGCCGTCACCCGTGAGTCCGGCAGCAGGGCCGCGGCCTGCTCGGCGGCGCTGCCCTCCTCCGGCTTGAGCGCGTAGGCGCCCTTCTTGTCGAAGCCGAGCGGGTTGACGCAGTCCACGACGAGCTTGCCGGCCAGTTCCTCGCGCAGGGCCTCGAGTGTCTTGCCGTGGCCCTCCCACGGCACGGCGACGATCACGATGTCGCTGCGGCGCGCGGTCTCGGCGTTGTCGGCGCCCTCGACGCCGTGCCCGGTCTCCTCGGCCGCCGCCCGGGCCCGCTCGGCGGCGCGCGAGCCGATGATCACCTTCTGCCCGGCGCGGGCGAGCCGGTAGGCCAGGCCCTTGCCCTGCGGACCGGTTCCCCCGAGCACGCCCACGATCAGCCCGGAGACGTCGGGGAGGTCCCAGGGGTCCTTGGCGGGGGCCTTGTGTGCACTGTCGCTAGAGGTCATGCGCCGACTCTACGTCCGCGGCCCCCGCTGCCGCCGGGTCCCCCGGAAGAGCGAAGGCGGACCGAAGTCCGCGCCGGCCCTGCCTGTTTGCGGCAGGATGCGCGCGTATGGACGCCGTACGGGTCACGTTGCTGCGCGAGGTGCTCGCCGGAACGGAGTGGCTGGGGGCCACCCGGCGGTTCGCCGGGGTACTGCGGGGGGCCGTGGTGTCGCACGGGGGCGGGCTGCTGCTCGTGGGCACCCCGGAGGACGAGCCCTGGCACCTGGCGGCACATCTGGTGGACGAGGCCGCCTGGTCGGGCACCCCGGAGCTGGCCCCGACGCTCGTCCGGCACGCCCCACGCCCCGCGGACCGGGAGCACCTGGCCGTGGGTCTGGGGCGGCTGGCGGCGGCCCGGCGCGGCGAGACGCTGCTCGTGGTGGCCCCGGAGGAGCCCGCCCCGCTCCTGGAGCGGGTGCACGAGGCCAGGCGGGCCGGAGCGACGGTGCTGGCCCTGGGCTCCGGCGGGGGCGAGCTGGAGGCGATGGCGCACGAGACGCTGGCGGTGCCGCCGGGGGCCGAGCTGGACCTGGACACCGTGCAGCACCTGGTGAGCGCGGCGGCCGGGGAGAACGCGCTGCCGGCCCCGCGGGGCCGCGGCCGCTTCCGGGACCGCTTGTCGCGGCTGACGGACCTCCTGACGGCGCCTCCCCCGCCGCGCTGGTAGCGGGCCGCGCGGAAAACCGGTTGCCGCCGGACCTCCGCCTGCCGACGATGGCCCCTCGTGACCGACGACTCCCCCGCCCCCGTCTCCGGCCTGCGGGCCGTGCTCCCCGACCTCTCCCCCTGGAAGGCCTCGCGCGACTTCCGGCGGCTGTGGGTGTCGGGCCTGATCTCGAACTTCGGCAGCTTCCTCACCTTCGTCGCGCTGCCGGTGCAGCTGAAGGAGCTGACCGGTTCGGCCGCGGCGGTGGGCGCGCTCGGGGCCGTGGAGCTGGTCCCGCTGATCGTGTTCGGGCTGTACGGCGGGGCACTCGCGGACGCGCTGGACAAGCGCCGGCTGATCGTGTGGACCGAGGTGGGGCAGGGGCTGCTCAGCGCGGCGCTGCTGGCCGGGGCGCTGCTGCCGCACCCGGCTGTGTGGCCGCTGTACGTGATCGCCGCCCTCTGTGCCGCCCTGACCTCCGTACAGCGGCCCGCGCTGGACTCACTGTGGCCGCGGATCGTGGCCCACGAGCACCTCACGGCGGCGACCGCGCTCAACTCCCTGCGCTGGACGGTCGGCGGGGTGGCGGGTCCGGCCGCGGCAGGAGTGGTGGTGGCGTACGCGGGCCTGTCCTGGGCGTACGCCGCGGACGTGGTGACGTTCGCGGTCTCGGTCGTCCTGGTCGTGCGCATCGCCGCCCAGCCGGCCACCCACGAGGCCGCGAAGCCGTCCCTGCGGGCCATCGCCGAGGGCGCCCGGTACGCCTGGGGCCGCAAGGAGCTCCTGGGGACGTACGTGGTCGACCTGGCCGCGATGTTCCTGGCGATGCCACTGGCCGTGCTGCCCTTCCTCGCGGACGAGTTGGACGCCCGCTGGGCGCTGGGACTGATGTACGCCGCCGTGCCGCTCGGCTCGCTGCTGGTGAGCCTGACCAGCGGCTGGACCTCCCGGGTGCACCGGCACGGGCGGATGGTGGTACTGGCGGCGCTGCTGTGGGGGCTGGCGGTGGCCGCCGCCGGTGCCGTGGGCAACGTGTGGCTGGTGCTGCTGTTCCTGACCGTGGCCGGCGGCTGCGACATGGTCAGCGGGGTCTTCCGCGGCGCCATGTGGAACCAGACGATCCCGGACGCGCTGCGCGGTCGGCTCGCCGGGATCGAGCTGCTGTCCTACTCGGCGGGCCCGCAGCTCGGGCAGGTCCGCTCGGGCGGGTTCGCCGCGTGGTGGGGTGTACGGGCGTCGGTGTGGTCGGGCGGGCTGCTGTGCGGGGGCGCGGTGGGGCTGCTGGCGCTGTGCCTGCCGGGGCTGATGCGGTACGACGCCCGGACGAACGAGCACGCGGTGCGGCTGCGCGAGGACCGCGCGGCCGCCGCCGTGCGCGCGGCCGCGTGATCGCTCCGATCGGCGTGATCGATGTGATCGGCGCCTTCGGGCCTGATCAGCCCCCGCTGCCCTCCTCGGTGCCGCCCGTCGGCGCGTCGTGCCAGCGGGGGTCGTTCTCCCACTGGAGGTTGCGTTCGCGGGCGGTGTCCATCGCGTGCTGGGCCTCCTCGCGCGAGGCGTACGGGCCGAACCGGTCCTTGGCGGGACACTCGGGCCCCTCCTCGACCTTCTTGTGCTCCAGGCAGTAGTACCACTCGCCCGGCTTTCCGGCGGTCCGCTTCTTGAACAGGGCCATGACCAGCTCCTCTCGCCACGGACATGTTCCCCCATCGCCCCCGGATAGACTCGCCGACATGTCTGGCCAGTCGTTGCTCGTCCCCGGGGAGCTGTCCCCGCCCCGTTCCGTGCCCGGAAACATCCGCCGCCCCGAGTACGTCGGCAGGCCGGCGCCGAAACCGTACGCCGGGCCGGAGGTGCAGACGCCGGAGACCGTCGAGGCGATGCGGATCGCCGGGCGGATCGCCGCGCAGGCGATGGCGGAGGCGGCGCGGCACATCGCGCCCGGCGTCACCACGGACGAGCTGGACCGGGTGGCGCACGAGTTCATGTGCGACCACGGCGCCTATCCCTCCACGCTCGGCTACCGCGGCTTCCCCAAGTCGCTGTGCGCCTCGGTCAACGAGGTCATCTGCCACGGCATCCCGGACTCGACCGTGCTGCGGGACGGCGACATCGTCAACCTGGACGTGACGGCGTACATCGGCGGGGTGCACGGGGACAACAACGCGACGTATCTCGTGGGTGACGTGGACGAGGAGAGCCGCCTGCTGGTGGAGCGCACCCGCGAGGCCCTCAACCGCGCGATCAAGGCGGTCCGCCCCGGGCGGCAGATCAACATCATCGGCCGGGTCATCGAGTCGTACGCCAAGCGGTTCGGCTACGGCGTGGTCCGGGACTTCACCGGTCACGGCATCAACACGTCGTTCCACTCCGGGCTGATCGTCCCGCACTACGACAGCCCGCACGCCACGACGGTCATCCAGCCCGGAATGACCTTCACGATCGAGCCGATGCTGACGCTGGGCACGTACGAGTACGACGTCTGGGAGGACGGCTGGACGGTCGTCACCAAGGACCGCAGGCGCACCGCCCAGTTCGAGCACACGCTGGTGGTGACGGAGACGGGGGCGGAGATCCTCACGCTGCCGTAGGACCGCGCCGGCCTCGGCTGTGGCCCGCTCCCTTCGGGGGCGGGCCTTTTCTTGCATCCTCATGTATCCGTTTGACCGGAATTCGACGTACAGTTTTCCCGACAGGGTGTCGGTAAACTCATTGACTTAGGTAAGGCTTACCTTAGAGGATGTGCCGCATGGATTCCTTCTCGACACTCATCCGCACCGCCTCCCACGAGCAGCACACGGAGGCGGAGACCTCGACCTTCATGAGTGATCTGCTCGGCGGCCGGCTCGGCGTGGACGCGTACGCGCGGTACACCGAGCAGCTCTGGTTCGTGTACGAGGCGCTGGAGGACGGGGCCGGACGGCTGGCGTCGGATCCGGTGGCGGGCCCGTTCATCCGGCCCGAGCTGTTCCGGTTGGCCGCGCTGGAGCGGGACCTGGAGCATCTGCGCGGTGCCTCCTGGCGCTCGGAGGTGAGCGTGCTGCCCGCGACCGAGGCGTACGCGGCACGGGTGCGCGAGTGCGCCGAGCGGTGGCCGGCCGGCTACATCGCCCACCACTACACCCGCTACCTCGGAGACCTCTCCGGCGGCCAGATCATCCGCGACAAGGCGGAGAAGACGTGGGGCTTCACGAAGAAGGGCGACGGCGTCCGCTTCTACGTCTTCGAGGAGATCCCCAACCCGGCCGCGTTCAAGCGGAGTTACCGCGAACTCCTGGACACCGTCAACGCCGACGACCTGGAGAGGCAGCGGATCGTGACCGAGTGCAAGAAGGCGTTCTCCTTGAACACGGCGGTCTTCCACGCCCTGGGCGAGGAGTTCCCCCTGTCGGCGTGACCCTGGCCGGGAGTCAGGGGGGCACGGCCCGTGCCCGTCAGCGTTCCAGGATCACCCGGCCGCCGACCTCCGCCCAGCCGCCCGGCTGGGGTGCCGTCAGGATCTGCGAACCCGCGCCCTGGACGATGTTCAGGGCACGGCCCAGTTGGGCCGTGAGCAGCAGGGCCGCCGCGCCTGTTGCCTCGTCCTCGTCGATGCCGTCGTCGCGGCCGGGGAAGGCGCGGGCGCGGACGCGGCCGGCGGCCTCGTCCTCCCAGGACCAGGCGTAGATCCACTCGCCGGGTGGCGGTACGGGCAGGTCGTCGACCTCCGCGGCGGTGGCGTACTGGCGCAGGGTGCGCGGTGGGGCCCACTCCGGGCGTGCCTCGATCCAGGTGAACTCGCCGTCCAGGCGGGTGCCCACGGTGCCGGCGGGGGTGACCAGTTCCGGCACGTCCAGGAGCCACGCCACCCCCACGCAGGGGTGGCCCGCGAACGGCAGGCGCAGGGTGGGGGTGTAGATGTCGATGACGCCGCGCTCGGGGTCGTCGACGAACACCGTCTCGCTGAAGCCGAGTTTGGCGGCCAGCTCCTGGCGGTCGTCCTGGTCGGGGACGAGCGAGCCGTCGCGTACGACACCGAGTTCGTTGCCGTAGCCGCCGCGCGGCCCGCAGAAGACGCGCAGGACGTCGTAGTCAGTCACCCGGGCATTGAAGCATCGCGGCGGCGGTGCCGTCCGAACGGGACGGTACCGCCACCATCGCGCCTCAGGCCTGCGTGTCGCGCCGCCTGCGCTGTGCGAAGAGCACGCCCGCGCCCGCCGCCACGGTCGCCGCGGCGGCCCCGCCCAGGGCGCCCACCGGGACGTCCGAGCCGGTGGCGGCCATGCTGCCGCCGATGCCGCCGGTGGTGGAGCCGATGCCCCCGGTCGCCGAACCCGTACCCCCCGTGTCGCCCGTGCCGGAGCCGCCGCCCGAAGTGCCGTTGCCGGAGGGGAGTTCGGCGCCCTTCGTGAGAGCGACGGACAGGCTCACCGGGTCGAGCGCGGTGCCCTTGTCGTAGAAGCCGCCGAACGCCTTGGCACCGGCCTCGGTCAGCGTTGCCTGCGGATGGCGGCCGGGCCCGGGCACCGCTTCCTGGTGCCGGGCAGCGCCCTGCTCGGCGCGCTCGTCCTGCTCGCCGCGGACCTGGCCGCCCGCACCGTCGCCGCACCCGCCGAGCTTCCGCTCGGCGTGCTCATCGCACTGGTCGGCAGCCCGTTCTTCTTCTGGCTGCTGGGCCGCACCCGCCGCAGGCAAGGAGGCTGGGCATGAGACTGCCGAGGATCCGACCGGTTCCTCCCGCCCCGGCCCGGGCCGGTGACGTGCTCGCCGAGACGGAGGCGCTGCATGTGCGCCGGGGCGCCCGCGAGGTGCTCGACGGCGTCGACGTCGCGGTCCGCGCCGGTGAGGTGCTGGCCCTGGTGGGCTCCAACGGCGCCGGGAAGTCGACCCTGTTGGGCGCGCTCGCCGCCGATCTCCCGCCCACGCGGGGCGTGGTGCGCGTCCACGGCCGTCCGGCCCACGAGTGGTCCGCACCCGAACTCGCGCTGCGCCGCGCCGTGCTCCCGCAGTCGGCGGCGCTCTCCTTCCCCTTCGCAGTGGAGGAGGTCGTACGGATGGGCCGAGCCCCGCACGCTTCCTCGGCCTCCCCGGACGAGGACGAGCGGATCGTGGCCGAGGCGATGGCCGCCACCGAGGTGACCGCGTTCGCCGCGCGCCCGTTCCCGGCGCTCAGCGGCGGCGAGCGGGCCCGGGTCGCGCTCGCCCGGGTGCTGGCCCAGCGGGCACCGCTGCTGCTGCTCGACGAGCCGACCGCCGCGCTCGACCTGAAGCACCAGGAGATGGTGCTGCGGCTGTGCCGGGCAAGGGCGCACGCCGGGGACGCGGTCGCCGTGGTGCTGCACGACCTGGGGCTGGCCGCCGCGTACGCGCACCGGGCCGCGATCCTGTGCGCCGGCCGTGTCGTGGCCGACGGACCGCCCGCCGAGGTCTTCTCCGAGGCGCTGCTCTCCCGGGTCTGCGACCAGCGGGTGGAAGTGCTTCCGCACCCGCGTACGGGCGCGGTCCTGGTGACCCCCAGACGAAGTCCTTGACCTGTCTTTGGACATCCCTTTGCCCCTGCTTGACGCATTCGCGATCAGTTCGTTCCCGTACGCGGATCATGAGACCTGAATCACGGTCCGCACGGGTAGGAACCAGGTAAGCCTCGGTTAAGTTAGGCAAGCCTCACCAATGGTCGTGGGGCGTCAGGTCACCTTCCAGCCACTTCCGGGAGCCCTCGCATGCGAGCCGTCCGCCTCTCCGTCATCACCGCCGCCGCAGCGGTCGCTCTGACCGCCGTGACGGCCTGTACGCAGAAGAGCGACACACAGGACGGCGACCGCGTGGTCGGTGTGACCGCGAAGGACGACGCCTGCGAGATCTCGAAGAAGGAGTTCCCGGCCGGGCACGTCGAACTCGCCATCGAGAACAAGGGCTCGAAGATCACCGAGGTCTACCTCCTCTTCCCGGACGACCGGATCGTCGCCGAGCGCGAGAACATCGGCCCCGGCATCAAGCAGAAGGTCACCGCCGAGGTGAAGGCCGGCGCCTACGTCATCGCCTGCAAGCCGGGCATGAAGGGCAAGGGCATCCGCCAGGAGGTCAAGGCGGCCGGCGGCACGGCCGCCAAGCGCGACCCCAAGCTGGACGCGGCCGTGGCCCAGTACCGCCAGTACGTCCAGGAGCAGGCCGACGAGACCCTGCCCCGCGTCGAGGCCTTCGTGAAGGCGATCAAGGCCGGCGATCTGCCGGCCGCCAAGAAGGCGTACGCGATCTCCCGCCTCGGCTGGGAGCGCACCGAGCCGGTCGCGGAGTCCTTCGGCGACATCGACCCCAAGGTCGACGTCCGCGAGGACGGCCTGGAGGACGGCCAGAAGTGGACCGGCTGGCACCGCCTGGAGAAGGCGCTGTGGAAGGACGGCAAGATCGGCGCCGAGGAGAAGACGCTCGCCGGGCAGCTCCTCACCGACCTCCAGGACTGGCAGAAGCGGGTCGGCACCGCCGAGATCACCCCGACCTCCATGGCCAACGGCGCCAAGGAACTCCTCGACGAGGTCGCCCAGGGCAAGGTCACCGGCGAGGAGGACCGCTACGCCCACACCGACCTGGTCGACTTCAAGGGCAACGTCGAGGGCGCGCAGAAGGCGTACGAACTCCTCAAGCCGGTCGCCTCGAAGAACGACCCGGCGCTGGCCGAGGAGCTCGACAAGCAGTTCGCCGCGCTCGAGGCGCTTCTCGACAAGTACCGCACGGACAAGGCGTCGTACGAGTTCGTCTCCTACGACAAGGTCGGCAAGGACGACCGCAAGGAGCTCTCGGACGCGGTGAACGCGCTCGCCGAGCCGCTGTCCAAGCTCGCCGCGGCCGTTGTGAAGTAGAGGGCGGGAGATGACCGAGACCCAGGGCAGCACTCCGTCCCGCCGCGCCGTGATCGGCTGGGGCGGGGCCGGGATCGCGCTCGGCGCCGTCGCGGCCGGCGGCGCGGTGGCGATGACCAAGGCCGGCTCCGACCTCGACCCGGTCGGCGCGGAGGCGGGCGGCGCGGTGGAGTTCCACGGCGTCCACCAGGCAGGCATCGCCACGCCCGTGCAGGACCGGCTGCACTTCGCCGCGTTCGACGTGAAGACCGACGACCGCGCCGAGTTCGTGCGGATGCTGAAGGACTGGACGGCCGCCGCGCGCCGGATGACCGCCGGCAAGGAGGTCGGTGAGGGCGCGTACGGCGGACTCGCCGAGGCGCCGCCCGACGACACCGGCGAGGCGCTGGGCCTCAAGCCCTCGCGGCTGACGCTGACCATCGGCTTCGGGCCGTCGCTGTTCGAGAAGTTCGGGCTGGGGGACAGGCGGCCGGCCGCCCTGGTGGACCTCCCCAAGTTCCCCGGCGACAACCTGGACCGCTCCCGCACCGGCGGCGACCTGTGCATCCAGGCCTGCGCGGACGACCCGCAGGTCGCCGTGCACGCGATCCGCAACCTGGCCCGTATCGGCTTCGGCAAGGTCGCCGTCCGCTGGTCCCAGCTCGGCTTCGGCAAGACCTCCTCCACCACCCCGGACGCCCACACCCCGCGCAACCTCTTCGGGTTCAAGGACGGCACCCGCAACATCGCGGGCACCGAGAACGGCCGGCTGGACAAGTTCGTCTGGGTCGGCGACAAGGACGGCGCCGCGAATGACACCTGGATGCACGGGGGTTCGTACCTCGTGGCCCGGCGCATCCGGATGAACATCGAGACCTGGGACCGGGCTCCGCTCCAGGAGCAGGAGGACATCTTCGGCCGGGACAAGGGCGAGGGCGCACCGGTCGGCAAAGCCAAGGAGCACGACGAGCCGTTCCTGAAGGCGATGAAGCCCGACGCGCACGTACGGCTCTCGCACCCCGACGCCAACGGCGGGATCACGATCCTGCGCCGCGGCTACTCCTTCACCGACGGAACCGACGGCCTCGGCCGCCTGGACGCCGGACTGTTCTTCCTGGCCTACCAGCGCGACCCGCGCAACGGGTTCATCCCGCTCCAGCGCAAGCTGGCGGCGTCGGACGCGCTCAACCAGTACATCCAGCACGTGGGTTCGGCGGTCTTCGCGATCCCGCCCGGCGTGCGTGATCCGCACGACTGGTGGGGACGCACCCTGCTGTCCGAGGAGGCGTGACCCGTGTTCTCCAACTATCTGATCGGCCTGCGCGAGGGGCTGGAAGCCAGCCTCGTCGTGTGCATCCTCATCGCCTATCTGGTCAAGACCGGCCGCAGGGACGCCCTGAAGCCCGTCTGGGCCGGCATCGGCATCGCGGTCGCCATCGCCATGGGCTTCGGCTGTGTCCTCGAATTCGGCTCCCAGGAGCTGACGTTCGAGGCGAAGGAGGCGCTCGGCGGCGGCCTGTCGGTCCTCGCCGTCGCCCTGGTGACCTGGATGGTCTTCTGGATGCGGCGCACCGCCCGGCATCTGAAGTCCGAACTGCACGGCAAGCTGGACCAGGCCCTGGCGATGGGCACGGGCGCGCTGGTCGCCACCGCGTTCCTGGCCGTGGGCCGTGAGGGCCTGGAAACCGCCCTGTTCGTGTGGGCGTCGGTCCACGCGGCCTCCGACGGCACCCCGCGCCCGCTGATCGGGGTCGCCCTCGGCCTGGCCACGGCGGTCTTCCTGGGCTGGCTGTTCTACCGGGGCGCGCTGCGGATCAACCTCGCCAAGTTCTTCACCTGGACCGGCGCCATGCTGGTCGTCGTCGCGGCGGGGGTGCTGGCGTACGGCGTCCACGACCTCCAGGAGGCCGCCTGGATCCCGGGGCTGGGCAACCTCGCCTTCGACATCAGCGGGACCATCCCGCCGGACAGTTGGTACGGCACGCTGCTGAAGGGCGTGTTCAACTTCCAGCCCGACCCGACCATCCTCCAGGTCACGGTGTGGCTGCTGTACCTGGTCCCGACGCTCACGCTCTTCTTCGCCCCGGTAGGGTTCGCCTCCGGGAAGAGGAAGGTTTCGGTGGCTGATGAGCAGGGTTCGCGGCCCTCACAGGCTTCGCAGGCTTGAGCGTTGGGCGACGGCGGCGGTCACGGCGGTCGCGCTGACGCTGACGGCGAGCGGGTGCGTGGTGGTGCACGGCGAGCGTGAGGTGCTTCCGGCCACCACCCCCGCGGATGCCGCGAAGGCGCTGACACGGTTCACCGACGCCTACAACGAGGCCGACAAGGCCTACGACCGCACCCTGGACGCGGACTTCGTCACCGGCGCGCTCGGCGCCATCGACGGGGCGCGGCTGAAGGCGGGGCGCACCAACAACCCGGGCGGCAACTCGGCGCACACGCCGCTGACGCTGACGGACGCGAAGTTCACGATCCCCAAGAAGGCGGGCTGGCCGCGCTGGTTCCTCGCCGACGCCAAGGGGAACAAGGGCGGCGACCAGCGGTGGCTGCTGGTGTTCCTGCGCTACGGCGCCACCGAGGAGTGGCGGGTGGCGTATCTGACGCTGGCGGCCCCCGGCGACGTGCCGGAGTTCCGGAAGGACACGGACGGCCTGGCCGAGGCCCTGCCCGAGAGCAGCACCGAACTGGCGGCCGCGCCCGGCGACTTGAGCAAGGACTACGCGACGTACCTGGGCAGCGGCGGGGACGCCTTCGCCGACGGCACGCACACCACCGGCTGGCGCAAGCTGCGTACCAAGGCCGCGAGCCGGCCGGGGCTGGCGCGGCAGTACATCGACCAGCCCATGGCGGACGGCGCCTACGCCCCGCTGGCGCTGCGCACCGCGGACGGCGGCGCGCTGGTGTTCTTCGCCACCCGCCACTACGAGAAGCAGACCGCCGCCGAGGGGGCCTCCGTCCCCACCCCCAACAAGGACGTCCAGGCTCTCACCACGGGCGAGGTCAGGCAGTCCCTGACGATGGAGTTCATATCCAACCAGGTGGCCCTCGACCCGCCGAGGGGCGCGGCCGGACAGCGGGTGTCGATACTGGCCCGCGTCCAGGGCCTCACCTCGGCCCAGGGCGAGTAGCGCACGGACCACGCACACGGCGTCCGGGACGAAACCCCCGGACCACGAAGGTTCAGTGGTGCAGGGGCCAGGTGGTGGAGTGGGAGTCCGGCTCCTGGGCGGCGTAGCGGGCGCAGGCGTCGGTGAGGGGTTCCAGGAGGCTCAGCGGGTCCGGGAGGGCGCACTCGGGGCCGCGCAGCCAGCGCACCTGCTGGTCGTCGCCGGGCAGGCGGGCCGGCGGGACCAGGACGTAGGAGCCGCGGCAGTGCCAGCGCAGACCCGGGTGCTCGTCCATGGTCTCCGGATGGCAGTCCAGCTCGCAGGGCCACCACTCGTCCTCGTCCTCGGGCGTGCCGCGGGTGAGGGTGAAGAACAGCATGCGGCCGTCGTCGCTCTCGGCGACCGGACCGACCTCGACGCCCTCGGCGAGCAGCCGCTCCAGGGCCTTGCGGCCGGCCTCCAGAGGCACGTCGAGGACGTCGTGCACCATTCCGGTCGCGGTGATGAAGTTGGCCTGCGGCTGGTGCCGGGCCCAGCGCTCGATCTGGGCGCGGTCGGTGGTCGACTGCGTCTGCCAGGCGAACGACACCGGGTGCCGGGCGGGCGTGGGACAGCCGACGCGGTCGCAGGAGCAGCCGTATCCGGTCGCCGGGTGCGCGGCGGGCGCGAGGGGAAGTCCCGCGGTGGCGGCGGCGAGCAGCAGGTCCTCACGACCGCCGTCGCCGGCCGTCTCCTTGGGGCGGCGTCCCCGCAGCCACCTGGTGAGTTTGCCCTGCCGGCCGGTGCGGTCGCCGAACTCCGCGCTCATCTATCCCCTGACCTCGCTGGTGTGGACAGCATGCCCCATGCTGCCACCATCCTCCGTCTCGGGGGGCCGGAGCCCGCAACCGGGGTGGCCGCGCCCGCCTCCGGGGTGGCCGCGGCGGCGCTCAGCGCGGCGCGAGCCCGTACAGCGCGTAGTCGACGAGGGTGTCGGTGTACTCATAGGAGATCGGCGCGGTGCGCTGGAGCCAGCGCTGGGCGAGCGGGGAGACGAAGAGCTCCAGGGCGATGCGCGGGTCGACGCCGGGGCGTACGGCGCCGGCGTCCTGGGCCGAGCGCAGCCTGCGGACGTACAGCTCCAGTTGCGGCTGGAGCAGCTTGGCCACGAACTCCCGGCCAAGTTGCTCGTTCACCACGCCCTCGGCGGCCAGGGCCCGGGCGGGTGCCTCGAACACCGGGTCGAACAGCTCGTCGACGGTGGCGCGCAGGACGGCCTTGAGGTCGGCGGCGAGGTCGCCGGTGTCGGGGATGCCGTCCGGCTGCCCCTCCCCCTGCGCGTCCCCCTGCCGGGCCGCCGCCTGCTCGCCGAGGTCGAGGAACGCCTCCATGAGCACGTCCGCCTTCGAAGGCCACCAGCGGTAGATCGTCTGCTTGCCCACGCCGGCCCGCGCGGCGATCGACTCGATCGTGGTCTTCGGGTACCCGGTCTCGGCGACGAGCGCGAGGGCGGCGGCGTAGATCGCGCGGCGGGACTTCTCACTGCGGCGGCTGGCGTCGGGGGCGGGCTTGTCGGGCATGCGCCGACGGTAGCAGGGGCGTGAGACGGCGCGTCTCGCCGCTCCTTCCGCACCGTGCGGGGCCGGTGGCTAGCGCGTCGGGTCGGGGGGCGGCCAGGGGTCGCCCCAGTCCGTGTCGCGCGCCGCCTTGTACAGGTCGCCGTGGCGTTTGGTGACCGTCTCCCGTCGCAGGCCCTCGTCGGGCGCGCACAGGTTCAGCAGGACCTGGCCCTTGCGGATCTGGGGGCGGCGGACGACGCGCGCGGAGGCCGGGACGACCGGGAAGCGGGTGGCGGCGACGTAGCTGAACTTCTCGTCCTCGTAGGCGAGGGAGCCGCCCTTGACCTGCCGGTGCAGGGAGGACCGGCTGACCCGGGCCGAGAAGTGGCACCAGTCGGTGCCGGGCACGATCGGGCAGGCGGCGCTGTGCGGGCAGGGCGCGGCGACCTGGAAGCCGGCGGCGATCAGCCGGTCCCGGGCCTCGATGACGCGGGCGTAGCCGTCGGGTGTGCCGGGTTCGACGACCACGACGGCGCGGGCGGCGGCCGCGGCGGCGTCCACGACGGCCGCGCGGTCGGCCTCGGTCAGCTCGCCCAGGACGTAGGAGACGGTGACGAGGTCGGTGTCGTCGAGGGTGAGCGCCGCGCCGATCCGGGCGCGCTGCCAGCGGGCGTCCCGCAGGGCCGGGTCGGCCTCGGCGATCTCCCGGCCGAGGGCGAGCGCGGGCGGGGCCCAGTCGAGCACGGTCACCGGCCGGACGCCGTCCCAGGTGGCGCCGACGGCCCAGGCGGCTGCGCCGGTCCCGCCGCCGACGTCGGTGTGGCTGCCGGGCGTCCACTCGGGGGCGGCCTCCGCGAACGCTTCCAGCGCCGAGCGGACCGCCTCGAAGGTGGCCGGCATCCGGTAGGCGGCGTAGGCGACCACGTCGGCGCGGTCGCGCAGGATCGGCGCGTCGGTCGGGGTGCTCCCCCGGTAGTTGGCGATCAGCCGCTCCACGGCACCCGCGGCCTGCCGGGGCGGCAGCCCGTCGAGCAGACCGGAGAGCGCGGAGCGGAGGGTCTCCGACGGGGGTACGACGTCGTTCACCGTGCGATTCTCTCAGGTCCGGCAGGCCACCCGGACCGCGCGCGTCCCCCAGGCCCGGCGGGCCACCCGGACCGCTCCCGCCGCTCATGCTGCGCAGGCCACCCAAACCGCCGCGCCCCCGGGCTCGGCGGGCCGCCAGGACCGCTCACGCCTCTCATGCCCGGCAGGCCGCCCGGAACACTCACGCCTCAATCAAGCCCCGGAGGCCGCCCCCAGATCACTCTCGCCTCTCATGCCCCACAGGCCCCCGGACCGCTCCCGCCGTTCACGCTGCGCAGGCCGCCCGGACCACCCGCGCCCCTCAGGCCCGGCGGGCCGCCCCTACCGCTCGGGCCAGCCGGGTTGCGGCGAGCCGCCCCGGACCACTCACGCCCCTCAGGCCCGGCACACCGCCAAGACCGCCCACGCCTCCCAGGCCCGACACACCGCCAAGACACCCACGCCTCCCAGGCCCGACGCACCGCCCAGACCCCCACGCCCCTCAAGCCCGGCGGGCCGCCCGTACCGCTCGGGCCAGCCGGGTTGCGGCGAGCCACCCCGGACCCGCCCACGCCCCTCAGGCCCGGCACACCGCCAAGACCACCCACGCCTCCCAGGCCCGACACACCGCCCAGACCCCCACGCCCCTCAAGCCCGGCGGGCCGCCCGTACCGCTCGGGCCAGGCGGGTTGCGGCGAGCCTCTCCAGACCCGCTCGCGCCCCTCAGGCCCGGCGGGCCATCCGTGCCGCTCGGGCCAGGCGGGTCGCCGCTGCCGCGCGTGGGGTGCTTGTCGGTGGGCGGCGGCGGGGGTGGACCGTGTTGGCGAGGAGGATCAGGAAGGCGTCCGTGGCGGGGTCGAGGACCAGGGACGTGCCGGTGAAGCCCGTGTGGCCCGCCGCGCCGCCGCCCGCCAGTTCGCCCATGAACCACGGCTGGTCCACGGCGAAACCCAGGCCCGGCGCGGCGAGCAGCAGCTCGACGAAGTCGGGGCCGAGTATCCGGGCGGGGCCGTACGAGCCGCCCGCGAGGAGCGTGCGGCAGAAGACCGCGAGGTCGGGGGCCGTCGAGAACAGGCCCGCGTGCCCGGCCACACCGCCCAGCGCCCAGGCGTTCTCGTCGTGGACCTCGCCGCGCAGCATCCCCCGGTCCGCCTTGGCCCACGGCCGCCGCTGGTCCTCGGTCGCCGCCGCGCCGGGGCACGGGCCGAAGCGGGTCGACGCCATGCCCAGCGGGCGGGTGATCCCGTCGCGGACCAGGACGTCCAGGGTGCGGCCGGTGATCCGCTCCAGGACGTGCTGGAGCAGCAGCGGGTTGAGGTCCGAGTAGGTGTACGTGCCGGGCAGGCCCACCGGGGCCTCCGCGCGCAGCATCGCCGACCGGGAGGCGTCGTCGGGGCAGTCGTACAGCGGGAGTTCGGAGCGCAGCCCGGAGGTGTGGGTGAGCAACTGCCGTACGGTGACGCCGTGCGCGGCGGCCGCCGTGAACTCCGGCAGGTACGCCCCCACCCGCGCGTCGATGCCCAGCGTGCCCCGCTCGATCTGCTGCACGGCGGCGACCGCGGTGAACAGCTTGGTGAGGGAGGCCAGGTCGAACGGCGTGTCCAGGGTCATCGGCACCCGCTGGGCGGGCGGCAGTTCGACCCCCCGGTCGGTGGCGGGGTCGTAGGACGCGTACCGCACCGCCCAGCCCGCCGCCTCCGCGACGGCGACCACCGGACCACGCCCGGCGATCACGACGGCGCCCGCCGCCCAGGGGTTCTCCCCGTTGGTGAGGTCGTGGACCTCGCGGACGAGGTGACGCAGCTCGGCGGGGTCCAGTCCGGCCTTCTCCGGTGTGTCCCCGCGCAGTCTCGGTGCGCTCAGCTCTCCTCCCCCGGGCTCTCGGCCGCACGTGGCCTCCAGGGACGGCACATTCCCATGAAGCAGGCCAGCGCCACCAGTGCGGCCGCCAGTTGGACCAGCGCCATGGGCACGGCGGTGTGCTCCCCGGCGATCCCGACCAGCGGGGAGGCGACCGCGCCGATGAGGAAGGAGGACGTACCGAGCAGGGCGGACGCGGAACCGGCATGCTGCCGGGTGCGCATCAGGGCGAGCGCCTGGGTGTTGGGCAGGGTGACGCCCATCGCGGACATGAGCACGAACAGCGCGGCGGCCACCGGCACCAGGCCCACGTCCCCGAAGACACCCGCGGCCATCAGCAGCAGGCCGGTCGCGGCCAGGATGACCACGGCGAGGCCGACGGCCAGCACCCGGTCCAGGCGGACGCGGCCGACCAGCACCCGGCCGTTGATCTGGCCCACGATGACCAGCCCGACCGAATTGACCCCGAACAGCAGGCTGTACGTCTGCGGGGAGGCGCCGTAGATCTCCTGGATCACGAACGGCGAGGCGGCTATGTACGCGAACAGCGCGGCGAAGGCGAAGCCGCCCGCGAGCAGGTACCCGGTGAAGGCGCGGTCGGCGAGCAGCCGGCGCATCGAGCCCAGCGTCTCCCCCACCCCGCCGCCGTGCCGCCGGGCGGGCGGCAGGGTCTCCGGGAGCCGGGTCCAGACCACGACGGCCAGCAGCGCCCCGACCACCGTGAGGACGACGAACACGCCCCGCCAGTCCGTCACCCGCAGGATCTGCCCGCCGATCAGCGGCGCCACGATCGGGGCGACCCCGGAGATCAGCATCAGGGTGGAGAAGAAGCGGGCCATGGCCACGCCGTCGTACAGGTCCCGGACGACCGCGCGGGCGATCACGATGCCGGCCGCGCCCGACAGGCCCTGGGCCAGCCGGAAGGCGACCAGCGTCTCGACGTTCGGGGCGAACGCGCACAGCGCGGTGGCGAGGACGTAGACGGCCAGCCCGGCCAGCAGCGGGCGGCGGCGCCCCCACCGGTCGCTCATCGGGCCGACCACGATCTGCCCGAGCGCCATGCCGGCCAGGCAGGCGGTCAGCGTGAGCTGGACGGTCGCGGCCGGGGCGTGCAGGGACCGGGTGACCTCCGGCAGCGACGGGAGGTACATGTCCATCGCGAGCGGGGGCGTCGCGGTCAGCCCGCCGAGGATCAGGGTCACCAGCAGCCCGGCGCTGCGGGCCGCGCGCGCCGGTGATCCGGCGAGTCCTCGCTCCGGTACGGCCGTCCGCGGCGCGTGTGGCGCCGGCGCCCCACCCTCCGACATGTGTGGCCCTCCCTCTCCGGCCCTCACCGGCCGTCTTCGGCCTTGTCCGGCCCTCTCCGTCTGATCCGCCGCCTATGCTCTCAGCTCGTACACCGTGCCGAGGAACGCGTGATCGAGGGTGGGGTCCGGGATGTCGGAAGTGTCCGGGGTGGCGGAACAGACGGTGCGCTGGGGGATCCTGGCGACCGGCCAGATCGCGGCCGCGTTCACCGCGGACCTGGTGGACCTGCCGGACGCCGAGGTCGTGGCGGTGGCCTCGCGCACCGAGGAGCCGGCGAAGGCGTTCGCGGAACGGTTCGGGATCCCGCGGGCCTACGGCGACTGGGAGGCGCTCGCCCACGACCCGGACGTCGACGTCGTCTACGTCGCCGCCCCGCACGCGGCCCACCGGGCGGCCGCCGGCCTGTGCCTGGAGGCCGGGCGGAACGTGCTGTGCGAGAAGCCGTTCACGCTGAACCTGCGGCAGGCCCGGGAACTCGTCGCGCTCGCCCGGGAACACGACCGGTTCCTGATGGAGGCCATGTGGATGTACTGCAATCCACTGGTACGGCGCCTGAAGGCACTGGTCGAGGACGGCGTGATCGGCGAAGTGCGCACCGTCCAGGCCGACTTCGGGCTCGCCGGCCCCTTCCCGCCCTCGCACCGGCTGCGCGACCCGCGCCTGGGCGGCGGGGCGCTGCTCGACCTCGGCGTCTACCCGGTGTCGTTCGCGCAGTTGCTGCTCGGCGAGCCGTCGGACGTGACGGCCAGGGCGGTGCTCTCCGCGGAGGGCGTCGACCTCCAGACCGGCGCGCTGCTGTCCTGGGACGGCGGCGCGCTGGCGCAGTTGCACTGCTCCATCACGGGCTCCACGGCGACCTGCGCCTCGGTCACCGGCTCCGAGGGCCGGATCGACGTGCCCTCCGGCTTCTTCCACCCGGAGCGTTTCGTGCTGCGCCGGCACGGGCGTGAGCCGGAGGAGTTCACCGCGGACCCGGCCGACGGTCCGCGCACCAGCCTGCGGCACGAGGCGCTGGAGGTGATGCGGGCCCTGCGCGCCGGCGAGACGGAGTCGCCGCTCGTACCGCTGGAAAGCACCCTGGCGGTGATGCGGACACTGGACGCGGTGCGGGAGCGCATCGGCGTGCGGTATCCGGGGGAGGCGGGCGGACCGGAGGCCGGCCAGGACCGGGAGCCCGCGCTCGCCTGAGCCCCGCGGCATCGGGCGGGCATCCGTATGGCGGACAGTGGATTCCGCGTGGCGGACCGTCCTCGTACGCTCCGTGCCATGACCGACAGGCAATCGAAGATCGCCGTGGTGACCGGCGCCGGCTCGGGCATCGGGCGGGCCGTCGCCGTGGAACTGCTGCGCGCGGGCTGGTCCGTGGCCCTGGCGGGGCGTCGCCCCGAGACGCTGGCGGAGACGGCGGCGCTCGCCCCCGAGGCCGCCTCCCTCGCCGTACGCACCGACGTGGCCCGGCCGGACGACGTGGCCGCGCTGTTCGCGGCCACCGTCGAGCGGTTCGGACGCGTCGACCTGCTGTTCAACAACGCGGGCACGTTCGGACCGGGCGGCGTGCCGGTGGAGGACCTGTCCTACGAGGCGTGGCGGCACGTGGTGGACACCAACCTCAACGGGACCTTCCTGTGCGCGCAGGCGGCGTACCGGCAGATGAAGGAGCAGGACCCGCAGGGCGGCCGGATCATCAACAACGGCTCGATCTCGGCGCACACACCCCGGCCCCACTCGGCGCCCTACACCGCCACCAAGCACGCCCTGACCGGCCTGACCAAGGCGCTCTCCCTGGACGGGCGGCCGTACCGGATCGCGGTCGGGCAGATCGACATCGGCAACGCGGCCACCGACATGACGGCCCGGATGGAGTCGGGCGCCCTCCAGGCCAACGGGGAGGTGGTCCCGGAACCCGTGATGGACGTCGCCGACGTGGCCCGCACCGTGCGGCACATGGCCGAGCTGCCACTGGAGGCGAACGTGCAGTTCGCGACGGTGCTGGCGACGACGATGCCGTACGTGGGGCGGGGCTGAGCGGTCCGGAACGGAGCCGAACGGCCCGGGACGGACGGCGAAACGGGCCGCCGACGGGCAATCTGCACAAGCGGAGTTCCAACCTCCGTACCGTCGGGGCCGGTAGCACACCTATGCTCGACATCTCCTCCATCAGAGCTTCACAGTTGGAGCGACACGCTTCCGCCGGACGGACCCATAGCCACATCTCGGGGGGAAGGCGGCAGTCGTTCCACGCCACCGGTCGGGGGTGGACCCCGCGAGGGGGGGGACCGCGGGGTACGCACCGGTGCGTGGAACGGCTGCCGCACGTACGGCTGCGGCTCAGACGGCTACAGCTCGGACGGCCGCGACTCGGACGGCCGCGACTCAGCGCCGGTGGCGGCCTCCGGAGTCGGCGGCCGCGGCCCGGCGCCGGCGCAGCGCCCACATGCCGCCGGTCAGCAGCACGACCGTCCCGCCCGCGCCCTCCAGCAGCCGCCAGGCCGAGGGGCTGCCGGCCGCCACGCCCGGCGGACCGGCGGCGGCCTGCTTCCCGAGCGGGGGGCCCGCGTCCGCCTTCGCCCCGCCCTCGCTCAGCGGCTCGACCAGCGTGCCGACGGGCTGCGCGGAACGCCCCTGTCCGAAGCCCCAGTCGAGCAGGGCGGCGGTCTCCTCGTAGACGGCGTTGCTGCCGGTCGGGGGGTTCAGCACCGTGGCCAGCAGGGTGCGGCCGCCGCGTACGGCCGCGCCGGTGAAGGTGTTTCCGGCGTCGCTGGTGTAGCCGTTCTTCACCCCGATCAGGCCCTTGTACGCCCTCAGTCCCCACGCGCCGGTCAGCAGGCGGTCGGTGTTCTGGATCTGGAAGCTCTTGTTCCGGCCGGCCGGGAAGTCGGCCTCGTGCGTGCCGCAGTAGCCGCGGAAGTCGGCGTTGCGCAGCCCGTGCCGGGCGATCAGCGTCAGGTCGTACGCCGAGGACAGCTGACCGGGGTGGTCGAAGCCGTCGGGGCTGACCACGTGGGTGTCCAGGGCCTGGAGGTCCTCCGCCCTGGCCTGCATCTCGGCGACCGTCTTCGCCACCCCGCCGTTCATGTGGGCGAGCACGTGCACGGCGTCGTTGCCCGACCGCAGGAACACGCCCTGCCACAGCTGCTCCACCGTGTAGGTGGTCCCGGCCTGAATCCCGACGAGGCTGGATCCCATGGGGATGTCGGCCAGCTCGGCGTCGGTGACGGTGTGCCGCTCGGCGCGATGGAACTTCCTCAGCACCGTGTCCGCGAACAGCATCTTCAGCGTGGAGGCGGGCGCGAGGGGCTGGTGCGCGCGGTGGGCGGCGAGCACGTGACCCGTCTCCCAGTCGGCGAGGAGCCAGGCACGGGCGGTGAGGCGGTCGGGCAGGCCGGTGGCACCGCTCACCTGCACCCCCGCACGGGCCAGCCGCTCGCCACCGATCACGCCGGCGGTGCGGGCGGGGGGCACGGCCGCGGCCGGGCCGGCAGCGGTCATGGCGGTCAGCGGGGCGGCCGTGGCCAGGGTGAGCAGGGAACGCCGGGACAGATGGTGGGGGGACCGAGAGGAATCAAGCACCCGGGGACCGTACAAAGCGAGCCCGAGCCCGCGCGTGACATGTCCTCAAAGCCTGATCAAAAGATCATCAAAGGGCAGGTTACCGAATGCCCTGTCGGATTGCCCTCACGGTCGGCTCCACGCCCGCTCACCGCCCCAGGACGCGGTCGGTCTCGGCCGGCTGGGCGGTGGTCAGCGGGCCCTTGGCGAGCGCGCCCGCGTTCTCCTCGCCTGGGCGACCGAGCGGAACCCGGGGATGGGAACGGTCCGCGCGCTGCGCGCCCACAGCCGGGCCAGGGCGCCCTGGGCGAGCGTACGGCCGCCGCTGGTCAGGACCTCGCGCAGCGCCTCGGCGCGGGCCGGCGACTGCGGGTCGGCGCCGGCGAGGTCCCGCTCCTCGCACAGCGCGAGCATCGAAGACGCGTCCTGGAGCACGTTCAGCGAGCACCGCACGGCCGTGCAGTGCTCGCCCCTCGGCGACGACAGCAGGTGCCGTGCTACGCCTGGCCGGTCTCGAAACGCGAGATCCGGCCGTCGTCGGTGATGGTGAACGACCACCGGGTGCGCATCTCGCCCCAGGTGTCGTTGCTGTAGCGGGCGAGGAGGGCGCGGCCGCCGGCGGACTCCTTGTCGACCTCCATGTGGCCGTGCGTGGAGAAGATCTCCTGCTCGATCCACTCGGCGAGGTCGCGGTCGGCTCCGTCGTCCGCCATGGTCGCGCCGGGCGCGAGGAGTTGCATGAAGCCCTCGCGGTCGTGGGCGTTGACGGCGGTGACGAAGGCACGGACGGCCGGGTCGCTCAGTCTGGCGGTCTGAATCGTCATGTCGGCAGCGTCACACCGGTCCCCGGACCCCGCCACCCGAACGGAACGCAGGACAAGCACGGCGGGCGTGGGCGGTGCGACGGTGGACACCCGGAGTGAGTCCGATGCCGCTGTTCATCCGCCGTCTGCCTGGGGAGTCACCGTGACCTGTTACGACCGACGCGATCTGGGCCTGCTGCTGCTCCGGCTGGGTACCGGCGGCGTGCTGGCCGCGCACGGCGCGCAGAAGCTGCTGGGCTGGTTCGGCGGGGGCGGGATCGAGGAGACCGGCCGGTTCATGGAGTCGGTGGGCTACCGGCCGGGGAAGGCGAGCGCGATGGCGGCGGGGCTGGCGGAGGCCGGCGGCGGTCTGCTGCTGGCCATGGGCCTGGCGACCCCGGCGGCGGGCGCGTCGGCGGCCGGCGCGATGGCGGGGGCGGCGGCGGTGCACGCGCCCAGCGGCTTCTTCGCCCAGAGCGGCGGCTACGAGTACGCCGCCTCGCTGGGCCTGACCTCCGCGGGCCTGGCGATCGCGGGCCCCGGCCGGCTCTCCGTGGATCACGCCCTCGGACACACCGTCAACCGCGGCTGGATGGTCCCGGCGGCGTTCGCGACGGTGGCCGCGGCGACGTCCGTGGTCCTGGGCGCGCGGGTGCGGCGGCTGCGTAAGGAGAAGGAGGGGGAGCAGGAGGCGCTTTTCGAGGAGTAGGACGCGGCGGTCGTGGCGGGCCGCGGCGCGGGCGGGAACAGGTCCGACGGCCGTGGCGGGCCGCCGCAAGGCCGGGAACAGGAACCGGCGGTCGTGGCAGGCTGCGCTGCATGAGCGATCAGCACCCCGGCACCGCGCCGGCACCGCACGAGGACATCTGGTCCACCGTCGACGACCTGTGGGCCTGGCTGGACGCGCACCGCCCCCTCGACGAGGGCCGGGAGGCGGCGGTACTGCCGCGAGTCCTGAAGCTGTCGGAGGAGGTCGGCGAGGTCGCCCAGGCGGTGATCGGCGCGACCGGCCGGAACCCGCGCAAGGGCACCACCCACACCTGGGACGACGTCGAGGCGGAACTGTGCGACGTGGTGATCACCGCTCTGGTGGCCCTGCGCACCCTGACCCCTCAGACCCGGGAGGTCTTCACTCGGCACCTGGAGCGGGTCAAGCAGCGGTCACTGGGGTCGGGCGGGGAGGCCTGACCGGAACGGTTCCGATCGGCCGGTTCCGGCTGGCCGGTTCCGACCGGCCGTGCGGGGAGCGCCCCGCCGTTCATCCGCCGCCGGCGGCCACGACGGTCAGCGCCACGGCCTCCGACCTCGCCTCCGCCTCCGCCTCCAACTCCGCGATGACACGGCTTCCCCGGTCGGGAGCCGTGTCGAGCCGGGCCAGTACCGCCGGGGTGGCGATGGCCGGCAGCACGTGCTCGAAGAGATCGGCCATCCGCCGCTCCAGATCGGCCCATCCGGCGACCGCCTGGGAGACGAACTGGACGCCGATCCAGGCCCCGAGGAAGAGGTGTGCGGTCGTCTCCGGCACGACGTGCGGCAGCACTTCGCCGCGCCTCTTGGCCTCCTCGATGAAGTCCGCGGTGCGTTGCGTCCAGGCGGGCCAGACGCTGCCGAAGACGTCACTGCCCTGGAGATCGGCGGAGAGCCGCACACCGGCGAGGAGCAGGGGTTCCCTGGGGAGGCGGACGGCGAGGGTCATCCCCGCGTCCACCCATTCCTGGAGCTTGAGTTCGCGGGGTACGTGGTGCTCGATGCCGGTCTGCGCCGCGAGCACGCCCCGGGCCAGGGAGGCCTTCGAGTCGAAGTGGAAGTACATGGCGCCCTTGGTCACCTTCGCCCGGCTGAGGATCTCGGCGACGGTGGCCGCGGCGTAACCCCGTTCGGCGAAGACCGCGGCGGCCGCGTCGAGCACCGCGCGGCGGGTCCGGATGGCACGCTCCTGCTGAGCCACGGGACTCTCCCAGGGGTGAAACAGCCCGAATTTGACGTACTTTAGCGCAGGTTGGCCCTTCTCGGGCCCGGTGAAGTCCTCCTCGACGACCCGGCCGATCCACCTCGCTCCGCGCCGAGCGGGATCCGCCGGATTCTCCGGAGCCATGAATTCCGCATTCCCGGAATTGGACTCCCTTTTTCCGGATCGGTGCGCGCCGTGCGCCGCATTTCCGCTTCGCGATGTCGGCGGTAAACACCATGGGCGGCCGCCCACGAATTTCTAGTCATCTCACGGACACCATGTCAAGCGACCGGATTTTACCGGCACTTGGCAGCACTTGGTCGGCTTCGCTGACACTCCAAACGAAGCGGGAGCGCCGATTGTCCGTTATTTCCGTGCAGTGGACAACCGTTCCCGGCGCCGGGTATAAACGCCGATTCACGCAACAGCGAAATGGCATGTGCGGGAGGACGGAAATGACGACGGCACGTCATCGAGTTGCGTCACATTCGAATCCGCCGACCGGCATTCCCCGCGCGCTGCCTGATCGCGAAGAGCACGCACTCGACAACCCCGAGGGAAGACCATGAGCTCCTCAAGATCCCGTTCCCGCCGCGCACGTGCTGACAGACGCCGGGTCTGGCTGGCCGTCGGTGCCACCGTGATCGGCGGCGCGGGTCTGGCCACGGCCGCCGTGGTCCTGGCCCCCGATCACCCCTCGGGCACGGGCGCGAGGAAGCCCGGCCGGCCAGTGCGGACACCATCGCGCTCATCGGCTCCGCCGGCTAAAAGCGCGCCCTTCCCCGCACCGACACCAAGGCCTTCTCCCTGATCGGCGTCTCCTGGAAGGACCGCGCCAGGACCTTCGACGGCACCGCCCAGATACGTACCCGCTCCGCCGCCGACGGCGAGTGGACCGACTGGCGCGACCTCGACTTCGACACGGTCGGCCCCGAGACCGCCGAGGGCCGCGCCGCGGGCACCCGCGGCGCCTCCGAACCGCTGTGGGTGGGCCCCTCCGACGCGGTCGAGGCACGGGTCATGGCCGATGGGAAGCAGACCACCGTCCCCGACGGACTGCGCCTCGACCTGATCGACCCCGGCACCACCCCGCAGGGCAAGGGCAAGGCGAACGGCCAGAACAAGGGGAACGGGCAGAGCCAGGGCAACGGCCAGAATAACGGCGGCACCCCGACCGCCGCCGCCAAGCAGGCCATCGCCGACCTCGCCGCCTGGAAGCTCGGTCTGGACGGAGTCGCCCCGCAGGCCAAGGTCACCCTCACTCACCGCGGCCGGCGACACCGGCGTGTACAAGACCGGACAGAAGGCCGTCTTGAACACCGTCTCCGGCCACCGGGACGGCTACGCCACCCTCTGCCCCGGCAAGACCCTCTACTCCGCGCTGCCGGGCATCCGCACCGCCGCCGGACAGTCCCGCTACACGCGCGCTGACCCGCCCGGCCACGCCGCCGCCCCGTCCCCCATCGGCCGACTTGTCCCCATCGGCCGGGGCGGCGGCGCCGGTCGCCGTACGGGCGTCGCGTGACGTTCCGGCGATGGAATCCGCTTGCTAACCGGGGAGGCCTTCAAGGCCCCACAGCAAGCGAAGGGGTGGGATTCCATGGCCGAGGCCGACGAGAGCAACCCGGACGCGGAGGGGATGCACCTGCACGCGGCAACCCTGGTCGCCCGTCTCACGGGGCGCAGCCGGCTGCCTCTGGACTACTCCGTGGCGAGTCTGCGGCTCGTCGACTTCCTGATCGACGGCATGCGCAAGGGCGGTGCCTCACGCGAGCGCGTACGCGGGCCGCTGCTCGGCCTCGGGGCGTACGTGGGTGAGGTGTTGGTGCGCCACGCGGGTGCGACCTGGGTGGACTTCGACGCCGACCTGCGGGCCTACTTCGGCCAGCCGGTCGGCGTCCGCATGCAGGACGGGCGTCTGTGGAACCCGCTGGGCAAGGTCCTCAACCGCTTCGAGACGGGCGGAGCACGGGATTCCCTCCAGATCTTCTATCTGACCCTGCACGGCCGGCCGCGTCGGGCGACCGTGGCGGACGCCCAGGCCGGTGGTGTGCGCGCGGAGGACGTCCGACGCGTCGGAGGGTTCCGCTGATCGTCACCCTGGGTGAGTTCTCGCTCTGCGACGGGAGCAGGTTTGGGATTAACTGCAAGAGCGTGGTTCTTCCTCTCACCCCGTGGAGGCGGCCGATGCTTCTGACGTTGCACGAGCGTGAGCGCCTGATGATCTACACGGCGGCGAAGCTGGCCCTGGAGCGCAAGGAGCGGGGCCTGAAGCTGAATCTGCCGGAGGCCACCGCGGTGATCACGTCGTTCCTGCTGGAGGGTGCCCGCGACGGCCGTACGGTCACCGAACTCATGGAGTCCGGACGGGCGGTGCTCGGTCGCGACGACGTGATGGAGGGGGTGCCGGAGATGCTGGGGCAGGTGCAGGTCGAGGCGACCTTCCTCGACGGCACGAAGCTGATCACGGTGACGGGGCCGATCTCATGATGATGAAGAGCGGCGAGCATCCCAGCGACGACCCCGGCAGGCAGGACCAGCACGGCTCTGTGCTCCACCCCTCCAGCGGCGTCGGCAGCCCCAGCCCGCCACGGCGGGTCGGGACCGGGGCGCGGCAGGCGGCCCGGCAGCGCTACACGGGGGATCGGCCGGAGGCCGACCGGCCGCTGATTCCGGGAGAAGTGCTCTACGGCGACGAACCGGTCGTGATCAACGCCGGCAAGGAGGTCACCCGGCTGCGGGTGGAGAACACCGGCGACCGCCCCGTCCAGGTCGGTTCGCACTTCCATTTCGCGGAGGTCAACGCCGCGCTGGAGTTCGACCGCGAGGCCGCGTGGGGGCGCCGGCTCAATGTGCTCTCGGGCGGCTCGGTGCGTTTCGAGCCCGGCGCGGTCGAGGAGGTGGAACTGGTCCCGATCGGAGGCCGGCGGATCGTGGCCGGACTGCGGGGTCTGTGCGGAGGTGAACTCGATGGCTGAGATCAGCCGGCGGGAGTACGGCGCCTCGTTCGGCCCGACCACCGGGGACCGTGTCCGCCTGGCCGACACCAACCTGTTCATCGAGGTCGAGCGGGACCTCTGCGGCGGCGGTGACGAGGCCGTCTTCGGCGGCGGCAAATCCATACGGGAGTCCATGGGCCAGTCGCGGGCCACCCGCGGCGAGGGGACGCCCGACCTGGTCATCACCGGCGCGGTGGTCCTGGACCACTGGGGCGTGGTCAAGGCCGACGTGGGCGTCCGGGACGGCCGGATCGTGGCGCTGGGCAAGGCGGGCAACCCCGACACCATGGACGGGGTCCACCCCGGCCTCGTCATCGGCCCCTCCACGGAGATCGCGGCCGGCAACGGGCTGATCCTGACGGCGGGCACGATCGACACCCATGTGCACTTCGTCGGCCCGGACTTGTTCGAGGAAGCCCTCGCGGCGGGCACCACCACGTTCGTCGGCGGCGGCACGGGGCCGACCGAGGGGTCGAAGGCGACCCTGGCCACGCCGGGCGCCTGGTGGCTGCGGCGGATGCTGGAGGCCTGCGAGCCCTGGCCGCTCAACGTGCTGTTCCTGGCCCGCGGCAACACCGTGTCCCCCGAGGCGCTGTGGGAGCAACTGCGGGGCGGCGCGGGCGGGTTCAAGGTGCACGAGGACTGGGGCGCCACCCCGGCCGCGGTCGACGCCGCGCTGACCGTCGCGGACCAGGCCGGGGTGCAGGTCGCGATCCACAGCGACACCCTCAACGAGGCGGGCTTCGTGGAGGATCTGCTCGCCGCCGTCGGCGGCCGGACGTTCCACGCGTACCACACCGAGGGCGCGGGCGGCGGCCACGCGCCGGACATCATCCGGATCGCCGGTGAGCCGAACGTACTGCCCGCCTCGACCAACCCGACCCGCCCGTTCACCGTCAACACGGTGGCCGAGGCGCTGGACATGGTGATGGTGGCCCACCACCTCAACCCGCAGGTGCCCAACGACCTCGCGTTCGCCGAGAGCCGGGTGCGTCCCACGACCATCGCCGCGGAGGACGTGCTGCACGACCTCGGAGCGCTCTCGATCATGTCGTCGGACGCGCAGGCGATGGGCCGGGTCGCGGAGGTCGTGACGCGGACGTGGCAGACCGCCCACCGGATGAAGGAGCTGCGCGGCTCACTGCCCGGCGACAGCCGGGCCGACAACCAGCGGGCCCGCCGCTACGTCGCCAAGTACACGATCTGCCCGGCGGTGGCCCACGGCCTCGAACGCGAGATCGGTTCCGTCGAGCCCGGCAAACTGGCGGATCTGGTGCTGTGGCAGCCCGCCCTGTTCGGGGTCCGGCCCACGGTCGTGTTCAAGGCCGGCATGGCCGCCGGCGCCGCCCTCGGCGACCCGAACGCGTCGATCCCCACCCCCCAGCCGGTGCTGAACCGGCTGGGCTACAACGTGGGCAACCCGGCCGCCGCCGCGAGCGGCGTCGCCTTCGTCGCGCCGGCGGCCGTCGAGGACGGGCTCGCCGACCGCCTGGGGCTGCGGCGGCGGCTCGTGGCCGTGGAGAACGTACGCGGCCGCGGCAAGCGGGACCTCCCGGAGAACACCGCCACTCCACGTATCGAGGTCGACTCCGACACGTACAGCGTGCGGGTCGACGGCGAGCTGATCGAGCACGAGCCCACGGCCGAAGTGCCGATGGCACAGCGCTACTTCCTCTTCTGACCCCCGCCACCACCGCCCTCCGATGAACGCCCAGGAATCCCGGGAATCCCAGGACCGGAAGCCGCAGGCGACGCTGCCGGCGCTGCTGCTGCTCGCCGACGGGCGCTTCCCCTCCGGCGGGCACGCCCATTCCGGCGGTCTGGAAGCGGCGGCGGCCCTGGACGGCGTGGACGACCTGGCCGCGCTGGAGGAGTTCCTGCGGGGACGCCTGGCGACGACCGGCGTGGTGACCGCCGCGTTCACGGCGGCGGCGTGTGCCTCCTTCGGCGGTACGGGCCGGCGGGCCACCGAGGCCGTGGAGGCGCTGGAGGTGCTGGACCGCGAGTTCGCCGCCAGGACCCCGTCACCGTCGCTGCGGACCGCTTCCCGCCGCCTGGGGCGTCAACTGCTGCGGGCGGGCCGTACGATCTGGCCCCACCCACGCCTGGACGAGCTGAGCGCCGCACCCCGGCACGGCCTCCATCAGCCGGTGGCCCTGGGCGCGGTGGCCGCCGCGGCGGGCCTGGGTCCGGACGCCGCGGCGCTGGCCGCCGCCCACGACGCGGTACTCACCCCGGCGACGGCCGCCGTGCGGCTGCTCGGGCTCGACCCGTTCGCGGTCCACGCGACGGTCGCCCGGCTGGGACCACGGATCGCCGCCGTCGCCGCCGAGGCGGCGCGCCACGCGCACACGGCACCCGAGGAGCTGCCGTCCCGCGCGGGACCTCTCCTCGACATCCGTGCCGAACACCACGCCGCCTGGGAGGTGCGTCTCTTTGCGTCCTGACCCCACACCGCGACCCGCCCACTCTCACGATCACCCGCACTCCGGCAGGCAGGCGACGGGAGCCCTGCCCCGCCACCCCGGCCGGGCCCTGCGCATCGGCATCGGCGGCCCGGTCGGCTCCGGCAAGACCGCACTGGTCGCGGCGCTGTGCCGCACACTGGCCCCGGAACTCTCCCTGGCCGTGGTCACCAACGACATCTACACCACCGAGGACGCCGACTTCCTGCTGCGCAACGGCGTACTGACCGCCGAACGCGTCCGCGCGGTCGAGACCGGGGCGTGCCCGCACACCGCGATCCGGGACGACATCTCCGCCAACCTCGAAGCCGTGGAGGAGCTGGAGGCGACCCTGCCGCCGCTCGACCTCGTCCTCCTGGAGAGCGGCGGGGACAACCTCACCGCCACGTTCAGCCGCGGACTGGTCCACCACCAGATCTTCGTCATCGACGTCGCCGGCGGGGACAAGGTTCCCCGCAAGGGCGGCCCGGGTGTCACCTCGGCCGACCTGCTGGTCATCAACAAGACGGATCTGGCGCCGCAGGTCGGCGCGGACCTCGCCGTCATGGACCGCGACGCCCGCGCCAAGCGCGGTGATCTACCCGTGCTGTTCACCTCCCTGGTCCGGGACCCCACCGCGGCCGATGTCGCCGCGTGGGTGCGGCAGTGCCTCGGCGTTTCCGCCCGGTGATGCGTGCCCACGCCCGCCTCGAGGTGACGGCGGACCGGGACCGGTCCGGCCGGGTCAGGACCCGGATCAGCCGGCTCCGCTCCGACGCGCCGCTGGTCCTGCGCCCCACCGCCGCCGTCGAGCCGACGGGCCGATGGAACCCGGACGGCGCCGCCCACGTGGCGCTGGCCGCCGCGGCCGCGGGCCCGATCGGCGGCGACCACCTGCGGCTGGACGTCGAGGTCGCGGCGGGCGCGGCGCTCGTCGTACGCAGCGTGGCGGCGACCCTGGTGCTGCCGGGGCCGCACGGCCGTCCGTCACGCACCGAGACCCACCTGCGGGTCGCGCCGGCCGGCACCCTGGTCTGGCTGCCCGAACCGGTCATCGCCGCCGGCCGCTGCGACCACCACGCCACGACGCGCGTCGAGTTGGAGCCGGGCGCCCGCCTGCTCGCCCGCGAGGAACTGCTCCTGGGCCGCCACGGCGAGACCCCGGGCACGGTCCACCAGCGTCTACGGGTGACCCTCGCCGGCCGTCCCCTCCACGACCAGGAATTCGCCGTCGGCCCCGGCATCCCGGGCTGGCACGGCCCGGCCGTGACCGGCGGACACCGGGCCCTGGGCACCCTGCTCGTCATCACCCCCGACAGCCCGGCCGACACCCACCCGGCCGACCCCGCCCCCCGCGACGCCGATACGGCCGTCATGCGCCTCACCCCCACCGCCACCCTGCTCAGCGCCCTGGCGGACGACGCCCTCACCCTGCGCCGGCACCTCGACCGGGGCATGACCGACCCGCCGACCGACTGCGCCACGCAGCGAAG
This sequence comes from Streptomyces sp. NPDC047453, assembly GCF_040643155.1. NCBI lineage: Bacteria > Bacillati > Actinomycetota > Actinomycetes > Kitasatosporales > Streptomycetaceae > Streptomyces > Streptomyces sp. NPDC047453. The sequence continues at coordinate 370,488 of NZ_JBEYTS010000001.1, read as the reverse complement.
CGGGCCTCCTGGACCAGCCGAAGGGCACATGCTCGAAAGCCGGTCGGCGACAGGCAGTTGAGCCCCGCAGTCTGCGGCCGGGCGCTGCCGCACCCTCAGCCGGGCCTGGGCTGAAACGATGACCTGGTCACCTTGGCCACGTTCAGGGCATGGTTTCGGCCAACGGGTGCTTGTGGGGCGGCTGGTGAGGGAGTGGGGGCTGTCTTGGTTGACGTTTGATCAATTACCTTGTGCCGTAAGCCAGTCACTGACCTTGAGGGAGCCCCATGTCCACCGCGCAGCAGGTGCCCGACATCCTCTCGCCCGAGTTCGCCGCTGACCCCTACCCGGCGTACCGTCTGATGCGCGACACCGCGCCCCTCATCTGGCACGAGCCCACGCAGAGTTACATCATCTCGCGCTACGAGGACGTCGAGCGCGTCTTCAAGGACAAGAACGGCGAGTTCACCACCGACAACTACGACTGGCAGATCGAGCCCGTGCACGGCAAGACGATCCTCCAGCTCAGCGGCCGTGAGCACGCCGTGCGCCGCGCCCTCGTCGCGCCCGCCTTCCGCGGCGCCGACCTCCAGGAGAAGTTCCTGCCCGTCATCGAGCGCAACTCGCGCGAACTGATCGACGCCTTCCGGAACTCCGGCTCCGCCGACCTGGTCAACGACTACGCCACCCGCTTCCCGGTCAACGTGATCGCCGACATGCTGGGCCTCGACAAGGCCGACCACGCGCGCTTCCACCGTTGGTACACGACCGTCATCGCCTTCCTCGGCAACCTCTCGGGCGACCCCGAGGTCGCCGCGGCGGGCGAGCGGACCCGCGTCGAGTTCGCCGAGTACATGCTGCCGATCATCCGCGAACGCCGCGAGAACCTGGGCGACGACCTGCTGTCCACGCTGTGCGCCGCCGAGGTCGACGGCGTGCGGATGAGCGACGAGGACATCAAGGCGTTCTGCAGCCTGCTGCTCGCCGCCGGCGGCGAGACCACCGACAAGGCGATCGCCAGCATCTTCGCGAACCTGCTGCTCCACCCCGACCAGCTCGCCGCCGTCCGCGCGGACCGCGACCTGGTCCCGCGGGCCTTCGCCGAGACCCTGCGCTACACCCCGCCCGTCCACATGATCATGCGGCAGTCCGCGACCGAGGTGAAGCTCAGCGGCGGGACCATACCCCCGGGCGTCACCGTCACCTGCCTGATAGGCGCCGCCAACCGCGACGAGAGCCGCTACCGCGACCCGGACCGTTTCGACATCTTCCGCGACGACCTCACCACCACGACCGCCTTCTCCGCCGCCGCCGACCACCTCGCGTTCGCGCTCGGCCGGCACTTCTGCGTGGGCGCGCTGCTCGCCAAGGCGGAGGTCGAGATCGGCGTCAGCCAGCTGCTGGACGCCATGCCCGACATGCGCCTCGCCGACGGCTTCGACCCGGTGGAGGAGGGCGTCTTCACCCGTGGCCCGCAGCGCCTGCCGGTACGGTTCACGCCCGTGACCGCCTGACCGTCCGACCGGCACCACCGCCGAGGTGATGGGCCCCTGCCAGGGGCCCATGTGCCTGCCCGCGCTGCCGCACCACCCGGTGGCCCGCACTGCCGTGTCACCAGGCGCCCGTCCACTCCGCTGCCGGACGCCCGCTCCACGGCACCAGCAGGCGCCCGCCTACTGCACCACCGGCGTGAACTGCACCGGCAGCGCCGTCAGCCCCCGCATCCAGATCGACGGGCGCCAGGCCAGCTCCTCGGGCTCCACCGACAGCACCAGGTCGGGCAGCCGCTCCAGCAGCGTCTCGACCGCCGTCCGCGCCATCACGTCCGCCAGCAGCGGTGCCGGATAGGGGCAGCGGTGCTCGCCGTTGCTGAACGACAGATGCGCGGCGTTCTCCACGCCCACCTGCGAATCGGGCCAGATCTGCGGATCGGTGTTGGCCGCGGCCAGTCCCAGCACCAGGCAGTCGCCCGCCCGGATCTGCCGCCCGCCCAGCTGGGTGTCCCGTACGGCCCAGCGCCCGATGAAGTTCTGCGTCGGAGTGTCCAGCCACAGCGCCTCGTTGAGCGCCTCGCCCACACTGAGCCGGCCGCCCGACACGTTCACGGCGAACCGCTCGTCCGTCAGCAGCAGCCGCAGCGTGTTGCAGATCCAGTTCGCCGTCGGCTGCTGCGCCGCGGCGATCACCGAGATCAAGTCCTGGACGATCTCCTCGTCCGACAGCCCCGCCGGATGCAGCAGCATGCGCGAGGTGACGTCCGGACCGGGGCTGACCCGCTTGTCCTTCACCAGCTGCCGCAGCCGCTCGCCCACGCGCCCGTACGCCGCCACCGGGTCGTCGCCCTCCGCCGCGTCCAGCGAGATCCGCAGGTCCTCGACGAGTTGCCGGGTGTCCTCACCCGAGGTCGGCATCCCGCACATCTGCACCACGGCCCGCATCGGCAGGGCGTGCGCGTAACCGGTCATCAGCTCCGCCTGGCCGCTGCCCGCGAAGTCGGCGATGAGTCGGTCGGCGATCAGCTGGCAGCTGCGGGCCAGCTCGAACTGGTCGACGCCCTCCAGCGCCTCCGTGATCACCCCGGCCCGCCGCCGGTGCTCGTCGCCCTCGGTGAACAGCACCGACGGCTGGTATCCGACGTACGGCATCAGCGGCCAGTCCGCCGGGATGTTCTCCCACTGGTTCCAGCGCCGGGAGTCCCGCGCGAACAGCTCGTCGTGGCTGGTCACGTAGGTGACCTCGGAGTAGCCGAGCACCAGCCAGGCCGGGATGTCCCCGTCGAGCAGCACCGGCGCGACCGCGCCGTGCTCGCGGCGCAGCGCGCGGTACAGCTGCGACGGCGTCTGCTGGTACTCGAGGCCCCCCAGGCGCACCGCGTCGGGGTGGTGGGCGGGGCAGCCCGGCGGCGCCGGTCGCGCGGAAGAGGGGTCGGTCACGGTGTCGCCTCCTGGGCCATGGCCAGTTCGTACAGGTGGTCCACGAGGGTGACCAGCACGTCCTTGCCGGACTGCCGGACCCGCGCGTCGCAGTCGAGCATCGGCACGTGCTCGGGCAGCGCGAGCGCCTGGCGGATCTCGTCAAGGGAGTACCGGTGGGTGTCGTCGTCGAACCGGTTGACGGCCACCACGAACGGCGTCTTGTGGTGCTCAAGCCGGTCGATCGCGTACCAGGAGTCGTTCATCCGGCGCGTGTCCACGAGCACCACGGCGCCCAGCGTTCCGGAGAACAGCCTGTCCCACAGGAACCAGAAGCGCTCCTGGCCCGGCGCGCCGAACAGGTACAGCACCATGCGCTCGTTGAGGCTGATCCGTCCGAAGTCGAACGCCACCGTCGTGGTCGTCTTCGTCGCGACCTCGCTGGTCTCGTCGACGCCGACGCCGGCCTGCGTCATCACCTCCTCGGTGTTCAGCGGCCGGATCTCGCTCACCGAGCGGACCAGGGTCGTCTTGCCGACGCCGAAGCCGCCCACGATGACGATCTTCAGGCCGGTCTCCGCCGCGTCGGCCAGTGGCGTGCGGTGGGAGGGCAGCTCAGAGGTTGCGGAGCCCATGGAGCACCTCCTTGAGAAGGGCGGAATCGGGGAGCGAGGCGACGGACTGCGCCGCGCGCGGGTGGCGGGCGGTGATGCGGCCCGTGTCGAGCAGGTCGCCGAGCAGGATCCGCACCACCGTGATCGGCAGCTTCAGCTCCGCGGCGATCTCGACGACGGCCGTGGGGTGTTGGCACAGCTCCAGGATCCGGGCGTGCTCCGACTGCATTCCCGCGGTGGGCCGGCACTCACTGACGATGAGGGTGACCAGGTCGAAGGACTCGTCGGCGCGGCTCCGGCCGGCCGTGACCGTGTAGAGCCGGTCGGGGTCACCGGTGTCCACGGGCTTGCGCATCACGACGCGGCACTCCCCGGAACGGGCTCTCGGGGCTCGGCGCGCAGGTGCTCGCCGATCTGCTCCACCAGCTCCGACATCTGGTGGCCCACCACGCCGGGGTCGGCGTCCTCCTCGGCGAGTACGGCCAGATGCGCTCCTTCGCCGGCCTCCACGATGAACAGCAGGCCGCCGTGGAACTCGGTCATGGACTGGCGGACGCCGCCGGTGCCGTCGCCGAACTCCATGGACGCGCCTTGGGCGAGGGCCTGGATGCCGGAGCAGATGGCGGCGAGTTGGTCGGCCTGGTCGAGCGTCAGGTGTTCGGTCCAGCAGAGCTTCAGGCCGTCGCGGGACAGGGCGAGAGCGTGCCGGGTGCCGGGGGTGCGCTCCAGGAGGCTCTGGAGGAGCCAGGTGAGGCTGTTGTCGGTGGTCTGCATGATGGGTGATGGGACGGTGGTGCCCGGTTGACCGGTCACCGGCCCGTTCCTCCAATCTCAGGAATTCGAGCGGGAAGTGGGCGCCGACGTCCCGGGCGCCGTACGGGAAGGGGGGCGGCTACGGGGCGGCCGGCGGCTCGGACCCGGGCCGGGCATCCGGTCCGGCGGTGCCGCCCGCGGACCGGCGCCCGCGGTGGAAGGCGCCGAACCGTGAACCGGCGTCGCGTGCCGGACGCTGCTCCGGGCCGGCTCCGTCCGCTGTCTCGGACGCCGCTGCGGACGCCGCCCCGGACGCCGACCGGCGCTGCTCGCGCTCCCGTTCCGCCTCGGCCATGGTGCGGCCGGGGGCGCGGACGGGCAGTCCGTTCAGCGTGGAGCCGGTGGCGCTTCGGGGCTGCCCCTGTTCGGGCGGCTCCGGCCGGGCGGCGGGCCGCTCCGGGACTCCGGGGCGCGAGGTGGCCTCGGGCGCCGGGGCCGGAGCGGGCGACACGGCCGGGGCGGGGCCGGGCGTGGCCGCGGTGCCCGCGGCGGGGCGGCCGGTCGCCTCACGCGACACCGACTCGCGCTGCTGGGCGAGCAGTTGCGGCGGCAGCAGGACGACGACGCCGGTGCCGCCGCGCGACGAGGGACGGTAGTTGACGCTGATGCCGTACTTGCCCGCGAGCCGTCCGACCACGGCGAGGCCGAGCCGGGTGCCCTGGAGCGAGGCGAGGTCGGTCATGTGACCGGACACCGCCTCCTCGGCGCGGCGCATCGCCGCGTCGGCCATCTTCAGACCGCTGTCCTCGATGGTGACGACCATGCCGGCGCTGCGGTCCTCGACGTAGACGTGCACCTCGTCGATGGGCGGGGAGAAGTTCGCGGCGTTGTCCATCAGCTCGGCGAGCAGATGCATGACGCCCTCGGCGGCGAAGCCGGAGATCGCGGCGGTGGTGGAGCAGTGCAGGCGCACCCGCTGGTAGGCGGCGATACGGCCGACGGCGCCGCGCAGGATGCTCTCCATCACGATCGGCTTGTTCCAGGCGCGGCTGGACCGGCCGCCCATGAGCAGCGCCAGCCGGTCGGTCATCAGACCGAGCTGGGAGGTGCTGTGGTCCAGCTTCAGCAGGTCGCCGAAGACCTCCTCGCCGTGTCGTTCCTGCATCTCCCGCAGGTCGGCGAGCATGCTGACGGACTTGGCCTGGACGCGGCTGAGCGCCTTGGCGGAGGCGGCCTGTGCCGCGGCGGCGCGCCGCTCGCTGTGGGCGAGTTCACGGATGAACGACTCGGTCGGGGTGCGGACCATGAGCAGCTCGGGCAGGTCGAGTTCGGCGAGCACCGTGTCGGCGGACTGGCCCTCGCGCAGCCGGGCGACCGCGGCGGGCAGCGTCTCCTGCGCGAGCCGCTCCAGCGCCGCTGCCGCCTCGTTCAGCTCGTGCCGGGCCTGTCGGCGCTCGCCGTCCAGGGCGGCCGCGTGCTGAACGTCCTCCTCGACGGCGTCGGCGAAGGTGTGCACGATCCGGCCCAGCTGCGGGTCGGACGGCGGCGTCACGCCGCCCACCGCGTCGGCCGCGCTCGTGCCGTCCCGCAACCGCTTGGCCACGGCGGGCAGCGTCACGTTGACCAGGTGCGCGGTCTCCGCCGACAGCTGCGCCGACTGCGCCTTGAGACGACCGGTCTCGGAGGCCTGCACGGCCGCCGTGCGCCGGGCCCGGCGGACGAGCCGATGGCTGACGAGGACGACTGCTGCGACGCACACCCAGGCGACCACCGCCACGGTCAGCGCCCAGGTGCGGGCGCCGGACGGCGCCAGGGCGACGGCCGCACCGCCGGCCGCGACGCTCACCACCAGCACGACCAGGGGCGCGGTCGACGAGGTGTGCGGCGCCTTCGCCGACCGTTGCTGAATGGGCGGTGCAGGCACTGACATTCCGCGGTCCCTCGGTCCATGAGATCAGAAGAAACGGGGCAGCCGACACTCGGCGGCCGCAGGCCGGAAAGGGGGTCGCCAAGAGGACGACGATCTTCCGACCGGGTACTGGCTCATGCTAGCCACACTGCTGCGCGAGAGAATCTGACTGGCTGCCCAGTCCGCCAACGACCCAAGTTCGTCGTGAACCGATCGGCCGAACGACCCGCCGTGATAAGGAAGTTGAGACCACCTCGACCCGGCTGACGCACAGGCGCAGGCTGCCAAACGGGTTGACGAAGTGTCAAAATTGTAAATACGAGCGCCCCCTGAAACCTCAACTCCGCACGCCAGCAGCCACTTTCCAGCCAACCACTCGGAAGCCGAAGCCCAACACGCCCAACATCTAAGACTGTTGGGACACCTGGCAGGGACGGCGACGACTGCGACGACTGCGACAGGCAGGGACAGTGACGACTGAGGGGGAACCCCGGCCGGCGGCAGGACGGCACGCCCCGGGGAAGTGGAGCGGCAGACGAGTCGGGCTGTACGCCGGGTTCTGTTCCCCGGGTTCCTCGCGGAACCCGGGGCGACGGCCATCCATCTAGGGCCGGCGTTGCCGCCGGCCTCGTGCGGTCCACCCGCGGACTCGGGCGGGCAGCCCTCGAACGTCCGCGCAGGGCGCGCCTTTTACCGCGGCCCCTTTTGACCTTGCTCCGAGTGGGGTTTACCTAGCTGCCCAGGTCACCCTGGGCACTGGTGGTCTCTTACACCACCGTTTCACCCTTACCGAGGACCGAGATCCCCGGCGGTCTGTTCTCTGTGGCACTGTCCCGCGGGTCACCCCGGGTGGCCGTTAGCCACCACCCTGCCCTGTGGAGCCCGGACGTTCCTCGGGAAGCCCCAGGGGGCTCCACGCGGCCGTCCGCCCGGCTCGTCTGCCGTAGGCACCATGGTACCGGTCGCGCGGACCGCGCCGTTTCCGGCCCGGCACCGGCCCGGCCCAGGTCAGGCCCCGGCCGGCCGCCGCACCCTGCGCTTGACCTTCACGCGACGTCAACGTCTGTACTGGTCGTATGCGGATCGGAGAACTCGCCGCGGCCGTCGGTGTCACGACGCGGACCGTGCGGCACTACCACCACCTGGGGCTGCTGCCCGAGCCGGAGCGGCGGGCCAACGGCTACCGGCACTACGGCCTGCGGCACGCCGTCGCACTGGCCCGGATACGGCGGCTGACCGAGTTGGGGCTGGGCCTGGCGGAAGTGCGGGACGTACTCGCCGACGACGCCGGGAAGGACCTGGCCGAGGTGCTCGAAGAGCTCGACGCCGACCTGGCGCGGCAGGAGGCGGCGATCCGGGACCGCAGGGTCCGGCTGCGCGCCCTGCTCGACGTGGGGGAGGTGCCCGCCGAGGGGCCGGTCTCCCCCGAGCTGGCCGCCCTGTTCGCCGCGACGGCGGCCGAGCTGCCCGATTCCCCGGCTGCCGCCAAGGACCGCGAGGTCCTCGCGCTGCTGGAGACGGCCGCGGCACCGGCGGACCGGGAGCGGCTGATGGGCGCCGTGAGCACGGTCTTCGGCTCGCCGGACGGGGCCGCACGGGCGCGGGAGGCCTACGCGCTGCTGGACGCGCTGGCCGACGTGGACGCCGAGACGGATCCGGACGATCCGCGGATCGCGGAGGCGGCCCGTGCGATCGCCGGGTTCGTTCCCCGCGAGATGCTGCCGCAGGAGGCGCGTCCCGACGAGGCCCACGGATTCCTGCGCGCCCTCTACGCGGACTTCGCACCGGCCCAGGCCGAGGCGATCCGGCAGGCCCTGCGGATCCTCTGGGAGGGACGGCGATGAGTGCCGCGGTGCGGGCGGCGTTCCGTCTCGCCCGGCACGAGCTGCGGCTGCTGGCCGGCCTGGCCCTGTGGCTGGCGCGCCGCACCCACGGCACCGGCGGCGGGCAGGCCTTCGGGTACGCCCGCGGTCAGGGCCCGGTCATGGCCGGGCTGGCGTTCGTCTGCGTGATCGAGACGCTGGCGATGGCCGTGCTGCTGCGGAACTGGCCGGCCGTGCACGCGGTGGTGCTGTTCCTCGACGTGTACACCGTCGTCTTCGTCGTGTCCCTGCACGCGGCCTCGGTGGTCCGGCCGCATGTGCTGGGCGCGGACCATCTGCGCATACGGCACGCCGTCCACGTGGATCTGCGCATTCCGCTGGACCGGATCGCGTCCGTGCGCCGCGAGACGCGCACGACGCACGAGCGGGCCGAGGGCGAGCTGGACGTGCCGGTCGGCTCGCAGACCTCCGTCACCCTCGAACTGACCGCGCCGGTCGAGCACGTCACCCTCCTCGGCAGGCGCAGGCGGGTGCGGCTCGTACGGTTCCACGCCGAGGACGCCGGGGTGCTCGTGCGGGCGCTCACGCGGGCGTGAAGCGCACCCTCGCCGGTGGTGGGGCGGACGGGTCGGCTCGGGTGAGCCGTAGCCGGAGCCGTTCGCCCAGCGGCAGCGGTGCGGTGCCGCCCTCGACGCGGGCGACGACGGCCGGGGACTCCACGTGGACGGTGCCGGCGGTGGGGCGGTGCTCGTCGACGTCGATCACACCGCCGTCGAAGAGTTCGCCGACGCGGTCCTTCAGCAGCGCGGCCTCCACCACGTCCAGGCACTCCCGCTCCACGGCGGCCGCGCGCCGGGCGCCCTCGGCCATCCGGTCCGGCAGCGTGTCCAGCGCGGCGAGCACCCACTCGGGCACGTCCCGGCCGGCCGCGGCGGCCAGGCAGATCTCGGTGGCGTACCGGTCGGCGAGGCGGCTCAGGGGTGCCGTGCAGTGCGCGTAGGGCGCGGCGACGGCGGCGTGCGTGGTGATCGCCGGGAGCCCGCCGTCCCGGAAGACGGTGTGGCCGGCGCCGCTCAGCAGGGTCGCGCACTCGCGCAGGAAGGCCGCGTGCCGCGGCCGGTCCGCGTCGAGGGTGCGCAGGAGGGCGGCGTACGACATGTGGTGCGGCCAGTCGACGCGCAGGGCGTGCGCGCCGCGCCGCAGCCGGCCGACCGCGCCGTCGGGGGCGGCCGGCAGGGTGCGCAGTACGCCGGTGCCGTGGGCCAGCATCAGTTCGGCGGCGGCCATGCCGGTGAGCAGGGAGAGCTGGGCGTTCCAGCGGTCGGCCGGGAGCGGGGCGCGGTACACCTGCTCGTACGCGCGGCCTCCGGGCACGTCCGCCGGATGCTCCACGACCTCCAACTCGGGCACCACGAGCGAGATGCCGCCGCGCTCGGCCTCCAGCCGCTCCCGCAGCCGCCCCACGTCCCGGAGCAGCGCGACCGGTTCGTCGGCGGTCCCGGCGTCGATCTCCTTCTGCACTCCGGCACGGTCCAGCTGTGCCCGGCTGCGGACCAGGGCGCGGCGGACGTCGACGGCCCGCGTGCGGCCCTCCGCGTCCAGGTCGACCGTCCACAGCACGGCGGGCCGGGTCTGCCCGGGCAGCAGGCTCGCGGCGCCCTGGCCCAGGACGGCCGGGTGCAGCGGGACTCCGCCGTCGGGGAGGTACAGGGTGCTCGCCCGCCGGTGCGTCTCGGCGTCCACGGCGCCCGCCGGTGCGACGAAGGCGGCCACGTCGGCGACGGCGCAGCGGACGCGGTAGCCGCCGCCCCGGCGGCGGGACAGGTGCGTCGCCCGGTCGAGGCCGGTCCCGTCGAGGCCGGCGGAGCCGGGCGGGTCGAGGGTGAAGAACGGGACGTCGGTGGCGTCGTGCAGGGGGAGGGCGGGGTCCCGCGCGGACTGCTCCGCCTCGGCGAGCACCTCGGGCGGGAAGCCTCCGGGCACGCCGAGCGTGGTGCGCAGTGCGGCGAGGGCGGCCCTCAGGGGTCCTTCGGGGGCACCGGTCACGCGGAGCGGGCGGCGAGGCATACAGCGAGCGTAGGGCGGGGGCGCACGGGCGGCACGCCGTACGCTGTCGCGGAGCGCTACCCGAAGGAGCAACCCCCGTGCTTGTGCTGCTGCCCCCGTCCGAAGGCAAGGCCGCCTCCGGCCGCGGCGCCCCGCTGAGGCCCGAGTCGCTGTCGCTGCCGGGGCTGGCCGCCGCCCGCGAGACGGTGCTGACGGAACTGGTCGAGCTGTGCACCGGGGATGAGGAGAAGGCACGCGAGGTGCTCGGGCTGAGCGAGGGCCTGCGCGGCGAGGTCGCCAAGAACGCCGGGCTGCGCGCGGCGGGCACGCGGCCCGCCGGGGAGATCTACACCGGTGTGCTCTACGACGCCCTGGACCTGGCCTCCCTCGACCCGTCGGCCAAGCGGCGCGCCGCACGCTCGCTGCTGGTCTTCTCCGGCCTGTGGGGTGCGGTACGGGTGACCGACCGGATCCCCTCCTACCGCTGCTCGATGGGTGTGAAGCTGCCCGGTCTTGGCGCGCTGGCCGCGTACTGGCGCACGCCGATGGCCTCGGCGCTGCCCGAGGCGGCCGGTGACGGGCTGGTGCTGGATCTGCGGTCCTCGGCGTACGCGGCGGCGTGGAAGCCGAAGGGCGAGGTCGCGGGCCGGACGGCGACCGTGCGGGTGCTGCACTCGCAGATCGTGGACGGGGTGGAGAAGCGGTCCGTGGTCAGCCACTTCAACAAGGCCACGAAGGGCCGGATCGTACGCGCCCTGCTGACCGAGGGGGCCGCCCCGAAGAACCCGGCCGGACTGGTGGAGGCGCTGCGGGACCTCGGGTACGTGGTGGAGGCGGAGCCGCCGGGCAGGGCGGGGCGTCCGTGGGCACTGGACGTGGTGGTGACGGAGATCCACTGACGCGGGCACCCACCCGACACCACGCCGCCGGAGCACGGGCGCTGGTGGCCGGCGGGCGGCCCGCGATCAAGGCGACACCGCGGACACCGGCCGCGCTCGACGCACCCCGGACGACCGCCGATGCGGTGCCGGACGCGGTGGTGGGCTCGGCATGGTGCCGAAGGTGTCCACGGTGTCGGCGGTGGCCGCCCAGGACGGGGCCCGGGTCGGGCGGTCGGCCGGCGCGGCCGTGGCGGTCAGCGCAGGTGGGACGTGTCGTTGAACAGGCGGACGCTCGCGTTGCCGTCCGCGTAGTACGCCACCGCCGACAGGGACGCCGCCGACAGCTCCATGCGGAACAGGGACTCCGGCGGTGCGCCGAGGGCCAGTTGGACGAACGTCTTGATCGGGGTGACGTGCGTGACGAGCAGCACCGTACGGCCCGCGTGCGCGGCGACCAGCTTGTCCCGGGTGGCGGCGATCCGGACCGCGGTGGCCTCGAAGCTCTCGCCGCCGCCGGTGGGTTCGGCGTCCGGGGAGGCCAGCCAGGCGTTCAGGTCGTCCGGGTAGCGCTCGCGCACCTCGCCGAAGGTGAGCCCCTCCCAGGCGCCGAAGTCGGTCTCGCGCAGCCCTTCCTCCACGGTCACGTCGAGTCCGAGGCGGGCGGCGACGACACCGGCGGTCTCGCGGGTGCGGGTGAGCGGCGAGGACACGACGGCCTGGATGGTGCCGCGCCGGGCGAGCGCCGCCGCGACCTTCTCGGCCTGCTCGCGGCCCACGCCGGACAGCGACGGATCGGTGCCGCCACTGCCCGAGAAACGCTTCTGCGGCGTCAGCGGCGTCTCCCCGTGCCGCAGCAGCACGAAGGTGGCGGGCGCACCGAGATCGGCGGGCGCCCAGCCGGGCGTGGCGACCGCCCCATCGGGCCCCGGGCCTCCACCAGCACCGGAAGCCGCGCCACCACCAGCGGCGGCGGCACGCGCGGCCCGGACGTCGGCGCCCGCGCCGGTGTCGGCGGAAGCGGGCCCCCCGGAGGCCGACGAGGCGTCGGTATCGGTGCCGGGGACCGGGCCACCGCTCGGGCTGCCCGACGTGTCCAGGGACGGACCGGACCACTGCTCACCGCGGGCGCCCGCGTCCATCGCCTCGTTGGCCAGGCGGTCGGCGTGCTTGTTGCGCTCCCGGGGGATCCACTCGTAGGTGACCCGGTCGGCCGGGAACTCCCGGGCCGCCGCCGTCGCGAGCGGCTTCAGGTCGGGGTGCTTGATCTTCCAGCGGCCCGACATCTGCTCGACGACGAGCTTGGAGTCCATGCGGACGTGCACGGTTGCCGCGGGGTCCAGGGCGTGCGCGGCGCGCAGGCCGGCCAGCAGGCCCCGGTACTCGGCCGCGTTGTTCGTGGCCACGCCCAGGTACTCCGCGTGCTCCGCCAGGGTCTCCCCCGTCACCGCGTCGAGCACCACCGCCCCGTAGCCCGCGGGCCCCGGATTGCCCCGCGAACCGCCGTCGGCCTCGACGATGAACTCCCGCACGCCGCTCGCTCCTTACCGAACCGACTGAAGACGCGACTACAGACCCGACCGAAGACCGGCCTACAGACCGGACTCGGCGGTGCGCACCAGGATGCGGCGGCAGTTCTCGCAGCGTACGACCGTGTCGGGGGCGGCGGCGCGGATCTCGCTCAGCTCGGTGATGGCGAGCTCCTGCCGGCAGCCCTGGCAGGTGCGCTGGTACAGCTTGGCCGCACCGATGCCGCCCTGCTGCCCGCGCAGCTTGTCGTAGAGCTTCAGCAGGTCCGCGGGTACGGCGCCGGCGATGACCTCGCGCTCCTTCGTCACGGACGCCACCTCGCCGTCGATCTCCTCGAAGGCCGCGTCCCGGCGCGCGGTCGCGTCGTCGGCCTTCGCCTGGACGGAGGCGACGCGGCCGGTCAGCTCGGTGACCCGCTCCTGCGCGGACTCGCGGCGCTCCATGACCTCCAGGACGACGTCCTCCAGGTCGCCCTGCCGCTTGGCGAGGGACACGATCTCGTGCTGGAGGTTCGACAGGTCCTTGGGCGAGGTGATCGCGCCGGAGTCGAGGCGCTGCTGGTCACGGACGGCACGCTTGCGCACCTGGTCCACGTCCTGCTCGGCCTTGGTCTGCTCGCGGGCGCAGTCGCTCTCCTCGGTCTGCGCGGCCACCAGGAGGTCGCGCACCTGCGTGAGGTCCCGGTTCAGCGACTCGATCTCGGCGTGCTCGGGCAGCGACTTCCGCTTGTGGGCCAACTGCTGGAGGCGGACGTCGAGGGCCTGGACGTCGAGGAGTCGGATCTGGTCGGCGGGCGCGGCGTTCAGTTGGGGGCTCCCGTTAGCTAGTAGAGGAAGAAGAGGAAGTAGCGGACGGGGCGCGCGAAGCGCTCGTCGCAAGGGTGGCGGCGGACGCCGCGTGGGCGGTCCAGGGGTCGGTGACCGTCTTGGAGACGTGGACCCGCAGGCCCCATCCGTTCCGGTCGGAGATCTCGTCGAGCTGGGCGGCGGCCAACTCGCACCAGGGCCACTCGGTGGCCCAGTGCGCCGCGTCGAGCAGCGCGAGGGGACTGTGGGCGCGGTCCGCGATGAACTCGGAGGCCGGGTGGTGGCGCAGGTCCGCGGTGAGGAAGGCGTCGACGCCGGCCGCCCGTACGTCGTCGAAGAGGCTGTCGCCGGAGCCGCCGCTGACCGCGACCGTGCGGACGAGCGCCTCCGGGTCGCCGGCCACGCGGATGCCCTGTGCGGTGGCGGGCAGCCGCTCGGCGGCGCGGGCCGCGAGTTCCCGCAGGGTCAGCGGGTGGTCCAGTTCGCAGACCCGGCCCAGGCCCCGGCGGCCCTCCGGGTCGGTGGCGTCCGGCACCAGGGGGCGTACGACCCTGAGATCCAGCGCCCCGGCCAGCGCGTCGGAGACGCCCGGGTCGGCGGTGTCCGCGTTGGTGTGGGCCACGTGCAGGGCGATGTCGTTCTTGATCAGGGTGTGCACCACGCGGCCCTTGAAGGTGGAGGCCGCCACGGTCGTCGTACCGCGCAGATAGAGCGGGTGGTGGGTGACCAGCAGGTCCGCGCCCAGCTTCACCGCCTCGTCGACGATCTCCTGGACCGGGTCGACGGCGAACAGGACCCGGCCGACCTCCTGCTCGGGGTCGCCCACGACGGTGCCGACCGCGTCCCAGGACTCGGCCCGCTCGGCGGGCCACAGGTTCTCCAGCGCGGCGATGACTTCAGACAGACGGGGCACGGGTGCAAGGCTACCTGGGTGTTCGCCGCGGCTGAACCGGTGCCGTCGCCCCACGTCCGGACCGGGGCCGTCCAGCACATCGGTCTCGGTTTCCACAGGCGAATCGTTTTTCGGCCACCCGTATGTGTGAAGCAGCCGCCCGCCGGTCCGCCCGGTGTGTGTAGGAAAACTACCGTCCTGGCAGGAGGTGACCGAACGATGACAGCCTGCATTGTCGAGACTTCGGCGGCCGGCGCGGACGACGGTACCCCGCGGGCGGGCTGCACGATCACGAAGGACGGTGCCTACGCCGCCCGGCTCGCACGCAGCGGCGACTCCTGGTACCCGGAGCGCTGGACGCTGGACGGTCCCGAGCCGTACGCGGTGCCGCTGCCCGGCAACCAGCCCGAGGAGCCCGGCACGGAGGTGCTGCCGATGGGCGACGGCCGGGTGCTGATCCGGCGGTTGGTGGACGGCCGGCACACCTTCTCGCTGCTGTATCCGACCGGACCGGGCACCGGCGAGCTGCCGCTCGGCGCCATCGAGTGCCCGGAGGGCACCGGGCTGCGGCTGCTGCCTCCCGCGCCCGGCGGCGAGCGGGCCTACGCGCTCGCCGTGGGCCAGCGGTCCTCGGCGGTGTGGCTGGTGGTGGGCGGCGACTTCGGGCCCGAGCACCTGGCCGAGGTGCCGGGCCGCTGCTCGGGCGGGGTCTGGCTGGACCGCGCCGGGCGGATGCTGGCCCTGGACCGGGAGACCGGCGGGCGCACCAAGGCGGTCGTGGTGGACCTGGAGCGCGGCGGCGAGACGTCGCCGCTGCTCCAGATCGCGGCCGCCAGCGACGACCGGCTGCTGCTCGCCGACCCCGACAGCGGACTGCTGCTGATCCGCTCGGACGCCCCCTCCCCCGGGCAGCAACGGCTCGGCTGGGGCGTGCTGGGCAGCACACAGCCGGTGCGCTTCCCCGAGTGCCTCCGGCTGCCGGACTGCGTGGCGACGCCGTTCGCGATCCAGCCGGGGCAGGTGCTCACCCCCGAGCAGTGCGGGGTGGCGCTGCGCTGCGACGGCGCGGTCGGCAGCTGGGTGGCCGTGTGGCGGCCCGCCGAGCGGCAGGTACGTCATCTCCCGGCGCCCGAGGGGTGGCTGGCCGGGTCCGGACTCTGGACCGACGACGGCGTACTGCGTCTGCCCTACGCCACGAGCGCGGTGCCGTGCGGTGTGGCGCGGTGGACGGCACCGACGAGGCAGTCGGCGCCGCGACCGGGACTGGCGGGAGCGGGGGCGGGGACGGGGGCACGCATCCCGATCCCCACCCCGCCCGACGCTCCGCACGACGCGCCGGACCGGGCCACGGCACCCGGACCACGCCCCGGAACCGAGCCCGGACCACAAGCCGAATCCGGACCACGAGCCGACGCTGGACCACGAGCCGAACACGAACCGCCCTCCGTGCCCGGAGTACGAGCCCAACCCGGACCGCCCGCCGAACCCGAACCACAAACCGAGCCCGGGCCCTACGCCACACCCGGAACCGGACCGCACCCCGCACCCGAACCCCACGCCACACCCGGGGCCGGTCTGGACTCCGGCCCCCACGCCACACCCGAGGCCAGGCCCGCACCCAACCCCCACGCCACACCCGAGGCCCGGCCCCCCGTCGGACCCGAAAGCAGGCTCCCCGCCCCACGCGAAGCCACCTCGCACCAGCACCTCACACCCCGAGCCAGAACCCACTCCACACTCGGAACCGGATTCCGCATCGGACTCGGAACCGAACCCCACCCCGCCCCCGAAGCCCCACCACACGCCGGACCTCACCCCGGCCCCGGACCGGAAGACGAATCCGTACCCGGACCGCACCCCGCGCCCGCGCCCGCCCCCGCACCGGAATCCGGCCCTCCGCCCTCTCTCGACCCCCGCCCCGCCCCCCGCCCGGTTCCACTTCAACAGGCGCCGCTGGGGCGGCTTGTAACGAAGTAGTGCCGGTTGGCGTGCCCGGCTGGATTCGACCCGAGGTGTGCCGGTTAGACTCGCCCGGCTGTACGAAAGATCATTGTTGACGGGGTGAATTTCTTCCGATGAGCGACGCCAGCACGACCCAGCCGTCCGCCGCCGACGTCGAAGAGTCCGCGGCTCACGGAAAGCACCGGGGTCCGGTTTCGGTCGGCGACGGTGAGGCCGCACCCAGCGGCCGCCACCGCAGGCCTGCGGAGCAGAACGAATCGGCGGCCTGACGGCACGTCGAACGAAACGGCCCCGCCCGTCAGCTGACGGCGGGGCCGTTTCGTCTCAGCTGTGGTCGACGATCGTGCCGGTCAGCACCGGCGCGTCCTCCCGTTCGACGGCGCCCACCGTCACCCGGACCCCGCCCTCCCTCCGCCACATGCGGATGCGCAGGGTCTCGCCCGGGTACACCACCCCGGCGAAGCGCGTGGTGCAGGACCGTACGCGGGTCACGTCCCCGCCGAGCAGTGTGTCGACGACCGCCTTGAGGGTCATGCCGTAGGTGCACAGCCCGTGCAGGATGGGCCGCTCGAAGCCGGCGCGCGCGGCGAACTCCGGGTCGGCGTGCAGCGGGTTGCAGTCGCCGCTCAGACGGTAGAGCAGGGCCTGGTCCTCGCGGACCGTCCGCTCGACGATGCGGTCCGGCTCGCCGGCCGGCGCGGCGGAGCGGGCGGAGGGACCGCGCTCACCGCCCCAGCCGCCCTCGCCCCGGACGAAGATCTCCGCGTCATGGGTCCACAGCGGGCCGTCGCCGTCGGCGACCTCGGTGCGCATGACCAGGACGGCCGCCGTGCCCTTGTCGTAGACGGCGGCGATGCGGCTGGTGGCGGTGGCGGTGCCCGCCACCGGAAGGGGGCGGTGCACGGTCAGCGACTGGCCGCCGTGCAGGACGCGGGCGAGGTCGACGTCGACGCCGGGCATGGACAGGCCGCTGATCACGCCGGGCGAGCCGCCGCCGGCGACGGTGGCGAAGCTCGGCAGGACGTGCAGCCGCGTCTCCAGGGTGTAGCGCAGTTCGCCGGGGTCGGTGGCGGGCAGGCCCGCGCCGATACCGAGGTGGTAGAGCAGGACGTCCCTGGGGCTCCAGGAGATCTCAACGGTTCGGGGTTCGGCCGCGAGGGCCTGGGCTGCGTCGATGGGCATGGGTCTCCGGAATCAGAGTCTCCTGGCGCCCTCCTGTATAGCCCAGCGCTGTTCGGCTGTGAAGACACCTGACACACAGTCAGATCATTACGAAGCGGGCCGGCCGGCCGTGACATTTGTCCTG
Organism: Streptomyces sp. NPDC047453; assembly: GCF_040643155.1. Taxonomy (NCBI): domain Bacteria; kingdom Bacillati; phylum Actinomycetota; class Actinomycetes; order Kitasatosporales; family Streptomycetaceae; genus Streptomyces; species Streptomyces sp. NPDC047453. The sequence continues at coordinate 353,078 of NZ_JBEYTS010000001.1, read as the reverse complement.
CCGGAGTCCGTACAAGCGCATCTGCCGGGCGCGGCACGGGAGTTCGTAGCGTCGTAGGCATGACACACGTCGCAGACATGACACGGACAGGGCGTGCCGTGTCCTTCACACGGGCCGTCAAGGCCTTCGGCGCCGTGCGCGCCGTCGACGGCGTCGACCTGACCATCGAGCGCGGCGAGACGGTGGCCCTGCTCGGCCTCAACGGCGCCGGCAAGTCGACGGCGATCTCGCTGCTGCTCGGCCTGCTCCCGCCCGACGCGGGCATGGTCGAGCTGTTCGGCGGGCCGCCCGAGCGGGCGGTGCGCGCCGGTCTGGTCGGCGCCATGCTCCAGGAGGCGCGGGCGGTGCCCCGGGTCACCGTCCGCGAGCTGGTGGCCTTCGTGGCCGGCCGCTACCCGGCGCCGCTGCCCGTCGCCCGCGCCCTTGAGCTGGCCGGGATCGCCCATCTGGCCGGACGGCGGGTGGACCGGCTCTCCGGTGGCCAGGCACAGCGGGTGCGGTTCGCGGTCGCGGTGGCCGGCGACCCCGCGCTGCTGGTGCTGGACGAGCCGACGGCGGCCCTGGACGTGGAGGCGCGCCACGCCTTCTGGGACGCGATGGGGGCCTACGCGCGCGGCGGTCGCACCGTGCTGTTCTCCACGCACTACCTGGAGGAGGCCGACGCGCACGCCGACGGGATCCTCGTCCTGGACCACGGCCGGCTCGTCGCCGACGGTACCGGCGAGGAACTGCGGCGGGCGGCGGGCGGCGGCCTGGTCGCCTTCGACCTGGCCGGGCGGGGCATCGAGGGCCTGGAACTCCTGCCCGGCGTGCGGTCGCTGGAGGTGCGCGGGGACCGGGCGCGGCTGCGCACCGACGACCCGGACGCGACCGTGATCGCCCTGGCCGGGCTGGGTGCCGTTCGAGGGCTGGAGGTCGCACCGGCCTCGCTGGACGACGCCTTCCTGGCCCTGACGGGCGCGCGGGCGGCCACGGAGTTCGAAGGGGAGGCGGCGTGATGCGCGACGTACTGGACTACCTGCGGCTGGAGGTGCGCCGCACCCTGCGCGACACGGGCTTCGTGATCGGCGGGATCGCGATGCCGGTGATGATGTACCTGCTGTTCACCAACCTCGGCGACGGCGCCGACCGGGGCTGGCGGACCGCCTCCATGGTGGGCATGGCCGCCTACGGCGCGGTCGGCTCGGCCCTCAACACCGGCGGCGGCGTCGCCGAGGACCGTACGGTCGGCTGGCTGCGGCAGCTCAGGGTGACCCCGATGACCCCGCGCCAGGTCGTCACCGGGCGGGCGCTGACCGCCTCGGTGACCGTGCTGCCCGCGATCTGCGCGGTGCTGCTGGCGGGCGGCCTGCTCAACGGCGTACGGCTGGCGGCGTGGCAGTGGGCGTCGGCGGCGCTGCTGCTGTGGCTGGGCTCGGTCCCGTTCACACTGCTCGGCCTGGGCAACGGCTACGGGCTGACCGCGCAGACCACGGGCGTGGTCAACATGGTGTGCAACCTGGGGCTCGCGGTGCTCGGCGGCCTGTGGTTCCCCGTCGAGTTGTTCCCGCACTGGCTGCGCGCCCTGTCCGGGTACACGCCCACGCACGGGATCGCCGAACTCGGAGTGTCGGTCGCGGAGGGCCACGCTCCGGCGGCGGGTGCCATCCTCGTACTGGCGGGCTGGCTGTCGCTGTTCGGTTCGTACGCCGTGCTGTCCTACCGCCGTCATGCCGGCAAGGTCTGATCGGGGAGCGCGAACATGAACTGGTCACGCAGGGTCTCCTGCCGCGTGGAACACGGGACGGGGCACGGGGGCGGGCAGGAGTCCGAGCACCCGGGGCCGCCGCCCACCGGCTTCTCCCTGCTGCCCTGGCTGCTGATGGGGATGGGCGCCTTCTCCAACCTGTTCCAGGGCAAGGCCCCGAACCCGTGGATCGGCGGCCTCGGCCTGCTGGCCTTCAACTCGCTCTACATCTATGTGGTGTTCCGTGCCTTCCACAAGCGAACGCGTACGGCTCGCTCCACCCGCCTCGCGCTGCTGCTGCTGTTCCTGGTGACGTGCGCTCTGGCCATCGGGTACGGCGGTACCTGGCTGCTGTTCCTGCCGCTGTTCGGCCTGGCGACGGGCGCGGCCCTGCGCGGGCCGCTGCTCGGCCGGATCGGTGTGGGTCTTGGCCTGTTCGCGGGGGTCGTCGCCGGGCTGCGCGAGGGCTGGAACGGGATCAACATCGGTTACGGCACGTTCCTGTCGACGGTGGTGACGGCGGTGATCCTCAGCCTGTCCGACGCCGTGCGGGAACTGCGCGCCGCCCGGGAGGAGCTGGCCCGCCGCGCGGTGGAGGAGGAGCGGCTGCGCTTCTCCCGGGACCTGCACGACCTGCTCGGCCACACGCTGTCGGTGATCGTGGTGAAGTCGGAGGCGGCCCGGCGGCTGGCGCCCCGCGACATGGGGGCGGCGCTGACGCAGATCACCGACATCGAGTCCGTCGGGCGGCAGGCGCTCACCGAGATCCGCGAGGCGGTCACCGGCTACCGCGAGGGCGGCCTCGGCACGGAACTCGACCGGGCCCGCTCGGCGCTGACCGCCGCCGGCATCGAGCCCGTGGTGCGCCGGTCGGGCCCTCCGCTGACACCGGGCGCCGAGGCGCTGCTGGGCTGGGTGGTGCGCGAGGCGGTGACCAACGCCGTACGGCACAGCGGCGCGAGCCGCTGCGAGATCAGCGTCACCGGCACGGCCGGGCGGGCCCGCCTGACGGTCGTCGACGACGGGTACGACGCGTCCGCCGGGCCGGCCGGGGACGCGGACCCGACCGGGGTGGATGGCACCGGTCTGAAGGGACTGACCGAACGCCTCGCGACGGCGGGCGGTTCGCTGCGGGCCGGCCCCTCGCCCCGCGGCGGTTTCACGGTGACCGCCGAAGTGCCCGTGGACGGCGGGGAGCCGGTGGAGGACGGCGTCCGGCTCGGCTCGTCGTCGAGGTGACCGGTCCGCGCGCCCGCGCCCGCGGGGCGCGAGTCAATACCCTTGGCCCGTGACCGAGACGCCCGGAGACCGCCGTCCCGCCAAGCCCATCCGCCTCCTGCTCGCGGAGGACCAGCAGATGATGCGGGGCGCGCTCGCCCTCCTGCTCGGCATGGAGGACGACATGGAGGTCGTCGCCCAGGTCTCGGCGGGCGACGCCGTCGTGGACGCCGCGCTGGCCCACCGCCCCGACGTGGCGCTGCTGGACATCGAACTGCCCGGGATGAGCGGTCTGGACGCCGCCGCCGAGCTGCGCGAGCAGGCTCCCGGCTGCCGGGTGCTGATCCTGACCACCTTCGGCCCGCCCGGCTATCTGCGCCGGGCCATGGAGTCCGGGGCCGGGGGCTTCCTGGTCAAGGACGGGCCGGTGGAGGAACTGGCGGCCGCGATCCGCCGGGTGCTGGCCGGGGAGACGGTGGTCGACCCGGTGCTCGCCGCGGCCGCCCTCAGCGCGGGCCCCAGTCCGCTCACCGCCCGCGAGTGCGATGTGCTGAGGGCCTCCGCCGACGGGGCGACGGTCGCCGACGTCGCCGCGAAGCTGCACCTGTCGGAGTCCACCGTCCGCAACTACCTGTCCGCCGCGATCGGCAAGACCGGCACCCGCAACCGCACGGAGGCCGTACGGGAGGCCCGCCGCCAGGGCTGGCTGTGACTCCGCCGCCCGGACGCGCCCCGGGCGTTCGCTACCCCGGCTCCCGCCGGAACAGCCCCGCCCACAGGAACGCCTCCCCGAAGCAGGGCGACCCCTCCGGCTCGTCCCGCATCCGGCGCAGTTCCACCTCGGTCAGGTCCGCGAAGATCCGCCGCAACGACTCGGGCGTGTACGCGAGCCCACCGTGCATACTGCCGCTGCGGTACAGCTCCGCGTCCGACAGCTCGCAGCCCATGGCTCCGGCCGCGAAACAGGTCAGGGCCAGGTGGCCGCCGGGGGCCAGGACCCGGTCGAGCAGAGCCAGGTGGCTGATCCGGCGGTGCGGCGGCAGATGGTGGAAGCAGCCGGAGTCGTACACCAGGTCGTACGGGCCGATGAGGGGCGAGCCGGCGGAACCGAAGGCGTCCTGGCACAGGAACCGCACCTCGGCCCCCGTCTCCCGGGCCCTCTCCCGGGCCCAGGCGATGGCCTGCGGCGACAGGTCGACCGCGTCCACCTCGAAGCCGCGCTCGGCGAGGTGCAGGGCGTTGCGCCCCGGCCCGCACCCGAGGTCCAGTGCCCGGTGGCCGCCGATCAGCCCCCGCTCCAGCCACTCGACGAGGTTCTCGTCCGGCTTGTCCGCGAAGAACGGCACCGGACGGGTCCGGTCCGCGTAGAACCCGTCCCACCAGCCGGCCGCGCCACCCGTCCACCGGTCGGCGTCCGGCGCGAACAGCCGGTCCAGCAGCGCCAGCACATCGTCGACCGTGCGTATGTCCCGCTCCATACGACCCCCTTCCGCATTCGACGTGCTCGAATGGGCCAAGTGGGCCCAAGTGGGCCAATTCTAGGGTCGGGCACCACGAAAGCCCAGGTCAGTGGGTGTCCGCGGGCTGCTGCGGGATCGCTGTCCGCGCGGGTGCCGGGCCGCGGCGGGGACCGGAGAGGCCTCACCCCCGGCCCGGTGCGAAACTCCGCCCGCACCCGCGCCCAAGAGCCGGAGAAGGGCTTCCACGGCCGGGCCGGCCCCGGTTTTTCCTCCACTCCCCCGGCCCGCGGGCCGCCTGACAGGCGTTCAGATCCTCACGGAACGGTCAAGAAATAGTTAGTACGCCAAAGCATCGGAATAGCTGCCTCGGCCTACGGGGTTGACCCAGCGCTCGTTCCGCACGGATGACCGCACGCTCCACCCTCACGGCCCGGAGGCTCCACTCGATGACGCTCACGACGACCGGACGGCCCGAACGGAGAGCGAGCGGGGCCGTCGTCCCGGTGCTCGCCTTCGCGGGGATCGTCGTCGCGGTGATGCAGACCCTGCTCGTCCCGGTCATCAAGGACCTGCCGCAACTGCTGGACACCTCGCCCAGCGACGCCACCTGGGTCCTGACCTCCACCCTCCTGTCCGGCGCGGTGGCCACGCCGATCATGGGCCGCCTCGGCGACCTGTACGGCAAGCGCCGCATGCTGATCGCCAGCCTCGCCGTGATGGTGGTCGGCGCGCTGGTCAGCGCGTTCACCTCCGCCCTGCTGCCCATGATCGCGGGCCGCACGCTCCAGGGCTTCGCGATGGGCGCGATCCCGCTCGGCATCGGCCTGATGCGGGACATGCTGCCGCGCGAGAGGCTCGGCTCCGCCATGGCGCTGATGAGTTCCTCGATCGGCGTCGGCGGCGGTCTCGCCCTGCCCGCCGCGGCCATGGTCGCCCAGCACACCGACTGGCACACCCTCTTCTACGGCGCCGCCGGCCTCGGCGTCCTCTCCATCGGCCTCACCCTCCTCGCCGTACCGGAGTCCCCGGCGCGCGCCGAGGGCTCCTTCGACCTGCCGGGCGCGCTGGGCCTGTCCGTCGGCCTGGTCCTGCTCCTGCTGCCCGTCACCAAGGGCAGCGACTGGGGCTGGTCGTCGCCCACCACGCTCGGCCTGTTCGCCGCGGCCGTCGTCGTCCTGCTCCTGTGGGGCCTGATGGAGCTGCGCGTCGCGGCCCCGCTGGTCGACCTGCGCACCACCGCCCGCCGCGAGGTGCTGCTGACCAACCTCGCCTCGATCATGGTCGGCGTCAGCTTCTACGTCGTCTCCCTCGTCCTGCCCCAGCTGCTCCAGCTGCCCGCCGCCACCGGCTACGGGCTCGGTCAGTCGATGGTCGTCGCCGGTCTGTGCGTGGCCCCGCTGGGCCTGACCATGATGTTCACCGCGCCGGTCTACGCCCGCCTGTCCGCCCGCTACGGCCCGAAGGTCACCCTGATCATCGGCCTGATGGTCATCGCCGTCGGATACGCCGCCGGCCTCGGCCTGATGAACGCGGCCTGGCAGACCGTCGTCATCTCGGTGGTCCTGGGCGCCGGCATCGGACTGGCGTACTCCTCGCTGCCCGCGCTGATCGTCGGCGCGGTCCCGGCCTCCGAGACGGGCGCGGCGAACGGCCTCAACACCCTGATGCGGTCCATCGGCACCTCGGTGTCCAGCGCCGTGATCGGCATGGTGCTGGCCGACACCGCGCACCACACCGGCGGACTCGCGATCCCCACCATGCACGGCTTCCGCGTCTCCTTCCTGATCGCCACGGCCGCCGTCGTGGTGGGCCTGGCGCTGGCCCTGTGCCTGCCCCGGCCGAACCTCTCGACGGGCCCGCGGCTGCGCGCGAGCAGCGAGGAGGACGCCAACCTGGCACGGGCCGAGGCGGTCCTGCGCGGCTTCCGCGGCCGGGTCCTGGACTCCGGCGGCACCCCGGTCGCCCGTGCCAAGGTCACGCTGATCGACCGCCGCGGCCGCCAGGCGGGCGCCACGCTCTCCGCGGAGGACGGCAGCTACGCCCTCGCGGTCCCGGCCAGGGGCCCGTACGTCCTGGCCGCCCGCGCCGCCGGGCACGGCCCGCACGCGAGCGCGGCGACCCACCCCGGCGAGGACCACCCGGTCGACCTGGACCTGTCCCTGCCGGGCGAGTCGGTCACCGCCTGAGGCAGCCGTACGCCTGAGAGATATGCCACCGCACCCCCTGTCGCCCGCGCGGCAGGGGGTGCGGCAGCATGGCGCCGGAACGGATGCACGACCGACAGGAAGGACCCCCATGCCCGCGGCACCCGAGCCGAAAGTCCTCGCCGCGTTCGAGGCCGCGAAGGGGTTCATGCCCACCGACGAGGGGCTCGCGCTGTACGCGGCGGCCGTGGCGGCCGGGCGGCTCGGGCTGCCGCTGCTGGAGGTCGGCACGTACTGCGGGCGCTCGACGATCCTGCTCGCCGACGCGGCCCGGCGGGCCGGGGTCACCGCGCTCACCGTGGACCACCACCGCGGCAGCGAGGAGCAGCAGCCCGGCTGGGAGTACCACGACCCGGAGACGGTCGACCCCGAGACCGGGCTGATGGACACGCTCCCCACGTTCCGCAGGACCCTGCACCGGGCGGGTCTCGAGGAGCACGTGGTGGCACTCGTCGGCCGCTCGCCGCAGATCGCCGCCCTGTGGAACACCCCGCTCGGCCTGGTCTTCGTGGACGGCGGTCACACCGACGAGCACGCCGGCGCCGACTACGAGGGGTGGGCGCCGCACCTGGCCGAAGGCGGGCTTCTGGTCATCCACGACGTGTTCCCGGACCCGGTGGACGAGTTCACCGGGCAGGCCCCGTACCGCGTCTACCTGCGGGCCCTGGAGTCGGGCGCCTTCACCGAGGAGTCGGCGGCCGGATCGCTGCGCGTACTGCGGCGAACCGAAGCAGGCACCCGCACCCGCCGTTAGAGTCGCAGACGTGTCGTACACAGGCCCCGACTTCGATGTCCCGCAGCCCGAGCGCCCCGGCCGCCTCCGCCGAGGGCTCCTGACCGTCTCCCTCGCGGCGCTGGTGCCCGGCGCGCTGCTGGGCTGGCTGGTGTACGAGGCGGTGGGCGACCCGGGCGGCGGCTCGGACACGGCGGCCCCGCCGTCGGCGACCGGCTCCCCCTCGGCGTCCGAGACGTCCGAGGCGTCCAAGGGGGCCAAGGCGTCCGAGAAGCCGGTGCCGCCCTCCTCCTCCGGTCAGAACGGCAAGGGGGCCGGCCGGTCCCCCGCCGCCTCCGGCCCGCTCAGGGGCAAGGTCGTCGTCATCGACCCGGGCCACAATCAGGGCAACTTCCGGCACACGGCGGAGATCAACCGCACGGTGGACATCGGCACCAACCGCAAGGAGTGCGACACCACCGGCACGTCCACCAACGCCGGTTACACCGAGGCCCGGTTCACGATGGACGTGGCCCACCGGCTGCGCGCGCTGCTCGAGGCGCAGGGCGCGACGGTGAAGCTGACCCACGACGGCGGCTCTCCGGCCTGGGGCCCGTGCGTCGACGAGCGCGCCCGGATCGGCAACAACGCGCACGCGGACGCCTCCGTGTCGATCCACGCCGACGGCGCGGCGACCGGCGACCGCGGCTTCCACGTCATCCTCCCGGGGGCCGTGCACGCCGGCTCCGCCGACACCCGACCGATCGTCTCCTCCTCCCGGGATCTGGGCGAGCGCATCGCGGGCAACTTCGTCCGGGTCACGGGCGAGGCGCCGTCCAACTACATCGGCGGCGGCACCGGCCTCGTCACGCGGAAGGATTTGGGCGGTCTCAATCTGTCAACGGTTCCCAAGGTGTTCATCGAGTGCGGCAACATGCGCGATAGCAAGGACGCGGCATCGCTCACCAGCGGCAACTGGCGGCAGAAGGCGGCAGAGGGGATCTCTGAGGGAATCGTGAGTTTCCTGCGCGGGTCGTGATCAGGGCACTCATCCCGGCGGACATCGTGGCCGTACGGACGATAGTGTCATCCGTACGATGAGGCGCCACCCCCGCGCTTCGCACCGCGGCCTGACGGCGAGATGGTGACAGCGACGCCTCCACCGACGAGACGACGAACCAGAAGGACCTGACGTGAATATCCGCTCCCTCACTCGGGGCGACGGCGTGGTGATCGGAGCAGCGGTGTTGCTGTTCATCGCGTCGTTCCTCCACACCTACTCGAGCCTCCTGACCAGCAACGCCTGGGACGCGCTCGGGCTGGGGCTCGGCGTCTACATGGGCGGAGTGATCGGCGCCGCGTTGATCGTCGTCAACCGGTGTCTGCCGCAGCCCCGCAAGGTGGCGGGCCTGGACCTGGGCGCGGTGGGAGTGGCGTTCACGGTCCTGGTCGCGTGGATCATGTTCTGGAACCTGGTGGACGCTCCCCAGGTCGGCGCGGGCTCCGGCCTGATCCTGGGCTTCATCGCGGCCCTCGTCCTGGCCGCAGGCGCCGTCGCCACTCCGCTGGTCCCGGCCCTTCAGGCCGCCCTGATGCCCGCGCCCAGGCCGGCCGCGCCGCAGCCCTACGGCGGACAGCCGCAGGGCGGGTACGGCTGCCCGGGCACTCAGCAGCCCTTCGGCGGGCAGCCGCAGCAGAACCAGCCGTCGTTCGGCGGTGGCCAGCCGCAGCAGGTCCCGCAGGGGCAGCAGCCCGTGGCCGGCTTCTCGCCGTTCTGGTTCGCCGTGCCGGCGCCGCGTCCGCTGTTCGCGGAGGACGGCTCCCCCGCGCCGATCGCCGAACTGGCGCCGGGCGTGTGGTACCTGGCCGTGGAGCAGCGCGGTCAGGGCCTGCTGACCGAGATGCAGGACGGCCGCCGGGGTGTCCTCCAGGACGCGTCCAACATCCAGCGCGGCTGATCCGGCCCGCCGGACCCGCGCCGCGGCCCCTCGCCCTCACCGGGCGGGGGGCCGTTGCCGTGCCGCACGCGAGGCCTGGACCCGGCAGGCCGTCGGTGAACAGCCCGGAACGGCTCCTAGGAGCCGTGGATGAGCTGCGAATGGGTCGGCACCTTGTTGTGGACCGGGGCGCCCGCGCTGCTCCCGGCGCCCTTCACCTTGTTGATGACTTTGTTGTAGTCACCGACGGCCGAGGTGTCGCCGTGGCGCAGCTTGGCGGGCAGGGCCTTCAGGTCGTTGATGGCCTTGTTGAGCGGGGCGAGTGCCTTCGACAGCAGGGGGTCGCCATGGGCGTTGCGCACGGCGGCCTTGAGCCGGTTGTACGTGAAGGCACCAGCCAGGGCGGCCTTGATGAGGGTGCGCTTGCGGTGGGGAGCGCCCTTCTTGAACTTGCCCTGCTTGTACGGTTTCACGATCCACTCGTAGGTGGCCCCGGCCGCGAGCGCCGCGTTCGCCACGAACCGGGTCTTGGCGAAGTGCTGCCTCTCCGCGGGCGTGGTGGGGCTGGGCTTGGCCGCCGCCACGGCGACCGTCGGACTGCGTTGCGGAGTGCTCTGGGCGCCCACGGCCCACCCGGTGGAACCGGCGAGCAGGGCGCAGCAGAGCGTCAGCGCCAGGGCGAGGCGCCGTATCGGTACGGGCACGATGTCCTCCCGAACATGTTGCTCCGGGTGTTGTTCAGGAGGTCCGTGTGATCCCGGGTGGCCGTGCCGAAACAGTGCACTGGAGGTATCCTCCGGGTCACTCCCCGTGCGTAGGCCGGGTTTCCGGCGGGATTCCGGGGCAGACGCAAGGGCATGTCCCCTCGATATCGCACAGGTTCCAACTCCGCCGGTACGGTCATCGCGGTGGTCGCGGACGTCATGGCCGTCATCCTCGGACTGTGGATTCTGATGTACCTGCTGGACGCCAACCGGGCCAACGAGCTGGTCCGGTTCGTCCACGGCGCGGCCGACTGGCTGGCCGGCTGGTCCCGGGACCTCTTCACCTTCGACAGGCCCTGGGCCCGCGTGATCGCCGGCTACGGTCTGGCCGCCGTGGTGTACCTCTTCGTCGGCCACGCCGTCGCCAACCGGATGCACCGGCACTGACGGCGGCGGGCCGGTGCGGGCAGGTCCGGACTGACGAACGGCGTCAGCCGCAGCAGTCCGTGTCGAGGCCCCGCGGCAGGCGGTCGCCCGCCGCGAAGACCGTGCAGGTGGCCTCGTGGCCGCCGAGCGCGGCCACCGCGAGCAGCAGGGAACCGGCGGTCCACATGGTCAGTTCGCGGGGCCACACGGCGTCGTCCTCGAAGACGTAGCCCGTCCAGTACAGGCCGGTGTCCGGGTCGCGCAGGTGCTGGATGGACTGGAGCACGGCCAGAGCGTGGTCGGACTCGCCCACCGCCCACAGGGTCAGGGCGAGTTCGGCCGACTCCCCGCCCGTCACCCACGGGTTGGGGACGACGCAGCGCACCCCGAGTCCGGGCACCACGAAGCGGTCCCAGCCCTCCGCTATGCGCGCCTTCGCCTCCGCGCCGGTCAGCGCGCCGCCCAGCACCGGGTAGTACCAGTCCATGGAGTAGCGGTCCTTGTCCAGGAACCGCTCCGGGTGCGCGCGGATCGCGTGCCGGAGCGCACCGACCGCCAACTCCCAGTCCGGCTGCGGCTCTTCACGCTGCTCCGCGATGGCCAGCGCACAGCACAGCGCGTGGTGGACCGAGGAGCACCCGGTCAGCAGCGCGTCCGCGGTGTCCGTGCCGTCGTCCTCCCGCTTCCAGCCGATCTGCCCGCCGGGCTGCTGGAGCCGCAGCACGAACTCGATCGCCGCGTACACGACGGGCCACATGCGGTCCAGGAAGGTGTCGTCGCCCGTCGAGAGGTAGTGGTGCCAGACCCCAACGGCCGTGTAGGCGACGAAGTTGGTCTCCCGGCGGCGGTCGGTGACGTCGTCGTGCGCCCCGTCGGCGTAGGCCGCGTACCAGGAGCCGTCCTGGAGCTGGTGGCGGGCCAGCCACGCGTAGGCACGCTCGGCGGCCTCGTGCTCGCCGGCCGCGTCCAGCGCCATCGCCGCCTCGACGTGGTCCCACGGGTCGAGGTGGTGCCCGCGGAACCACGGGATCGCCCCGTCCTCCCGCTGGCCGGCGAGTATGCCGCGTACGGTCGCGGCGGCCTGCCCGGCGGTGAGGACTCCGGGCAGGACGAGGTGTTCTGTCCGGGGAGTCGTCACGCCTCGGCGCCCCCGGCCGTGTCGGGCAGCCGCGGCTTCGTCGCGTACGCCACGAAGCTCTTGCCGATCAGCGGGTTCAGCGCCTGCTCGGCCACCCGGGTGGCCAGCGGCTTCTTCATGATGTCCCAGACCAGCAGCTTGTGGTACGCCCGCACCGGCAGCACCTGGTCGTTGTCGACGCCGAACGCGCACTTCAGCCACCAGTACGGCGAGTGCAGCGCGTGCGCGTGGTGGGTGCCGTAGGGCTTCAGGCCCGCCTCGCGCATTCTGCCGAGGAGTTCGTCGGCCTTGTAGATGCGGATGTGGCCGCCTTCCACCTCGTGGTAGGCGTCGGACAGGGCCCAGCAGACCTTCTCGGGGCCGTAGCGCGGCACGGTGACGGCGATCCGCCCGCCCGGCCGGAGCACCCGGACCATCTCGGCGAGGACGCCCTTGTCGTCGGGGATGTGCTCCATCACCTCGGAGATGATGACGACGTCGAAGGAATCGTCGGGGAAGGGCAGCGCCAGCGCGTCGCCCTCCATGGCGGTCGCGGTCGCCCCTTCCGGTGCCTCCCCGGCCTCCTTCATCGCCGCGAACCACTTGGCGACCTCGCGGATCTCCTCGCCGTTGCGGTCCAGCGCCACGACCCGGGCCCCGCGCCGGTAGCACTCGAACGCGTGCCGGCCGGCACCGCATCCGAGGTCCAGCACGCGGTCGCCCGGGGCGAGCGGGAACCGGGAGAAGTCGACGGTCAGCACGTGGCCCTGCTTTCTCGGTTGAGGTCGGCGTCGGTCGTGGTGGTGCCGGTCCGCGCGGGGCCGGCCACCGGGGCGGCCGCGACGGGGGTGCCCGCGCGGGAACGGGCGAGGGTCTCGCGGTACCTGGCCACGGTCCCCTCGGCGGCACGGGCCCAGGTGAAGTGCCGCAGGACCCGCTCACGCCCGGCCCGGCCCAGCCGGAGGCGCAGCTCCGGGTCTCCCAGCAGCCGGCCGAGCGCCACGGCCAGCGCCCCGGCGTCGCCCGGCGGCACGGCCAGGCACGTCTCGCCGTCGCGTCCGGCGACCTCGGGGACGGCGCCCCCGGTCGTGGCGACCAGCGGAGTGCCCGTGGCCATGGCCTCGGCCGCCGGGAGGGAGAAGCCCTCGTACAGCGACGGAACGCACGCGACCTCGGCCGAGCGGACCAGGCCGACCAGTTCGGCGTCCGAGATCCCCTTCACGAACTCGACGGCGCCTTCGAGGCCGTAGCGTTCGACCGCCTGCGCGACCGGACCCTGCTCGGGCCGCTTGCCGACGACGACGAGGTGCGCGGCGGGGTGCTCGGCGCGCACCTTCGCCAGCGCCTCGACGAGGAACACCAGCCCCTTGAGCGGCACGTCCGCGCTGGAGGTGGTCACGATCCGGCCGGGCACCTGCCGCACGGCCGGGTCGGGTGAGAACAGGTCGGTGTCGGCGCCGATGTGCACGACGTGGACGCGGTCCTCGCGCACGCCGAGGTGGTCGACGATCTCCTGGCGGGAAGTGCCGGAGACGGTGAGCACGGAGGGCAGCCTGCGCGCGACGCGCTTCTGCATGCGGGTGAAGGCGTACCAGCGCCGTACGGACCAGCGCCGCTGCCATCCCTCGGCGGCGTCCAGCTCCAACTTCCGGTCCACGGTGATGGGGTGGTGGATGGTGGTGACCAAGGGCGCGCCGACGTCCCCCAGCAGCCCGTATCCCAGGGTCTGGTTGTCGTGGACGATGTCGAACTCCCCGCGCCGGGCGCGCAGATGGCGGCGGGCGCGCAGCGAGAAGGTCAGCGGTTCGGGGAAGCCGCCGACCCACATGGTGGCGACCTCCAGCGCGTCGATCCAGTCGCGGTACTCGTCGCGCTTCGGGGTGCGGAAGGGGTCCGGCTGCCGGTAGAGGTCCAGGCTCGGCAGCTCGGTCAGGCGCAGCCGGCCGTCGTGGCCGTGGCCGTGGCCGGCGATGTCACCGAGGGTGTCGGGGGTGTCGAGGACGGGGTACGGCTGGGCGGCGATCACCTCGACCCGGTGGCCGAGGCGGGCCAGTTCGCGCGAGAGATGGCGTACGTAGACGCCCTGGCCGCCGCAGAACGGGTTCCCTTTGTAGGTGAGGAGCGCTATGCAGAGCGGTCGCTCGCCGTCCTCGGCCAGGTCCGCCGGGGACCCCGCCTGACTGGGCTCAGCGGTCACTCCGGCCCCCCTTCTGACTGCACTGTCCCGCGAGATTACGTCGGGACGCTAATCTAGAACAAGTTTCAGACTTGATCGTTCAGGAGGCTCCGAATCTACCGGGAGGTAGCCACGCTGTGAGCAGTGGATCGGGTGATTCGCACCACGGCCCGCGCCACCGCCCGCGGTCCGGTCCCCCTACCGGCCCCTGCCTCACCGACTGTCACGGAACGGGATCCATGCCTGCGCGAGCCAGTACCTCCCGGCCGGCCTCACCGCCCCTCACCGAGCGGCAGGAGGCCCGCCGCCGCCGCATCCTGCGCGCGAGCGCGCAACTGGCCGCCCGGGGCGGCTTCGACGCCGTGCAGATGCGGGAGGTCGCGGAGTCCTCGCAGGTGGCGCTGGGCACGCTCTACCGGTACTTCCCGTCCAAGGTCCACCTGCTCGTCGCCACGATGCAGGACCAGCTGGAGCGCCTGCACGGCACGCTGCGCAAGAACCCGCCGGCCGGCGAGAGCGCCGCCGAGCGGGTGGCGGAGACCCTGATGCGCGCCTTCGGCGCCCTCCAGCGCGACCCCCACCTCGCGGACGCGATGGTCCGCGCGCTGACCTTCGCGGACCGCAGCGTGAGCCCGGAGGTCGACCAGGTCTCCCGCCAGACCACCGCGATCATCCTGGACGCCATGGGCCTGGAGGAGCCCACCGCCGAGCAGCTCTCCGCGGTCCGCGTGATCGAGCACACCTGGCTCTCGGCCCTGATCACCTGGCTCTCGGGCCGCGCCTCCCTCGCCCAGGCGAAGGCCGACATAGGGACGGCGTGCCGGCTGATCGACCTGACCCTGCCCCCCGAGGCGCCCCTCGAGGCGCACGAATAGGACCTACGAGACGGGTTCCCTTCGCCGGTATTACCCGGATCAGGTAATGGGGGTCGCCTTCGGGTCCGACTACTACCTTCCGGCCTCTCAGCCCGACCGTCGACGTCGGCCTCAGCGGATGCCGTAGCGTCTCGCCAAAGTCGGCTACTCCGGTTGAACTCCCTCACTCGCCTCGTAGGCCACTTACAGAATAAATCCGTCCGACCCGGATGGAACCCCCCAATCCGAAGATTTTTTCGGATTCTCCCGCGCCGGGCGAGACGGGCATCGGGCACCCCTCGGGGCCTTTCCGGTAGGCCGGTAGAGTGACCGGGTCGTCATCACACCCGTTCGGGGGGAAGCCGGTGGAAATCCGGCGCTGACCCGCAGCCGTGAGCCGTCCCGCGAGGGCGGCGAGCCGGAATGCCCGGGGCGGGACGTGACCGGCTCATGCGCATCGGCAGATCCGCCGGCGCATCGCACCGTCGAGGTATACGGAGCCGAGCCGCCGGGGTGTCCCGTGCTGTCCGGCTCCCCGCAGGGAGAGGCACCCGCCGATCATGAACTTCCGCCGCAGCGCCGCGGCCCTGGCCGCCGCCGTCGCCGTGATCGGCAGCGCGGCCCCCGCCGTCGCAGACACGTCCGCCGGCCCGTCCCCGTCGTCTCCGGCTCTTCCGGCGGGGCTCTACGGCACCACCGACCCCCAGTACGACGGCGTCTGGCGCCAGTCCCTGGCGCTGCTCGCGCAGCACACCATGGAGGTGCGGCCCGCCGCCAAGGCCGTGGACTGGCTGACCGGACAGCAGTGCGCCGAAGGCTCCTTCGCGGCCTTCCGCGCCGAGCCCGGCAAGGCCTGCGACGCCAAGCTGATGGTCGACACCAACAGCACCGCCGCCGCCGTGCAGGCCCTCGCCGCGCTCGGCGGCCACGACACGGCCACCGGCAAGGCGGTGTCCTGGCTGAAGTCCGTGCAGAACAAGGACGGCGGCTGGGGATACACGCCCGGCGGGCCCAGCGACACCAACTCGACCTCGGTCGTGATCGGCGCGCTCGCCGCCGCCGGCCAGAAGCCGGAGAGCGTCGTCAAGGACGGCAAGTCCCCCTACGACGCCCTGCTCACCTTCGCCCTGCCGTGCTCCGGCGACGGGGCCGGCGCCTTCGCCTACCAGCCGGACAAGAAGGGCAAGCTCGCCGCCAACGCGGACGCCACGGCGGCCGCCGTCGTCGCCGCCCTCGGGCAGGGCATGGCCCCCGAGGGCAACGGCAAGGGCTCCGAGGCCCGTTGCGAGGACTCCGGCAAGCCCAGCCCCGACCGGGCCGCGGCCAACGGCGCCTCCTACCTCGCACAGGCCGTCGCCAAGGACGGTCACCTCACCTCCTCCCTCCCCGGTGCCACCGACCAGCCCGACTTCGGCAACACCGCCGACACGGTCGTCGCCCTGGCCGTGCAGAGCGGACCGGCACAAGCACAGAAGCCGCTGAAGTGGCTGGAGAAGAACTCCGAGGCGTGGGCCAAGCAGAGCGGTCCCGCCGCCTACGCCCAGCTCGTCTTCGCGGCCCGCGCGGCCGGCGCCGACCCGCGTGACTTCGGCGGTGTCGACCTGGTCGAGCGGCTCAACGCGACCGGACCGGCTCCCCAGGCCGCCGCCAAGAAGGACACCGAGGACTCCGCGAAGAGCGACTCCCCCTTCGGCGTCTGGTGGACCGTCGGCGTCTTCCTCGTCGCGGGCGTCGGCATCGGCTTCCTGCTGAGCGGCCGGAAGAAGCAGGGCCGGTCGTGACCCGCCGGCTCCGGGCGCTGTGCGCACCGCTGCTCGCCGCCGCGCTCCTGCTGGTGGCCGGTGCCGGTCAGGCGCAGGCCACCGGCTACCGGTACTGGTCCTTCTGGGACCGCGACGGCGAGAAGTGGACGTACGCCACCGAGGGCCCCTCGACCGCACGTCCCTCCGACGGCGACGTCCAGGGCCTCCGCTTCGCGGTGAGCGAGGACTCCCAGGACGCGAGCAAGCCACGCGGGACGGCCGACTTCGAGGCCATCTGCGCCAAGACGCCCGCCGCGAAGGGCAGCAAGCGGGTGGCGCTCGTCCTCGACTTCGGCGTCCAGGCGGACGCCCCGGTCGGCGAGACCCCGCCGGCGCCGCGCACGGAGTGCGCCCGGGTGCCGTCCGACGCGACCACGGCCGAGGCCCTGGCGGCCGTGGCGAAACCACTGCGGTACGACGCCAACGCCCTGCTGTGCGCCATCGCCGGCTATCCGCAGAAGGGCTGCGGCGAGCAGGTGGCGGCGGGCAAGGGCGAGCGGCCGGCCGCGGACGAGCCGCGCGAGGAGGGCCCCTCGGTGGGTCTCCTCGCCGGTGGTGCCGTGGTGGTCGTGCTGGCCGCGGCGGCCGTCTGGCAGGCGCGGCGGCGCAGGGATGCGTGACGCCGTGCGGGACCGCGGGCGGACGGGCCGCGCCGGCGGCGCACCCGCCCGCGGCTCCGCCGGTGTCCACGCGGGCGCCTGGTGGCTGTGGGCGCTGGCCCTCGGCACCGCGGCCACCCGCACCACCAATCCCCTGCTGCTCGGCCTGCTGCTGGCGGTCTCCGGCTACGTCGTGGTGAGCTGCCGCCCCAACACGCCGTCCGCCCGGTCCTACACCGCCTTCGTCCGGCTCGCCCTCGCCGTCCTCGTCATCCGCCTGGTCTTCGCCGTCGTGCTCGGCTCGCCCATTCCCGGCTCGCACGTGCTCGTCTCCCTGCCCGAAGTCCCCCTGCCGCACTGGGCGCAGGGCATCCGCCTGGGCGGCCGGGTCACGGCCGAGGCGGTCGTCTTCGCCCTGTACGACGGGCTGAAGCTGGCCACGCTGCTGGTCTGCGTCGGCGCCGCGAACGCCCTCGCCGCGCCCGCCCGGCTGCTGAAGTCCCTGCCCGGCGCCCTGTACGAGACCGGGGTCGCCGTCGTCGTCGCGCTCACCTTCGCGCCGCACCTGGTCGCCGACGGCCGGCGTCTGCGAGCCGCCCGCCGGCTGCGGGGCCGCCCCGACCGGGGTGTCCGCGGCCTGGTGCAGGTCGGGCTGCCGGTCCTGGAGGGCGCGTTGGAGCGTTCCGTCGCCCTCGCCGCCGCGATGGACGCCCGCGGCTACGGCCGTACCGCCGAGGTCGCGCCCGCCGTCCGCCGGACCACCGCCGCGCTCACGCTCGGCGGTCTGCTCGGCGTCTGCGCCGGGACGTACGGACTGCTCACCGCCGAGGGCGGCACCTACGGCCTGCCGGTGCTGCTCGCCGGGGTCGCCGCCGCCCTGGCCGGACTGTGGCTCGGCGGGCGCCGCTCCCCGCGCACCCGCTACCGCCCGGACTCCTGGAACCTCCGCTCCTGCCTGGTCGCCGGGTCGGGCATGCTGGTCCCGGCCCTGCTGGCGCTCGCCGCAGCCCGCGATCCCCAGGCCCTGCACCCGGGCGTGGTCCCGCTCGTCCCGCCCACTCTTCCCCTGTGGCCCGCCGCCGCCGTACTCCTCGGTCTGGCCCCCGCGTTCGCCGCACCCGCCAGTCCCGCCCCCAAGGAGCCGTCGTGATCCGCTTCGAGGATGTCTCCGTCACCTACGACGGAGCGGTGGAACCCACCGTCCGCGGCGTCGACTTCGAGGTGCCCGAGGGTGAACTCGTCCTGATCGTCGGGCCGTCCGGCGTCGGCAAGTCCACCGTGCTGGGCGCGGTCAGCGGACTCGTGCCGCACTTCACCGGCGGCACCCTGCGCGGCCGGGTCACCGTGGCCGGCCGGGACACCCGCACCCACAAGCCGCGTGAACTGGCCGACGTCGTCGGCACCGTCGGCCAGGATCCGCTGTCGCACTTCGTCACGGACACCGTGGAGGACGAACTCGCCTACGGCATGGAGTCGCTGGGCCTGGCCCCGGACGTGATGCGGCGGCGCGTGGAGGAGACCCTCGACCTGCTGGGCCTGGCCGACCTGCGCGACCGCCCCATCGCCACCCTGTCGGGCGGCCAGCAGCAGCGGGTCGCGATCGGCTCGGTCCTCACCCCGCACCCCAAGGTCCTCGTCCTCGACGAACCGACCTCGGCGCTCGACCCGGCCGCGGCCGAGGAGGTCCTCGCCGTCCTCCAGCGGCTCGTGCACGACCTCGGCACGACGGTCCTCATGGCCGAGCACCGCCTGGAACGGGTCGTCCAGTACGCCGACCAGGTCGTCCTGCTGCCCGCCCCGGGCGCCGCCCCGCTCCTTGGGCCCCCGGCGGACGTCATGGCCGTCTCCCCGGTGTACCCGCCGGTGGTGGACCTGGGCCGGCTGGCGGGCTGGTCCCCGCTGCCGCTGACCGTACGGGACGCCCGCCGCCGGGCCGCCGGTCTGCGGCAGCGGCTGGACGGACGGGAGCCCGTGCGCTCCGGGACCGCACCGGCCACGGCACTCCCGGTCCCCGCGCCCCGTCCGGCCCCTCGTCCCGCGCCCCGGTGGCGGCTGCGCCGCGGCCCCGCCCCCGAGCCCGTCCCGGCGGGCGCGCCCGTGGCCGAGGTCCACTCCCTCGGTGTCCGCCGCGCCGGCGTCCAGGCCCTGCGGAACGTCGACCTGTCCGTCGCCCCCGGCGAGACCGTCGCCCTCATGGGCCGCAACGGCGCCGGGAAGTCCACGCTGCTCGGCTCGCTCGTCGGGCTGGTCCAGCCGTCCGCCGGGCGGGTCCGGGTGGGCGGCGCGGTCCCGCACCGCACGACGCCCCGCGAACTGGTGCGCCGGGTCGGGCTCGTCCCGCAGGAGCCACGCGACCTGCTGTACGCCGACACGGTCGCCGCCGAGTGCGCGGCCGCCGACCAGGACGCGCAGGCCACGCCCGGCACCTGCCGGGCACTGGTCCGCGAGCTGCTGCCCGGCGTCGGCGACGACACCCACCCCCGCGACCTGTCGGAGGGCCAGCGGCTGGCGCTCGCGCTCGCCGTCGTACTCGCCGCCCGCCCGCCCCTGCTGCTGCTCGACGAGCCGACCCGCGGTCTCGACTACGGCGCGAAGACCCGCCTGGTCGGCATGCTGCGCGCGCTCGCCACCGAGGGACACGCCATCGTGCTCGCCACGCACGACGTCGAACTGGCCGCCGAACTGGCCCACCGGGTCGTGCTGCTCGCCGAGGGCGAGGTCATCGCCGACGGTCCGACGGCCGAAGTGGTGGTGTCCTCCCCCTCGTTCGCCCCGCAGGTCACCAAGATCCTGGCCCCGCAGCGGTGGCTCACCGCCACCCAGGTCCGCGAGGCCCTGGCATGACGGCCCGCCCCGCCGACGCGAAGGCCCTTTCCGCGGGCCCGAAGACCCGTCCTGCCGACGAGAAGGTACGCCGTGCCGGCGCGCGAGTGCGGGCCGTCCGCCTCGGCCCCCGGTCCCTCGCCGCGCTCGCCCTGGTCAGCGCGGTCGGTATGGCGGCGTTCGGCTGGCCGTTCCTCGCCCCGCCCGCCTCGTCGCTCAGCGCGCACGCGCAGGACGCGCCCTGGCTGTTCGCGGGCCTGCTCGTCCTGCTCGTCGCCGTCGTCACCGCGACGATCTCCGAGTCCGGCCTCGGCCCGAAGGCCGTCGCCATGCTCGGTGTGCTGGCCGCGACGGGGGCCGCGCTGCGCCCGATCGGGGCCGGGACGGCCGGCATCGAGCCCATGTTCTTCCTGATGGTGCTGAGCGGGCGGGTGCTCGGGCCGGGCTTCGGGTTCGTCCTGGGCTCCGTGACGATGTTCGCCTCCGCGCTGCTCACCGGCGGGGTGGGACCGTGGATGCCGTTCCAGATGCTGGCCATGGGCTGGTTCACCATGGGCGCGGGTCTGCTGCCGGGCCCCGACCGGCTGCGCGGACGCACGGAACTGCTGCTGCTCGCGCTCTACGGCTTCCTGGCCGCCTTCGCCTACGGCACCGTGATGAACCTCGCGGGCTGGCCCTTCATGGGCACCCTCGCCTCCTCCATCGCCTTCGACCCGCACGCGGGCGTCCCCGCCAACCTGGCCCGGTTCGTGGCGTACTGCCTGGCCACCTCGCTCGGCTGGGACCTGGGCCGGGCCCTGGTCACCGTGGTCCTGACCCTCGTCCTCGGCCACGCCGTCCTGCGGGCGCTGCGCCGCGCGACCCGCCGGGCCGCCTTCGAGGCCCCGGTCACCTTCGACGCACCGCCGCCGTGACCGGTCGGTGAGACCCTCACGGCACCCGTGGAGGCGGCGGCCCTCGATCCCCTGGGCCGCCGCCTTCGCCGTGTCCGGCTGCCACGGCCCCGCGGTTCTGCTTTCCTGACCCCATGAAGACGGACCCGCCACCGGACGACCCCGAAACACGCGGACTGCGCCTGGTGGCGGTGCTCTTGGGGCTGACCGTGGTCAGCGGACTGATCGACGCGGTCAGCTACCTCGGCCTCGGACACGTCTTCACCGCCAACATGACCGGCAACGTGGTCGTGCTCGGCTTCGCAGCCGCCGGGGCACCGGGCTTCTCCGTGCCGCACACCGCCACCTCCCTCGTGTGCTTCCTGCTGGGCGCGATGGTCGGCGGCCGGGTCTCGCTGCGCTACGGCACCGGCTCGCGCCGCACCTGGGCCAGGGTGACCCTCACCGCCGAGGCCCTACTGGTCGCGGCGTCCGCGGTGGTGGCCTTCGCCGCGCCGGACACGGAGGCCATGGTGTACTCCGTCATCGCCCTGACCGCCTTCGCGATGGGCCTGCGCAACGCCACGGTCATCAAGCTGAACGTGGCCGACCTGACGACCACCGTCCTGACCAGGACCCTGACGAGTCTCGCCGCCGACTCCAGGGCCGGCGGCGGCACCGGCCGCCGCTCGCCGCGCCGCACGGCCTCCGTGATCGCGATGCTGGCCGGCGCCGTCCTCGGCGCCGGGCTGGTGATCCATCAGGGCCTGGGCATCCCACTGCTGATCGCGGCGGTGCTGTCGGGCGTCCTGGCCGTCGTGACCTCGGGACGCGAATGACGGCGTACCCCGGTTGGGAGGGGCCGTACTCGTACGGCACTTGATGTGCCAGGATGCCGCCCATGGTGAACGTGGACCGTCATCTCGCCGATGACGAGGAACTGATACATGCAACCCGCCAGCACTGGACCCAGATGGTGGGCGAGTTCGTCGTGCTCGTCCTCGTCTGGGCCGTGGCGGGCGCGCTGGCGTGGGTGATTCCGTCCGGCAAGGACTGGGGCACCGTGGCCCGGTACGTGGTCCTGGGCGTGGCGGTGATCATCTCCGTCTGGTTCTGGCTGCGGCCGCTGCTGATCTGGCGCAGCACCGTCTACATCGTCACGACGAAGCGGGTCTCCGTGCGCACCGGCTTCCTGACGAAGACGGGGCACAGCATCCCGCTGACCCGCGTCAACGACGTCGAGTTCCGGGCCACGCTGTGGGAGCGCATCCTGCACGAGGGGACGCTGACCGTCCAGTCGGCCTCGGAACACGGAATGCTCGAACTGAAGCACGTCGCGGACCCGGAGGGCCTCCAGGGCCTGATCTACGAGGCCGTGGAGAACGAGCAGCGCAGCCACCAGTGGGGCGGGCAGGTACCTCCGACCGCCGGCTGACGATCAGTCGGCGTCCGCAGCCGCCCACGACAGGAACTCGGTGAAGGCGGCGGGCGCGAGGGTGAGCACCGGGCCGGCGGGGGTCTTGGAGTCCCGTACGGCCACGGTGGCCTCCGGCATCTCGGCGATCTCAATGCACTCGCCGCCCTGGTCGCTGCTGTAGCTGGACTTACGCCAGTTGAACTCCATAGCAGTCCTCCATCACGCGCCGGATCAGCGCTGCCGAATCTCTGAGCGAGAGTGCGGCAGCTTGCAGATGATCGTAACGGAGCGAGCAGTCCTTGACGGTGTCGCGATGGGCGCTCGGATACGCGGCCCCGTATCCCTCGGTGTAGACAATGGTCGGGTCATCCTCGAAGCGGAAGAGGGTGAATGAGCCAGTCAGGCCTGCATGCGCGCCGGACGAATACGGCAGCACCTGGATGTTGATTCGAGGGGCGTCCCCGAAGGACAGCAGGTGGCTCAGTTGCCCGCGCATGCTCTCGGGGCCGCCGATCTCCTGATGCAACGCCGCCTCGCTGAGCACCATCCAGAAGACCGGCGGTTCCTCTTTCTCGAAGATGCTCTGACGAGCGAGGCGTACGGCCGTGCGGTCGTCAAGGTCGGTTCGGTCGAGCGCACCGAGCGTGGCGCGCGCGTACGCATCGGTCTGCAACAACCCATGGATCATGCCCATTTGGAACGTGCAGATCTCTGTCGCCCGTGCCTCCAACTTCGCCACCTGCTGAAACCACGCCGGAAGCTGGCTGCGCATCACCAACGCGACCAGCCGGGACAGCTGTCCGTCCGTCCCCAGCGCCGCGTCCACCCGCTCGCTGAACTCCGGCGTCGGTAGCTTCCGCGCTGTCTCGATCTGTCCAACCAGCGAACCGGTGTAGTTGATGACGTCACCCAACTGCCGTTGCGTCAGGCCGGCGGCTTCCCGGAGCCGACGCAACTCGAAGCCGTAGTAGTCGAGTGGCGAGGCCCCCGGGTCGAGGATATTGATGTTGGTCACGCATGGCCCCTTTCACGCGACGCCCCACGGGTAGACCCGTTGCGTTCAGACGGTGGCCCAGCGTAGTGACGGCAGGTCAGTCTCGCCTCGTGAACGACTATTTCCCCCAGTACCGCATGTGCCTCGCCCTCGGTGAGCACTCCGCTCGGCACATTCGCCGTATCGTCCGTTCCTGCCTGGGTGATTGGGGCCTGGCCGGGCTCACCGACGCGGTGGAGCTGGCCGTGACCGAGCTGGTCGCCAACGTCGTACGGCATGTCCCGGACCGGCGGTGCACGCTGCTGGTGCTGCGGCAGACGGACGGAGTCCGGGTGGAGGTGACGGACGAGTCGCCGCAACTGCCGGCCATGCCCTCGGACTTGTCGCCGGAGGCGGAGGGCGGACGGGGACTGCTGCTGGTCGACGCGGTGACCGACAAGTGGGGCGTGGAACCACGCGGAGCGACCGGCAAGACGGTGTGGTTCGAGTGCGCAGGCGCTGGGGCGGCGCAGAAGGCCATCGCTTGGACAGTGAGCGTCGGTCCAGACCTCACGAAGGGTGCCCCGCGGCGGCCAGCAGCGGGGCGATGACCTTCGCGATCTGCGGCTCCGTCACCGCTCCCATGCGAGTCGCCGCCACCTTTCCGGCCGGGTCGATGACGATCGTGAACGGGAGCGTCTGCGTGTTCACCAAGCCGTGTGGCAGCCTCAGGGCCTGCTTGCCCGCCGGATCGTGCAGGGACGGGTAGCCCGGACGGAACTCCTTCTGGAAGGCGAGCCCGTCGGCTCGGTTGCCGTCGTTGTCGAGCCCCAGTACCTGGACGCCGCGACCGCCCCACTTCTCCTGGATCCTCTTCAACTCGGGCGCCTCCGCCCGGCAGGGACCGCACCAGGAGGCCCAGGCGTTGACCAGCACGACCTTGCCCCGGTAGCCGGACAGGTGGATCTCGTCGCCCTCCAGCGAGGTGCCGGAGAAGTCGGGAGCGACGGGGCGCTCGCCCTCCTTCAGGATCCTGGTGAGCTGCTCCCCGGGAGTGGTGTCGCCGATCGGGTCCGGGGTCGAGCAGCCGGCGAGGACCGCACCGGCGACGGTCACCGCCACGGCCGCGTACGGGCGTCGGGTCGTCGTCATCGCCCGGTCGCGTCCCGCTGGTCGTCCCCGTGGTCGCTGTGGTTCTTGCGCTCGCTGTGCGTCCCGTTCCATCCGGCCCGGCTGAGCACGACCTCCAGGTGCCCCGTCCGCCACACGCACAGCAGCCATGCCGCGGGGAGTTGCAGCGTGAACAGCGCGTAGACCGCCATCATGGACGCCGTGTCCGCCGGGGCGTCGTCGCCACCGGCCCACGCCGACAGCCCCGAGCACGCCAGCAGCATCACCAGGTAGACGAACCCGTCGACCAGGACCACGCGCCAGCGCGGCAGCGCGGCCAGCAGACCCCTGGCCAGCGTCAGGGACGCGGTGGCAGCCACGACGAAGACCGCGTTCCACGGGTCCTTCACCCAGAGGGAGACCCACCCCCCGAGGCCGCCGCCGGAAGCGGTCGTCCACGCCAGGTCCACGGCCGCCCCGGTCAGCCAGGACAGGACTACGACGGTGAGCGCGTAGGACACGGCGCTGCGCCAGGTGACAGTCACGTCATTCCCCCTTTGGTCACGGGCCGCCCGCGCAGTGGCGGCCCGCTTCACCGATCATTGTCCTCCCCGTGCCCCGACGACCGTGACCGGGGCCGGGGCGCGGACCCCGGGGCGCGGGCCCCGGGGTCGGAGGGGGGTCAGTAGCCGCCGTTGTTGCCGATCGTGCCGAGCTCGCACATCGGCTGGGACAGGCACAGCAGACTGCTCATCCTCGACTGGTGCACGGCCTTCGTGGAGTGCTTGTCGCCGCTGGTGTACCCGTACAGGTACATCTCGTGGTCCGGGGCCTTGCGGTACTTGCCCGACACGTAGAAGTCGCCGTTGCGGGCCAGCCTCGCGTCGTAGAACGCGCCGATGCCCGCCCGCTTCGGCCCGGACGTCGGGCAGAACGGGTCCGTGGCTTCGATCTGCGCGTGCACGGCACGGGTCTTGCCGTCGTAGCGCGTCTTCGTCCGGAAGTCGATGCCCTTCGTGGACGCCTTCCGTTTGTCCACCAGCTTGCCGGTCTTGGCGTTGTACACCTTCGTCCAGCCGGTCTCCGGGAACAGCTCGTACGGCGACTTCTTCCAGTACACGATCCCGCGCAGGCCGGCCCGGAACGACGGGCCGGTCACCTTGCTGGAGAAGCCGTGGTTGTCGCCGGCGTACTTGTAGCCCTTGGTGTACTTGCAGCCCGACACCGAGCCCAGCTTGCTGGGCACGGTCGCCCACTGCTGCCGGATGAAGGACCGCCACACCACCGTCGTCTTGACGTAGCTCTTCGCCTTGGCCTCGATCTGCTGCGCCGTCCTGGCGAGCGTCGCGGTGTCGTCGGACCGCGGCACCGTCGCCGTCAGGCCCCAGGTGTGCCCGAGTCCACCGGCCTCACCGGTGATCCTGTAGTCGACCCGGCTGCCCGCCGCCACTCCCGTGTCGCGCAGGCTGTGACCAGGTGTGTCGGCGATCCTCACGCCGTTGCGGTACACCGTGTACCGGGCCGCGCCCAGGTCGGGCCAGGACAGGTCGACGAACCGCGACGAGGCCGCCCACGCCGCCCGCTCCGCCTTCACCGGAGAGGAGGCGAGCGTGATGTCGGCGACCACCTTCTGGCCGCCGGCCGCGAGGATCTGCGTGTCGGTGGCCTTGCCGATGTACGTCCGGACCGGCGCCACCCGGGCCACCGACGCGGCCAGGCCCGACTTCGCCCCGCCGAACCGGCCGCTGTCCGCGTCGAGTACGAACACGGCGGCCTTGCCCGTGGACGCCGCCCCCTTGGGCGCCGCCGTGGACGACCCGTCCGCCTCCTGCGCGGAAGCGGACGTCAGTGACGACGCCAGCAGCACGGCGGGAATCGCCGTCACCGCCAGCACGCGCGGCACGGAGCGCTTCCCCTGCATGAAAACCCCGCTCCCGATCAAGACAGGCCCCACTCCTGCCGGCCTCGCTCCTTGTTCGACGGGCTGGAGTGCCACGCCTCCAGATACGGCTTCGAGCCCGACTTGGTGGAGTTCGAGGCGATCGCCTTGTTCTTCGACCGGCTGATGATGCGTGAACCGGACAGCACCCACTGGTGGTTCTTCGACGAGGACTTGCAGGTGTACTGGACGATGCGGCTCTTGGAGTCCACCGCCAGGCACTTGCCGGACTTGTCGTTCTTGATGGTGAACACCGACTGGTTGCTGTACAGGCGCTTCAGCGTCCACCGCTGCGTCTTGTCGGTCTTGGCGCACTTGGCCACGATCAGCCGCGCGTTGTTCTTCGTGCTGCCGCCCATCGACAGGCACGTGTTGGGCGCCCACACCCGTTCGAGCCGGGTGTGCGCGTACGGGTCCTTCGCCTGCGGCGCGGCCTGGGCCGGAGCCGACACCACGGCCACCGTCCCGGTCACCACCGCGGCGAGCGCGAACGAACTGACTGCCTTGCGCATCGTTTCCCCCTGAACAGTCGATCTGCTTGCGCGACCGAACCTAGGCACGAACGACCGTCGCCACCATGTCCGTTGGGGAGGTGTCCAAAGAGGCAATGCCCGAAAGGACATGAACCCGGGCCGCGTCAACCGCGTCCGTACCGATGCCCTAACGTTGCGCCCGACCCAGCCGCCCCCGCCCCGGGAAGACGACCCCGAGCATGCCCTCCACCCGCCGATCGCGGCCCGCACTGATCGCGGGAGTGTGCGTCGTCGCCGCCGGCGCCGCCCTCACCGTCTACGCCTTCGCCGACACCGGTGCCGACGCCGGGATACGCCCCGCGAAGGCCTCCGGCGCCCCGCACTGCCACCGCATCACCGACGCCGCGCCCGCGTCCCTCGGCGGCCTTCCCCGCCGCGACAGCGACCTTCCCGGCATCGCCGTCTGGGGGGACCGCGACATCGTGCTGCGCTGCGGAGTCACCCCTCCCGGGCCGACCGGCGACCCGTGTTTCGCGGTCGACGGCGTGGACTGGGTCATCGACCTGGCCCAGTCCGCCGGCAGCAGGAAAGTCGTCGTCACCTACGGCCGCACCCCCGCCACCCAGGTGGTCTTCGACGGCGCGACGCAGACCGACGCCGCCTTGGTGAACCTCTCCAGGCTCGTCGTCCCCATCCCGCCGACGTCCCACTGCCTCGCGGCGGA
Organism: Streptomyces sp. NPDC047453; assembly: GCF_040643155.1. Classification (NCBI taxonomy): domain Bacteria; kingdom Bacillati; phylum Actinomycetota; class Actinomycetes; order Kitasatosporales; family Streptomycetaceae; genus Streptomyces; species Streptomyces sp. NPDC047453. The sequence goes on along the minus strand of NZ_JBEYTS010000001.1, from coordinate 325,812 downwards.
GTGACCGGCCCCGTGCCCGCCCGGTGACGGACGGGCACAGAGCCTCCTCTGCACGGCCGTACTGCTGTACGGCTTGTACGGCTGTGCAGTTGTGCCGCCATGCGGCTATGCGGCGGAGGACTGACGTCTCTGCCCCGGAACCGGAACCCTCGCCAGGTGCCGCGCGCACGCCGGATCCGGGCACAACGCGTCGTGGGCCAGAGCGGCGACGATCGCAGCCTGCGTCCGCGTCTGCTGACCGGTCTTGTCCACGATGTTCGCGATGTGCGCCTTCACCGTGCGCTCCGCGATCCCCAGCTCCCGGGCCAACTCCCGGTTGCCCAAGCCCGTCCCGAGCAGCAGAAGCACTTCCCGCTCCCGCCCGGTCAGGCTCTCCAGCCTCCACACCCCGCACTCCGGATTGTGTCCCGTGCGCCGGTACGAGCAGGCCGGATCCACCACATCGGACCGTTTGGTCATGTCGGCCCTTCCTGACCCGGCTTCTCCCAGCAGACCCCCGTGGCCTGGTTGCGGCCGGACCGATCCCAAACTTACCCATCGGTCACCTCGTGAGCACGCCTTTACGGAGGCCCCAACCTCCCTTTGCGCCATAGGCCTTCGGTCCTGGAAGAGGCTCTTGTCACGGCGCCTGAACAGCGGCATCGACAGGTGGAATGTCCTGTGTCACCGCCCGACCGGCCGACCGCGCCCGCCGGGGCAGACGTGCCGCAGATCACACGCCGTCGCCTCACCGGGTGGACGCCGGCCTGGGACACCTGCGCCTGCACCGCAGGCTGACGGAGTCCGCCCGGGAGTGGGAGCACCTGGACCGCGGCCCGGGTGCCCGGTACCGGGGCACGCCTCTGCCGACCACACGGGACACCTTCCGTGCCCCAACGGGGCCCTTTGTTGTTCCGGCTCGTCAGCGGGTGACGAGTTCGGCTGTCGGTTGCCTCTCCGGTGTGGCGGGTGCGGCGACAGCGCGCGGGCCGGACAGCAGGTACGTCAGCGCGAAGCCCGCGCCGACGACGATCGCGCCGCCCACCGCGTCCAGCACCCAGTGGTTGCCGGTGGCGACGATGGCCGAGACGGTGAAGAGGGGGTGGAGGAGGCCCAGGGCCTTCATCCACCACTTGGGGGCGACGACCGCGACGACCACGCCGCACCACAGCGACCAGCCGAAGTGCAGGGACGGCATCGCGGCGTACTGGTTGGTCAGGGACGTCAGGGTGCCGTAGTCCGGCTGGGAGAAGTCCTGGACGCCGTGGACCGTGTCGATGATGCCGAGGGTCGGCATCAGGCGGGGCGGGGCCAGGGGGTACAGCCAGAAGCCGACCAGGGCCAGGACGGTGGCGAAGCCGAGGGCCGCTCGGGCCCAGCGGTAGTCGACCGGGCGGCGCCAGCACAGGACGCCGAGGACGGTCAGCGGGACGGCGAAGTGGAAGGACTCGTAGTAGAAGTCGAAGAAGTTCCGCAGCCAGTCGACCTTCACCACGGCGTGGTTGACCGCGTGCTCGATGTCGATGCGCAGGAAGCGCTCGAGGGAGAGGATCTCTTGACCGTGCTGCTCGGCACGGGCCCGGCCGCCGGAGATGGTGCCGCCCGTCGCCGCGAGGCGTACCTGCTGGTAGGCGGCGTAGGTGACGCGTATGAGGAGTAGTTCGAGGAACAGGTTCGGGCGGGTGAGGACCCGGCGCAGGAAGGGGAGCAGGGGGACCCGTCGGAAGCGCGCCGGGACCGGGGGCGCGTACTCCGTCGGGACGGGTGAGGCGTAGTGCTCCGAGGTGCGGGACAGGAACGGCACGACCGTCGCGGCGGCGAGGGCGGCCAGCAGGACGATGTTGTCCCGCAGCGGGTTCAGGGCCGCGATGTGCGGCAGCATCATCGTCGCCGGCAGCGTCATGACGAGGATGACGGCGACCGGCCAGACGTACCGGTCGGAGGCGCGGCGGCCGACCCGGCCGACGACCGCGAGGAGCACCCACAGCAACTGGTGCTGCCAGGTGGTGGGCGACACGGCTATCGCCGCGCAGCCGGTGATCGCGACGGCGAGCAGGAGCTGGCCGTCGCGGGCGTAGCGCACGGCCCGGCGCAGGCCGAGCACCGCGACCGCCGCGCCCAGCGGCAGGAACAGGCCTGTCTCCAGCGGGCCGGTCAGGCCGAGCCGCAGCAGGGCGCCGTGCAGGGACTGGTTGGCGAGGGCGTCGGCGCGGCCGCCGAGGCCCACGCCCGCCATGTGGTGGACCCAGTAGGTGTAGGAGTCGTGCGGCATCGCGGCCCAGGCGAGCGCGGTGCACGCGGCGAACGTGACGGCGCTGGAGACGGCGGCCTGCCGGCGCCGGGTGAACCACAGCAGGGGAGCGAAGAGGAGCACCGTGGGCTGCAGCGCGGCCGCGAGGCCGATCAGCGCGCCGCCGGCCCGCTGTCCGCGTACGACGAAGCAGCCGAGCAGCACGAGCAGGACCGGGATGATGCTGGTCTGGCCGAGCCAGAGCGTGCTGCGCACCGGCAGCGACAGCATGAGCAGGCTGATCGCGACGGGCGCGGCCAGCAGGGAGGTGCGGCGGCCGACCGGATCGGGCAGGGCGCGGGCGGCGACCAGGCCCAGGGCGACCACCAGCAGCAGCGTGCCGAAGGTCCATCCCCAGCCGAGCGCCTGCTCGGCGGCCCTGGTCAGCGGCTTGAGCACGAGGCCGCCGAGCGGGGTGCCGGTGAACTCCGTCGAGTCGTACAGCGACCCCTTGACGTGCAGGACGCCGTTCGGTCCGACCCAGGTCTCCAGGTCGGTGAGCCGGCTGCCGCGTGGGGTGCCGAGGACGACGGCCACCTGCCGTATCGCGAGGATCCCGGCGATCAGCCACAGACCCAGGCGGGTCGCGTGCAGGCGCGCGGTGGCCGGATCCGCCGCCGATCCGAACGCCGCCGCCGGCCCCCCGCTGCGCTCCGCATTCGCCACGCCCTCTCGGCCTCCCGCCCCGTATGTCCCGCGCGCTCCCGCGCCGGGAACCCATTCGCCATTCCCGAGAGGCTCGCACCTCCCCCGGAGAAGGACGCGGCTACCCCTGATTCACCTGGCGTCCGCTCGCCTTTTGTCCGGATGACGATAGTGCGCGGAGGGTCCGGTTCCCCGGCCGGGGCGCGAGAAGGATCACAGTGCGGAGCGGGGAATCACGGTCCGTGCGGGGACTAAGTACCTGCACAACGAACATTTAGGTGCAGCATGCATCGACGTGCGTACGGTGCGTAACGGACACGGACAGTCGTATGGTCGATTTTCGGCCTGCCCCGGTGGGCTACTTTCGGCCCCCGCGTCAGCGCCGGGGGTCTGGTCTCTGTCCCCGTCGAAAGGCAGGCGAGCGAAGCCTTGTCAGCTGTCACCGTCACCGCGCCACGGTCCGTCTCCCTCACCAAGAGCCGCCACACCACCGTCACCGACCCAGCGCTCGTCCGGCGCGCCGTGAAGGCCGCCGCGCTGGGCAACGCCATGGAGTGGTTCGACTTCGGCGTCTACAGCTACATCGCGGTGACGCTGGGCAAGGTCTTCTTCCCCTCCGGCAACCCGACGGCGCAGCTGCTCTCCACGTTCGGCGCCTTCGCCGCGGCCTTCCTGGTCCGCCCGTTCGGCGGCATGGTCTTCGGCCCGCTGGGCGACCGCATCGGCCGCCAGAAGGTGCTGGCCTTCACCATGATCATGATGGCCGTGGGCACCTTCGCGATCGGCCTGATCCCGTCCTACGCGACGATCGGCGTCGGAGCGCCGCTGCTGCTGCTCGTGGCCCGGCTGGTGCAGGGCTTCTCCACCGGCGGCGAGTACGCGGGGGCGTCCACCTTCATCGCCGAGTTCGCCCCGGACAAGCGTCGCGGCTTCCTCGGCAGCTGGCTGGAGTTCGGCACCCTGGCCGGTTACATCGGCGGCGCGGGCCTGGTCACCCTGATGACAGCCCTGCTTTCCTCGGACCAGATGACCTCCTGGGGCTGGCGGATCCCGTTCCTGATCGCGGGCCCCATGGGCATCATCGGCCTCTACCTGCGGATGCGCCTGGAGGAGACCCCGGCCTTCGCGGCCGAGGCGGAGAAGTGCGAGTCGAACCGCCCGAAGGTGCCGCTGCGCGAGATGATCGTCGGCCAGTGGAAGGCGATGCTGCTGTGCGTGGGCCTGGTGCTGGTCTTCAACGTCACCGACTACATGCTGCTGTCGTACATGCCGAGCTATCTGACCAGCGTGCTCAAGTACGACGAGACGCACGGTCTGGTCGTCGTGCTCGGCGTGATGGCCCTGATGATGATCGTCCAGCCGTTCGCCGGCGCGCTGACCGACCGCGTCGGACGCCGTCCGGTGATCGCCGCCGGCTGCGCGGGCTTCCTGTTCCTGTCGATCCCCGCGCTGCTGCTGATCCGCCAGGGCAGCCTGGCGGCGGTCGGGCTGGGCATGGCCGCCCTGGGCCTGCTCCTGGTCACCTTCACGGCCGCGATGCCGTCCGCCCTGCCGGCGCTGTTCCCGACCCGGGTCCGCTACGGCTCGCTGTCGATCGGCTTCAACGTCTCCGTCTCGCTGTTCGGCGGGACGACCCCGCTGGTGGTCACCGCCCTGATCGGCGCGACCGGAAACCTGATGATGCCCGCCTACTACATGATGGCGGCCTCGCTGATCGGCGGCGCGGCGGTCTGGTTCATGGCGGAGTCCGCGGGCCGGCCGCTGCCGGGGTCGGCGCCGTCGGTGGAGGCGTAAGCCCCTCCTTCCGGCCGCCTGGCCCACTCGACTTCCCACCGCCGCCTCCGGCTCCTGCCGGGGGCGGCGGTGCCGTTGCGGCCCTGCGGCTGCCGTCGCGACCCGAAGACGGCTGCCGTCACGGCCCTCAGACAGCAGCCCGGACCCACGGGCCGCCCCCGAACGACTGACATTGCCTGACACCACCACCGCACCCGGCTATATTCGTTAGCCCGGCTAGTTAGAGAATCTAACTAGACATACGAAAGGCTTGGTGCATGAGCGACTCGCAGCTGTGGGACGACGTGGACGCATACTTCACCACTCTGCTCTCCCCGGAGGACGAATCCCTTCAGGCCGCGCTGCGCGACAGCGACGCGGAGGGGCTGCCGCGCATCAACGTCACCCCGAACCAGGGCAAGCTGCTGCACCTCCTCGCCCAGGTCCAGGGCGCCCACGCCATCCTGGAGATCGGCACGCTCGGCGGCTACAGCACCATCTGGCTGGGCCGCGCGCTGCCCGCCGACGGACTGCTGATCTCCCTCGAGTACGACCCGCGCCACGCCGACGTGGCCCGCCGCAACATCGCGCGCGCCGGTCTGGACCGGATCGCCGAGGTGCGGGTGGGTCCGGCCCTGGAGTCGCTGCCCCAGCTCGCCGACGAGAACCCGCCGCCGTTCGACCTGGTCTTCATCGACGCCGACAAGGCCAACAACCACCACTACGTGGAGTGGGCCCTGCGCCTGACCCGCACCGGCAGCCTGATCGTCCTGGACAACGTCGTGCGCGGCGGCCACGTCACCGACCCCACCAGCACCGATCCGAGCGTGCTCGGCACCCGGGCCGCCCTCGAACTCATCGCCGAGCACCCCAGGCTGGACGGCACGGCGATCCAGACGGTCGGCACCAAGGGCCACGACGGCTTCGCGCTGGCGCGAGTGCTGGAGTGAGCGGCCGAAGTGACCGGCCGGAGTGACCGGCCGCCCTTCCGCCACCCGCGCGGTGCTCACACCTCGTGGAAGAACCCGACGTTGACGCTGCGCGGACTCGTACGGTCCTGCACCACGATCTCGCCGGATCCGCCCCGGGGCAGCGCGACGGTCCCGCCGTAGGCGAGCGGCTGGGTGTGCTCACCGATGGTCAGCCGGACCTCGGACGACGGCTCCGGCTGGGAGCCGCGCAGCCAGGTGACCTGCCAGGTGCCGTCGGCCGCGCACTGGAAGTCCAGGTGGACCCGGGAGACGAACAGCCAGTCGTCGGGCGTCACCAGGCGGCACACGGCCGGGTCCCGGCCCACCCGCAGCGCGGCACCCGGCTCGCTGGGAGCGTCGGCCATGAGCATCCCGGCCGTGGCGCCCGCGTCCGTCCCGGAGACGGAGGCCATGGTCAGTTCGAGCACGTGGGTTCCCCTTGAGACGTCCTTCGCGCGGTGGCCGGATTGCCGTACCGCCGCCGCATGATAAAACGCCCGGCCCTGCCGCGTCCGGCACAATGGACCCATGACCGAGCGAAAGCCACCTGGTGTCGCGTTCGGCTCCTGGGTCGACAAGCAGATCCGCGACGCGCAGGGACGCGGAGAGTTCGACCGCCTGCCGGGCGCGGGAAAGCCGCTGCCGGACGACATGACGTACGACGAGCTGTGGTGGGTCAAACGGAAGATGGCCCGCGAGGGCCTGTCCTACCTGCCGCCGTCGCTCGCACTGCGCAAGCAGGCCGAGGACGCGCTCGCGGCGGCCCTCGCGGCCCCCTCGGAACGGATCGTCCGCGCCGTCATCGCGGACATCAACACCAAGATCCTCGACATGATGCTGAAACCCCCACCGGGCCCACCCCTGGGCCTGAAGCGGTACGACGTCGAGGAGATCGTCCAGGAGTGGCGAAGGCGACGGGGGATGGCCGAGTAGGCCCTGACGCCCGACCGGCCTCCCGGCCCCGTGGGCACGTGGGCACGCGGGGCGTTCGGCGCGCGCTTTAACCGGTTGCGCCCGCCGCCCTCCGCGTCCCCACAATGTCCTTCGTGACCTGGACCATCGCACCCGAGCCCTTCAACTCCCCCGCGGCAGCGGCGCTGTGGCGCGCGTACTACACGGAGGTCAGCGACCGCTGGTACCTGCTGCACGAGGGGCGCCGCACCGACCCCGACGAGTTGGAGCGGGAGATCGCCGCCACCACGGGCGCCGAACTCGCCCCGCCCGCCGGGCAGTTGCTCCTCGCACGGTACGACGGCACCCCGGCCGGCACCGCCGGCGTACGGCTGCTGGACGCGGAGCGGGCCGAACTCACCCGGGTGTTCCTGCGGGAGGAGATGCGGGGCAAGGGCGGCGCCGCCCTCCTGGTCACCGCGGCCGAGGACGCCGCCCGCGCGCTCGGCGCCCGGCGGATGATCCTGGACACCCGCAGCGACCTCGCGGAGGCCCGCGCCCTGTACGCCCGGCTCGGCTACACGGAGAACGGACGACACAACGACGACCCGTACGCCGAGCACTGGTTCGGCAAAGCCCTGCGCTGAGAACCCCTGCCGGTGACCGAGCGCCCAGCCCCGTGGCCGCGAACCCCGGCCGGTGACCGAGCGCCCAGCCCCGTGGCCGAGAACCCCGGCCGGTGACCGAGCGCCCAGGCCGAGGGACCGAGCGCCCAGGCCGGTGATCGATGGCCCAGGCCGGTGGCTGCCGGCCCCTGCCGGGGTCGGCGGCCACCGGCCGGGGTCGGCGGTCACCGGCCGGGGTCGGCGGTCACCGGCCGACGTCTCACGTCGGGCGGGGAGCCGGCCGCCGGTCGTCGTGCGGCCGCTCCCGGTCCGGCCGCTCCCGGTCGGACCCGCACAGCTCCCCCGTCAGCTCCTTCACCAGCTGCACCAGGTCGGTCGGCCGGGCCGGCCCCCACCAGTCGCCGAGCAGCCCGGCGAGCGACTCCTCCCGGGCGTGCGCCAGACGCTCGCCGGCCTCCAGGCCTTCCTCGGTCAGTACGAGGTCCACGCCGTGACGCTCGCCCAGGTGCCGTTCCTCGACCTGACGGGTGGCTCCGATGATCACGCTCAGCGGGATGGTGGTGCGCTCGGCCAGCAGGGCGGGCTCCACCCAGCCGTACTTCTTGATCCGCAGCACGAGCCAGCTAGCCGCGGGGTCGAGGTCGTAGCCCGCGCGCTCGGTGATCTCCCGGTAGATCTCGCGCCGCCCCTCGCGGGTGCCCAGCACGGACAGCGCCCGGCACACCTCGTCGTACGAGGACCGCTCGACCGGGTTGGTCGCGTACGTCTCCGTCACGTCGGGGGCCGTGACCGAGCCGCGCAGCCGGTCCTCCTTCAGGAACCAGGCGAGCACGAAGCCGAGGAGGGCGACCGGGGCGGCGTAGAGGAAGACGTCGGTGATCGCGGACGCGTACGCGTGCAGGGCCGCCGGGCGCAGCGTGGCCGGCAGGGCGGCGATGCCGCGCGGATCGGACTTCAGCGTGTTCGCCGACACCCCCGGCGGCAGCGGCACTCCGGTGAAGGCGGCGGTCAGTTTCTCGCCGAGGCGGCCGGCGAAGACCGTGCCGAAGATGGCCACGCCGAAGGAGGCGCCGATGGAACGGAAGAAGGTGGCACCGGAAGTGGCGACGCCCAGGTCCTCGTAGCTGACGGCGTTCTGCACGATGAGGACGAGCACCTGCATGACCAGGCCGAGGCCCACGCCGAAGACGAAGAAGCAGGCGCTCATCACGGCCGTCGAACTGTGCTCGTCGAGTTGGTGCAGCAGGAGCAGGCCGATCGCGGTGACGGCGGTGCCCACGACGGGGAACACCTTCCAGCGGCCGGTACGGCTGACAATCTGCCCGGAACCGGTGGAGGCCGACAGCATGCCGACCACCATCGGGAGCATGTGCACCCCGGACAGCGTCGGCGAGATGCCCCGGACGACCTGGAGGAACGTCGGCAGGTAGGTCATCGCGCCGAACATGGCGAAGCCGACGATGAAGCTGATGACCGCGGACAGGGAGAACGTGCGGATGCGGAACAGCTTGAGCGGCAGCACCGGCTCGGCCGCCCTCCCCTCCACGGCCAGGAAGGCGAGGACGAGCACGACGCCGACCACCGCCAGGCCGATGATCTGCGGCGAACCCCAGCCCCAGGTGGTGCCGCCGAGTGAGGCGACCAGCACCAGGCAGGTGGCGACCGAGGCGATGAGGAGGGTGCCGAGGTAGTCGATGACGTGCCGCTGCGACCGGTGCGGGATGCGCAGGGCGGCCGCGATCACGGCGAGGGCGACCATGCCGACGGGCAGGTTGACGTAGAACACCCAGCGCCAGCTCAGGTGCTGGGTGAACAGCCCGCCGAGCAGCGGCCCGAGCACACTGGTCGTGCCGAACACGGCACCGAACAGGCCCTGGTAGCGGCCGCGTTCGCGGGGCGAGACGACATCGCCGACGATCGCCATCGACAGCACCATCAGCCCGCCGCCGCCCAGGCCCTGCAAGGCCCGGAACCCGATCAGCTCGGGCATGTTCCGCGCCATGCCGCACAGCGCGGAACCGATCAGGAAGATCACGATCGCGGCCTGGAAGAGCTTCTTGCGCCCGTACTGGTCACCGAGCTTGCCCCACAGCGGAGTAGCGGCGGTCGACGCCAGCAGATACGCCGTGACCACCCAGGACAGATGCTCCAGGCCGCCGAGGTCGCTGACGATGGTGGGCAGTGCGGTCGACACGATGGTCTGGTCGAGCGCGGCCAGCAGCATGCCGAGGAGCAGCGCGCCGATCGAGACGAGGACGTTGCCCGGCACCTGCTCGGGCGGGGCCGCGGGGTCGCCGGGCGGGGGTTGGGGGGCTTGTGGGGGCCGCGGCGGCTGCGGGGACTGCGGCGACGCGGGCATGACCGACGACGGCCGGTCGCCGTCCGGGACGTCGCCCGTCGTCCCCGTCATGCCGGTCCTGCCGTGCCCATCGCCGGCCATGGAGTCCTCCCGACGCTCTCGTGACATCTCCCATCGTCATCGGAGTGTCCGGTTATGGCCTGTTGAGTCCTCCCGGAAGCCGCCATTCCGGGGGGCCTTCAGGGAGAAGGTGTGTGGAGGATCTGCATAATCCTTGGAGTTCGTACGGGAGGGGACCGACGCGTGGAAGAGCGGAAGGGGCATGCCTGCCCCGAATGCGGGGTGCCCCGGGGCACGGACAACACCCCGTCCTGCGCCTGCGGAAGCCGGGCGTCCGACGCTCTCCGCGACGCCCGAACGGCCGAAGCCGCGGCGGCGGAGGACTTCAATCCACTGCGGATTCGGCCGTACGTGGACATCGGGGAGACACCGGCGGAGGCCGGCGCGCTGACCGGGAGCGGCGCTCTGACGGGTGACGGCACCCCGACGGAGGGCGGCACCCCGGCAGGGAGCGGCGCGCTGAGTGGGGGCGGCGCGCCGGCAGGGAGCGTCCCAGCAGGGGGCACCACCGTGCCGGGGGGCGCCCCGGCTGGGGACGGCGGCCGACCAGGCAACGGCGGGGCCGCTGACGCGACCGCAGCCGCCGGGGTCGTTGGGGCCACCGGAGCCGCCGGCGTCACTGGAGACGGCGGGACCACCGGGGTCGCCGGATCCGGCGGAGACGCCCGGGTTGCTGGAACCACCGGAGACCCGCAGGCCGCTGGAGCCACCGGAGATGCCAGGGCCGCCCAGGCCGCGGGAGCCACCGGGGCTTCCGGAGTCATCGGACCCGCTGGGGCCGCCGAGACCGCAGTGGCCGCCCCTGGGGCCACCGGGGCCACCGGGGAGGAGCCACGGCCCCCCTCCCCCGCGGAGGCCACGATGGCGCTGCGAGCCCTCCCCGCGGAGGCCGCGTCGGCACGGCAGGCCGCCCCCGCTGATGCGCCGACAGGTCAGCAGGGCATCCCCACCGAGTCCTCGACGACACACCCGGGCATCTCCACCCAGCCGTCGACGACACAACCGGGCACCCCGGCCGAGTCCACGATGGCGCTGCGGGCCGTCCCGCCGCAGCCGCCGACCCGCACCGCCCCACCCGGCCTGTTCGCACCGCCACCGGGCGAGCCGAGCGCGGCCGACGTGAGCCTGTTCGACACGGCGACGAAGGCGGACCCGGCGGCCGCCCCGGAGCCGATCGCCGGCGCGGAGGGCCCCAAGAGCCGGGCGGGCAGCCACCGCGGCGGCCGACGGACCCGCCCCGCCGTCGTACTCGCCGCGTGCGCGGTCGTGGTCACGATCGTGGCCGGCGCCGGGTTCGCGAGCGGGCTGTTCTCCTACGAGTCGCCGGAGCGGGACCATGCCTCCCGCCAGGTACGGGAGAGCGTGCCGGACGCGTGGGTGGAGACACCCACGGGCTCCGCGCCGACGGCCGCCGCACCGTCGTACGCGTCGTCGACGCCGACGACGGCGAGCGAGTCGCCGTCGCCCGGCGCGAACGCCTCACCGTCCGCGTCGGCCTCGGAGTCGGAGTCGGGGACGGCGGAGCCGTCGCCGTCCGGATCGCAGGAGGGTGACGTCACCGGCACGGGGTCGGAGCCGGCCGGGCCGACGCAGACCCCGACGACGATGCGCGCCAGCGCCCCGGCGGCCCCCGCCCCGGTACTGCGCCGCGGCGACCAGGGCTCCGAGGTGACGGAACTCCAGTTGCGGCTCGCCCAGTTGTTCCTCTACCCGGGGAAGGCGGACGGCGTCTTCGGCCGCCGGCTGGAGAAGTCCGTGCGCGCGTACCAGTGGTCCCGCGGTATCGACGCCGACGAACTCGGGGTGTACGGACCGGCGACGAGGGCGCGCCTGGAGTCGGAGACGACGGCGCCCTGAGCCGGGGCCGGGGGGCCGGGTTGCTGTCAGGCTGACGCCGGCACCCGCGCATGACCCGCGTGGGAACCGGCGCCCCTGGGCGTCCGGGTGCCGCCGCTAGCTAGTGCTGTGACCGGAAAGGTTCACCGGCTCGCGACGCCCGGCACGGCACTCCCCCAGCCTTCGGCCGGGGGTACTCCCACGCCGCGTTGTCGCATCACCCGAGTACATCCAGTACGCGGGCGATGCTCCGCCTTGCGATGCTCCCCCACTGCCTGAACGGCGTGGGAGGTACCCCCAGCACCGGACGCCGCGAGCTTCCCGGCAAACCTTTCCGGTCACAGCACTAGGCCACGTGCAGCCGGACGTTCCCGTCGCCCACGGCCTCGACCCGTACCCGGGTCAGGTCCGGGACGACCGCGTCCGGCCGGTGGAACCCGGCGCGCGGGCCGACGCCGATCACCCGCATGCCCGCGGCGCGGCCGGCCGCGATCCCCGCTCCGGAGTCCTCGAAGACGACGCAGTCGGCGGGCGCGACACCCAGTTCGGCGGCGCCCTTCAGGAAGCCCTCGGGGTCGGGCTTGCTCGCCCCGACGGACTCGGCGGTGACGCGCACGTCGGGCAGGGACAGGCCGGCGGCGGCCATCCGGGCCGTGGACAGGGCCACGTCGGCCGAAGTCACGAGGGCGTGCGGCACCTCGCGCAGCCCCGCGAGGAACTCCGCCGCCCCGGGGATCGGGATCACGCCGTCCATGTCCGAGGTCTCCTCGGCGAGCATGCGCGCGTTGTCGGCGAGGTTCTGCTCCTTGGGCCGGTCCGGCAGCAGCAGCGCCATCGAGGCGTGCCCCTGGCGGCCGTGGACGACCTTCATCACCTCGTCACCGTCCAGCCCGTGGCGGTCGGCCCAGCGGCGCCAGATCCGCTCGACGACGGCGTCGGAATTGACGAGGGTGCCGTCCATGTCCAGCAGGAGGGCGCGGGCGGTGAACACGGCGGTGGCCGTCATCGGCAACTCCAAGACACAGCGAGGGGGGCGTGGGAGCACGCCCCCGAAGAAACAAGGCGGCCCCGTCCACCGGTCAGGGAAAGCGGACGGGAGCCACTTTGTTTCTCCACGGTACAAAACGTCCGAGCATCTGGCCACCGCACCCCGGATCCGGGGACGGAGCGGCCGAGCAAAGCGGGGGACGCAGGGGGCGAAGCCCCCGCCGGGCCCTGGGGCAGAGCCCCAGGTCGGGACCCTCCCCTCCCACCGAGATGGGTGGGCGGGTGGGAAACCGGGGGGTGCAGGGGGCAGAGCCCCCGCCGGGGTCTGGGGCGGAGCCCCAGGCCCGGGACCCTCACCCCACCGAGACGGGCGGGCGGGTGGGCAAAGCGCGGCCGCAGAGGGCAGCACCCCCACCTGGCTCCGGGGCGGAGCCCCCGTCACGCCACCGCCTCCCACAGGCTCCACACCCCCAGCCCCGCCATCAGCAACGCCGCAACCTTCGTGATCAACGCCAGCGGCACCCGCCGCATCAACGCCTTGCCGCCCACGATGCCCAGCCCCGCCACCGCCCACAGCGCCAGCACCGCCCCCAGCCCCACCGACAGCGGATCGTCGTAACGAGCGGCAAGGTTCGCCGTCATGATCTGCGTGAGGTCACCGAACTCCGCGACCAGGATGAGCATGAACCCCGTCCCCGCGACCTTCCAGAAGGACTGGTCCTCGGGCCGCCGGACGTCCTCCTCACCGTCGTCCTTCTTCAGCAGCAGCATGGCCGCGCCACCGAGGAACAGCACACCCGTCAGCGCGTGCACGATCCGCTGCGGCAGAAGCGTCAGCACGCTGCCGGCCGCCACGGCCAGCACCACGTGCAGCAGAAACGCGGCGGCGACGCCGGCGAAGACGTACGAGGCCCGGTAACGCGTACCGAGGACGAGCCCCGCGAGTGCCGTCTTGTCCGGCAGCTCCGCGAGGAAGACGACGCCGAAGACGAGCGCCAGGACGCTGAAGGTGATCACTGTTCCTCAATCGGTCGGGGCCACCCCGCCGAGAGTGCTGCGACTGGTGCGACAAGACGCCTCGGCAGGACAGCACACGGTTCAACCCTGCCGTACGGCACGGGCGTGCACTGCTTACCGAAGGTCTCGCTGGCCGACCTCGCTCACGAGGTCCGCCTCCGGGCGCCGGCTCAGCCGAGCTGAGCAGTATGTCGACGGTCCGGCGAAGAGCTACTCCCCTTCCGCGCCCCCATCGTACGCGACCGCCCGCGCGACCCGTCCGGCACCGAGATCCACATCACAGCGAACAGCAAGTCCAGCCGCACCCCTTGCTGTGTCATGCACACGTCATTAACTTCTCACCGCACACTCACCCGCCCGCAACACTGCGCGGCGAGCATTCCCTCGCCCCCCTGCTCGCACCCAACGACCCTCACGCCCAAGGGAGTTCGCATGTCCCGCAGGTTCAAGCTCTACGCGCGTCAACGCCTCAGCATAGTCGCGGCGATCACCGGACTCATAGCCTCCATAGGCCTGTTGAACGGCCCGACCGCCTCCGCGGCCCTCCCCACCCCCGTCAGCGCGGCCACCGCCCGCACCTACCTCGCCTCGCTCACCGTCGCGACGCCGAACCACACCGGCTACGACCGCGCCCTCTTCCCGCACTGGATCACCATCAGCGGCAAGTGCGACACCCGCGAGACGGTCCTCCAGCGGGACGGCTCCAACGTCGTCACCGACGCCAACTGCGCGGCCACCAGCGGCAGCTGGAAGTCGGCGTACGACGGCGTCACCTTCACCGTCTCCTCCAGCCTCGACATCGATCACGTCGTTCCGCTCTCCGAGGCCTGGGACTCCGGCGCGAGCAAGTGGACCACCGCCCAGCGCCAGGCGTTCGCCAACGACCTGACCCGCCCCCAGCTGATCGCCGTGTCGGCCAGCTCCAACCGCTCGAAGGGCGACAAGGACCCGGCGCAGTGGATGCCGACCCAGACGTCGTACCACTGCACCTACGTCCGCGCCTGGGTGCAGGTGAAGTACTACTACAACCTCTCCGTCGACTCGGCCGAGAAGAGCGCGCTCCAGAACTACCTCGCCGCCTGCTGATCCCCCGGCTCTCCCCACCCGCCTCCGTCGCCCCGTACCGCCGCCGTACCGTACGGGGCGACGGAGGCCGGCCGGACAGACGCCGAGGCCTCGGTAATCACATCAACCCCCAATGAAACTTCTGTCACACTTCCGGCGTACGCTGTATGGCTGTTCAAGGCCGCTCCTGCCGCTCCCGCGCGACACCGCGGCACGGCCCGCGGTTCACGGGGGTGACGGGGGGAGTTCTCGGTGCTGGAGAGTATGGCGAGGGTGGGGTCACTCACCGGCACTCCATGGATCTACGTCGTGGTGGCCGCGTCCGTACTACTGGATGTGTTCCTGCCGGTCCTGCCCAGCGGCGTGCTGATAGTGACGGCCGCCACGGCGGCGGCCGCGGGCACCGGCGCGGCGACCGGGCACGTCCCGCAGAACGTGCCCGACATCCTGGCCCTGACCCTGTGCGCGGCGACGGCGTCCGTACTGGGTGACCTCGTCGCCTACCGTCTGGCCCGGCACGGCGGCGAGCGCCTGGACCGCGCGATCTCCCGCTCCCGGCGGCTGAGCAGGGCGCAGGAACGGCTCGGCGCGGCCTTGTCCCGGGGCGGCGGCGGTGCGCTGGTGATCCTCGCCCGCTTCGCCCCGGCCGGCCGCTCGGTGGTCTCCTTCAGCGCCGGCGCGGCACACCGCCGGATCCGGGAGTTCCTGCCCTGGTCCGCGCTGGCGGGCCTGTCCTGGGCCACCTACAGCGTGGCCCTCGGCTACTTCGGCACCCGCTGGCTGGGCGCCGCCTGGCTGGCGACCTGCGTGTCGGTGGCGGCGCTCTTCGCGGCGGGCGCGGGAGCGGCGTACCTGATGCGGCGCCCGTTGAAGCCGGCGGAGGCGTCGTAGGAGAAGGCCGGCGACGGGCGCCGCACCCGGCGTTCACCGTCACCCGTCACCCGGCCGCCGTCCCGGCCGTCACCCGGCCCTGGACGCCGCCTGCCCCCGCACTTCCAGCCCCGCCAGCAGTTCCTGCGTGGCCTGGGCGATCACGTCGACCGCCCGGTCGAAGACCTCCTGGTTGTGCGCGGCGGGTGCCCGGAACCCCGAGACCTTCCGCACGTACTGCAACGCGGCCGCCCGGATCTCCTCCTCGGTCGCCTCCTCGGGCAACGCGGGTGGACGCAGGGTCTTGATGCTCCGGCACATGCCCCCAGTGTCAGCACGCCCCGCGCCCACCGCGCAAGCGCCCTGCCGCACCATCCTCAGGCGGCGACCTGGCCGAGGGCCGGCATGACGCAGAGCAGCACACCCAGCAGCGCCGGCCCGATCGCGGCGACCCGCGCGCCTCCGCGCGGGTGCAGCATCCCGCCGACGGTCCCCAGAGCCACCACGGGCACGACGCCCTGCGCCACCACCTGCACGTCCCCGTACCGGAGCGGCCCGACCGCACCGTCCTCCATGGCCGAGACGGTACGGACCGTGCCCCGGCGCCCACATCCGCGTTGCTACTCAAGAGACCCTGATCAAAAGCCGCTCCCGCCACCCGGAGCGAACTCGAACACATGAACCCCCGGCATTGCGGTCGCGCATCAAATTCGAACAGGCGTAGCATTGCAGCGTGGCTACGCGCTATGACTTCCCGAGTGACCTCCTCACCGGTCAGGAGGAGCTGCACCAGGTCCGGGCCGAGCTGTCGGCCCTGCTCAAGCGGCTGCCCTGGTCGGTCGAGCCGCTGGACGGGTTCAGCGACGACGGCGGCTGGCGCAAGGTGGAGCGGCCGGCCTCACCGGGCTGGACACCCGACGAGCAGGCCGCGGTCGAAAAGCTCCGCCGCCGCGAGCACGAACTGGCGGTGTTCGTCAGCACCCACCGCTACTGGTCGGAACTACCCGGCCCGGACTGCGTCACCGCCCGCAGCCACCTGAAACACACCCACGAGCCCCCGGCCAACGAGGACGAGACCCCGCCCTCGACCGCCTGAACCACGCCACGCTCCTGGAAGTGACATGGGACGCCGAGGGCCGGACAACGGGTTTGCGGGACGGCTCCCCCGGCAAGGTAGGCTGTCCACTCGTCCGGGTGCGTAGCTCAGGGGTAGAGCGCCTGCCTTACAAGCAGGATGTCGGCGGTTCGAAACCGTCCGCGCCCACCGATTGCAGTGCGGTACGACGAAGGCCCAGGTCCACGGGTGACACCCGTGGACCTGGGCCTTCGTCGTGTCAACGGACCCGGTGCTGCGGGGGTTTACCCCACCCCCCGTCCGGTAGCCCGCCGGATTCTCCGTGGCGGGGGTTCTTTCTACGGTCTTCACAGAGCCGTGGGGGCTCGTCGTCCGTCGTCAGGGGGAGATCGTCATGTCCCGTTCCGTGCCCGCTCGTGTCGCCGCCGTCGCCGGTGTCGTCGTGGTCCTGGTCGCCACGGCCACGGCCTGCGGGGGCTCCGCCGAGGACGACACCAGCCCCGACCGGCGCTCCTTCGCCCTGCACGGGAACACCCTGACCGTCGACTCGGACGACTCGGCGCTGGAGATCGTCGCCGCCGGTTCGGCGAAGGCGAGGACCGTGGAGGTCACCCGCTGGTTCCGTGGGTCCGTGCTGGTCGGGGACGATCCGAGGGTCACCTGGTCCATGAAGGACGACCGGCTGGTGCTGCGGATGAAGTGCTCGGGGGTCGTCGCCGACTGCTCGGCCAAGCACCGGATCGAGGTCCCGGGCGGGATCGCCGTGAAGGTCGAGGACCGCGACGGCAGCGTGCGGGCGCGCGGTTTCAAGGACGCGCTGAGCATCCGTACCGGCGACGGATCCGTGCACGTGACCGACTCCACCGGGCCCCTGGAGCTGCGCTCCGGCGACGGGACCGTACGGGCGGAGGTCTCCTCGCGCCGGGTGCGGGCCACCACCGGCGACGGCTCGGTCCGCCTCGAACTGGCCGCCGTGCCGGACCGGGTGGAGACGAGTTCCGGGGACGGCTCCGTCAGCCTGGTGCTGCCGCACGCCGCGTACCGGGTGACGACGAAGACCGGCGACGGCTCGGTGGACGTCTCCGTGCCCCGGAACGACGCCAGCTCTCACGTGGTGTCCGCGACCACCGGCGACGGAAGGATCACAGTTCGCACGGCTGACTGACCGGCCCGTGTGTTCGTCCGCCGCGAATGGGAGAATGACCACACGCATGGCGGACGACAGGAGAGGGATGTGACGGCGACACCGGCGACCCCCGTACAGCCGCACTCGCCGTATGCACGGCCCCGGCCTCGGAGCGCATGTCCGAGCCCGGCGCGCGCCTCTGCCGCCCGTGACGTCCGTGACGTCCTCGTACTGATGGGCCTGCCGGTGCTCGCCCTGCTCGCGCTGCCGGCCGCCTTCGCGGGCGGCGGCACCCGGCGCTGGTTCGGCGGGCGGGCCGAGACCCAGCGGGTCGAGGCGCAGGCCGCCAAGGACGCCGCCGCGGCCGCCTTCTACGAGCTGGACAGCGCCCAGCGCGACCTGCGGATCTCGATCGAGACGATCACGGCCGTCGACGACTCCCCGGACGCCCGCCGCGCGATCGCCGACTTCGAGGCGCTGGGCCGGCGCATCGACGAGGTCAGTCAGCGTTACATCCAGGCCGTCGACGCCCAGGACCTGGACCGTGACGACCTGGAGGCCTCCGTCGCCTCCCGGGCGCGGGTCGACCTGACCGCCGCCAAGGACGAACTGCTGGGCGTCAAAAGGGACCTGGACCGTTTCGGCAACGGCCTCGGGCCGCTGCTCGGCAAGGCGGAGACCCAACTGGCGCGGGTGGCGCCCGCCGTCGAGCGCGCCAGGCAGGCCCTGAGCGCCGCCGCCCGCGCGCTGGACGACGTCCGCGGCTCCGGGCTCGGGGCGGACGACCTGGCCGCCCGGCTCGCCGCGCTCTCCCCCGAGCTGACCAGGCTCAACCAGGGCGCGGGGCAGCACGGTGTGCAGCCGACGCTGGAGCGCGCCGAGCGGGTGGCGCGGGAGGCGGAGGCGATCCGGGCGGACGCGGTGCGGCTGCCGGAGCAGGCCGCCGAGATCGATCACCGACTGGTGTCGCTCCGCACCCGGGCGCAGGCGCTGAGTACGCGCGCCGGGCAGGTGGAGCCGGTGCTCAGCGAGCTGCGGCGGCGGTTCACGGTCGCCTGCTGGCAGGACCTGCAGCAGGTGCCGGAGCAGGCCGCCGGGAGCGTGCGGGAGGCGGAGGCGAAGCTGCGGGAGGCGCAGGCCGCGCGGGACGCCCAGCGCTGGCCTGACGCGACGGCGCTGCTGTCGACGGTGCGGGCGCTGCTGAACACCACCGACGAGGCGGTGTCGGCCGCCGGGGACCGGCTGCGGCGGCTGAATTCGGTGCAGAAGGACCCGCAGGCGGAGGTCGAGCGGACCCGGTTCGCGATCCGGGACGCGCAGCGGCTGGCCATGTCGGGCCGTACGACGCCGGATCCGCGGCACGCCCGCCCGCTGGACGACTCGGTGGGCCGGCTGGAGCGGGCGGTGGCCTCGTTGGAGGGCCGCCATCCCGACTACTGGCACTTCCTGACGGAGACCGAGGCGGTCCGGCAGACGGTGGCCGCGGTGGTGTCCCGGATCCGCGAGGAGCGGGGAGCCGGCCACTGACGGCCCGTTCCCCGCTCCCGGAGGGCATCGCTCAGGTCCGGTAGGCGTAGTAGTACGCGTCCGGGTAGGAGGCGATGATGCTCGCCACCGACCTGTTGTAGGTGTTGGTGGAGTGGTACGACAGGTACGGCACGCCCTGTGCGGTGCGGGACGTGACGATCATGGAGTGGTCCTTGGACCCGTCCCGGTTGAAGTCCACCTGGAGCACGTCGCCGATGTCCATCTGGTAGACGTTGGCGAGGCTGGTGACCCGCTTGGAGGACAGGGCGAACCAGGAGAACTCGTTGACGCCGACGAACGAGTCCGACTGGATCTGGGAGTTCCCGAACCACTTGTGGAAGTCGTACGTGTAGCCGGGTTCGTGCTTCCAGCCACCCGCCTTGAGGGACTGGCTGACGAAGTTGGTGCAGTCGCCGCCGGCTCCCGCCCCGTTGAAGTCGGGGTAGTCGGGGTTGTAGTGGTTCCAGTACTTCGTCGCGTACGCCGCCATGGCCTTGTAGTCGTAGGCGCCGCCGGAGAGTTTCTTCGGCGCGGCGGGCGGGTTCGCGGTGATGGCCGCGCGGGGGGCCGTGGGCGGGTTGCCGTCGTCGGCGACGGTGGCGGCCGTGGTGGAGGCAGCCGGGGCCGCGGTGGTCGGAGCCGCGGTGGTCGGAGCCGGGGTGGTCGGAGCCGCGGTGGTCGGAGCCGGGGTGGTCGGAGCGGCGGTGGGCGCCTTGGTCGAGGCCTTCGCGGTCGGTGCCGTGGTCGACGGCTTCGCGGTGGGCGGCGTGACGACGGGCGGTGCGGCGATCTGGTTGACGGCGACGCCGTCGTCCGTGTCGCGGATGCCGGTCAGCTGCCAGTTGCCCTGCTGGTCGGCCCGGAACGTCAGCTCGTGGTGGGCCTGGAAGCCGGTGGTCTTCGGCTCGTTGCCGCGGATCTTCCGGTACGTCAGGGTCGTGGTCTCGGTGACGGCGACCTTGGCGTCGCGGCCCTGCACCTGGGTGGCGTCCAGCGAGACGCTGGTCTTGGCGGCGCTGTACTTCTCGCCCAGCTTCGCGAGCCGCGCCTTGCGGCCGCGCAGTTGGTCCAGGGCGGAGGTCTCCTCGCGCGACTGCGTGCCGGACAGGCGGACCTTGCCGGAGAAGCCGGACGTCAGCCGGTGGTGACGTCCCTTGCTTCCCGGGGCGTCGTCCACCAGGGCCTGGGTGCGGTCGGTGAAGACCGCGTCGGCCAGCTTCTGGAAGGTGGCCTTGGTGGCCGCGTCCACCGTCGGGTCGTCGGTGACCGCCGCGCCCGCGCTCCAGTTGGGCACCAGCGCCACGCCGGCGACGACCGAGGCGACCGCCGCCGAGACTATGGTGGCGCGACGTCGTTTACGGCTTAATTTTCTTGATTTCAATGGTGTTCCCCTCTACGCCGGTAGACCTACCGGGCGACGGCATCTTCGCATGCGGTGTGGAGCTGCTGTGAAGTGGGGTCCACAAGCGGAACTCCCCACTCTTACACGTCAGTTGACCACCGAAGACCAGTCGGGGGACTGGGCCGGGTCCAGGGCGCGCAGCCGTTGCAGCGTCTCCGGTTTCTGGACGTCCAGCCAGTCGGCGAGCTCCCGGAACGAGACGCACTTGACGTCCTTCTTGGTGCAGATGTTCTTGACGACCTGGTCGATGGCCTTCATGTAGATGCCGCCGTTCCAGTCCTCGAAGTGGTTGCCGACGAACAGGGGCGCCCGGCTGCCGTAGTAGACGCGGTTGAATCCCGCCATGTAGGAGTCGACGGTCTGCTGCTCCCACTGCGGGAAGTTGGCCGCATCGCCCTGGGTCTCGCCGTTGGACTGGTTGTAGAGGAAGTTGAAGTCCATCGACAGGCCCTGGTACTTGCCGTCCTCGTAGGGGAGCATCTGGAGCGGGAAGTCCCAGATGCCCTCCTTCTTCGACGGCCAGATCTGGAAGTCGCCGGGCGAACTGGCGTCGTAGCGCCAGCCGTAGTCCTTGATGGCCTTCAGCAGGTTGGGCTGTCCCTCCAGGCAGGGCGCGCGTCCGCCGGTGATCTCCTTCCTGAAGTCGAAGGGCAGCGGCGGGACGTCGGTGAGGCCGCTGTTGGTCTTCCACTTCTCCGCGAAGGAGTAGAACTGGTCGATCTCGCTCTTCCACTCCTCGACGCTCCAGTCGCCGCCGCCCTTGGCGCCGCAGAAGTGGCCGTTGAAGTGGGTGCCGATCTCGTTGCCGTCCTCGTACGCCTTGCGGAGCTGCTCCAGGGTGGTGCCGATGTGGTCCACGGTGGCGTAGTCGATGGCGGCGGCGCCCGCCGAGTGCTGCGGCGGGTGGTAGAGGTCCTTCTTGGCCTTGGGCAGCAGGTAGATGCCCGTGAGGAAGAAGGTCATGTGGGCGTCGTACTCCTTGGCCAGCTCCCGGTAGTGCGAGAACAGGCGGTCGTCGCCCTCAAGGGCGCCGTCCCAGGAGAAGACCACGAACTGCGTTGGCTTCTCGCCGGGTTTGAGCGGCTTCGGCTTCCACTCGGCCTGCTGCGGGCCGGTGTAGGAGGTGGAGCCGTCGCCGAGCACCCGGACCTTGCCGTCCCACTCGGGCTCCTCGGCCGCACCGGACGGGGAACCGGCGTCCTTGGGGCCGCCCTTGGAGCCGGCTTTGGCGTCCTCTCTCTTGGATCCGGCGGACGCGGTCGGCGCGGTCGAGTCGGCGCGGGTCAGCGTCAGGAACCCCGCCACCACGGAGGCGACGACCAGCAGGGCGGCCAGGGTCAGGAACTCGGGGCGGGTGGCGCGGCGGGGTGCACGGGCCTTGCGCCGACGGCCGGTTGACTTCATGGGGGGCTCAATCTGCGAGGGGGGTGGTGGGGGGTGGGTGCGGCCGGGCCGCCGGGTTCAGCCGAGTGGGTTCATGGCACCGGCCCAGATCCCGTAGGGAACGCTGTCGGCCGGGGTGCCGGCGACTCCTTCCAGCGGCAGCGGTTCGAGACTCTTGGCCAGGTCCATGCGGTAGACGACGACCGCCGTGGACACCGACCCGGCGGTGCCCACGTACCAGGCGGCGGTGTCGTCCTCGGTGGTGCCGGCCTTGCCCGCGACCGGGGCCGTGCCGGAGGCCGCGTCCGGGTGGGCGGTGCGGAAGGAGTCGGCGAGCGCCTCGGTGACCGCCTCGGCCACGTCCTGGCCGACCGCGCGCCGCGTGGCCGGGGTGTCCAGCCGGACGGAGGAGCCGTTGCGGGTGATGCGGCGCACCGAGTACGGCTCGGTGTGCGTGCCCTTGGCGGCGAAGGTGGCGTAGCCGCCGGCCATCCGGATCGCGCTCGGGGTGGCGCTGCCCAGGGACAGCGCGGGCACCTGCGGTCCCATGCTGGAGGGCAGCAGTCCGGCCGCCTGGGCGGTCTGCTTGACCCGGTCGAGGCCGGTGTCCATGCCCAGTTGCATGAACGGCGTATTCACGGAGTTCGCGAGCGCCTGGTGCAGGCTGATCCGCCCCCAGGACTTCCTGTCGTCGTTGTGGGCGGACACCTTCTTTCCGCTGCGGTCCCAGTAGGGGCCCTCGGGGGTGGTGACGGGCACGTCGTCGTCGCCGTCGTAGAGGGTCTGGGGGGTGACCCGCTCCCGGGGTACGTCACGCCGCTTGGTGACGCCGTGCTCGAGTCCGGCCGCGTAGACGAACGGCAGGAAGGCCGAACCGGCCGGGACGGTGGAGGCGTTGGACTCGTTGTAGCCCTGGGTGCGGTGGTCGGGGCCGCCGTGGACGGCGAGGATGCGGCCGTCGGCGGCCACGGAGGCGGCACCGTAGTGCACGGTCCCGGCCGGGCCGGGGGCGGTCTTCCGCGTCTTCTTGCGGGCCTTGGTGACCGCGTCGGTCAGTGCGCTCTCCCGCTTGCGGTCGAAGGTGGTGTAGATCTGGTAGCCGCCCAGGTCGAACTCCTGGTCGGTGATGTGCGCGGTCTTCCTGGCGTACTGCGAGGCCAGTTCGACCAGGTAGTCGCTCTGCTGACCGGTGTCGTAGAGCGGGTTGCGCTTGAGCGGCTCGGGGAACGTGCGGTACTTGGCGCGTTCGGCCTGCGACAGCTTGCCGATCTTGACCATGCGGTCGAGGGTCCAGGTCCAGCGCTCCACGGCACGGCTGTGGTTGGCCGGGCTCAGGGTGGGGTCGTAGAGCCCGGCGCCCTTGAGCAGGGAGGCGAGGAAGGCGGCCTCGCTCGCATCGAGGTCGCCGACGTCCTTGCCGTAGTAGGCCTGGGCGGCGCGCTGGATGCCGTAGGTGCCGCGGCCGAACCAGCTGGTGTTGAGGTAGCCCTCGAGGATCTTGTCCTTGCTCATCCGGTTGTCCAGCTTGAGCGCGATCATCGCCTCGGTGAACTTGCGGCTGACGGACTGGTCCTGGGAGAGGTAGACGTTCTTGACGTACTGCTGGGTGATGGTGGAGCCGCCCTGGGTGTCGCCCTTGCCGACGGTGCGCCACAGGGCCCGGCTGATGCCCGTGAAGGAGATGCCGGGGTCGCTGTAGAAGCTCTCGTTCTCGGCCGCGAGCACCGCCCAGCGGACGTCCTCGGGGATGTCCTTCAGCGGCATCGCCTGCCGCTGCACCCAGCCGGTACGGGCCATGGGGGTGCCGTCGGACCAGAAGTAGACGTTGTCCTGCTGGGTGGCGTAGGTGTTCAGGTTCTGCGGAATGTCGGTCGCGGCGTAGGCGATGGCCAGGAGGAAGGCGCTCAGGCCCAGGGCCGAGAGGGTGGCACCGAGCCACTGCTTCCAGGAGGGGAGCCAGCGCCGCCAGCCGGTGCGACCGGGGCGCGGGTAGACCGGTTTCAGTTTCCGCGCGTACGGCGCGGCCACCGCGACGAGGGGGGCGAGGCGCCGGGTCAGGGCCGGGGGGAGCGTGGGGCCGGTGCGCGGCTTGCGGCGGTCGGCGCGCCACCGGGGCGGACCCTCGGGCGGGTCGGACGGAGCAGAGGGCGGGTCGGGCTGCGTCTGTAAGGCGCGTAACTGCATCGTCTCGTGCGGCTGCGCGCTCGTGTGCCCGCCGCGGAGGGTGTCGACCTTCAGCTGCACGGTCTCGTCCGCTCGGCGCAGTGCGTCGACCTTGAGCTGGATCGTTTCCTCCGTACGCACCGACCGGTCGGTCCGCGACCGGCCCGGTGATCCGGCCTCGGCGCGGCTCCCGCTGGTCCGGCGGTCCTCCTCCGGAAGGCCGTCCCCCCGTCCTGCCTCCGTCACGACTGCGTCCTCCTCCGCACGTTCGTATTGCTCGCGCAGGTCGACACAGTCACCGCAACTGCGGCTGCCCTCCCCCTTGTTCGCAGCCGCCACGCGGCCCTCGCGGCGCTACAAAATTATCAGCCGTCTTTTCAATTCCTCCTCACAAGATCTGGACAGAAACCAAGACATAAGAAACACCAAGGGCTGTGCGTCCGGTCACGCCCGTTAATCTGGGCGCATGCCTCGCTACGAGTACCGCTGCCGGAGCTGCGGCGACACCTTCGAACTGAGTCGTCCCATGGCGGAGTCGTCCGCCCCGGCGAGCTGCCCCGCCGGGCACGACGACACGGTCAAGCTGCTGTCCACGGTCGCGGTGGGCGGCTCGGCGCCCGCCCCGGCACCCGCGCCGCGGTCCGGCTCGGGCGGCGGCGGGTGCTGCGGCGGAGGCTGCTGCGGCTGACGCTCCTGCCGGCTGCTGCGGCCTGCGCTCCTACCGGGGCGCCCGGGCCGCCCTGAGGAACTCCCGCACGATCCGCTCCCCGGCGAGCACTCCGCGCTCGGGCAGGGCGGCGATGCCGGGTGCCGTCCAGCCGGTGTCGGCCAGCTCGCCGTGTCCGGGCCGCCAGCCGCGGTCCACGGCCTGCAGCAGGTCGGCGTCCAGCAGCGAGTCGCCGGCACCGAGGACGAGGTCGGCGCCGGTGCGTCGGGCCACCTCGCGGACGGCGGCGCTCTTGGTCAGCGGCTTGGGGACGGCGTAGAGCTTGCGGCCCTGCAAGGAGACCGTCCAGCCGCAACCGGCCGCCCACGCGGCCAGCTCCTTCACCCACTCCTCGGGCAGCAGCTCGCGCTCCACCACGAGGTAGGCGAACAGGTCCTCGGCGACGCGGTGCTTGCGCACCCAGGCCGGGTCGGCGGTGCGCAGCAGGTGCTCCTGGACCTCCACGAGCGACGCGCACTCGTCGGCCAGCCGCGCGAGCACCCGCCGGTGCCAGTCGCCGTCCGACACGCCGTCCACCAGCAGATGGCCGCCGTTGGCGCAGACGGCGTACGTCGGGGCCGGGCCCGGCAGGTTGATGCGCAGGTACTGCTTGCGGGTGCGGGTCGTGGCGGGCACGAACACCGCCGTGTCGGCGAGATCGGTGAGCAGCTGGGCGGCCGTCTCGGTCAGGTACGACAGCGGCCTGCTCTCGTGCACCTCCACGCACAGCAGCCTCGGCGCCCGCGCGTCCGGCATGGTCAGCGCCAGGGCGGCGGCGGAGTAGATGAGCGTACGGTCGAGATCGCTCGCCACCAGGACCGGCATCAGCGGGTCACCGTCCTGCCGTCGGCGCCGGTCGCCCCGCGCGTGTACCGGGGGTGGATCAACCCCACGCAGCTGTACGGCAGTTCGCCCACCTCCTCGACCGGGACCCCGCGCTGCCCGGCCAGCAGCCGTACGTGGTCCAGGTCGGCGCCGGCGCCGGCCCGCGCCAGGATCTTCCACGGCACCCGGCGCAGCAGCACGCGGGTGGTCTCGCCGACGCCGGGCTTGACCAGGTTCACGTCGTCGATGCCGTACTCCTCGCTGATGCGCTCGACCGCCGCCCAGCCCTCCCAGGTGGGGGTGCGGTCGGTGGACAGCAGTTCCTTGGCGGCGGTGTCCACGCTGTCGGCGACCTCGGGGAAGCACTGGGAGACGGCGTCGAGGAAGACGTTCGACACGTCGGCGCCGGCCAGTTCGCGGTAGAACTTCGCGCCGTGGAAGTCGTGCGGGCCGACCAGGTCCGCGCGCAGCACGGTCCGCGAGATCAGGCCGGACACGGTGGAGTTGAGGCAGGCGGAGGGTATGAGGAAGTCCTCCCGGGTGCCGTACGTCCGCACGCACGAACCAGGGTCGGCCAGCACCGCGATCTCCGGGTCGAACCCGGTGATCCCTTCGCGCTCCTCGAACTCCCTGATCGCCTGCGCCAGTTCGCGGGTGATGGCGCCCTTGCCGGTCCAGCCGTCGACGAAGACGACGTCGCGCGGGTCGTGGTGGGCGGCCAGCCAGCGCAGCGCGTTGGTGTCGATACCGCGGCCGCGCACGATCGACACGGCGTAGTGCGGCAGGTCCCGGCCGTGCCGGAACCGGGCCCAGCGCCGCATCAGTACGCCGACGGGTGTGCCGGCGCGGGCCAGCGAGACGAGCACGGGGCCGGGGCCCGAGGTCTCCTCCGTCCCGGCCGGGCTTCTTCGGCGCAGGGGGAGTTCGGCGAGGATCGTCTCGGTGACCACGCCCACGGCCTGGGCGATCCGCGCGGCGGACGCCGTCAGGGCCGTGTGGAACAGCTCCTGGTACTGCTCGCTGGGCTGGTACTCCACCGGCAGCGACTCGGCGTAGTGGGCGCCGCCGCTCTGGATCGCCTCCTCGCGCTCCTCCGTCGGCGCCTCCAGCGTCACGTCCGAGAGGTCCTGGAGCAGCCAGCCGACCTCGTCGGGCGCGTTCGAGGAGAAGGCGGGGCCGCGGAGGGGCTCGGGCAGCATCGGGGACCTTTCGGGGGCGTGCGGGGGCACGGGGAGGTACGCGGGCACGACCGCGAGCAGGACGTGCGGGGTGTGGGCGGCGAGCCGGGCCAGCAGGCCGGCGGGCGCGTGCAGTTCAGGGGTGTCGGCGGTGGAGTCGACGACGGCGACCACGGCGTCGAAGCCGCCGCCGGCGACGTTGTAGGCGTAGCGCTCGCCGGGGCCGTCGGCCGGGTCGTCGTGCGCCGGGAAGACCAGCCGGGTGCGGATCGCGTAACCGGGGTCGTCCACGGCCAGTACGGGCGAGCGGGTGGTGGTGGAGTACCGCACCTCGGCCTCCACGACCTGCTCCACCTCCCGCGCCAGCCGCAGCGGCGCGTACATCAGCTCCTCGCAGCCGAGCACCAGCACCTGTCGCGCGCCCCGCGGCAACGCCTCGGCGATCCGGGCGGCCATGGCGGGCAGCGCCCGCTCCAGCCGGCCCCGGTGCACCGGCGTGAACCCGTGCCGCCCCCCGTCCGGCACCCCCCGAGGCCACCGCAACTCGACCCGCCGAACCCGCCCGGTCCCCCGCTGCCCCGGAACGACGGACGCCCCACACTCGCCAGTACCCTCCACCGCTGAAGCACCGGCTCGGGGCGGCTCCGCCCGGGTCTGTTGGGCTGCTTCGTGGTGTGCGACGAGTTCCTGGCCCCTCTCCAGGACGTCGGCGGGGAGGCGGACCGTGCCGGAGGCGGTGGTCACCAGGGACACCTGGGCGTCGATCTGCTCGGCGAACTGCCGCAGGCGGTCCGCGTCGGACGGGGCCCGCATGTCGACCAGCGCGACCACGACGTACCACTTGCGCGGATAGCGGGCGTGCAGGTCTCGGATGGTGTTCAGGACCGTGTTGCCGGTGGAGAACTCGTCGTCCACCAGGACCAGCGGGCCGTCGGAGGCCAGCAGGGCGGGGTTCTCCGGCAGCAGGAGGTGGGAGGTGGCGTGCGAGTGGGACTCCTCGAAGCCGCCGGCCGGGGCGACGCCGGGGACCGGGCGGCGCGTGGAGTGGAGGTACGGCGCGGTGCCGAGGCCGTCCGCGACCGCGTGGCCGAGGCCCGTCGCGGTCTCCGCATAGCCCAGGACGACCGCCCGGCCGCAGTGGTCGGCGCCCAGCAGGTCCCGGACCCGGCGGCCCAGGGCGAACCCGTGGCCGTACACGACCGAGGGCGACTGCGGCACGTGCTTGCCGAGCACGTTGGACACGAGCAGGTGCGCCCGCTTGGGGTTGCGGCGCAGCGCGAGCCCCAGCAGGCCCGTCAGGCGGTCGTCGCCCACGAGTTCGACCCCGAGTCGCTCGGCGACCCAGGTGCCGGACCAGAGCCCGTCGTTCACTGGCTTGTTCATGCCTTCCTTGTGTGCCCTCGGCGGTGATGCTGTGCGGTCAGTCGGAGACCGCGGCGGCCAGCAGTTCCACGAAGCCGACGTCCTCCCGCGCGACGCCGAAGACCTCGGCACGCAGCAGGGTCCGCTCGGCCCAGGCGCGGTGCGGCTTCACCTCGTTCATCTTGTTCGTGTACGCCGACCTCAGGACGCCCCCGCCGCCGCGCTCGGGCCGCAGGATGTCCGCCGCGTCGCTGAACTCCTCGTGGCTGACCACCGACAGCGCGTGCACGGGCAGGACGTGGGAGGGGTGGATGCAGGTCTTGCCGAGCAGCCCGTTGGCGTGGTCCAGGGAGATCTCCCGCAGCAGCCCGTCCATCGCGTGCTCGATCAGCTTCTCGCGCAACTCGACGGCCTGCACCTCCATGAAGGGGCTCTGCCGCAACTGTGGCTTGAACATGCGCTCCTGTACCCGGAAGTACTCCCACACCGGCCCGGTCACCGTGAACCCGGTGCCGTCGGCCCGCCCCAGCATGTTCACCACGTCGGCGATCACGGAGGCGACGACCTGGAGGTCGTAGGCCGTCATGTCGGGGGCTCTGCGCAGCCCGTACGAGGAGCAGAAGTCCGTCACGCCGAGGCGCAGCGCGAGCACCCGGTCGCGGTACTTGTCGACCGCGCGGAAGATCCCCTCCAGGGTCTCCACCCGCGACTCCCGGTAGAGCAGTTCGGGCGATTCGAGGACCGGCATGGCGAACAGCCGCCGTCCGCTCTCCGCCTCGGCGGCCTGCACCGCCTCCAGGAACGAAATGCCCCGCTCCGCGGTGAACTTCGGCAGCACGAACCCGGACAGCAGCCGCACCGCGGGCCCGAGGCGCCGCACCAGGTCGGGTATCTGCTCGGGGACGCGGACCCGGATGAACAGCAGCGGGAGCTCCACGGAGCCGGACGCCTGTTCGAGCGCCGCCAGCTCGGCGAACTGCCGGACCAGGTTCTCCTCGCCGTGTTCCACCTCGGCGTCGTCGATCGAGTCCTCCAGGCACAGCACCATCGAGACCACGCCACGATCCGCCTGCTTGACGATGTCGCCGGCGAGCCGCGGGCGGGTGGCCGGGCTGTAGAGCGTGGCGCCCAGGGCCGCGGAGAGCGTCCGCGCCGGGGAGTCGGCGGTGAACTCGCACGGCTCCCGGTGGAACAGGCGCTGCCGCACCTCGGCGGCGAGGTGCCCGAAATGACGCATGAAGCTCCCCCCGTGGCGCATCGAGCGGCCTGCGAAGACTGTCAAAAGGTGGCCGGTAATAGTACGTACGAATCCATGTCCGAGGTTCCCGTGGGGCATGAATTTCAGGTAACCCCGCCGTGTCCACGCCCCGCGTTGTCGTGACCAGGACGGAGAAGGCAGGATGACCGCATGACGCACGCGATGCTGAAAGGGTCGAACGTCCCGCTGGACGCCACCACGGTACGGGCCGTGGTGCGTTGGACGCCCGGGCAGGGTATCCCGGACGTCGACGCCTCCGCGCTGGTCCTGGGTCCCGGCGGCCGTGTGCGCTCCGACGAGGACTTCGTCTTCTACAACCAGCCGCGGCATCCGTCCGGGAAGGTCTGGCGGCTGGGCAAGAAGCGGGTCGCCGACGGCCTGACGGACACGGTCCAGACGGATCTCGCCGGGCTCGACCCGGATGTGGTCCGGATCCTGCTGGTCGCCTCGGCGGACGGCGTCACCTTCGACGTCGTACAGGGGCTGCGCATCCTGCTGTACGACGCGGCGGCCGCCGGTGAGGAGCCGCTGGCCTACTTCGACATCAAACCGGAGACCGGTCAGGAGACCGCGCTGATCTGCGGTGAGCTGTACCGGCGGGGCGACGGCTGGAAGTTCCGCGCGCTCGGCGAGGGCTACTCGAACGGTCTGAAGGGCCTCGCCACGGATTTCGGCATCTCGGTGGAGGAGTCGGAGGAGGCGCAGGACTCGCAGGGCGCGGGCGCTGCTCCGGCCGCGCAGCCGCTGCCGCCGGAGCAGCCCGTGCAGGTGCCCTCGGCGGCTCAGCCGGCGTACGGGTATCCGCAGCCGGCGTACGGCTACCCGCAGCAGCCGGTGGCGGCCACGGCCCCGTCCGGGTACGGGTATCCCCCGCCGGTGGCGGCCGTGCCCGACCCGGAATTCCGGTTGCCGCCGCAGGGGCCGCAGTTCATCGGGCGGTAGGTGGTACGGCCGAGGGACGCCCGGCTCGCGCTACCGGTCCGCCTTGGACTTGTAGCCCCGGCCCCACTGCAGGCCCCAGCCGTACAGGCGGTCCAGTTCCGACTGGAAGCCGTAGACGAACTTGACCTCGCGGCGGACGACCAGTTCGCCCTTGACGTTCTCGATCAGGACCACCGCGCACGAGCGTGCCTGCGGGTGGCGTTCGTCGAGGCCGATCTCGATGCGCGGGCCGTTGCTCGGGTACATCGTGACGATCGCGTGGGTGCGGTCGAAGGCGGGTGTCTGGTCGTAGATGTAGACGAAGACCAGCAGCCGTTTGATCTCGTCCCGGTGGTCGAGGTTGATGTACATGGTCTCGCCGGACGCGGACCCGAACCGGTCGTCACCGCTGAGCTTGACGTACGGCGCTGCGTTCACGTCGCCGAGGAAGCCGCCGAGGGGCTGTACGACGCCCTTGGTGCCGTCGGACAGCTCGTACATGCAGCCGAGGTCGAGGTCGACGTTGACCATGCTCTGGCTGTGCCCTTGCACCTCCGGCGGCTTCAGCGCCTTGAACGGGTGCCGCAGCAGGCTCTGCCGGGCCGGACCGTCGAAGTCCGAGGTGCGCATCCGCCAGGTCAGGTTGACGCGCAGATGCCCGGTGGCCGCGCCCTGCTTGGTCAGCGACACCTGGTGGTGCCGCTTGGTCAGCTCGATCGCGTTGGACGAGGCGCTGCCCGAGTCGAAGTCGGCCGCGCGTCCTCCCAGCAGACCGTCGAAGAAGCCCATGTCCCTTTCCGCCCCCAGTTCACCGCACACCGGACCCACACGACGGGGCGGCCCCGAAGAACCGGTTCGACCCGGACTTCGTCGGCCGCCCCGCACAAGAGCGTTCCCTCACCCAGAGGGCTGTCACACCCCTGAGGAGACCTCGCTCTGCGCGTCCGCCCCCGCGGCGCTCGTCTCGGCCGCCGCCAGGTCGCGGTTGCGGCGCACCGAGGACCAGAAGGACCAGGCGATGAGGACCACGCCGACCAGGCCGGTGATCACCTCGTTGATCTCGTACTGGATGGTGACCATGAGGATCACGGCCAGCGCGCCGATCGCGTAGTGCGCGCCGTGCTCCAGGTAGACGTAGTCGTCGAGGGTGCCCTGGCGGACCAGGTAGACCGTGAGCGACCGGACGTACATGGCGCCGATGCCGAGGCCGAGGGCCATCAGGACGATGTCGTTGGTGATGGCGAAGGCGCCGATCACGCCGTCGAAGGAGAAGGACGCGTCCAGCACCTCGAGGTAGAGGAACATGAAGAACGCGGCCTTGCCGGCCAGGGCGACCGCCGAGCGCTTCTTTCCGGTGCGCGCGGCCTCTTCCTCCTCCTCGTGCTCGCGTTCCTCCTCTTCCTCGAGCTTGTCCTCGAAGTAGCCGGACAGTCCACCGACGACCATGTACGTGATCAGACCGGCGATACCGGCGATCAGTACCGTCTCCGCCTTGTCGACGTGCGCGCCGCCGTGCTGGTGGGCGTTGGCGGCGAAGGTGAAGGAGCTGATGAGCAGCACGACCAGGGCGATGCAGACCGACAGCATGTCGATCTTGCCGAGCTTGGCGAGCGGCCGCTCGATCCAGTGCAGCCACTTGATGTCCCGGTCCTCGAAGATGAAGTCCAGGAAGATCATCAGCAGGAACATGCCACCGAACGCGGCGATCGCCGGGTGGGCGTCCGTGACCAGCTGCTGGTAGCGGTCCTTGTTGGTGAGCGCGAGGTCGACGGCCTCGATGGGGCCCATCTTGGCGGTGACGGCGACGATCACGACGGGGAAGACCAGCCGCATGCCGAAGACCGCGATGAGCACGCCGACCGTGAGGAAGATCTTCTGCCAGAAGGCGTTCATCTTCTTCAGGATTCCGGCGTTGACGACCGCGTTGTCGAAGGACAGCGAGATCTCGAGGATGGACAGGATCGCCACGATCCCGAAGGCGGTCCACCCCCCGTACAAGACCGCCGCGGCCAGGCCGATCGCGGTCACCGCGAACGACCAGCCGAAGGTTTTCAGAAGCACTGGCTACCCAATCCGTATCCGGTACGGGTCTCCCCCGCGCCGCACTTGGCTTTACGAAACGTTGACCCCGAAGTCTAGAGCGATTCCGCGCAGGCCCGACGCGTACCCCTGCCCCACGGCGCGGAACTTCCATTCGCCGTGGTAGCGGTAGAGCTCGCCGAAGATCATCGCGGTTTCGGTGCTGGCGTCCTCGCTCAGGTCGTAGCGGGCGAGTTCCGTGCCGTCGGCCTGGTTGAGCACGCGGATGTAGGCGTCCGAGACCTGCCCGAACGTCTGGCCGCGCTCGTCGGCCAGGTGGATGGAGACCGGGAAGACGATCTTCTCGCACTGCGAGGGCACCCTGGTGAGGTCCACCAGGATCGTCTCGTCGTCGCCCTCGCCCTCACCGGTGAGGTTGTCGCCGGTGTGCTCCACGGAGCCGTCCGGGCTCGTGAGCTGGTTGTAGAACACGAACCACTCGTCGCCCAGCACCCGGTTGGCGCCGGTGCACAGCAGCGCGCTGGCGTCGAGGTCGAAGGGGGCTCCGGTGGTGGAGCGCTCCTCCCAGCCGAGTCCGACCATGACGTTGGTCAGGTTCGGTGCGGCTTTGGAGAGGGAGACGTTGCCTCCCTTGGCGAGCGTGACGCCCATGATGCTGGTCCTCCCCGAGGTGGTGCCTGTGTGGTTGTCCTGCGCGTCCGGCGCCGCGCTGAAACGCGCGGCGCCGGACGGGTCGGGATTGGTGCGAAGCCGTGCAGACCTGGACTCAGACGTTCACGCCGAAGTCCTGCGCGATGCCGCGCAGACCCGACGCGTAGCCCTGGCCGATGGCGCGGAACTTCCACTCCGCGCCGTGGCGGTACAGCTCGCCGAAGACCATGGCCGTCTCGGTGGAGGCGTCCTCGCTGAGGTCGTACCGCGCGATCTCCTGGCCGCCGGCCTGGTTCACCACGCGGATGTACGCGTTGCGCACCTGTCCGAAGGACTGCTGGCGGTTCTCGGCGTCGTAGATCGAGACCGGGAAGACGATCTTGTCGACGTCGGCCGGGACGCCGGCGAGGTTGACCTTGATCACCTCGTCGTCGCCCTCGCCCTCACCGGTGAGGTTGTCACCGGTGTGCTCGACCGAGCCGTCGGGGCTCTTGAGGTTGTTGAAGAAGACGAAGTGCTGGTCGCTGACCACCTTGCCGGAGTTGTTCAGCAGCAGCGCGCTGGCGTCGAGGTCGAAGTCGCTGCCGGTCGTGGTGCGGGCGTCCCAACCCAGACCGACGAGGACCGCGGTCAGGCCCGGGGCCTCCTTCGTCAGCGATACGTTGCCGCCCTTGCTGAGGCTGACTCCCACGAGTCCTCCATTGGTGTCCGGGGGCGGGGAGCCCCGTCGTGCATCGGATATGGGATCAACGACTCGATCCTAGTGACGGGTTCCCGCGCCACGCAGGCCCTGGAGCCGAAGAATCACAGGTGTCGGGGACACCGGGTCACAGGGTGTCGAGCGCCTTCACGTAGTCGTTCAGGTCGCGCGCGTCCGGCAGACCGTTGACCACGGTCCAGCGCACGACGCCCTCCTTGTCGATGATGAAGGTGCCGCGCACCGCGCAGCCCTTGCCCTCGTCGAAGACGCCGTAGGCGCGCGAAGTGTTGCCGTGCGGCCAGAAATCGCTCAGCAGCGGGTACTCCAGGCCCTCCTGCTCGCCGAAGACGCGCAGGGTGTGGATGGAGTCGTTGGAGACGGCGAGCAGCTGGGTGTCGTCGTTGACGAACTTCGGCAGGTTGTCGCGCAGGGCGCACAGCTCGCCGGTGCACACACCGGTGAAGGCGAACGGGTAGAAGAGCAGCACCACGTTCTTCTCGCCGCGGAAGTCGGACAGCTTCACGGTCCGGCCGTGGTTGTCCTTGAGCTCGAAGTCGGGTGCCTTGTCGCCGACCTGGATCGCCATCGTCCTGCTTCCCTTCGGTGGGACTGTTCGGGTGATACCACCCTACGCAGTGATCACCGCAGGCCGACGGACGGGCCGACGCGAGTCGGCCCGTCCGGGGTCCGGGGACGAGGTGGAGCTACTTCTTGGACTTGGCTGCCTTGGGTGTCGCGAGACGGCTGCCGCTCCAGTCCTTGCCGACGCTGACACTCTTGCTCGCCGACAGACCCGCCGTGGTCGCGGCTTCCGAGATGTCGCTCGGCTCCACGTAGCCGGAACGGCCGGTCTTCGGTGTCAGGAGCAGGATCGCGCCACCCTCTTCGATGTACGTGGTGGCGTCCACCAGCGCATCCGTCAGGTCGCCGTCGTCGTCGCGGAACCACAGCACCACGGCGTCGGCCACGTCGTCGTAGTCCTCGTCCACGAGCTCGTTGCCGCTCGCTTCCTCGATGGCCTCGCGGAGGTCCTGGTCGACGTCGTCGTCGTAGCCGATCTCCTGGACCACCTGCCCGGGCTGGAATCCCAGCCTTGCGGCCGGGTTAGTCCGCTCCTCCGCGTGGTCCGCGGTCGCGCTCACGGGTTGCCTCCTGATGATGTTGCGATTTAGGTCTTCAGCCACGCGCGTGCGCGAAGCATTGGCCGTAGTCCACACGGGCGGGCCGGATCGCGCAAGTACCCGGCGGTTCAGACCGCCGAAACGGTGACGATCCCGGCTGTGTCGCCGCAACTCCTGACACGGTATCGCGATCAGCGGTGACACACACCACACCGTTCTGTCCGGTTCGCGTGTTCGGGAGTACGCGTCCGGGCAGGGGATGCCGGAAAGGACCCCAGGGTTACCCCGCGGTAGAGATGACGTGCGGCTTGCGCGAGGTACACGATGGGGAACGGTGCAGACACAGGCAGACAAACCTACAGGAACCCAGGAAACCAGCAGAACGAACCCTGATACGCCCCAGATATGTCAGTCCTCTGACAGGTAAGGAACAGCGTGGCTTCCGGATCCGATCGAAACCCGATCATCATTGGCGGCCTCCCGAGTCAGGTTCCTGACTTCGATCCCGAGGAGACCCAGGAGTGGCTCGACTCGCTCGACGCCGCGGTCGACGAGCGGGGCCGGGAGCGGGCCCGCTACCTCATGCTCCGGCTGATCGAGCGCGCCCGCGAGAAGCGCGTGGCCGTGCCCGAGATGCGCAGCACGGACTACGTCAACACGATCCCCACCAAGAGCGAGCCGTTCTTCCCCGGCAACGAGGAGATCGAGCGCAAGATCCTCAACGCCACGCGCTGGAACGCCGCGGTGATGGTCTCCCGCGCCCAGCGGCCGGGCATCGGCGTCGGCGGCCACATCGCCACCTTCGCCTCCTCCGCCTCCCTCTACGACGTCGGCTTCAACCACTTCTTCCGCGGCAAGGACGACGGCCGGGGCGGCGACCAGGTCTTCTTCCAGGGGCACGCCTCACCGGGCATCTACGCGCGCGCGTACCTGCTGGACCGGCTCACCGAACAGCACCTGGACGGCTTCCGCCAGGAGAAGTCCAAGTCGCCGTACGGCCTGTCCAGCTATCCGCACCCGCGCTCGATGCCGGACTTCTGGGAGTTCCCGACGGTCTCCATGGGCCTCGGCCCGATCGGCGCGATCTTCCAGGCCCGGATGAACCGGTACATGCACGCGCGCGGGATCGCGGACACCTCCGACTCGCACGTGTGGGCGTTCCTCGGCGACGGCGAGATGGACGAGCCGGAGTCGCTCGGCCAGTTGTCCATCGCCGCCCGTGAGGGCCTGGACAACCTGACCTTCGTGGTCAACTGCAACCTCCAGCGCCTGGACGGCCCGGTGCGCGGCAACGGCAAGATCATCCAGGAACTGGAGTCGGTCTTCCGGGGCGCCGGCTGGAACGTGATCAAGCTGATCTGGGACCGCTCATGGGACCCGCTGCTGGCCCAGGACCGCGACGGCGTGCTGGTCAACAAGATGAACACCACGCCGGACGGCCAGTTCCAGACCTACGCCACCGAGTCCGGCGCCTACATCCGCGAGCACTTCTTCGGTGAGGACCACCGGCTGCGCAAGATGGTCGAGAACATGACCGACCACCAGATCCTGATGCTCGGCCGCGGCGGCCACGACCACCGCAAGATCTACGCGGCGTACAAGGCGGCGCTGGAGCACAAGGGCCAGCCGACGGTCATCCTGGCCAAGACGGTCAAGGGCTGGACCCTCGGCCCGAACTTCGAGGGCCGCAACGCCACGCACCAGATGAAGAAGCTGACGGTCGACGACCTCAAGCGCTTCCGCGACCGGTTGCACCTGCCGATCTCCGACAGGGAGCTGGAGTCCGGCCCGCCGCCGTACTACCACCCGGGCCGGGACACCGAGGAGATCCAGTACATGCACGACCGCCGCAAGGGCTGCGGCGGCTATGTGCCGACCCGGATCGTGCGCTCCGAGCCGCTTCGGCTGCCGGGCGACCGGACGTACGCGTCCGTGAAGAAGGGGTCGGGCCAGCAGTCCATCGCGACCACCATGGCCTTCGTGCGGCTGCTGAAGGACCTCATGCGGGACAAGGAGATCGGCAGGCGGTTCGTGCTGATCGCGCCGGACGAGTACCGCACGTTCGGCATGGACTCCTTCTTCCCGAGTGCGAAGATCTACAACCCGCTCGGCCAGCAGTACGAGTCCGTCGACCGCGATCTGCTGCTCGCCTACAAGGAGTCGCCGACCGGGCAGATGCTGCACGACGGCATCTCCGAGGCGGGCTGCACGGCCTCGCTGATCGCGGCGGGCTCGGCCTACGCCACCCACGGCGAACCGCTGATCCCGGTGTATGTGTTCTACTCGATGTTCGGTTTCCAGCGCACCGGCGACCAGTTCTGGCAGATGGCCGACCAGCTGGCGCGCGGTTTCGTCCTGGGCGCGACCGCCGGCCGCACGACCCTGACCGGTGAGGGTCTCCAGCACGCCGACGGCCACTCCCAGTTGCTGGCCTCCACCAACCCGGCGTGCGTGGCCTACGACCCGGCGTACGGGTACGAGATCGCGCACATCGTGCAGGACGGCCTGCGCCGCATGTACGGCGGCGACGAGCGGCATCCGCACGGCGAGGACGTCTTCTACTACCTCACCGTCTACAACGAGCCGATCCAGCAGCCGGCCGAGCCGGCGGACGTGGACGTGGAGGGCATCCTCAAGGGCCTGCACCGGCTCGGCGAGGGCACGACGGGCGACATCCCGGCACAGATCATGGCGTCGGGCGTGGCGGTCCCGTGGGCCCTGGAGGCCCAGCGGATCCTCGCCGAGGAGTGGAACGTCAGGGCCGGCGTCTGGTCGGCGACCTCCTGGAACGAGCTGCGGCGCGAGGCCGTGGCGTGCGAGGAGTACAACCTGCTGCACCCGGAGGAGGAGCAGCGGGTGCCGTGGTTGACGCGGAGGCTGAGCGCGGCCGAGGGGCCGTTCGTGGCCGTCTCCGACTGGATGCGCTCGGTGCCGGACCAGATCGCGCGGTGGGTGCCGGGGACGTACCAGTCGCTGGGCGCCGACGGCTTCGGCTTCGCCGACACCCGTGGGGCGGCCCGGCGGTTCTTCCACATCGACGCCCAGTCGATCGTGCTGGCGGTGCTGACGGAGCTGGCCCGCGAGGGCAAGGTCGACCGGTCGGTGCTGAAGCAGGCCCTCGACCGCTACCGGATCCTGGAGGTGTCGGCGGCCGACCCGGGCACGGCGGGCGGCGACGCCTAGAGCCGGAAGAACCGGAAAAGGGGGGCGGCGGGCCGTCGGTCCGCCGCCCCCCTTTCCCATTTTCCGGTGTCAGAACAGGCCGTTGCCCGGGGTTGCCGCCTGGGCCGGCCAGACGACGGCCAGGAGTGTGTCGATGGCGCCCAGGACCACGGCGACCAGGGCCGGGAGCGAGCGGCCGCCCGTCCAGGTGCGGCCCATCGCGAGCCGGCCGCAGACGACCGCCGCCGGGCCGAGGATGATGCCCAGCGCGAAGAAGCCGGCGATCGCGCAGATGGTCCCGATGATCCCGAGTGTCGCGCGGTCCGGCCTTCCCCCGAGCTCTCGGCTTCGCTCGAGCAGGGGGGACCCCCATCGCTGCCACGTCCGGCTGCGCGAACGGGGGTACCCGCGCGTTCCGCGTCCGAAGCCCGCCATCATCAACTCCCTGTGACACCTGTCGCGTTGGAGTTTCGTTGGGTTCGTGTGTGCGGGTACCCCGGTTCCGGCCGCCGAAGCCGCCCGCGCGCTGCCCCCCTCCGGCAGCGCGCCGCGGCCGCTTCTCCCCCGTCCCCTGCGGAGGACTTGACCCACTGTCACCTGCGGTGCGGACCGAAGGCGAGGGATATTCGGCGGAGTCACCCTGACGGGCGAACTCCGCCGATCGAGGGCGTCCTCAGATGTGGCCGACGCCCGCGCCCGCCTCCGCGTTCTCCCCGCGCTTGGTGAGCAGCGCCACCAGCACGGCCACGGCCGCGATCGCGGCGGCGACGAGGGAGGCGAGGCTCATGCCGGAGATGAAGGTGTCGTGCGCGACGGCGGTGATCTTCGTGGCGATCATCTCGGGCGTGCCCTGCGGCACCGGCGCCGCGCCGAACTGGACCGCCTCGGAGGCCTGGTCCAGCTGGGCGGGGGTGAGCGGCGGGAGCCCCGCGTCCTTCCAGTTGCCGGCCAGGTCGTTGTTGACCTTGGAGGCCATCACGGCGCCCAGCACGGCCGTACCGAGGCTGCCTCCGATCTGCATGGCGGACTGCTGGAGACCGCCGGCCACCCCGGACAGCTCCAAAGGCGCGTTGCCGACGATGACCTCGGTGGCGCCGACCATGACGGGGGCGAGGCCGAGGCCGAGCAGGGCGAACCAGAGCGACATGGTGAGGCTGCTGGTGCCCGTCTCGAGCGTCGACATGCCGTACATGGCGAGCGCGGTGGCGGCCATGCCGCTCGCCAGCGGGACGCGCGGGCCCACCTTGGTGATCACGAAGCCCGCGAGCGGGGAGCCGACGATCATCATGCCGGTGAGCGGGAGGAGATGCGTGCCCGCCTCGATCGGGCTCATCCCGTGCACGTTCTGGAGGTAGAAGGTGACGAAGAACAGGCCGCCCATGAACGCGATGGCCATCAGCACCATGAGCAGCACACCGGCGGACAGCGGGACCGAGCGGAACAGCGCCAGCGGGATCAGCGGCTCCTTCACCTTCGTCTCCCAGAAGGCGAAGGTGGCGAAGCCGAGCACGGACGCGGCGATGAACGCCCACGTCGTACCGTCGTCCCAGCCCCAGGCCGGAGCCTTGATCAGGGCCCACACCAGGCAGAACATCGCGCCGGAGAGCAGGACGATGCCGGGGATGTCGAACGAGCGCGGCGCGTTCCTGGCGCGGTGGTCGAGCAGGATCAGCAGGCCCAGGATCAGGGCGAGGGCGCCGACGGGCACGTTGATGAAGAACACCGACTGCCAGTTGACGTGCTCGACGAGCACACCGCCGAGGATCGGGCCGCCCGCGGTGGAGGCGCCGATGACCATGCCCCAGATGCCGATGGCCATGTTCAGCTTCTCGGCCGGGAAGGTGGCCCGCAGCAGGCCGAGGGCGGCCGGCATCAGCAGCGCCCCGAACAGGCCCTGGAAGACGCGGAAGGTGATGACCATGGCGATGCTGTTCGACAGGCCGATGGCACCCGAGGCGGCGGCGAAGCCGGTCACGCCGATGAGGAAGGTCTGCCGGTGCCCGAAGCGGTCACCGAGCTTGCCCGCGGTGATCAGGGAGACCGCGAGGGCGAGGAAGTAGGCGTTGGTGATCCACTGCACGTCCGCGAGGGTCGCGTGCAGCTCCTTGCCGATGACGGGGTTGGCGATGGCCACGATGGTGCCGTCGAGGGCCACCATCATGACCCCTACGGCGACGGTGATCAGGGTGACCCACGGGTGCCCGCGCAGCCCCTTGTCCGGCATGGGGTCCGATGGGCCCGCTGGGGCTTTGTCCCCCGGCCCCGTCGTGTCGATGGTGGTCTGACTAGTCATACATTCGAGGCTAATGACAGTCACTGACAAACGACAAACCAATTCACAAGTCGGTAACTGACGTGTCGCTCTCCTATAGTCTGATCAGGGGAACAGTTCGCGTTCGGGGTAGCGGTGCGGGAAAGAGGTCCGGGGTCCATGGAGACGGCGGGGACCGCCGCCGGGGCGGTGCCGCGGACGGCGGCCCGGCCGGGCCTGCGCGAACGCAAGAAGCGGCGCACCCGCGACGCGCTGCTGCGGGCGGCGCTGGAACTTTTCACCACCCAGGGGTACGAACGGACGACGGTCGACGAGATCGCCGAGGCCGTCGACGTCTCCCAGCGCACCTTCTTCCGCTACTTCCCCAACAAGGAGGAAGCCGCCTTCGCCGTGCAGGAGATCGTGGAGGCGCACTTCGTCGACTCGCTGCGCGCCCGCCCGCCCGGCGAGGCTCCGCTGGAGGTGCTGCGCCGGGGCCTGCTGGAGGGCTGGGACACGATCAGCGACGCCGTGGGGAGCGTCGTGCCCGTGGAGCTGTACCTGCGCATGTTCCGGGTGATCGAGTCGACGCCGGCCCTGCTCGCCGAGCATCTGCGCCGTTCGGCGGAGACCGAGGAGCAGATCGCGCGGCTGCTCGCCGAGCGCGAGGGCCTCGACGTGGACGCCGATCCGCGGCCGCGGCTGGCGGTGGCCGTGTTCGGCGCGGTGATGCGGGTGACGAGCCGTCAGTGGAGCACGCGCGAGGACGCCGGCCAGGAGGCCATGCGGGAGCTCACCGCCGCCTACCTCGATCAGGTGGGCCCCGCGCTCACCGGGAACTGGCGTACGAGCCCGCGGCCTTGAGTCCGGACATTCCGCCGATCTTGAACTGCCGTACGCGGAACCGATCTTGGACACGCTCACCGGCTGAGGTCTCCGTCACACTGCTCGAAACGTGATACCTGTCACTCGGTTAACGCGAGACCGTCTCGTTCTCCTAGTGTGTCCTCCCAGTGACTTCCTTCGACACCTCTCCACAACTCAACGTCTGGCGCGCACTGCTCGCGCTGGCCGTGGTCTTCGTGATGCTGGCCACCACCGGCTGGACCGCGGTGCGCGGCCATCGCGGGACCACCGCCCTCCAGGCGTCGCTGACCGCCTGGGACCACGGCCGCCTGCACGGGCACCGACTGCCGGACGCGGACGCCTCCCCCACTCTGCTGCGGCGCTTCTTCGCCTCGCTCGGCGCGCAGGACCGCGGCCGGCTCGCCCATCGCTACCCGCTCGCGGTCGGCAACATGGACGGCGCCCCGGTCCGGCTGCGCTACCAGGCCAACCGCATCGCGCTCCACCGGGCGCGCAAGGTCGAGCTGGCCCGCATGCACGACAGCCGGCTCTCACCGGTCGGTCAGCAGGACGCGGGCCGCCGCATGGAGCGCTACACCTCGCTGATGGCGAAGGACCGGCAGATCCTGGCCTTCGATCCCGAGGGCTCGGGCCGGGTCGCCGAGGTCTTCGGCGACCTGGGCAGAGCCGAGCGGGTCTCCGTCGTCGTCCCCGGCGTCGACACGGACCTGATCACCTTCCGGAAGACCTACCGCCCGTACTCGGCGCCGTACGGCATGGCGAAGTCGCTGTACGCGGCCGAGCGCACGGCGGCCCCCTCGACCCGTACGGCCGTGATCGCCTGGGCCGACTACACCGCGCCCAGCGGGCTCGGCGTGGACGCAGCCACGGCGATGCGTGCCGAGGAGGGCGCGGTGCGGCTGAACAAGCTGCTGCGGGGACTGCCCGGCGACGCGTCCGTCTCGCTGTTCTGCCACAGCTACGGGTCGGTGGTGTGCGGCGTCGCCGCGCGGGCGCTGCCGCAGCGGGTGTCCGACATAGCGGTGGCCGCCAGCCCCGGCATGCGGGTGCGCAGCGCCTCCCACCTGCACACCTCCGCCCGGGTGTGGGCGATGCGGGACGCCACCGACTGGATCCAGGACGTGCCCTACCTCGAACTCGGCGGCCTCGGCCACGGCGCCGACCCGGTCTCCGCGGCGTTCGGGGCACGAGTGCTGTCGGCACGGGGTGCCAAGGGCCACGCCGGCTACTTCGAGCCGGGCACCGACAGCCTGGCGAACTTCGCCGAGATCGGGGTCGGCTCGTACGGGTCGGTGCGGTGCGCACATGACGATGACGGATGCCGGGCGGATTTGTCCGGCGCGACAGGGGCCGGACGCGCGTAGAGACAGCAGGAACTGCGGTCTGCCCGGGGAGGGACGAAGGAGCTTTGCGCCCCCTACGATGAGCCGCATGGGTGACGTACTGGCCGGATTTCACGCTGCCTGGGAGTTCGAGTCCGATTCCGTGCTCATCCGCTACGAACGGGGGATTCGAACACCCAAGCTCTTCCAGGCCCTCGGTGCCCGCCGGATCCCGCTGGCGGCACTCGCGGGCGTGACACTCACCGCGGGCCGACGCGGCACCGTGGTCCTGCGTGCCGAGCCCAGACCGGGCGCCGATCCACTCATGGAGGCGGCCGACGGGCAGCTCAAGGAGGGGTGCGACCCGTATCGGCTGGTGCTGCCCGCCGAGCGGGAGACGCTGGCCGAGTACTACGCCGAGGAACTGCGCGCCCGCCTCTCCGCGAGCGGACCGGCCGACCGCCACCTGGTGGCGGCACCGGAGGCCCCCCAGCAGTTCAAGGCGTACGACGGGAAGGCGTCCTTCGACGGTACCGCGGTGCGGTTCCGGTGGTCGTGGACGGGAGCCTCCTCGGCCAAGTGGAAGGCCGGCGACCAGAGCTTCCCCGTAGCCGACATGGGCGGGGTGGAGTGGCGCTCGCCGGAGGTGTTCGAGGGGCATCTGCGGCTGCTGCCGCGCGATCCGGGCGCCCCCGCGCAGTCGCCGCAGCCGGATCAGGATCCGGCCGCGGTGGTGTTCGGGCTCGGGTACGGGCCCGTGCACGAGTCACTGCCGTTCGCCGCGGCCGTACTGGCCGCGGTGCGGGCGGCGGGCCCGGCGACGCCGGTGCCGGTTCCGGTGCCGGCCCCGCGCCGCGACCCCGCGGACATCGCGGAGCGGATCCGCCACCTCGGGGAGCTGCATCAGGCGGGGCTGGTCACCGACGAGGAGTTCTCGCTGAAGAAGGCGGAACTCCTGGCCGAGCTGTAGCGGCCCGGCCAGGGGCGCCCGTGCCGCCGGCGCGGCACGGGCGGGCTTCCGCCCGGCCGCACCCGGCGGCGGACGATCACTGCCGCTCCCGGCCCCGCGACGTGAACGACATGTCGGCGTAACGCGTGCCCGACACCTTCGCGGCGATCGGCTCCAGCAGCGCCAGCTCCTCCTCGGTGAGCACGATCCGCGCCGCCGCCACGTTCTCCTCCACCCGGCTCGGCTTGCGGGTGCCGGGGATCTGGACGACCGGGAGACCGTGCACGGACGACCGCTGCTGCACCCAGGCCAGGGCGATCTGCGCGAGCGAGGCTCCGTGGGCCTTCGCGACCGTGCGGATCGGCTCCAGCAGGGCGGCGTTGGCCACCGCGTTCTCCCCCTGGAAGCGGGGCATGGTGCGGCGGAAGTCGTCGCCGGTCAGCTCCTTCTCGGCGTCGACGAACCCGCCGGTCAGAAAGCCCCGCCCGAGCGGCGAGTACGGCACCAGCGCCACACCGAGATCGCGCGCCGCGGGCACCACGTGCGTCTCGATGTCGCGGCTGAACAGCGACCACTCCGACTGCACGGCGGCGATCGGGTGCACGGCCCGCGCGGCCCGCAGCTCGTCGGCCGTGACCTCGCTCAGACCCAGATGCTTCACCTTGCCCTCGCGCACCAGGTCGGCCATGGTCCCGACGCTCTCCTCGATCGGGACGTTCACGTCGCGGCGGTGC
The DNA here is from genome assembly GCF_040643155.1 of Streptomyces sp. NPDC047453. Taxonomy (NCBI): domain Bacteria; kingdom Bacillati; phylum Actinomycetota; class Actinomycetes; order Kitasatosporales; family Streptomycetaceae; genus Streptomyces; species Streptomyces sp. NPDC047453. Next base: position 281,720 of record NZ_JBEYTS010000001.1, on the reverse strand, counting down.
ATGTAGTAGAGGTCGATCACGTCGACGTCCAGGCGCTCCAGGCTCGCCTCGACGGCCTGCCGTATGTAGGGCGGGTCGTTGCGGATGATCCGCTTGGCAGGCTCGTCCGGCGGGATCGACAGGGCGAACTTGGTGGCGATCACGACCTCGTCCCGGTGCGCCTTGAGGAACGGGGCGAGGAACCGCTCGTTCTCACCCTGCCCGTAGGCGTCCGCCGTGTCGTAGAGGGTCACGCCCAGTTCCAGGGCCCGCTCCAGGGTGGCGCGGGACTCCCCTGCGTCCGCGGGGCCGTAGGCGAAGCTCATGCCCATGCATCCGAGGCCCTGTACGCCGACCTCCGGTCCGTCCTCGCCCAGCCGTACGGTCGGGATCCTGCTTTCGGTCATCGCGTTGTCTCCGCTTCCCAGGGGCATCCGCTTCTCGGTGACGTCCGGCATCGGAGCGGCGTCCACAGCTCAGTGGCGTCCGTAGCTCAGTGGCGTCCGGCGTCCGCGTAGAAACTGATCTTGCGGTCCAGTACCGCGAGCGTGTCCCGCAGTTCGGCGATCCGGGCCAGGACGTCCCGGCGGGTCGCCTCCAGCAGCGCGTGCCGGTCGCCGTAGGTGCTCTCGCCCGCGCGCACCAGCTCCGCGTACCGGACCATGTCGGCGACCGGCATCCCGGTCAGCCGGAGCTTGCCGACCAGGTCGAGCCAGTCGAGGTCGCGGTTGGTGTACCGGCGCTGGCCCGTGTGCGAGCGGTCGACGTGGGGCATCAGTCCGATCCGCTCGTACCAGCGCAGGGTGTGGGCCGTCAGCCCGGTGAAGGCGACGACCTCGCTGATCGTGTAGCCGTCCTGCCCGTCGGGGCGCGGGGGCCGCCGGGGTGGGGCGGAGCAGAGGTCGGCGCCGGTGGGGGCTTCCTCGGTCACCTCGATGGTCACGGCCGTGGTCTGCGTCACCGTCATGGCCCCACGCTATGACCTTGGAGTGCACTCCAAGCAAGCGGAACCCGGCAGGGCGGCGAGAAATGCGCGCGACGCGGGGCGGGCGCGGTGACTAGCGTGCCGGACATGAGTCTCGTACGACGTGCTGAGCCCGAGGACGCCGCGGAAGTGCTGCGACTGCGCCAGGTGATGATCGACTCGGTCCACGGCACCGATCCCTCCACCGACTGGCATGCGGAGTCCCTGCCCACCCTGCGCGCGAAGCTGGCCGACCCGGACGGGGACTTCGCGGCGTACGTCGTGGACCATCCGGAACGACCGGGGGCGCTGGCCGCGCTGGTGGCGGGCACGATCGACTACCGGATCGGCCGGGCGGGCCACCCGCGGGGCGCCGTCGGCTACGTCTTCAGCGTCGCGACGGACCCGGACGCCCGCCGTCGCGGGTACGCGCGCGCGTGCATGGAGACACTGCTGGAGTGGTTCCGCGAGCGCGGTGCCGGCCGGGTGCAGCTCACCACGTCCACGGAGGGGGCGCCGCTGTACACCTCCCTCGGCTTCCGGCCCAAGCCCGACCCGTTGCTGGAGCTGTGGCTGTGAGCGCTTAGGCTCGACGTCATGTCGTTGAACTCCCTGGCGTCGATCGAGAACTGGCCGGTCCCCACCGCGGCGGCGGGCGTGGTCCGCGCGGACGGCACGGTCCTGGGCACCCACGGCCCGACCGCGCGGCCCTTCCCGCTGGCCTCGGTCACCAAGCCGCTGGCGGCGTACGCGGTGCTCGTCGCCTACGAGGAGGGCGCGATCGAGCTGGACGAGCCGGCCGGTCCGCCCGGCGCGACCGTCCGCCATCTGCTCGCCCACACCTCGGGCCTGGCCTTCGACGAACACCGGGTGACCTCCCCGCCCGGCGAGCGGCGGCTCTACTCCAACGCCGGCTTCGAGCAACTCGGCGACCATGTGGCCAAGGCGACGGACATCCCGTTCGCCGAGTACCTGCGCCAGGCGGTCCTGGAGCCGCTGGGCATGACACGGACGACCCTGGAGGGCTCCCCGGCGAAGGACGGGGTGTCCACGGTCGACGACCTGCTCCGCTTCGCCGCCGAGATCCAGGCCCCGCGCCTGCTGGACCCGCGCACGGTCGCGGAGGCGATGACGGTGCAGTACCCAGGCACCAAGGGCGTCCTGCCGGGCTACGGCCACCAGAACCCGAACGACTGGGGCCTCGGCTTCGAGATCCGCGCCTCCAAGTCCCCCCACTGGACGGGCACTTCCTCCTCCCCTCGCACCTTCGGCCACTTCGGCCAGTCGGGCACGTTCCTGTGGATCGACCCGGCCGCGGGCGCCTCCTGCGTAGCCCTGACCGACCGCGCCTTCGGCCCCTGGGCCATCGAGTCCTGGCCACCGTTCACGGACGGGGTCCTGTCCGAGCTGCGCTGACGCCGTCGGCCAGACACTCGATCCAGACCGTCTTGCCGCGCCCGTCGGGACGGACGGTGACTCCCCACCGGTCGGTGACGGCCGCCACGAGCACCAGCCCGCGTCCGCCCTCCGCGAGGGGACCGCCGTTCGCCCGCACGGGCAACTCCGGGCATTCGTCGACGACTTCACCCGCACCCCGCCCGGCTGCAGCAGGAAGCAGATACGACAACGTCGGCCGGGCACATGCCGTACGACATTGGCGACCAACTCGGTGAGCGCCAGCTCGGCGGCATCGGCCACGCCGTCCAGTCCCGAGCCGGCGAGATAGAGCCGCAGGATGCGGCGCAGATGCCGGGCCGAGTGCTCACCGACGGCGAACTCGGCGCGGTACCCACTGTCGGTGTCCGCCCCGCGCGGATCAGCTACGTGATTCACACCACGACTCTGCCGACTGTGCGCTTACGCTTGACTACGTAACGAAACGAACGCCGTGAGGCGTTGCAGTGCGTAGTTCCGAAGTGAGGTGCCGCCGTGGCCAACATCCAGACGCTCTGACCCGACCGCTTCCCCGCTCGACTACTACGGCTGGGAACTGCGCCGCCAGCGCGAGGCACACGGCCTCAAACAGGGCCAGCTCGGCGACATCATCTTCTGCACGGGATCGCTGATCGGCCAGATCGAGACCACGAGGAAGGTGCCCACCCGCGACTTCTCCGAGCGCGTCGACGCAGCCCTCGGCACGGACGGCCTGTTCTCCCGCCTGATCGGCCTGGTGCTCCGCAGCCAACTTCCCAGCTGGTTCCAGCCGTACGCCGAGATGGAGGCCAAGGCCACGTACATCTCCACGTACCAGGCGCAGTTGGTGTACGGGCTGCTGCAGACGGAGGAGTACGCGCGGGCGGTACTGGCCGTGGACCAGCGCAGCAAGGTGGATGAGATGGTGGCTGCCCGGATGGAGCGTCAACGCATCCTTGAACGCAACCAACCGCCAGCGCTCTGGGTCATCCTGAGCGAGGCCGCGCTACTGCTGGAAATCGGTGACCGGGATGTCATGCGTCGGCAACTCATGCACGTGTTGTGCTCCCAGGAGGATCCATGGGTACAGATCCAGGTTCTCCCGTTCTCAACAGGTCAACACACCGGCATGATGGGCACGTTCACCCTGCTGCGGTTCGACGACGACCCCGATTTCTTCTACATGGACGGCTACGACCAAGGTCACATGACGGCCAATCCTGAGGTGATCAAGGAGCGTTCGGTCGGATACGCTCGATTGCAAGCCTCAGCCCTCTCCCCCGAGGAGTCGGCGAGACTGATCACCCACGTGATGGAGGAACGCTATGCGACCCCGCACAGCACCGAGGAACGTCGAGTGGCGTAAGTCGAGCTACAGCGGAAGCAACGGCGGCGAATGCGTGGAGTGCACTGTCGCCGACGGCGCCGCCTGGCGCACGTCCTCGTGCAGCAGAAACACCGGCGGTGATTGCGTCGAGGTCGCCGACGGCTGCCCCGCTGGCGCCGTCCCGGTCCGCGACAGCAAGAATCCGTCCGGGCCGGTGATAACGGTCGGCGTGGGAGCCTGGCAGGCGTTTGTCAACGGCCTGCGGTAATCCGCAGACCTGCCCGATTGTCAGTGGCACCCCCTACTCCCGACTGCGTGGCCGCTCGTGCGGCGGAGGCCGTCAGGCAGGGGGATGCTCGTTGGGAACGTCATCGACGTCTGCGGCTCGGGTACGCGCGCCCGAGCCCACGATCGCGCCCATCACTTCACTCGCGACGCGGGTCCTGTCGGGCGACATCGTTTTACCCAAGTTCCAGCGGGCTTTCGTCTGGTCTCCGCAGCAGATCCTGTACCTGCTCGACTCGGTGCGCCGGAACTATCCCATCGGCAGCGTCCTGATGTGGTGCACCACGGCCAAGCTCGCCAGCGGGCACGAGATCGCGGGCCTGGACACCGTGCCGCAGCACGAGGGTGCTCCCGTGCACTACGTGCTGGACGGCCAGCAGCGGCTCGCCAGTCTGGTAGGAGCCCTGCATGGCTCCGGACCTACATGGGACATCGCGTACGACTTGAAGCGGGAGGAGTTCCTGCACCTGACGGAGGACGCCCCGACCGACCCGCACATCATGCCGGTACGGCATCTGACCTCGGTCGGCGCGATGATGTCATGGATCCGGCGCGACAACCCTCCGGTGGAACTCCAGGAGCGCGCCCAGGCATTGAGTGATCAGTTCGCTCACTACCAAGTGCCCATCGTGACGCTGTTCGACGTCTCTGAGGAGGATTCGGCCCGGATCTTCGAGCGGATCAACAGCACGGGCACGTGCGTTGGTGGCGTACGCGAAGGACAGCCCCAGCTTGCGCGCGTAACAGCGCGCCTGCTCCACGCCGTTCTCCTCGCTGAGGCGGTACCGCTTGGCCTCCACCACAGCGATCGGTACATCGGGGATGTACTCAAGGACATAGTCGGCAGCGAGAGCGGCACCCCTCTTGTGGCGCCTACGGGTCGGCACCAGTCGCCCGTCGTTGATCCGATACTGCGGACGGATCTGTTTCTCGCCCCACCCCGCTACTCGGAGAGCAGGAAGGACGAACCGCTTGCACGTCTCGTCCTCATTCAAGTCGTACGCGTTGATCCCCATGACGACAGGTGTACTTCATGGCTCTGACAAATGGGCCGGAACAGCGGAATCAGGACAGACACCGGCCAAGGGTCAGTGCCGACCCTCAACCACAGCAACACTGCGGCTCAGCCCGCTCCCATCTCCCACATCAGCAGCTCCGCGTTCGTCAGTGCCAGCGTCTCGATGTCTCTGGCGGATGTGATGCGGGCCGCGTCCCCTGGACCCAGCTTTTCGGCGCCCAGGCGTACTTCGCCGCGTACGACGTGGACGTACACGTATGCCGCGTCCGGAATCGCCGTGCGTTCGGTCGGGGTGAGGCGGCGTACGTGGAGCATGGCGCCGGCCTCCGGGATGGCGTAGGGGGTGGAGTCGGCGATGCCGTGGACGAGTTCGTAGCAGGGGGTGCCCCCGGGTTCCAGGGGGGCCAGCCAGGTCTGGACGAAGGTCAGGGGGGCGGGGCCCGCGTTGCGCTCCACGTGGTGGACGCCGCCCGCCGAGCTCAGGCGCTGCACGTCGCCGGGGCGGACCACCGTCTCGTGGCCCGTGGAGTCGCGGTGGGTCAGCTCGCCCTCGACGACCCAGGTGACGATCTCGGTGTGGCTGTGCCGGTGCTCGTCGAAACCGGCGCCGGGGACCAGGTGTTCCTCGTTGCAGGCGATCATCGCGCCGAAGCGGAGGTTGTCCGGGTCGTAGTGCGGGCCGAAGGAGAAGGCGTGCCGGGAGGTGATTCCGGCAGCCGGCTCGCCGCCCTCGTAGCGCTCTGCCGCGCGCCATACTTCCATCGTCACGCGGACCACCGTAGTCCCCGGCCGTGACGGGCCGGAGCAGCCCAGCCCCGACCCGGCGACACGCACGCACGTCCGGATGAGGCAGTCTTGTCCCCGTGCCCGAACCCGAATCCCGCCAGGCCGAAGCCGCGGCCCACTCCGTCCATCCGCACTCCGCGACCCTGAAGAGACTGGAGAAGTCCTCCGGGTCGCTGGCCGCGCAGGCGATCGCGCGGATGGACGAGACGCTGCCGTGGTACCGGGCGATGCCCCCGGAGAACCGTTCGTGGATCGGGCTGGTCGCCCAGGCGGGCATCGCCGCCTTCACCGAGTGGTTCCGGCACCCGGACGCGCCCCAGGCGATCTCCACCGATGTGTTCGGGACCGCGCCGCGCGAACTGACACGGGCGATCACGCTGCGGCAGACCGTGGAGATGGTGCGCACCACGATCGAGGTCATGGAGTCGGCCATCGACGAGGTGGCGGCGCCGGGGGACGAGTCCGTGCTCCGGGAGGCGCTGCTCGTCTACGCCCGCGAGATCGCCTTCGCCACCGCCCAGGTCTACGCGCAGGCCGCCGAGGCACGCGGTGCCTGGGACGCCCGACTGGAGTCCCTGGTCGTCAACGCGGTGCTCAGTGGGGAGGCCGACGAGGGGGCCGTGTCGCGGGCCGCGGCCCTGGGCTGGAACTCCCCCGAACACGTGTGCGTGGTGCTCGGGACCGCGCCCGACGGGGACTCCGAATTGACCGTGGAGGCCATCCGGCGGGCCGCCCGGCACGCCAAGCTCCAGGTGCTCACCGGGGTGCTCGGGGACCGGCTGGTGGTGATCGCGGGCGGGAGCGACAACCCGCTGGCGGTGGCCAAGTCGCTGATCGGGCCCTTCGCCGCCGGGCCGGTCGTCGCCGGGCCGGTCGTGCCGGACCTGCTGGCCGCGACCCGGTCCGCACAGGCCGCCGCGGCCGGGCTGAAGGCGTGTTCCGCCTGGCAGGACGCACCGCGGCCGGTGCTGGCGGACGATCTGCTGCCGGAGCGCGCCATCGCCGGCGACCCGGGCGCGCGGGAGCAGTTGGTAGAGGAGATCTACAGACCGCTGGAGGAGGCCGGCTCCGCGCTGCTGGAAACTCTCAGCGTCTATCTGGAGCAGGCGAGCAGTCTGGAAGGCGCGGCCAGGATGCTCTTCGTTCACCCGAACACCGTGCGCTACCGGCTCCGACGTGTGACTGACGTCACCGGTTGGTCACCCTCCGATGTACGATCCGCGTTCACCCTGCGGATCGCACTGATCCTGGGGCGTCTGGCCGACGGAGATCCCCAGGCCTAGGCTTTTGTCGGGGGCCCACAAAACCCCTTGCCGTTCTTCGTCCCTGTCCCCACGGGCGGCCGCGGCCGTCCCCAAGAGAGAGTGTGAGAGTGCTCGTACTCGTCGCTCCCGGCCAAGGCGCCCAGACGCCCGGCTTCCTGACTCCCTGGCTCGAACTGCCCGGCGCCGCCGACCGTGTGGCCGCCTGGTCCGACGTCATCGGCCTGGACCTCGTGCACTACGGCACGCAGGCCGACGCGGACGCGATCCGCGACACCGCGGTGGCCCAGCCGCTGCTGGTCGCCGCGGGGCTCCTGTCGGCCGCGGCACTGGGTGACACCGGCGCGGACGTGGTCGCGGGCCACAGCGTCGGCGAGATCACCGCCGCCGCGTTCGCGGGCGTCCTGGAGGACACCGCCGCGCTGACCCTGGTCCGCCGCCGGGGCCAGGCCATGGCCGAGGCCGCCGCGATCACCGAGACGGGCATGTCCGCGCTGCTGGGCGGCGACCCGGACGTGTCCACCGCGCACCTGGGCAAGCTGGGCCTGACCCCGGCGAACGTCAACGGCGCGGGCCAGATCGTGGCCGCCGGCACCATGGAGCAGCTCGCCGCGCTGAGCGAGGACAAGCCCGAGGGCGTACGCAAGGTCGTCCCGCTGAAGGTGGCCGGCGCCTTCCACACGCACCACATGGCCCCCGCGGTCGAGAGGCTGGCGGAGGCCGCCAAGTCGCTCTCGCCCGCCGACCCGAAGGTCACCTACGTCTCCAACAAGGACGGCCGGGCCGTGCACAGCGGCGGCGAGGTCGTCGAGCGGCTGGTCGGACAGGTCGCCAACCCGGTCCGCTGGGACCTGTGCATGGAGACCTTCAAGGAGCTGGGCGCCACCGCCCTGATCGAGGTGTGCCCCGGCGGCACCCTGACCGGTCTGGCCAAGCGCGCGCTGCCCGGCGTGAAGACGCTGGCGCTGAAGACCCCCGACGACCTCGACGCGGCCCGCGAGCTCATCGCCGAGCACGCGAGCGCCTGACGCCTTTAAGGAGCCGACGAGCATGTCGAAGATCAAGCCCAGCAAGGGTGCCCCGTACGCGCGCATCCTCGGTGTGGGCGGGTACCGGCCCACACGCGTGGTGCCCAACGAGGTGATCCTCGAGAGGATCGACTCGTCCGACGAGTGGATCCGCTCGCGCTCGGGCATCGAGACCCGGCACTGGGCGTCGCCCGAGGAGACCGTCGCGGCGATGTCGATCGAGGCCTCCGGCAAGGCGATCGCGGACGCCGGGATCGACGCCTCGCAGATCGGCGCGGTGGTCGTCTCGACGGTCTCGCACTTCAGCCAGACCCCGGCCATCGCCACCGAGATCGCGGACAAGCTCGGCACGGACAAGGCGGCCGCCTTCGACATCTCGGCGGGCTGCGCCGGCTTCGGCTACGGCCTCACCCTGGCCAAGGGCATGGTCGTCGAGGGCTCGGCGGAGTACGTGCTGGTCATCGGCGTGGAGCGGCTCTCCGACCTGACCGACCTGGAGGACCGGGCCACGGCCTTCCTCTTCGGCGACGGAGCGGGCGCGGTCGTGGTCGGCCCCTCGCAGGAGCCCGCGATCGGCCCGACCGTGTGGGGCTCGGAGGGCGACAAGGCCGAGACCATCAAGCAGACCGTGTCGTGGGACCGCTTCCACAGCGGCGACGTGTCCGAGCTTCCCGTCGACAGCGAGGGCAACGTCAAGTTCCCCGCGATCACGCAGGAAGGCCAGGCGGTGTTCCGCTGGGCCGTGTTCGAGATGGCGAAGGTCGCCCAGCAGGCGCTGGACGCGGCCGGGATCACCCCGGACGAACTGGACGTCTTCATCCCGCACCAGGCCAACGTGCGGATCATCGACTCGATGGTGAAGACGCTCAAGCTGCCGGAGCACGTCATGGTCGCCCGTGACATCCGCACCACCGGCAACACCTCGGCCGCCTCGATCCCGCTCGCGATGGAGCGGCTCCTGGCGACCGGCGAGGCGAAGAGCGGCGACACCGCGCTCGTCATCGGCTTCGGGGCGGGTCTCGTGTACGCCGCGACGGTCGTTACCCTCCCCTAGGCACTCCGTGCCGGATCATGCTTCCGGTGCGGGACCGCACACCCCTGCCGCTGACGCGGTGGGCGCCACACCCTCTGGAAATCTACGAAGGAGCGCCGACATGGCCGCCACTCAGGAAGAGATCGTCGCCGGTCTCGCGGAGATCGTGAACGAGATCGCCGGGATCCCGGTCGAGGACGTCCAGCTGGACAAGTCCTTCACCGACGACCTGGACGTCGACTCGCTGTCCATGGTCGAGGTCGTCGTCGCCGCCGAAGAGCGCTTCGACGTCAAGATCCCCGACGAGGACGTCAAGAACCTCAAGACGGTCGGCGACGCGACCGACTACATCCTCAAGCACCAGGGCTGATCGACCGATCACAGCCTTGGGTTGACTGCCCCGCCACCCGGCGGTGGCGCCGTACGAATCCTCGTTCCGTTGGAGAAAGAATTCCCGTGAGCTCGACCAATCGCACCGTGGTCGTCACCGGTATCGGCGCAACCACACCGCTGGGTGGCGACGTAGCCTCTACCTGGGAGGGCCTGATCGCCGGCAAGTCCGGCGTGAAGCCCCTGACCCAGGAGTGGGCGGCCGACCAGGCCGTCCGTATCGCCGCTCCGGTGGCCGTGGAGCCGACCGAGGTCATCCCGCGGCCGCAGGCCCGCCGTCTGGACCGCTCGGCGCAGTTCGCGCTGATCGCGGCCCAGGAGGCCTGGAAGGACGCCGGTTTCACCGGCAAGGCCGGTGAGGACGGCTCCGTCGACCCGGACCGGCTCGGCACGGTCGTCGCCTCCGGCATCGGCGGCGTGACCACTCTGCTGGACCAGTACGACGTGCTGAAGGAGAAGGGCGTCCGCCGTGTCTCCCCGCACACCGTCCCCATGCTGATGCCGAACGGCCCCTCGGCCAACGTGGGCCTGCTCGTGGGCGCCCGCGCGGGCGTGCACACGCCGGTCTCCGCGTGTGCCTCGGGTGCCGAGGCCATCGGCTACGCCATCGAGATGATCCGCACCGGCCGTGCCGACGTCGTCGTCGCCGGCGGTACGGAGGCGGCGATCCACCCGCTGCCCATCGCCGCGTTCGGCAACATGATGGCGATGTCGAAGAACAACGAGGACCCCGAGGGCGCCTCGCGCCCCTACGACGTCGACCGGGACGGCTTCGTCCTCGGCGAGGGCGCGGGTGTGCTCGTCCTGGAGTCCGCCGAGCACGCCGCCAAGCGCGGTGCCCGCGTCTACGCGGAGGCGGTCGGCCAGGGCATCTCCGCCGACTCCCACGACATCGTCCAGCCGGAGCCGGAGGGCCGGGGCATCTCGCACGCCCTGCAGCACCTGCTCGACAGCACCGGCCTGGACCCGGCGGAGATCGTGCACGTGAACGCGCACGCCACCTCGACGCCGGCGGGTGACATCGCCGAGCTGAAGGCGCTGCGCAAGGTCTTCGGCGACCACGCCGACCACATCGCGGTCTCCGCGACCAAGTCGATGATCGGCCACCTGCTCGGTGGCGCGGGCGGTGTGGAGTCGGTGGCCACGGTGCTGGCGCTGTACCACCGGGTGGCTCCGCCGACCATCAACGTCGAGAACATCGACCCCGAGGCCGAGGCGAACGCGGACGTGGTCCGCGGGGAGGCGCGCAAGCTGCCCGCCGAGGGCCGTATCGCCGCGCTGAACGACTCGTTCGGCTTCGGCGGGCACAACGTGGTGCTGGCGTTCCGGACGGTCTGAGAACGCCCGGCAGCGGATGTCCGAAGGGCCCCCACCGATCGGTGGGGGCCCTTCGGCTCTGCAAGGAACGTCGTGGTTGTGGGAGCCTCGGATCCGGGAGTGGTCCGAAGTCGTCAGACCACCTGGTGCAGCCAGCGGACGGGAGCGCCTTCACCCGCATAGCGGAACGGCTCCAACTCGTCGTCCCAGGGCTTGCCCAGGAGCTTGGCGAGTTCGGCCTCCAGGTCGGTCTCGCCGCGCTGGGAGCGCAGCAGGGCGGCGCGCAGCCGGTCCTCGGGGATGAGGATGTCGCCGTGGATGCCGGTGACGGCGTGGAAGATGCCGAGGTCGGGGGTGCAGCTGTAACGCTCGCCCTCGGCGGTGGGGCAGGGCTCGGCGGTGACCTCGAAGCGCAGCAGCTGCCAGCCGCGCAGCGCGGAGGCGAGTTTGGAGGCGGTGCCGGGCTGGCCCTGCCAGGAGAACTCCGAGCGCCAGGTGCCGGGCGAGGCGGGCTGCCGGATCCAGTCCAGGCTGACGCGCGTACCGAGCACCCCGGCGACGGCCCACTCGACGTGCGGGCACAGCGCGCGCGGCGCGGAGTGCACGTACAGAACTCCACGTGTCGTCACCGGGACCTCCGGACAGAGCGGGACATGGTGCGGGCGGGCGGACAGCGGTGGCGTTGAGGCCACGTTGATGGCGAGGCTACCGTGAGACGGGGCAAGGAGTGTGACGTACCGTCGGTCCCAGTGCCAGGAAACGCCCTCCATTCACCCAGGGGGACGCTTGTACGGGTGCGAGCCCCCCACTCGAGTGGGGGCGGGAACCCTCGCGCGTTCTCATGGAGGGGAGCACTTCACGACGATCGAGGGGATCACCAGGGCATGCGGAAACGACGTCACCGTACCCGGGCCGCTCACGCCGTCGTGGCGGCGGCCGTACTGGCCACGGCGGGCTGCAACGCCGTCGGCCTGGAGGCCGGGGCCGGAGCCTCCCGCCCGCCCGCGGCACCGCCACCGGTCTGGAACACCAGCCCGGACTCGATCGCCGCGGTCGGCGACTCCATCACCCGCGGCTTCGACTCCTGCATGGTGCTGACGGACTGCCCGGAGGCGTCCTGGGCGACGGGCAGCGACGCGTCGGTCAACAGCCTGGCGGTGCGGCTGCTCGGGTTGACCGGGGCGGCCCAGCGCAGCTGGAACTTCGCGGTGACCGGGTCCCGGATGGCCGATCTGAACAGCCAGATGGCGCAGGCCGCGCGGAAGAAGCCGCAGCTGGTGACGGTGATGGCCGGAGCCAACGACGCCTGCCGGGACTCCCTGGACGCCATGACACCAGTGGCGGTCTTCCGGGCCGAGTTCGAGGCCGCGATGGACACACTGCGTCAGGCCCTGCCCAAGACACAGGTGTACGTCTCCAGCGTGCCGGACCTCAAGCGGCTGTGGTCCGAGGGCCGGACGAACGCGCTGGGCAAGCAGATCTGGAAGCTCGGCATCTGCCCGTCCATGCTGGGTAACGCCGACGCGCTGGACGCGGCGGCCACCGAGCGGCGCGACACGGTGCAGGCCCGGGTGCGGTCGTACAACGAGGTGCTGAAGGAGGTCTGCGCGAAGGACCACCGCTGCCGCTTCGACAACAACGCGGTCTTCGACTACCGCTTCGGCACCGACCAGCTCAGCCGCTGGGACTGGTTCCACCCGAGCCGCAACGGCCAGGCCCGGATCGCCGAGATCGCCTACCGGACCGTCACCGCGAAGACCCCCTGAAAGGCCCCCGAAGAGCCCCTGAATGCCTCCTGACGACAGGACTTAGGGTTTTCCCCATGAGCGAACTCTTCGGCACGCTGGCCGACGGCACCGAGGTGCACCGCTGGACGCTGGAGCGGGCCGGGGTGCGGGTACGGGTGCTGTCGTACGGCGGGATCGTGCAGTCGGTGGAGGTCCCGGACCGGGACGGGCGCCCGGCGGACGTGGTGCTGGGCTTCCCCGGCCTGGACGGCTACCTGGCCCACCCCGAGCCGTTCCTCGGCGCGCTGATCGGGCGGTACGCCAACCGGATCGCCGGGGGCCGCTTCCCGCTGGACGGGCGGACGTACGCGCTGGAGCAGAACGAGGACGGCAATTCGCTGCACGGCGGTGACGGCGGCTTCGACAAGCGGATGTGGGAGGCGGCGCCGGTCGAGCACGGTGTGCGGCTCAGCCGGGTCAGTCCGCACGGCGAGGAGGGCTTCCCGGGCCGCCTGGAGGTCTCGGTGACGTACACCCTGGACGAGGCGGGCGCCCTGCACCTCGCCTACACGGCGGTCACGGACGCGCCGACCGTCGTCAACCTCACCAGCCACTCGTACTGGAACCTCGGCGGCTCCGGCGGCGCGGGCAGGCACGAACTGCGGCTCGCCGCCTCCCGGTACACGCCGGTGGACGCGGATCTGATCCCGACCGGTGCCCTCGACGAGGTGGCGGGCACCCGCTTCGACTTCCGGGAGACGCGGGAGGTGGGCTCCGGCTACGACCACAACCTGGTCCTCGACAAGGGCGTCACGGACGAGCCGGTGCAGGTCGCAGAGCTGCACGATCCGGCGAGCGGCCGGGTCCTGACGGTGGCGACGACCGAGCCGGGCCTCCAGCTCTACACCGGCGACCATCTCCCCGCCCCCTTCGCCCCGGGCGACGGGATCGCCCTGGAGACCCAGCACTTCCCGGACTCCCCCAACCGCCCCGGCTTCCCGAGCACCGAGCTCAGGCCGGGCGAGGTCTTCCGCTCGCGGACGGTGTACGGCTTCTCGGCGCGCTGAGGGCGCCGGCCCAGCCCCGGCCCAGGGGTCAGGTCCCGGACCGGGGCTGCCGGTGGGCAGACTCGGCCCGGACCCGACGTTAACCGCCTGCAGGGAGAAGCCGGCCGGTCATCGGGCACTGTGCCGCGATCTCGTACGAACCCTTCACAAACGCGGGCGGCTTCGCCCGGCTGTGCCGGGGTCCCCGCGTCAGGCGGGCGCCGGCGACTGCGACGGCGGCGGCGTCCGGGGTGCCGGGGTGACCGCGTCGTCGGTCTCCTCGTCCAGCAGCTCACGGGCGAGCAGGGTGGCGCCCGCGACCGCGCCCGGCATCAGGAACACCGCCACGAACGGCACCAGGAAGGCCAGGGCGAGCGGGGCGCCGAAGCCCCAGACCAGCAGCTTGCGGGAGCGCAGCAGGGCCAGACGGTCACCGAGCCCGACGCCCCGGCGCTGGAGGGCGACGGCGGCGAGCTCCTCGGTCAGGAAGAAGCCGGTGACGAAGAAGCCGAGCACCGGCACGACCGTCTGCCCGACGAACGGCAGGAAGCCCAGCGCGAAGAGCAGTACGCCCCAGAGCGCGGCCCGCACGACGATGCGCAGGCTGTCGCGGGCCGACATCCACAGGTCGCGCCAGAGCGGCAGGCCGGACTCGGGCGCCGTGCCGTCGGGCGACACGTCCCGGTCCACCTGTTCGGACAGGCTCTCGTAGAAGGGCTGGCCGATCAGGAGGGTGACCGCGGTGAAGGTGACCACGGCGAGGAGCAGCCCCAGGGCGAACAGCACGGCGGTGAGCAGGCCGCGGAAGAGGCCGGTCCAGGGCCCCGGCCAGTCGTCGGCGAAGGGGGTGGCCCAGGTGACGGCGTCGCCGCCCCCCAGCGCGAGCGCGGTGAGCGCCGCCGCGTACAGCACCAGCGTGATCAGACCCGGGAGCAATCCGAAGCGGTACGACTGCCCGTGCCGGGTCATCCAGCGCTGGCCTTTGAGGAGATGGGCGAAACCGGCCCCGAGGTCACGCATGGGAAAACTGTATGCGGGGCCCGCGCCCGCCCAACCTCCGGGTGCGCGCCCGCTCGTCCTCCGGGTACGCGGCCCGTTGAGTCGAACGGCCGGGCGCCGCCGTACCGATCGGAGGGACGCACTGTGTCGCCAGCGTGCACCGGCCAGGTTGAGGAGAGCGGATGACCCAGGAGATCCACGGCACCGTCGCCGACGGCTACGAACGGGTGCGGGAGGAGTTCGCCGCGTTCGTGACGGCTCAGCGGCCGGACTACGAGGGGCAGTTGTGCGCGTACGTCCACGGGCGGCGGGTGGTCGACCTGTGGGCCGGACCGGACGGCGCCGACGGCGGCTCGCTGTACGGGGTGTACTCGTCGACCAAGGGCGCCGCGCATCTCGTGGTCGCGCTGCTCGTCCAGGACGGCACCCTGGAACTGGACCGCAAAGTGACGTACTACTGGCCGGAGTTCGCGGCCGAGGGCAAGGGCGCGCTGACCCTGCGGGACGTGCTCGCGCACCGGGCGGGCCTGGTCGGCGCCGACGGCGGTTTCACGCCCGCCGAGCTGGCCGACGACCGGGCCGTCGCCGAACGCCTCGCCGACCAGCGGCCGTTCTGGCGTCCCGGCACCGCCTTCGGCTACCACGCCCTGGTGATCGGCGCGCTCACCGGCGAGATCGTGCGCCGCGCCACCGGCCGTACGCTCCAGGAGCTGCACGAGGAGCGCGTCCGCGCCCCCTACGGCCTGGATTTCTTCCTGGGCCTGCCCGGCTCCCAGGAGCCCCGTTTCCGCCCCACGCAGCCCATGACGCCGACCGCCGAGCAGCAGGCGGTGCTGGACGCGCTGCCGAGCGGACCGCACTCGCTCGCGTCGATCGCGTTCAACCGCCAGGGCGCCGTCCCGACCGACCTCGAGTCGCTCCCCAACGACCGGCTGATCCGCGCCCAGGGCCCCGCCTCGGTCGGCGGGATCGCCTCGGCGCGCGGCCTCGCCGGCCTGTACGCGGCGGCGATCAGCGAGGTCGATGGCAAGGCCCCGCTCCTGAAGCCGGACATGGTGGCGGAGTCCGGGCAGTTCCACTCCGTCGGGTACGACCTGGTGGCCCGGAGCCACAGGTCGTACGGCCTGGGCTTCCAGGCCACCGCCGACACCTGGCACCCGTTCCTGGGCGCGGGCTCGATCGGCCACAGCGGCGCCGCCGGCTCCCAGGCCTTCGCCGACCCGGCGAGCGGCCTGGCCTACGGCTACACCCGCCGCCGCTTCGCCTTCCCGGGCGGCGCGGCCCCGGAGAACGACCGCCTGGCGAGGGCGGTGCAGCGGGCAGCACTGGCAGGCTGAGCACCACGGGCGAGACGCGGCGCCAGGGCCCGCGAGCCCGGCGTGATCCAGACGAGAGGCCTAGGCCTGTACCCGGAGCAGGGGTACCGCCAGTTCGTCGGGGGTCATTGCGCCGTGGAGGCCGGTCATGGTGCTGGCGCCGGGCTCGGTGCGGCCGGCGATCACCGCCACGTCGGTCTGTGCGACGGCGATCACGTCGCCGATGCGTTCGCGGACGCGGTCCTCGACCTCCGGGCCGAACCAGCCCGCCTCGATCGCCTCGTCCCGGGTGGCGATCCACATGCGCTCGCCCAGCCTTTCGCACCAGGCGGCGTGGACGTCGGCGGCGGCATCGGGCGCGGTGTAGACGTGGCGGGCACGGGCTTCGCCACCGAGCAGGGCGACGCCTGCACGCAAATCCCATTCGTCGTCGTAGTCGACGCGGTCCTGGGGTGCGACATCGACCATGCCGTGGTCGGAGGTGACGTACAGGGCGGAGCGGGGCGGCAGGCGGTTGGCCAGGCGTTGTGCGAGCCGGTCGGCGCGCATGAGCTGTTCGCGCCACTCGTCGGAGTCGACGCCGAAGGTGTGGCCGGCGGCGTCGAGGTCGCCGAGGTAGGTGTAGACGAGGGCGCGGCCGGCCAGGGCGAGTTCGGCGGCGGCCCGGTCCATTCGGCGGTCGGCGTCGTCCTCCGGGATGAAGCGGCCACCGGAGACGGCGATGCGGGTGAGCGCCGTGGTGGCGAAACGGGTGGGCAGGACCTGGGCGGTATGGATGCCCTGGGCGTGCAGGGTGCGGAAGAGGGGCGGGTGCGGCTGCCAGTCGGTGGGCTCGGTCCACGGCTCCCAGCGCAACTGGTTCATGAGGACGCCGTGGCCGGGAACGGCGACGGTGTAGCCGGCCAGGCCGTGGCGGCCCGTGGGCAGGCCGGTGCCGAAGGAGGCCAGCGAGGTGGCCGTGGTGGAGGGGAATCCGGCGGTCAGCGTGGGGGCGGGGTTGCCGTCGGCCGGCGCGGAGTCCGTCAGTGAGGCGAGGAACGGTGCGTAGGGGGCGTGCTCACGCAGTTGGTGATGGCCCAGGCCGTCGATGAGGAACACGCACACCCGGTCGGCGGGAGGCAGCCGCAGCGCGGTCGCCGGAATGGGCGGGGGTGCGCTGTTCTTCAGGCCGAAGCCCGCGGCGACTGCCGGCAGCAGGTCGCAGAGGGAGCCGGTGCCGTAGGCGGGAACCGGGGCGTCGAGGGGATCCAGGACGGGGGAAAGAGGCATGAGTGCGGCCTAGCGGAGGAGGGGGGAGGATGTCGCGCAGGTCCTCGGTGTCGATGACGTGGTCGGCGGTGGCGTCGAGGGCGGTGGGCTTTCCCGCCGCGCGGAACAGGGGGACGTCGGAACGTGAGTCGCCCACGACGGCGATCTCGTGGAGTGCCGCACCGTGCGAGCGGCACCACTCCTCGACGAAGGCGAGTTCGCCGTCCGGTGCGTCCCGCAGGTGACCGCGGATCCGCGAGGGCGTCCCGTCGAGGTCGAAGGCGATCACGGGGTGGGTGCGTCTCATGGCCGGCTTCCGCTCCTGGCACCGTTCTCGGACAAGGGCTCTTGCGGGGACTGCGTCATGATCGGGTCGTGGCGGATCCGTGGTCACGACCAGCCCGTGCGCTGGGCCGGCCATGTGCGGCACAGTCTGCCGTACCACGCCTCGTGGGTCCGGATGTGCGGTGACCAGCATGGCGCCGGCAGGCGTGCGCTGTGGGCGTAGAACCCGGCCAGGGCGCATTCGAACGCGTCGATCGCCGTGGGATCGGCCCGGCGTGTCAGCGGGTGGCCCGCGGCGCTCTCCTCCGGGTCGCCACCGGTCGCCGCGACCGCCCCGACCGCCGCGACCGCCGGAAAGAGGCACACGAGTTCGACCCAGAAGGGAAAGGCCCCCACCTGTGGTGGGGGCCGGGCCGGGCGAAACGGGCCGTCGGGGTCAGGCCAGCGTCACCGTGATGTTCCCCCGGGTCGCCTTCGAGTACGGGCACACCTGGTGGGCCTTCTCCACCAGGCTCTTCGCCGTCGCGGCGTCGACGTTCGGGATGTCGGCCGAGATCTCCACGATGATCCCGAATCCGTCCTCGTTCTTGCCGATGCCGACCTTCGCGGTGACGGTGGAGCCGGAGATGTCGGCGCCCTCCTGGCGGGCGACGACGCCGAGGGCGCCCTGGAAGCAGGCGCTGTAGCCGGCGGCGAACAACTGCTCCGGGTTGGTGCCGGCACCGCTGCCGCCCATCTCCTTGGGCGGGTTGACGACGACGTCGAGCTTGCCGTCGTCGGTGGCGACCCGGCCGTCACGGCCGTTCTCGGCGGTGGCGACGGCGGTGTACAGGACGTCAGAACGTCGGATTGCAGGGCTGGGCATGGGGTTGCGTTCCTTCCTTCGTCCGCCGCGACTCGCGCCCACGATCGCACCTGGCGGTTTCGGGTTCCGGAAAGAAGTTACCGCATACCGAAACCCCAGGGAACGGCCGCCGGGAGGGGTCACAGCGTGACGATCATCTTTCCGGTGTTGTCGCCGCGCAGCACGCCGAGGAACGCCTCCAGCGTGTTCTCGATGCCTTCGACGAGGGTCTGGCGGTACTTCAGCTCGCCCGAGCGCACCCAGGCGCCGACCTCCCGCACGAACTCGGGCTGGAGGTCGTAGTGGTCGCCGACGAGGAAGCCCTCGATGCGGCCACGGGTCTGGATCAGACGGGCGAGGTTCCTCGGGCCCGGGGCGGGCTCGGTGTTGTTGTAGACCGAGATCATTCCGCAGATCGCGATGCGGCCACCCAGGTTGAGGGAGCCGATGGCGGCTTCCAGGTGCTCGCCGCCGACGTTGTCGAAGTAGACGTCGATGCCGTCCGGGGCGGCGGCACGCAACTGTTCGGCCACCGGGCCGCTCTTGTAGTTGAAGGCGGCGTCGAAGCCGTACTCCTCGGTCAGCAGCCGGACCTTCTCGTCGGAGCCGGCGGAGCCGATCACCCGCGAGGCGCCCTTGAGCCTGGCGATCTGCCCGACCTGCCCGCCGACCGCGCCGGCCGCGCCGGAGACGAAGACGGCGTCGCCCTCCTTGAAGGAGGCGGTGCGCAGCAGACCCGCGTAGGCGGTCAGCCCGGTCATGCCCAGCACGCCGAGGTACGCCGGCAGGGGCGCGGCCGCGGGGTCGACCTTGACCGCGCTGCGTCCGTTCACGGCGGCGTACTCGCGCCAGCCGCCGAAGTGCAGGACGTGGTCGCCGACGGCGATCCCCTCGGCCTCGGAGGCGACGACCTCGCCGACGGCCCCGCCCTGCATGGGCCTGCCCAGTTCGTACGGCGCGGCGTACGACTTGGCCGCACTCATCCGGCCCCGCATATAAGGGTCGACGGAGAGGTACTCGTTGCGTACGAGGACCTGGCCCTCACCCGGCTGCGGGACCTCGGTCTCGACCAGGGCGAAGTCCTCGGGCTTCGGCCAGCCGACCGGACGGCTGAGCAGGTGCCATTCTCGGTTGATCACGACAGCGCCTTTCAGTTACTTCAGTTACTGAAACAACCATGCGCCTGAATATTTCATGAAGTCAAGTAAGCCGGTACGCTGGACGCATGGCCGCTGCACCGAACACCCGCCGACCCGACGCGCTGACCCTGGAGGTCGTCGAACTGATCGGCGACGTCGTGGCCCGGTTCTACGAGGACTACGAGGAAGCCGCCGGGGAGCACGCGCTGACCGGGGCGCAGGCGCGGCTGCTGAGCCTGCTGTCGCTGGAACCGCTGCCGATGCGGAAGCTGGCGCAGAAGCTGAAGTGCGAGCCGTCGAACGTCACCGGGATCGTGGACCGGCTGGAGACGCGGGGACTGGTGGAGCGGCGGCCGGATCCGGGCGACCGGCGGGTGAAACTGGCGGCGGCGACCGAGGAGGGGCGGCGGGTGGCCCGGGAACTGCGGGAAGGGCTGCGCTTCGCGCGGGAACCGCTGGCAGGCCTCTCCGAGGGGGAGCGGCTGGCACTGCGGGACCTGCTGCGGCGGATGGTGGACCAGGGGGAACTCGGCTGACCGCGGCCGCCGTCACAGGGGCGTCGAGCCGGCACCGACGGGGCGGCCCGCAGGCACGTGGATCGCGCCCTACGTGCACCACCAGAGGAATCGGTCGCACTTGCGCGTCGGCGTGGGGGTCGGGTCCGGCTGAGGGGGCGGTGGAGCGGGGTCCGTCGTCGGCGGGTCCGCGGGCCGGGGCGCCTCCGAGGTCGCCGGGTCCGGCGCGCCCGGCCCGTCCGAGCCCCGGCCCGTGCCGTCCTGCGCCGTCGCCTCGGCCGACTCCCGGGGGCTGCTCGCACCGCTCGCGCCCGGCTTCGGATTCCCGCCCTTCGCGGAGGCGGAGGGCGAGGCCGACCTGGAGACGTCCGGTGACGCCGTGCCCGTACCGGTCCCCGGAGCGCCGTCAGCCGGCGCGGTGGTCCCGCCGGTACCGGTGGAGGACGCGTCACCCTCCCCCAAGTCGTCGCCGACCGCCGCCGGTTCGGGGTGGGAGAAGCCCGGCAGGCCCGGTGCGTCGACGCCGAGTTCGGCCAGGCTCAGACCACCGCCCGCCAGTACGAAGCCGGCGGCTATCAGCAGGACCCGGCGGCGACGCCTGCGGTGGGCCGCGGCCTTCCGGTCCCGCCGGCTCGCTCCCCGGCGCCCCGCGGTCCCCGCGCTCCCCGTGCTCTCCGCGTCCTCGGCGGCCTCGCTGTTCTCGGTGTCCTCAGCGCCCTCGGTGTCCGTCCGGGCTGTCTCGGCGGCTCCGCCCCGGCCCCGGCCGCGCGGGCGGCGCCGCCCGGCCCGCCCCTCCGGCTCGACAGGGCCGCCGTCAGGGCCATCCCCGTCGTACCCGTCGTGGCTGTCGTACCCGTCGCGGCCGTCATGCCCGCCGTGGCCGTCCCGTCCGTCGTCGAGGCGGAACTCCCCGCTCTCCTGCGGGACTTGGGCGGACGCCGTCTCCGTGCCCACCCCCGGATCCTCCGCGTACGCGGGAAGGGTCTCCACTGGGGTGCCGCACCCCGGGCAGGCGAGGGCGCCGTTGAGGTGCCGTCGGCACGGGTGGCAGTAGTTCATGACGCGGGAAGAGTAAGTTCCGGATGGGCGCGGTTCCTAGGCACCCCTGTGAAGGTTCTGTGCGGGATCGAAAGAGTGGTCGAAAGTCTCGCCGAAACCGTTATCTGTCGGACCCATTGACACCCTCACCACCCCCTCCTTACTGTCTCGCCAGCATTTCGAACGTCTGACGAAATCTCGAACAACGACATCGATGTCGAGCAGCCGAGGGGCGGGCGCCGTGCGCATCACCGGAATCAGCACCCATGTGGTCGGGACGCCGTGGCGCAACCTGACCTACGTCCAGGTGCACACCGACGAGGGCATCACGGGGGTCGGCGAGACGCGGATGCTGGGCCACACCGACGCGCTCATCGGCTACTTGAGGGAGGCCGAGGCCAACCACATCCTCGGCTCGGACCCGTTCGCCGCGGAGGACCTGGTCCGCCGGATGAAGTACGGCGACTTCGGCCGCGCGGGTGAGATCGTGATGTCCGGCATCGCGGTGGTGGAGATGGCCTGCTGGGACATCAAGGGCAAGGCGCTGGGCGTCCCGGTGTGGCAGCTGCTCGGCGGCAAGGTCACCGACCGGGTCAAGGCGTACGCCAACGGCTGGTACACCACCGAGCGCACCCCCGAGGCGTACCACAAGGCCGCTCGGGGGGTCATGGAGCGCGGTTACCGGGCGCTCAAGATCGACCCCTTCGGCACCGGGCACTTCGAACTCGACCACGAGGGAACCCTGTACGCCGCCTCGCTCATCGAGGCCGTACGGGACGCCATCGGCCCGGACGCCGAGCTGATGCTGGAGATGCACGGCCGCTTCTCCCCCGCCACCGCCGTCCGGCTGGCCAGGGAGATGGCGCCCTTCGCCCCGGCCTGGCTGGAGGAGCCGGTGCCGCCGGAGAACCTGAAGGCGCTGCGGAAGGTCGCCGCCAAGGTGGACGTACCGGTCGCCACCGGGGAGCGCATCCACGACCGGATCGAGTTCCGCGAGCTCTTCGACGACCAGTCCGCCGACATCATCCAGCCGGACGTCGGCCACATCGGCGGCATCTGGGAGACCCGGAAGCTGGCCGCGACCGCCGAGACGCACTACATGCTCGTCGCCCCGCACAACGTGGGCGGATCCGTGCTCACCGCCGCGTCGCTCCACGTCGGCTTCACCACACCGAACTTCAAGGTTCTTGAGCACTTCAACGACTTCGCGGACGCGGAGATCAAGAAGGTGGTCAGAGGCGCGCCCCTGGTGGATCCGGAGGACGGCTGCTTCCACCTCTCCGACGCGCCCGGTCTCGGCGTCGAGCTGGACGTCGACGCGGCGGCCGAATTCCCCCAGCAGCAGGCCCGGTTCGACCTGTGGGCCGAGGGCTGGGAGCAGCGCAGGCCGAAGGGGGCGAAGTGAGCACCGAGGTCGTCGTCGAGGCCCCGGGCGCGCACCGGATCGCCGGACACACTCCCCGCGACCCGGGCCCGGGCGAGGCGCTGGTCGCCGTGCACGCCGTGGGGATCTGCGGCAGCGACCGCGAGGTGTACCGGGGCAACCGGCCCGAGGGGTACGTCCGTTACCCGCTGACGCCGGGCCACGAGTGGTCCGGGACGGTCCGGCGGGTGGGCGCCGGCGTGCCCGGCGGTCTCGTGGGCCGCAAGGTGGTCGGCGAGGGTTTCCGCAACTGCCAGGTGTGCGACCGCTGTCACGCGGGCGAGACGACCCTGTGCACGGCGGGGTACGAGGAGACCGGCTTCACCCGGCCCGGCGCGATGGCCGCCACGCTGACGCTGCCGGCCAGGCTGCTGCACGTGCTGCCCGAGGGCGCCGACCTCACCGCCGCCGCCCTGCTGGAGCCGGCCGCCTGTGTCGCGGCAGCCGCGCTGAAGGCGGACGCCGGGCCGGGCGAGCGGGTCGCCGTGGTCGGCACCGGCACGCTCGGGATGTTCGCCGTGCAGTTCCTCAAGGCCCTCTCCCCGGCCGAGCTGCTGGTCGTCGGCACGCGCGACGACCGCGAGGGCCTGGCCCGGCGGTTCGGCGCCACCGGCTTCTCCACCAAGGACCGGCAACTGCCCGGCGGCTTCGACGTGGTGATCGAGACCGCCGGATCCGCGGACGCGGCGCGGACCGCCGCCGCGCTGCTCAGACGTGGTGGGCGGCTGGTCCTGACGGGCATCCCTGCACCGGGCGCCGAGGGACTGGACCCGACCGACCTGGTCGTACGGCAGCTGGAGGTGCACACCGTCTTCGGGGCGCCGCCGCACGCCTGGGCGCACACGGTGCGGGTGTTCGCGGCCGGGCTGCTCGATCCGCTCCCGCTCGTCACCCACGAACTCCCGCTCGCCGAGTTCTCGCACGCCATCGACCTGGTCGGGGCGGGCGACCCGAAGGTGGGCAAGGTGCTGCTCCGCCCGTGACCGTGCGCCGCTCACGGCGTGACCCGACGACGCCGTGAGCGGCGCACAGGGCTCGGATCACCGGCAGCGGTACGCCGGGCCCGGTTCACCGCCGGCCCCGTGCACGGCCCGCCACGCCCGGAGACGCGAACCTTGTCCGAGATACCGAACACGAAGGACTGCCCGTGACCGACGCTTCCGCCACGGCCGCCCGCAGGCCCGGTGAGCAGATGCTCACCGCACTCGGCCTGGGCGCCCCCGCCCTCGACCCCGCCGACGCCTCGCCCCACGCCTTCCCGGGCGGCGGCCGCTGGCGCACCGAGATCCCCTCGTGCGAGGGCCCGGAGGCGCTGGCGGTGGTCCTCGACGAGGCCGCACGGCTCGATGTGCCGATCCACCGGATCAGCCAGGGCAGCGGCGTGTGGATGCTGACCGACGCCGAGATCACCGAGATGGCCGGGGCGAGTGCCTCACGCGGCATCGAGCTGTGCCTGTTCACCGGCCCGCGCGGCACCTGGGACACCGGCGGCTCGGTGCGCTCCGACTCGCGCGGGGCGGGCCTGCGCGCCCGCGGCCACGACGCGGTCGCCGGGTGCGTCGAAGACGCCGTACGAGCCACGGAGTTGGGCGTGCGCTGCCTGCTGGTCGCCGACGAGGGGGTGCTGTGGACGCTGCACCGGGCGCGTACGACGGGACTGATCCCCGCCGACACCACCCTGAAGGTGTCCGCGCTGATCGGCCCGGTGAACCCGGCGTCGTACGCCGTCTTCGAGCGGCTGGGCGCCGACTCCGTGAACGTGCCCAGCGACCTGACGCTGAATCACCTCACCGAGATCCGGCGGGTGTCGGGCGCCCCCATGGACATGTACATCGAGGCGCCCGACGACCTCGGCGGCTATGTGCGGATGTACGAGGTCGCCGAGCTGATCCGGCGCGGCGCACCGCTCTATCTGAAGTTCGGCCTGTCCAAGGCGCCCGGCATCTACCCGTACGGACACCACCTGCGCGAGCTCACCCTGGCCACCGCCCGGGAACGGGTGCGGCGCGGCCGGCTCGCCCTGGACCTGCTCGCCCGCCACGGCGCCGCCGGTGACATGGCTCCGCTCGGCTCCCGGATGCCGGGCCCGCTCCACCGCTTCCCCACCGACGCCTGACAGGCGCCGAGAGCACCTCCCCACGCCCCACCCCGACCAGACGGACAAGGACTGATCCCCATGCGCAACCGCAGAGCCGCCCTCGCCGCCACGGCCGCAGCCGCGTCCCTCGCCCTGACCCTGTCCGCCTGCGGGCAGAACAGCGAGGGCGGCAGCAAGGAGAAGGCGGGCAGCACCAAAGGCGCCACCATCGGCATCGCGATGCCGACGAAGTCCTCCGAGCGGTGGATCTCCGACGGCGACAACGTCGTCAAGGACCTCCGGGCCAAGGGCTACCGGACCAAGCTGGTCTTCGGCGAGGACAACCCCGACACCCAGGTCTCGCAGATCGAGAACCTGATCACCCAGGGCGTCAAGGGCCTGATCGTCGCCGCCATCGACAACAAGTCGCTGAACAACGTGCTCCAGGAGGCGGCCGACGCCGGCATCCCGGTCATCGCCTACGACCGGCTGATCCTCGGCACGGAGCACGTCGACTACTACGCCTCCTTCGACAACGAGAAGGTCGGCCGGCTCCAGGCCGGCTACATCGTCGACAAGCTCGGCCTGAAGGACGGCAAGGGCCCGTTCAACATCGAGCTGTTCGCCGGCTCCAACGACGACAACAACACCAAGTACTTCTTCAACGGCGCGATGAGCGTCCTGAAGCCGTACCTGGACAGCGGCAAGCTGAAGGTGAGGTCCGGCCAGACGCAGCTCACCAAGGTCACCACCCTGCGCTGGGACGGCGCGACCGCGCAGCGGCGCATGGACGACATCCTCACCTCCTCCTACAAGAGCGACCGGGTCGACGCGGTGCTCTCGCCCTACGACGGCATCTCGATCGGCATCCTCTCCGCGCTGAAGTCGGACGGCTACGGCTCGAAAAGCAAGCCGCTGCCCGTCGTCACCGGTCAGGACGCCGAGCTGGCCTCGGTGAAGTCGATCATCGCGGGCGAGCAGACGCAGACCGTCTACAAGGACACCCGCAAGCTCGCCGAGGTCGCCTCGGCGATGGTCGACGACGCCCTGAAGGACAAGAAGCCGCAGGTCAACGACGTCAAGACCTATGACAACGGCTCGAAGGTGGTGCCCGCCTACCTGCTGCAGCCGGCGAGCGTCGACAAGAGCAACTACGAGGAGGTCCTGGTGAAGGGCGGCTACTACACGGACGCCGAGCTGAACAAGTAGCCCCGGAAACGACCGCCGCATCCACCGACCCCAACCGACTGGAAGGCACGACCATGGCGGGACCCGTCCTGGAAATGCGCTCGATCGGCAAGACCTTTCCCGGTGTCAAGGCGCTGTCGGACGTCACGCTGACGGTTCGCCGGGGCGAGGTGCACGCCATCTGCGGGGAGAACGGCGCCGGCAAGTCCACCCTGATGAAGGTGCTCTCCGGCGTCCATCCGCACGGAAGTTACGAGGGCGAGATCCTCTTCGAGCAGGAGGTCTGCCGTTTCAAGGACATCCGGGCCAGCGAACGGCGCGGCATCGTCATCATCCACCAGGAGCTGGCGCTGGTGCCGTACCTGTCCATCGCGGAGAACATCTTCCTCGGCAACGAACACGCGACCCGCGGGTTCATCAACTGGAACGACACCCTCCGGCACGCCACCGAACTGCTGCGCCGCGTCGGCCTCGACGAGCACCCCGAGACCCGGGTCGCCGACATCGGCGTCGGCAAGCAGCAGCTCGTGGAGATCGCCAAGGCGCTGTCGAAGTCGGTGAAGCTGCTCATCCTGGACGAGCCGACGGCCGCCCTGAACGACGAGGACAGCGGCAAACTCCTGCATCTGATCCTGGAGTTGAAGAAGCAGGGCATCACCTCGATCGTCATCTCCCACAAGCTGAACGAGATCCGCCGGGTCGCCGACTCGGTGACGATCCTGCGCGACGGCCGCACCATCGAGACCCTGGACGTGAAGGCGGCCGGCACCACCGAGGAGCGGATCATCGCCGGCATGGTCGGCCGCGACCTCGACCACCGCTTCCCCGAACGCACCCCGCACCAGCCCGAGGAGGGCGTGGCCCCGGCCCTGGAGATCCGGGGCTGGACGGTGTTCCACCCGATCGACCGGCAGCGCCGGGTCGTCGACGACGTGTCGGTCCGGGTGCGGCGCGGGGAGATCGTCGGCATCGCGGGCCTGATGGGCGCCGGCCGCACCGAACTGGCGATGAGCGTCTTCGGCCGCACCTACGGCCGGTACGCGGCCGGCACGGTCCTCAAGGACGGCCGGGAGATCAACACCAGGACCGTCGCGGAGGCGGTGGGGCACGGCATCGCCTACGTCACCGAGGACCGCAAGCACTACGGCCTGAACCTCATCGACACCGTCCACCGGAACATCTCGCTGACCGCGCTGCGCAAGGTGGCCCGGCGGGGCGTGGTGGACGAGCACGGGGAGCGGCAGGTCGCCGAGGGCTTCCGCACGTCCATGAACATCAAGGCACCGACCGTCTTCGAGCCGGTCGGCAGGCTGTCCGGCGGCAACCAGCAGAAGGTCGTCCTCAGCAAGTGGATCTTCGCCGGTCCGGACGTGCTGATCCTGGACGAGCCCACGCGCGGCATCGACGTGGGCGCCAAGTACGAGATCTACACGGTCATCGACCGGTTGGCCGCCCAGGGCAAGGCGGTCGTCTTCATCTCCTCCGAACTGCCGGAGCTGCTCGGCATGTGCGACCGCATCTACACGATGGCCGCGGGGCGGCTGACCGGTGAGGTGCCGCGGGCCGAGGCCACCCAGGAAGTGCTGATGCGCCACATGACGAAGAACACGAAGGACGAAGAGGTGACGCGATGAGCACGGACGTGACCGCGCAGACCCCGGCCCCCGCGCCACCGGAGCGCGGAGCGGCGGCCGCCGGCCAGGGTCTGCTCCGGCTGGTGCTGAACGGCCTGCGCCGCAACATGCGGCAGTACGGGATGCTGCTCGCCCTCGGCCTGATCGTCGTCCTGTTCGAGATCTGGACCGGAGGGGACCTGCTGCTGCCGCGCAACGTCTCCAACCTGGTGCTCCAGAACAGCTACATCCTGATCCTGGCCATCGGCATGATGATGGTGATCATCGCGGGCCACATCGACCTGTCGGTCGGCTCGCTGACCGCCTTCGTCGGCGCGGTGGCGGCGGCGCTGACGGTCAGCCACCAGGTGCCGTGGCCGGTCGCGGTGGGCCTGTGCCTGCTGGTGGGGGCGGCCGCGGGCTCACTGCAAGGGTTCATGATCGCCTATCTGGGCATACCGTCGTTCATCGTCACCCTCGCCGGGATGCTGCTCTTCCGCGGTCTGACGGAGATCCTGCTCAAGGGCCAGACCCTCGGCCCGTTCCCGGGCGGGCTCCAGAAGATGGGCAACGGCTTCCTGCCCGAGGTCGGGCCGCACACCAACTACCACAACCTCACTCTGCTCCTCGGCCTCGTCCTGATCGCCTCCGTGGTGTGGCAGGAGGTGCGCGACCGGCGCCGGCAGCAGGAGTTCTCCCTCGACGTGCCGCCCGCACGGCTGTTCGCGCTCAAGCTCGTCGCCCTCGTCGCCGCGGTCCTGGCCGTCACGCTGCTGCTCGCCAGCTACAAGGGCGCGCCAATCGTGCTGATCGTCCTCGGCGTGCTGGTGGTCGGCTACGGCTATGTGATGCGCAACGCCGTCTTCGGCCGCCACATCTACGCCATCGGCGGCAACCTGCCGGCCGCGAAGCTGTCCGGCGTCAAGGACCGGCGGGTCACCTTCCAGGTGTTCCTGAACATGGGCGTGCTGGCAGCCCTGGCGGGCCTGGTGGTGGCGGCCCGCCTGAACGCGGCCTCTCCGAAGGCGGGCGTGAACTACGAACTGGAGGCGATCGCCTCGTCGTTCATCGGCGGCGCGTCCATGAGCGGCGGTGTCGGCACCGTGCTCGGCGCGATCATCGGCGGCCTCGTCCTCGGCGTGCTGAACAACGGCATGAACCTCCTCAGCGTCGGCACCGACTGGCAGCAGGTCATCAAGGGCCTGGCACTGCTGGCGGCGGTCGGGTTCGACGTGTGGAACAAGCGCAGGTCCGGTTCGTAGACGGCCCGCGCCGCACCCGCGCGGGGTCCTCGGGTACGCGGAAATCACACTTTTCACACATGAGTTGAACAACGCCGCCTCCCTCTCCGTATCCATGGGTGGCCCGTGCTCCCCCGCGCGGGCCACCCCAGGACGACGGGCCCGGTCGTCCCCGCCGGGCCCGCCACACACGGAGGATGCATGGCCGACAACGTCACCTCGCTGTTCCGCAGCACCGCGGCGCACAGCCCGTCGATGGCGGCGCTGACGCGGGAGGGCGGCGACGGGGCCGGGCCGGTGGACTTCTGCATTCCGTGCCCCTACTTCCCCACCACCGCCATGTTCCAGGACATGGCGACGCGGCTGCGCGAGATCGTCACGTACTACCCGTCCAGCGCCGACACGATCACCGCCGAGCTGTGCAGCCTGCTCCAACTTCCGCCGCAGTGCGTGGCGATGGGCAACGGCTCCACCGAGCTGATCACCTGGATCGACCATCTGCTCGTGCGTGAGTCCCTGGCCGTCCCCGTCCCCACCTTCGGCCGCTGGACCGACCAGCCCATGGAGACCGGCAAGCGGGTCGACATGTTCCCGCTCCAGGAGTCCAACGGCTTCGGCCTGGACCCGGCGCGGTACGCCGAGTTCATCCGAGCGCGGGGGACCAGGGTCGCCGTGGTCTGCAACCCCAACAACCCCGACGGCGGCTTCGTGCCCAAGCATGCCCTGGTGCAGTTCATGGACGCCCTGGCCGACCTGGACCTGGTGGTGATCGACGAGTCGTTCCTGGAGTTCGCCGACGCCGAGGCCGAGCCGAGCGTGGTGCAGGAGGCGATGCTGCGCCCGAACGTGGTCGTGCTGCGCAGCCTGGGCAAGAACTTCGGCCTGCACGGCATCCGCTTCGGATACCTCGTCGCCAACCCGGCGCTGGCGGGCAAGGTCCGTTCGATGCTGCCGAAGTGGAACCTCAACTCCTTCGCCGAGCACGTGGTGTTCATGCTCAAGGAGCACGGCGCGGAGTACCGGCAGAGCCTTCAGCAGGTGCGTCGCGACCGGCTGGAGATGGCCGCCCACCTCTCGGCGCTGCCCGGTCTGACGGTCTACCCGTCCCAGGGCAACTTCCTCTTCGTACGCCTTCCCGTGGGCGCCGAGGGCACCGTGGTCCGGGACCGGCTGCTCACCGAGCACCGGATCCTGGTCCGCGAGTGCGGCAACAAGATCGGCTCCTCCAGCCGCTTCCTGCGGCTCGTGGTGCGCCCCCAGGTGGACGTTCGTCGTCTCGTCTCCGCCTTGGAACAGGTGCTCTACGGGAGCGGGAGCGGAGCGGCCGTACCCGAGCTGGGTACAGGGACCAACTACAGCTCGGGTACGGCCGCGGTGGACCGGCTGGTGAGCGAGACCAACGGGGGCGGGATGCGGCTGCCGGCCGCCGCACAGGCCGCGGTGGCCGCCGCCCCGCGGATCGCCGCCGTTCCCGGGATAGCCGCCCCGGGAATAGCCGCCCCGGCCGCCGGCACCGCGATGCCGCTCCCCGTCACGGCGTCGGCGGCCCCCGCCCCGCAGCCGCCCGCCCCCGGCACGCCCCTGCCGGCGGCCACCGCCCCGCCGCCGGCCCCCGCACCGGCCCCGATGCACCCCCTGGCACCGGCAGCGCAACAGGTCCCGGCCCCCGCCCCTCTACCGGTCCCCGCTCCCGGACCCACCCCGCCGGGCGTCCCCGCCCGCGGCGGGCTCACCGCCGCCCAGGTGCGTGGCATGACCGCCCCGCCCCCCGGCGCCCCCGGCCTGACCCCGGCCCCGGCGACCGGCTGGCCCAGCCCCCAGAACTGGCCGAACGCGGCAGGCATGGGACAAGCGGGCTAGGGGCGCAACAGGTCCCGGCTCCCGCACCGGCATCGGCGCCCGCTCCCGCACCGGCCCCCGGCCCGCCCTGCCGGGCGTCCCTGCCCGCCGCGGCCTCACCTCCGCCCAGGTCCGTGGCATGCCTGCCCCCTCGGCCGAATGCGGCGGGCATGGGACAAGCGGGTTGGCGGCGAGGCCGGGGGCGCCTCCTCCGCAGGGCTCCGGCGCCGCTCGTACGGCGTCGTGCGAGCGCGCCGAGTTCCGTGTGCGTGCGGGCTGCGGGCCCGCCTCCGTGCAGAATGGCGGCACCCGCGCCCCGTAAGATCGCCCCCGGAGGCACACCCTTGGCGCTCAGCAGACGTTCATTCAGCGCCCTCGCGGGCGCCGCCGCGCTCGGACTGGCCCTGGGCGGCAGCGGCGGACCGGGGGCGCCGTCGGCCTACGCCGCCCGCTCCGTGCCCACCGGCCCGCCGCCGCCCCCGCCGAGCGCCGACGGACGGCGGCACAGCGTCGGCTTCGACCGCTACTCGCTGCTGGTCGACGGCCGGCGGCTGGTGCTGTGGTCGGGCGAGATGCACCCCTTCCGGCTGCCGAGCCCCGCCCTGTGGCGTGACGTGCTCCAGAAGATGCGCGCGTACGGCTACAACGCCGTCAGCGTCTACGTGGCCTGGAACTACCACTCCCCCGCCCCCGGAAAGTACGACTTCACCGGAGTGCGGGATCTGGACCTGTTCCTGCGCATGGCCGCCGAGACCGGCCTCTACGTCATCCTGCGCCCCGGCCCCTACATCAACGCCGAGGTCGACGGCGGCGGCTTCCCCGGCTGGCTGACCGCCACCGAGGGCACCGCGCGGACCGCCGATCCCACGTACCTGAAGCACGTCGACGAGTGGCTGAGCCACGTCGACGCCATCGCCGCCCGGCACCTGTTCACCCGGGGCACCGGCACGGTCCTGCTCTACCAGATCGAGAACGAATACGACGCCCACGTGGGCGAGCCGACCGGGCGCGCCTACATGGCCCACCTGTACAAGAAGGTGCGCGCCGACGGCATCGACGTCCCCCTCTTCCACAACGACAAGGGCAGGAACGGCCACTGGATCCCCGGCTCGTTCGACACCGGCGGCGAGAAGCGGGGATGGCTGTACGGATTCGACGGGTACCCCTCGCCGTCCCAGACCCCGCCCGACTGGGGATACTTCGGGAGCGGCGGGAAGACCGGCGGGGCGAGCGCCAGCCCCCGTACGCCCGGGTTCATGCCGGAGTCCGGCGGCGGCTGGTTCGATCCGTGGGGCGGTGCCTGGTCGAAGGGCAAGGGGTACGCGGAGTCGCGGCGCACCCGGGACGCGGCGTACGAGCGGCGCTTCTATCTGACCCACCTCGCCAACGGCATCACCGTCCACAACGTGTACATGGCCTTCGGCGGCACCTCCTGGGGCTGGCTGCCCGCGCCGGTCGTCTACACGTCGTACGACTACGGGGCGGCACTCGACGAGGGCCGCCGGCCCACCGACAAGCTGGTGCCGATGCACCAGATCGGGCACATGCTCCAGCGCATCCCGGACTTCGCCAGGCTGGACCGCGCGGCCGACGTGAAGGTACGCGGGCTGAGGACGTACCACCTGAAGAACCCGGACACCGGCGCCCACGTCTACATCCTGCGCAACGACGGCGACCAGGAGGTCTCCTCGACGCTGCGCGCGGCCGGCGGCGACCTGCCGGTGACCGTGCCGGCCCGGGACGCCCGGCTGATGGTCACCGGGCTGTCCCTGGGACGGCGCAAGGTGCGGTACTCCACCGCGCAGCCGATGCTGCTCCTCACCGCGGGACAGCAGGACGTCGCCGTGTTCTGCGGGCGGCAGGGCGACTTGGCCCGCGTGGTGCTTGAGGCCGCCGAGGAGCCGCTGGTCACGCGGATGAGCCAGGAGGCCGCGTACGCCTACGACCGGGGCCTGCTGCGCCTGACCGTCCCGCTCGGCGCCGGCGGGCTGATCGGGGTCCGGGTGGAGGGCGACGGGAACGACCGTCCGCTGCTGCTGCTCTTCGCCGACGAGGCGACCTCGATGCGCCTGTGGCCGTACGACACCCCGTCGGGCTCCCTGCTGGTGCACGGCCCCGCGCTGCTGCGCACCGCCACCGTGCGCGGCTCCACGGTGCACCTCACCGGCGACACCGTCGGGGAGACCGGGCTGGAGATGTGGGGGCCGCGCGGCCTCGACGGTGCGACGTGGAACGGCCGCGCGGTGCCGGTGTCGGCCACCGGCTCGGGGAGCCTTCGGGCCGGCGCGCCGTTGCCGGGCGTGCCCGAGTTGACGCTGCCCGCGCTCGGCGGCTGGCGGACGCGCACCGAGAACCCCGAGTCCGGGCCGGGCTTCGACGACTCGGCGTGGAAGGCCGCCGACCGGACGTCCTCGCACAGCACGACCCCCGTGCCGAAGGGGCAGCCGGTGCTGTTCGCCGACGACTACGGCTTCCACTACGGGGACGTCTGGTACCGCGGCACGTTCACGGACTCCACGAGCGTCGAGTCGGTCTCCCTCTCCTACAGCACCGGCACGCAGGGACTGCTGATGGCCTGGCTGGACGGCGAGCCGCTGGGCACCCACCGGATGCCGGTGCCCGACAACAGCGCCATCCGGCAGGGCAATTGGTCGGACACGGCGGTCTTCCCGGTGCGCGGCCCGCAGCGCGGGCCCGGCCGGCGCGTGCTGTCGGTCCTGGTGCGGCGGATGCAGCACGACCAGGACGGCGCGGCGCGCGACACGCACAAGGCGGCGCGCGGTCTGACGGCGGTCGCCTTCACCGGGGCCGCGCCGAAGGTGCGGTGGCGGATCCAGGGCGAGGCCGCGCCCGACCCGGTGCGCGGGCCGCTGAACAACGGCGGGCTGTACGGGGAGCGGGAGGGCTGGCACCTGCCGGGCTTCCCGGACCGCGACTGGGAGCCGGTGACGTTCCCGCGCGCGGCGCGGCGGCAGGGGGTGACCTGGTACCGGACCACGTTCCGGCTGGCCGTGGAGCAGGGCGTCGACGCCTCGATCGGGCTCACCCTGGACGACGACCGGAACCGCTCCTACCGCGCGCAGATCTTCCTCAACGGCTGGAACATGGGCCAGTACATCAACGATGTCGGTCCGCAGCACACGTTCGTCCTGCCGAACGGGATCCTGCGCACCCGGGGCACCAACACCCTGGCCCTGGCGGTGCTGTCGGAGTTCACGACGTTGTCGGGCCCGGGGCAGGTGCGGCTGACGCTGCTGGGCGCGGCGGCCGGCGGGGTGCCGGTGACACCGCTGCCGTCGCCGGGGCGGTGACATGGCGACCGCGCAACCAGCCGAAAGGCGGAGGTCGTTCACGGTCGCACAACGGTCGCCGGATCGCATGACGCGGGCAACTCCCGCCGCGTAGGCTCGGACGGCCCTCTCTGAAGTCCTTCCGCCACCGCGGGCGGCGCGAGGATGATGGGGGCAGACCTGGGAGATGCACGGGGGAACATGGTGCGTAGGAAACGGGAGATGCGGCGGCTCGCCGACGCGCTCATCGACCCCATCCAGGTGCCGGTACCCGCCGACCCGGAGGTGCTGTTAACCGCGCTCGTCGACTCCGTCAGCGCCTGGCGGGGCCGCCGGGTCGTCGTCCGGCGGGAGGTGTTCCCGCCGCACACCGCCAGCGGGCTGTGGCTGGAGGGCGAGACCCAGGACGTGGTCGTCGTCGACCAGCGGGCCGCCGTGTGGCACCAGATCGTGATCTTCTGCCACGAGGTGTGGCACATGAGCCGGCGGTCGGCCGACGCGGACGCCGCGCCCGCCGCGGGCCCACCCCGGCCGGTCGCGGCGCGCACCGACTTCAGCCTGGCCGACGAGCAGGAGGCCGACCAGTTCGGCATGCTGATGGGCCGTCGGTTGCGGACCTGGCTGGAGGCGCCGGCGGACCCGGCGTTCGGCGACGGCGCCGACCACGGCCAGGGCCTCGCCGGACGTATCGGGGCGGCGCTCAACTACCGGGGGAACCGGGGAACATGAGCGGCCTGATCAACTACGCCAGCTGCGGTGTGCTGTGGCTGGGTCTGGCCGTGAAGGCTCCCGATCTGGCCCGCCACCGTGGCGATCCCTATCTCCGCGCGATCTGCGCGGTGCTGGGTCTGGGCGGCTTCTGCTTCCTCCTCGGGGCCCCGCCGACGGTCGGCGCGATCAACCGGCTCAGCGGTGTGCCGAACCTCGCCGCGCCGCTCACGTACGCGTCGATCACCGCGTACAGCGCGGCCTCCCAGGTCCTCGTCGTCCACTGGCGGGGCGGCGAGCACGTGCACCGGGTGGCCCGGCGCTGGATCGTGGCCTACACGCTGGTGCTCGTCGGCATCGCCGCCACGTTCGCGCTCGGCGAGGCGCCGGTGGAGCGCCGTACCGACCTGGACACCTACTACGCGACGACGCCGTTCGTGGCTGAGATGATCGTGCTGTACCTGGTGGGGCATCTCTGCGCCGTCAGCGTCACCACGGTGTCCGCGCTGCGCTGGGCGCGCGAGGTGGCCGGCTGGCTGCGCGCGGGGCTGGTGGTCCTGGGGGTGGGGTCGCTGTGCGCCGGCGGGTACAGCGTGACCAAGCTCGTGGCCGTGGTCGCCCGCTGGTGCGGGCGGGACTGGTCGGCGCTCGGCACGAACGTCTCGCCGGCCGCCGCCGGGTTGGGCGCCCTGCTGACGTCGGCGGGCATCCTGCTGCCGCTGGCCGGGCCCCGCCTCACCGAGTGGCGGCGGTCCCGGCTGGCGTACGCGCGGCTGGAACCGCTGGAGCGCGAGCTGGACGACCTGCTCACCCGCCGCTGTCTGCGGCTGCCGCGGCCGCGCTGGGCCACGCCCACCACCCGGCTGATATGGCGTCAGACCAGCATCCACAACGCGCTCAGCTATCTGGACGCGTCCTTCGACCGGTCCCTGTACGAGCGCACCCACGAGGCGGTGCTGGAGGCGACCGGTGACACCGAGCGCGCCGAGGCCGCCGCGTGGGCGGCGGTCATCGCCGCCGCCGTGCGCGAGCCCGGCGGGCCGCTGCCCGGCGAGGCGGACCGGCTGACCGTCCGCGTGCCGGGCCCGGCCGCCCTGGTCCGCGTCGCGGACGCCCTGGCCACCCCCACCCCCACCCCCGCCACGGCCACCCGCGTCACGACCCCCACGACCACACCATGACCGACTCCCACGCGGCCCGACGACCGCAACGCGAAACCCCCAAAGCCACGCCCACGGCCCACCCGACGACATTGCCCCGGGTGGTCGTCCGTGGGGCCGATGCGGTCGAGGATGTTTCGGGTGGGAGGGGCCTCGGACCGGTCGGGCGTGTGGGGAGGTGGTCGTCGTGAGTCTTGTCGTTTACCTGGCGGCCGGGATCTTCGGGCTGTCCGCGACCGTGTTGTTGCGGCGGCCGCGTACCGCGGTGCGGAATCCGCTGACCATGTCCACGTGTGCGGCGATCGTCCTCGGCTCGCTGGTGTTCGTCTGCTCGGCGCCGCTGACGCTGGCCACCGTCAACGACCTCACGGGCATCCCCAACTTCGGTGCCCCGCTGACCTACGGGATGCTCTCCGCGTACAGTTGCTCGCTGCTCATCCTGCTGATCAACTGGCGGGGCGGCCCGCGCGAGCGGGTGCGGCGCACGGTGCTGCGGAGCATCGCCGCCTACGCTCCGCTGATCGTCGTCATCGTCGTGCTGTTCATGCTGGGCGACGCCCGCACCGAGCGGCTGACCGACCTGGACACCTACTACGCCAACAGGCCATACCTGCGCGAGATGATCCTGCTCTACCTGCTCGGGCACAGCGCCGCGACACTCGCGGCGTGCGCGATGTGCGTCAAGTGGAGCCGCGAGGTCACCGGGCTGCTGCGGGCCGGGCTGCGGCTGATCCTGGCCGGCTCGGCGCTGGACGTGGTGGGCTTTCAGCTGGCCAAGTACACGGCGATCGCCGCACGTTGGACGGGCCACGACCTGGACGTGCTGTCCACGAAGGTCGCCCCGCCGATGGCCTCGCTCGCCGCGTTGCTGTGCTCGGCGGGCTTCGTGCTGCCCAGGCTGCTCCCGGCGGTCCTCGCCCAGGCGCGCGGCCTGCGCGACCACCGGCGGCTGGGCCCGCTGTGGTCGCGGGTGCGGTTCGTGTCCACCGCGCCCAAGCCGCCGAGCCCGTGGTGGCAACTGCCGCTCGCGCGCCTCCAGTGGCGGGAGGTGTCCATCCACGACGCGCTGCTGGGCCTCGCCCCGTACTTCGACGACGGGGTCCGCGAGCGGGCGCTGGCCGCCGCCCGGCGCGCGGGCCACGGCGCCCACGAGGCCCGGATCGCTGCGGAGGCGGCGATGCTCACCGACGCCGCGCGCCGCGCCGCCGCCCGCGAGGAGCCGCTCACGGCGCCGAGCGGATACCGCCTCCACGCCACGGAGGTGTCCGGAACCAGCGGTCTCGTGGAACTGGCGCAGGCGCTGGTCCCCACACCCGCCGAAACCGCCGTACGAGCAGGAACGGTGAGGACCTCCCATGGCTGAGGCCATGGCCGACTCCGAGGAGCCCCATGCCCCGTAGAGCTGTCGTCATCGGTGCCGGACTGGCCGGCATGCTGGCCGCGGCGGTGCTGTCCGGCGTCGTGGACGACGTGGTCGTAGTGGACCGCGACGACCTGCCCGAGGGGCCGGAGCACCGCCGGGGGCTGCCGCAGGGGCGCCACGCCCATCTGCTCATGGCCGGTGGCCTGGCCGCCATGGAGGAACTGATGCCGGGCGGGAGCATCCGGGAGCGGCTGCTGGCCGCGGGCGCCCGGGAGATACCGCTGGGCCACGGAATGGTGGCCCTGACCCCCGAGGGCTGGCTGCGGCGCTGGCGGCACGACGGACCGCGGATGCTCAGCTGCACCCGCGCCCTGCTGGACTTCACCGTCCGCTCCACCGTCCTCGCCCACACCGGGACGGTGATCCGCAAGGCGCAGGCGGTCGGCCTGGTGGGCGGCGCGGGGCGCGTGCGCGGTGTCCGCGTCGCCACCCCCGCCGCGGAGGAGGTGCTGGCCGCGGACTTCGTGGTCGACGCGAGCGGGCGCGGGTCGCGGGTGGTGACCTGGCTCCGGGAGCTCGGGATCTCCGGGGTGCGGGAGCGTGGCGTGGACGCCGGGCTGGTCAACGCCACACGCGTGTACCGCACGCCTGCCGGGGCCGAGCAGTTCCCGCTGACGATGGTGCAGGCGAATCCGTACGCGGGCCGGCCGGGCCGCAGCGGCATGGTGCTGCCGATCGAGGGCGACCGCTGGATGGTCAGCCTCGCCGGCACGCGGGGCGGTGAGCCGCCGGCGGACCCCGACGGGTTCCTGCGGTACGCCCTCGATCTGCCGTCCCCCATCGTCGGCCGGCTCGTCTCCGGCGCCGAACCCCTCACCGACGTGCACATCAGCCGCAGCACCAGCAACGCGCGCCGCTACCTGGAGAAGCTGCCGCGGTGGCTGGAGGGCTTCGTGGCGCTGGGCGACGCGGTGGCCACCTACAACCCGGCGTACGGGCAGGGCATGTCGGTGGCCGCGCTCGGTGCCCGGCTGCTGCGCGACGAACTGCGCCGCTCCGGCCCGGACGCGCCCGGCCTCGCCCGCCGTGTGCAGCGCGGCGCCGCCCAATCGGTCGACGCGGCCTGGGCGGCCGCTGTCGGCCAGGACGTCTGGTACCCGAACAGCCGCGGCGCCTCGCCCAAAGCCGCCGACCGCCTGGTCACCTCCTACAGCCGCCGTCTGACACGGGCGGCCACCGGCTCCTACCGGGCCGCGGCCGCCCTCTGGGAGGTCACCAGCCTCCGCACCGGGCCGCAGCGCCTCCTCCGCCCCGACACCCTCCTCGACGTCCTGAACGGCCCTCTGCTCCCCCCGCTGGCGGGTCCCCCGCTGACCCCGGCCGAGCGCAAGATCCTGGAGGGGCTGGACCGGACGAACACCTGACCGGGCCCGACTGCCGAAGCGGACCGACGGGGTCAGCCCGCGAAGGCGGGTTGGACCAGGCCCTGGCCCGCGTCGGGGACGACGAGGAGCGAGCCCGCCAGCGGGTGGGGGGCGGCCAGGCCCGTACGGGCCGTGGTCACGTAGAGGTCGGTCAGACCGGGGCCGGCGAAGACGCAGGCCGTCGGACGGGAGACGGGGAGGGCGAGTACGCGGTCCAGGGTGCCGGCGGGGGTGTACCGGCGGATCGCGGCGCCGTCCCACAGGGCCACCCAGACACAGCCGTCGGCGTCGACCGTGAGGCCGTCCGGGAAGCCGGCGCCGTCCTCCACCTGGGCCAACGGCCGCCTGCCCGTGATCCGTCGGCCGTCGAAGTCGAAGACGTCGACACGGCGGGTCGGTGAGTCGACGTAGTACATCAGGCGGCCGTCGGGGCTCCAGCCGGTGCCGTTGCTCACCGCCACGGCGGGCAGCACCACCTCGGCCGTGCCGTCGCCGGTGAGGCGGGACAGGGTGCCGCCGCCCGGCGCCTCGTCGTAGCGCATGGTGCCGGCCCACAGGGAGCCGTCGGGTGCCACCGCGGCGTCGTTGCCGCGCCGGCCGGGAACCGGGTCGCGGTGCAGCCAGCGGAAGGCGCCGTCGGGGTCCACCAGGCCCACCCCGTCACGGAGGTTGAGGACGAGCCCGCCGCCCGTGCGGGGCTTCGCCGCGCCCACGTGCTGCCCGGTCGTACGGACCGTGCACCGGCCCGTGGAGGGGTCGTAGCCGTGCACCCGGGAGGAGAGGATGTCGACCCAGATCAGCCGCCCGGTCTCCGGGTCCCAGGTCGGGCCCTCACCCAGTTCCGCCCGCGCGCGGACGGCGACCTCGTACCTCGTCATGCCGCGCCCCGGTGGCCGAGCCGCTCCGACAGCTCGGCGGCGCCCTTCGCGGCGAGCTGCTCCAGCTCCGCCCGCCGCTCCTCGCTCCAGCGGATCATGGGCACCGAGATGGACAGGGCCGCGACCACCTGCCCGGTGCGGTCGCGCACCGGCGCGGCCACACAACTGACGTCCGGGTTGGACTCGCGGCTCTCCACCGCCATGCCCCGCCGCCGGATCTCGCCCAGGGCCTCGCGCAGCGCGGCCGGGTCGGTGATGCTGTTCGGCGTCATCGCGGCCAGTTCGGCGTCGTCCGGGACGCGCGCGCCCAGCTCCTCCTCGGGCAGGGAGGCGAGCAGCATCTTGCCGACCGAGGTGCAGTGCGCCGGGAGACGGCGGCCGGCCGCGGAGACCATGCGCACCGCGTGCGTGGAGTCCACCTTGGCGATGTAGATGACGTCGGTGTCCTCCAGGATCGCCACGTGCACGGTCTCGTCGCAGGTCTCCGCGACCGAGCGGGCGACCTGCTGGCCCTCGGCGGCGAGGTCCAGCTGCTCGGCGTAGCGGCTGCCGAGCTGGTAGGGGCGTACGCCCAGCCGGTAGCGTCCGGGCTGCCCGGTCACGGGGACGATGTACTGGCGGGCGGCGAGCGTGGTGACCAGCTCGTGCACCGTGGTGCGCGGCAGCCGCAGCCTGCGCACGATGTCGGGGGCGGAGAGCGTCCCGTCCCCGTCGAGGAAGAGCTCGAGGATGTCCAGAGCCCGGGTCACGGCAGGTACGAGGCGTCCCACGACCGGCCACCTCCCTTGATCCAAGTGATCCGAGTGATACAAGCCTGTGTTCGACATATCAAAAGGCGGTCGGAATGACGAACACAGGCTAGTCACCGCGGATTGCGCGGGCAATGGGCGTGTGCGTGGGCAATGGGCGGGCGCGCGGGCAATGAGCAGGCGCGCGGGCAATGAGCGGGGGAGGGCCGGTCGGGCCGGGTGGGCGACGATGGATCCCATGACCACGCCCTCCGGAAAGCGCCCCGCCGGCCCCTTCACCCCGCTGGATTTCCAGTTGGTGCTGCTGCGCCGCATGGCCGACCACAACCCGGACCTGGTGGAGGACGCCCGCCGCACGCTGGGCGCCTCCCGCGCGCAGATGCGCGAGGCCAACAAGCGCTGGCAGGCGATGGTCCGCTCACCACGGTCCCGCTCGGCGGCGTCCCGGTACCGCTCGATCCTCGGCGAGCCCGAGTCGACGACCGCCCGCCGTATCGGCGACCTGGACTGCGAGGCCCGCAGTTGGCCCGTCCCGCTCTGGCCCGATCTGCGCCTGGAGGTGCTGGCCGCCCCGGACGGCCGGGTCTGGAACGAGTGGCTGGTGCGTGCCCCGGGGGCCGAGGGACCCGACCTGCGGACCGTGGCCGACCTGACCCCCTGGTCCTGCACGGTCGACGAGGCCGCCCGCGCCTTCGCCCCGGTCCGCCCCCTGGAGGGCACCGCCCCGACCCGCTGGGGCCTGTCCTTCCAGGCCCCGGACGGTCAGGGTGTCCGCCGGGAGGTGGTGGCCGAGTTCACCTGGGGCCTGCTGCAACGGACGCGGATCGGCGAGTGACCCCGCGGCGGCAGCCGCCCGGCAGCGGCTCAGCCCGCGGCGGCCAGGATCGCCTCCGCCACCGGAGCCACCGACTCCGGATGCAGCCACAGGAACAGGTTCGGCTCCACCAGCTCCAGCTCCATGAGGCGGGGTTCGCCGTCCTCCCCGTCCACCAGGTCGACCCGGGCGAAGAGCAGCTCGGGAGCACCGGGCACGGCGGCCAACGCGCGCTCGGCGACGGAGAGTTCGGCCGGGGTCGGGGTCCAGGGCGCGATGCCCGGGTGGGCCGCCTTGCGCTCGTCGTAGGCGACGCCGGGGGCGAGGACGGCGCCCTTGCGGCCGGCGTGCAGCAGGCGTCCGCCGAAGAACTGGAGCGCCCGCTCCCCGCCCGCGTCGATGCGCCGCATGTACGGCTGGACCATGGCCGTGAGCCCTTCGGCGTGCATCCGCGCGAGCTGCCGTACGGCGGTGTCACGCTCGTCGGGCGTGTACCGGGCGGCGAACCGCGCTCCGGCCCCGGACGCCGGTTTGATCACGTACTCGTGGTCGTCGGGCAGGTCAGCCGGGTCTCCGGGGGCCAGGTACCGGGTGGGCACGACGGGCACACCGGCCGCCCCGAGCTGCCCGAGGTACCGCTTGTCGACGTTCCACCGCACGACCTCGACGGGATTGGCCAGCCGTGTCGCCTTCGCGCACCGCTCGGCCCACTCCGTGAACTCCCCCACCCGCCAGCTGTAGTCCCAGGTCGACCGGATCACGGCGAGATCGAACCCGCCCCAGTCGGCCCCGGGGTCGTCCCACGCCACGACCCGCGCCTCGGCCCCGGCCTCCTCCAGCGCCTCCACCAGCACCGGAAGGTCCGGGTCGTCGCTGATACCGGGCGCGGGCCGGCAGGTGACGAGCGCGATGCGGGGCACGGCGGGGCTCCATCCGCGTAGTTCCTCGTAGATCCGCGCAGATCCGCGCAGATCCTGGTACGAGGCTTCGAACAGTGACGGGCCCGCAGGCTAACAACCGCCCGCGTCGGCGCGTATGGTCGCCCCCTGGCGCAGGAACGGAGTCACCGGCCCCGGCCCCAGTCGGTCCGAGGAGTTGGCCGATCACGTGACCCGGCGGCCGGCCCCGCACAAGCGGCCCCGGGTCGTCCGTCTCCTCGACCCCCTGCCCCGCAACGACATGGGGAAGACCATGAAGCGGCTCTGGCGCGGGGCTGAGCGGCGGCCGCGAGGGGCCCTGCCCCGGCGGGCCCCTCGCGGGCTCGTCTCCCGCCCTCCGTCCCCCGGCCCGATCAGGACGGGGAACGGTGCTCCTGACCGACCCCCACCGCCCGGACGACCTCCTGCCGTACCGAACCGCCCCGGTCGTCTCCCGCGGCGGCCCGCAGCGAGACGGAGGCGGCACCGCGCGGCACCGACAGGGTGCCGCGCCAGGAGCCGTGCCCGCCGGTGAGCGGCACCGGCCGCCAGGTCGCGCCCTCGTCGTAGGACACTTCGAGGCCGGCGTCGCCGACGGTGCCGGTGCCGGTCGCGCCCGCCACGTACCGCGCGCGGACGCCGACCGGCACCCGGCCGCCGCCGCGCAGGTCGCCCGCGAGGTCGGTGCCGATGTCGAAGGCGAGGTTGATCAGGGGCAGGGTGGTCCAGTGGTCCTCGGGGGTGGCCGACGAGCGGAACGTCCACTCGGCGTGCCCCCGCGTGGCGAGCCGCCACCTGCCGGCGTCCAGCGCCGTGTCCGTGACAAGCCGGTACGTGTGCTCGTCCGGGGGCGCGTCCGCCACGTACGCGGCCGCGCCCGTGCGCCGGTCGGCCAACTGCCCGTCCAGGTAGACCGCCGTCGTCTGGGACATGCCGCTGTCCGCGCTCCACACGTCCCCGAAGCCGGTGTGGTCGGGCCCGGAGTCGCCCCAGCCGGGTACGTTGAACTGGAGCCGGTCGCCCACCCGTTGCTGACCCCAGTCGAGTCCGGTGCCGAGCCAGGGGTGCCAGACCGGCTTGAACCAGTCGAGCACGGGGTGCGTTCCGCCCTCGTAGCGGACCTGGCCGCCGCGCTGCTCCAGCGTGCCGTCGCCGACCGTCACCGACTCCTGCCAGCGCTCGCCGGGACCGGTGGAGACGTAGTCGGTGCGCTCGGCCGGGAGGTCGATCCGCTCCTGGTAGCCGATGCCGACGGGGAAGGTGTCGGTGAGTGCGTACCGGAACTCGCCGCCGCTCGTCGGCCGCATCGCGTGGAACCTGGTCCGGATTCCGGCCAGTTGGCGAGGCCCGGGCGCGTACGTCAGCTCCGTGTCGGGGATCGCTCCGCGATGCCCCTGCGAAAGGTCGTACACGTACGGGGTGTTCCGCGTCCCGGTCATGTCGACGCGACCCGCGGTCCGCAGCCGTGCCGCGTCGGCCGCGTCGACCGTGGCGATCTGGAGGGGGCGGTCGGCGTTGTCGTCGGTGCCCCACCAGGCGCTCAGCCGGCCGGGCACGTCGTCCGTCACGAACAGGGCCTTCACACCCGCGTCCTGGGCTGCCTGGGCCAGCGCGGCGGGTTCGGCGGAGCCGGTGAACCGGGCCAGGACCGCCTTGCCCCGTACGTCCCTGCCGGTGAGGTCCCCGTCGCCGACATCGACGAGCGGCAGCCTGCTGCGGCCCTCGATCAGCGTGCCGCCGGGCTGGACGAGCGCCTCTGCGACGCCCTTGACCTCCAGCGGCGGCTTGCCGAGCCGCCACACGGTCCGGTACTCGAAGGTGCCCCGCGTGACCGGCTCGGTCGGCGCGGCGAAGACGCTGTCGTAC
The DNA here is from genome assembly GCF_040643155.1 of Streptomyces sp. NPDC047453. Taxonomy (NCBI): domain Bacteria; kingdom Bacillati; phylum Actinomycetota; class Actinomycetes; order Kitasatosporales; family Streptomycetaceae; genus Streptomyces; species Streptomyces sp. NPDC047453. The sequence goes on along the minus strand of NZ_JBEYTS010000001.1, from coordinate 238,211 downwards.
GCCACGGGCACCTGGACGGCGCCGAACAGGTCGGAGCCGTCCGCCGTCCGGTCGTACTCCATGAGCAGTTGCCGGGTCTCCGTGCGCCGTCCGGTCTCGGCCCTGATCTCCCGCAGCCGACGCCCGTCCAGGGTGACCTCGCGGTCCCGGTCCAGCGTGATCTCGGGCGCCGCGAGGAAGCCCAGGCCGAGGGAGTCGGCGCCGTGGCCGCCGCGTACGTCGAGGAAGGAGGTCAGGCTGTACGTGCCCGGCTCGAGGCGCAACCGCAGGGTGCCCGAGTCGCCGACGTGCGCGGGGTACGGATCGGCGCCCGCGGCGAGCCGCTGCACGGTGAGATCGGCGGGCACGGAAGCGCCGTCGCGGTCCTTGACGCGCACCGTGAGCGTGTACCGCTCGTCCTCCTTGACCAGCCCGAACACGGTGTGCGCGACCGGGGTGCCGGACGCGGAGGCCACGATCCGCCCGCTGGTCCCGCCCACTGGCGCCTTGGCCGCGTCTCCGGTCACGGTGGTGGTGACGGCACCGTGGGCGGGCACGGTCAGCGCGGAGTCGGCGAGGGTGGCGACGCCGTCCGGGGCGCCCTGGACGGCGAGACTCAACTCGACGTCGGCGTCGGAGGAGTTGGCGTAGGTGAGGGTCCTGGTCACCGGCTTGTCCGTGCCGTGGGGCCAGCGGTGGAACCCGAGGTCGGCGCTTCCGGTGGCGGTGATCCGCGCGTGCACGGCGTCCGGGACGCTCACCCGGCCCGCCCCCAGCAGGTAGGCGGACGCGTCGAGTTGCCTCGCCGTCGACATCAGCGCGTCCTTGATCCGTTCACCGCTCCAGTCGGGGTGCTGCTGGGCGAGCAGCGCGGCGGCACCGGCGACATGGGGCGTCGCCATGGAGGTGCCGCTCATGGTGGTGTAGGCGCCGCTGCCGGGAGCGAGTCGGGAGCGGGCGGCGAGGATGTCGACGCCGGGTGCCGCGAGGTCGGGTTTGAGGGCGTTGTCGCCGGTGCGGGGCCCGGCGCTGGTGAAGTAGGCGGCCCGGTCGGACGGGTCGACCGCGCCGACGGTGAGGGCGGCGTCGGCGGCGCCGGGCGAGTCGATGGAGGAGGGAGCGCCGGTGTTGCCCGCGGCGACCACGAAGAGGGCGCCGGTCTCCCGGGAGAGGGTGTCGACGGCCCGCGCCATGGGATCGGTGCCGTCGCTGGGCTCGCTGGAGCCGAGGCTCATGGAGACGATCCGCGCGCGCACGTCCCGGGCGGCCCACTCCATCCCGGCGATGATCTGCGACTCGCTGCCCGACCCCTGGTCGCCGAGCACCTTGCCGACGGCGAGGGTGGCGTCCGGGGCGACCCCCTTCTCCTCACCGCCGGAGGCCGCGCCGCTGCCGCCGACGGTGGAGGTCACATGGGTGCCGTGGCCGTTGTGGTCGGCGGCGTCCTCGCCGTCGACGAAGTTCCTGGTGAGGGCGACCCGTCCGGCGAGGTCGGGGTGGGAGGTGTCGACGCCGGTGTCGAGGACGGCGACGGTGACGCCCTTGCCGGTCAGACCGGACGCCCAGGCCTCGCGGGTGCCGATCTGCGCGTTGCTCTCGGCCATGTCGGCGGTGACCCGACCGTCGAGCCACACCTTGTCGATACCGCCGGACGGGGTGCCGTGCCCGGTGAACTCCCGCCAGAACACCCGGCCCTTGGCGGCCTCCACGGCGGCCCCGCGCACACTGGCGAGGCTCCGGGTCCGCTCCGTTCCGCGCGGGGTCGCCGCCCGGACGCCCTTGCCGTAGGTCACGATCAGCGGCAGCTCGCCGGTGCGAGTGTCAGCGAGCCCCTGCCGTAACAGCGTGTCCACGTCGAACAGCCGCCGGTCCAGCCGGCCCGCCCGCAGATACGGCAGGGCCTCGTCCGGTACGACGCTCAGGGCGCCGCCCGCCGTCTGGGTGCGCACGGCACCCGTGGCGCCCTGGGGCCGGCGCACCGTGACGGTCCGCTTCCCGCCGCCGAGGTCGGTGACGGTGACCTTGTCGCCGGTGACGAGGGTGACGGCGCGGGCGCCGCCCGGGGTGGCCGCCGGAGGACCGGGCGGCCCCGCGGGCTGCCGCGCCGCCGCCGGTCCGGCCGGCAGCAGGGCGATCACGAGCCCGGCCGACACAAGGGCCGCTGTCCGTCCGGGGGGTCCTGCACGCATCCTTGCTCTCCTCTCCGCGCCACACGTCCTCAGTGCTGCGAAGAGTGGCAGAACCCTTGTGTGGCAGGGGAGTTGGAAGGGGACAGCGAGTCGGCGCCTGGCGGGTTCCCGCCAGTGGGACAGGCCCCGACCGCCGGCGCCGGGAGCCGTCCATGTGTCCTTGTCCCTCACTCCTTACGCGCAGAGCGCCGGAATCCACCCGTCCAGCGGCGCCCCGCCCGGCCCCCTTGAACAGGCGCCCGCTCCGCCGCGCCCGCACGATGCCAGGGAGGCCGCCGCCCGGTGGCCGCCACGGTCCGCGCTCTCAGGAGGCTCCGCCATGTCCGCCAGTCTGGAGCAGTTGCGCCGCTGCCACTTCGCCGTCGACCTGGGAGCGGCGCGGACCCGTGTCTATGTCAAGGGCCCCGGGCTCGTCGTCGACCAGCCCTCGGTCGCGGCCGTGAACATCCGTAACGGAGCCCTGATCGCGGTCGGCGAGTTCGCGGAGAGGATGACGGGCCGCACCCCCGCCTACATCCGGGTCGTCCGCCCGGTCTCCGGCGGCACGGTCGTCGACATCGAGATGGCGCAGCGCATGCTGCGGCACCTGCTCGGCGACGGGATGCGCCGCGCCCTGCGCCGCAAGGCGGCCCGGCTGCGGGCCGCCGCCTGCACCCCGCACGACGCCGATCCGCTCGCCCAACGGGCCACGATCGAGACGCTCGTCGGACTCGGCGCGCGCCGCGTGGAACTCGTCGACACGCTGATCGCCGCCGCCGTCGGCTCCGGGCTGCCCGTGGAGCGGGCCGAGGCCACCATGATCATGATGTGCGGGGCCGCGGCCACCCAGGTGGCCGTCCTCTCGCTCGGCTCGATCGTCGCCGCCGAGCGCATTCCCGTCGGCGGGGAGGCCGTCGACCACGCCATCGTGCAACACCTGCGCCTCGCCCACGCGTTGACGCTGCCCAGCCAGTCCCTGCGGCCGCTCCAGATCGCCCTGTCCGGGAACGGGCTCACCCCGTCCGGCCCGGCGTCCACCGAGATCCACGGGCGGGACGTGGCCACCGGGCTGGCCCGGTCCGTGCGGATCGACACGGCCGCCGTACGGGACGCCATCCAGACGCCGCTGACCGCCGTGCTCGACGGCATCTACAAGGTGCTGCGCGTGTGCCCGCCCGATCTGGTGGCCGACCTCGCCGACCGCGGGATCATGATGGTCGGCGGTTCCGCGCTGCTGCCGGGCCTGGACCAGATGCTGCGCGACGCGACCGGCATGCCGGTGCACATCGCCGAACGCCCCGACGTGTGCGCGATCCAGGGGCTGGGCGCGATGCTGGAGGGCGAGATCGAGCCGCTGGCGCTGAACCCGCTGGGCGCGTAGGCGCGTTGACCGGTCGGGGCACGGGGACCCCGGTGGCGGTCAGTCGGCGAACCAGCAGCGGACGGTGGTGCCCTCCGCGCCCGAGTGCACGCGGACCAGGTCGGCGACCAGGTTGACCAGCAGCAGACCGCGACCGCCGCGCTGCTCGCGGGGGACGGGCCGGCGGCCGGCCAGCGGATCGGCCAGGCGGCCCTTGTCCCGCACCTCGCACAGCACGCACCCGTCCTGCGCCCACACCCGCAGCTCACCCGAACCGCCGCCGTGCACCACGCTGTTGGTGGTCAGCTCGGCCACGGACAGGGCCAGGTCCTCCAGCCGGGCGGCCGCGGGCCCGAGCCGCGCGCCCTCGGCGACGGCGACGTGCCGGGCCTGCGACAGCGTCTGCTCCGTGAAGGAGAACGACAGCGCGTCCGGCACCGGCGGCAGCGGCTCGTTGTACCGGGCGACGACCTGCTCGGGAGCGTAGGCGGCGCTCTCCCGCTGCCCGGCGGCACCCGCGGAGATGACCACGGGGTGGGTGGCGTGCGCGTCGGCGAGGGCCCGTCCGCCGAGGCGGGCGGCGTCGTACGGGCACAGGATGGTGACCTCGCGGCCCTGGAAGGCCGAGTTGATCAGTGCCTCGTGCTGGGCGCAGGCCGGGTACTCGGCGGGCGTACGGCCGGCCCAGACCGGCTCGCCGATGATCCGCACCCGGCGGCCGGGCGGCTGGGCGTCGGCGAAGGCGCGCAGCACCGCGGGGATGATCCGGCCCGGGTTGCGCCCGACCTCGCGCATGTCGAGCAGCCGTACGGACCCGGCGTCGGCGCCCAGACCGGTCTCGATCAGCCGGAGGTTGTCGCCGGGGACGGCCACCGCGACCGGCTCGCCCGACTCCAGTCCTTCGCGCACGAAGGGCACGGTGCCCGCGAGGTACTCCCGCTCGTCCCGGTAGAACAGGGCGGGGTGGACGAAGGGTTCCGCCGCAGTCGCGGTCATGCCGTCGACACCTCCATCCCCGGCAGCTCGGGCCAGAACGTCTCGGTTGCCCCCGGACGCGACGCCCCCTGTCCTCCGCCCATCCGGCACCTGTGCCTTACGCGTACCCACTGCGTCCCCGACAAGGCCCGTTCCCGGGCGTGTGTAGTCGTCCGGGGAGCGGGCAGGCGCAGGGCAGCACCGCCGGGGTTCCGTGGCTCCGCAGCGCCGCGGTGTGCGTGGGGCACGGGCCGGCCGGGGCGACGGGGACGACGGGAAACGCAGCGTCGCGAGGACGCGCGAGGGCTGCCGAGGACGGACGGGGCGGGGACATGGCCGCAGCGGCATCACGATCTCACGCACGACGGCGGAACACCCCGGCCGGCACGCTCACCGTCGACGTCCGCACGGACCCGGTGGCCGACCGGACGTCGCTCACCGCGCGCGGGGAGCTGGTGCACGGCTGCGCGGAGGCCCTGGCCCAGGCGTTGACCGAGCTGCCGCCGGACGTCGGCCGGGTCGATCTGGACGTGTCCGGGGTGACGTTCATGGACACCGCCGGACTGGAACTCCTGGACAGCCTCGACGACCACGGCCGGCGTCCCCCGGTCCGGGTGACCGCGACCGGCTGGACGGGCCAGCCGCGCCGCGTCCTGGAGCTGACCGGCCTGGACACCACGGACCCGCCGCACCCGTCGGCCGCCGCCGCGGGACCGGAGCCGCCCGCGCCGCCGCTCACCTCCGCGGTGGCCCTGGAGCGGACGGAACGGCTGCTCCAGCTGCAGACGGAGGTCGAGCAGCTCCGCCGGGCCATCTCCTCGCGCCCGGTGATCGACCAGGCCCGCGGTGTCCTGATGGCCACCCACGCGTGCACCGCGGAACAGGCCTGGGACGTCCTCCGGGAGGCCTCCCAGCGCTCCAACACCAAGCTGCACGCGGTGGCCGCCGCGATCACCGCGGGCGCGCGCGACGACGGCCCCGCACCGCCGCGGAAGATCCGCTCGGCACTGCGCACCGCGCTGGCGCGGCACACCGGCCCGGACACACCCCGGCCCGGAGACGGCACGGACGCGCCGCGGACACGGTGACGGCCCGGCCACCGGGGTACCCGATATGCGGACGAGTGACCAGTCCCGTCCGCAGGAGTCACCACCATGAGAGAGCACACCCCATCCCAGGCCGAGGGCGAACGCGACGACGAGGACACGCAGCGCGCCGCAGGACCGCCGGACACGCCGTACCCGACCCCTTCCCAGGCCGAGGGCGACCGCGACGATCTGCCGGAGACCGCCGACCCCGCCGACGACCGTTCCTGAGCAGCCCGTCAGTAGCCCGTCCGCGCCTGCCGTTGCTCCGGCCGAGTGCAAAACGGGCCAACACGCGCCGAAGGCCCCCGGATCCAGTTCCGGGGGCCACAGACTTGCTGGGAGTGACCCGCGAAACCGCTGGTCACATCGATTCTGCGCGGGTAGCGCCTGGTGGGGCGGGTGGGACTCGAACCCACGGCCGACGGATTATGAGTCCGCTGCTCTAACCGGCTGAGCTACCGCCCCGTTGCGGCGCGTCGCGTACAAGTGTGCGCGCCGTCTGCCGCAGCATAGCCGCTCATACGATCTCCTGCTTCGGATGGTCGTCTTCCGCGGCTGTTCACGACCTTGAGGACTTCACCGCGGCCGCGGCGGTTCCCCGGGGACATGAAACCGGACATGAAAAAGGACCCCGAAGGGTCCTCGTTCACCATGCTCCCCCGACTGGACTCGAACCAGTAACCTGCCGGTTAACAGCCGGCTGCTCTGCCAATTGAGCTACGGAGGACCGAGCTCCCCCGACTGGACTCGAACCAGTAACCTGCCGGTTAACAGCCGGCTGCTCTGCCAATTGAGCTACGGAGGAATGCCTCGTTGCATCGAACGCACCTACCTGGGTATCCGCCAGGGGGCGCGCGCTCGCTGCGACACATACATTAGCGCAAGCAGGGGGGTGCTCCGCCAATCGGTTCTCCCCGGCTGTGACCTCGAGGCAAGGGAAGGGTGGCCGCCATGCGTTACCGGCTCACGTTCATCGCAGGGATCGCCGTGGGTTACGTGCTGGGCACGAGGGCCGGACGTGAGCGCTACGAGCAGCTGAAGAAGTCCGCCCGTCAGATCGCGCAGAACCCCGCCGTGCGCAACACCGCCGAGACCGCGGCCCAGCAGGGCCGGCAGTTCGCGGGCAAGGCCTACCACACGGTCAGCGAGAAGGTCGGCGACCGCGTTCCCGAATCGGTCGCCCAGCGGGTGCGCTCCCTGCGCGCCCACGCCAACGGCAGCGGCGAGGACGACTGGGGCACCAGCAACACGTGAGCGGCCCGCACCGGCGGGACCGCGCGCACCCCCCGCGACGTCGGGGCTACCGCGGCCCGAGCAGGCCCGGCGGTACGGCAGAATTTTCGCCATGGGGATAGTCGCCGGGTTGGACAGTTCGCCCGATTTCACTCGTATCGTCGTTTGTGACGCGGACACGGGGTCCGTACTCAGGCAGGGATATGCGCCACATCCGGTCGATACCCCAGAGGGCGGCGGGCGCTCCGCCGACGTCGATCCGCAGGCCTGGCTGCTGTCCCTCGGGGAAGCCGCGGGCGGCGGACTCCTGGAGGGCGTGCAGGCGATCGGCGTCTCCGCGCAGCAGAACGCGCTGATCCCGATCGACGCCCAGGGCGCCACCGTGCGGCCCGCGCTGGTCGGCGGCGACCGGCGGGCACAGGTCGCCGCGGCCGACCTGATCGACGCGCTCGGCGGCCGGGAGGCCTGGGCGCAGGCGGTCGGCTGCGTGCCGCAGGCCCCGCTGCCGGTGACCAAGCTGCGCTGGTTCGCCAAGAACGAGCCCGAGGCCGCCGGGCGCACCGCGCTCCTGCTCCAGGCGCACGACTGGCTGGTGTGGCAGCTGCTGGGGCGGCCGATGCGCCGCACCACCGACCGCGGCGGCGCCTCCGGCACCGGCTACTGGTCCGCCGCCACCGGCGCCTACCGGCCCGACCTGGTCGAGCTGGCGCTCGGCCGGCAGGCCGCGCTGCCCGAGGTGATCGGCCCCGCCGAGGCGGCCGGCACCACCCCGGAGGGGCTGCTGATCTCGGCCGGGACCGGGGAGACCATGGCCGCCGCCTTCGGACTGGGACTGGGCCTGGGCGACGCGGTCGTCTCCCTCGGCGCCTCCGGTTCCGTGATGGCCGTTCACCCCGAGGCGCTCGTCGACCAGACGGGGATGATCACCTCGCTCGCCGACGCCACCGGCATGCACCTGCCGGTCGTGACCACGCTGAACGCGGTACGGGCACTGCGCGGCACCGCCGAACTGCTGGGCGTGCCCGACCTGGAGGGCCTGTCGGACCTGGCGATGAAGTCGACGCCGGGCTCGCACGGACTCGTGCTGCTGCCCTATCTGGAAGGCGAGCGGACACCCAGCCTGCCGCACACCGCCGGGATGCTCGCCGGACTCCGGCGCGAGTCGATGAAGCCGGAGCACGTGGCGCGGGCCGCGTTCGAGGGCATGCTGTGCGGGCTCGCGGACGCGCTCGACGTGCTGCGCGGCCGGGGCGTGGAGGTGCGCCGCGTCTTCCTGCTCGGCCCCGCCGCGGAGCTGTCCGCCGTACAGGCCGTGGCGCCCTCGGTGTTCGGCGCGCAGGTCGTCGTACCGCAGCCGGCCGACTACGCCGCGATCGGCGCCGCCCGGCAGGCCGCCTGGGCGCTCGGCACCTCCCAGGGCACCCTGGATCCGCGCACCCCGCCGGCCTGGCAGGGCGCGGTGGCCCAGATCCTTGAGCCCGGCGAGGATCTGGCGGTGGGCCAGGCGGTGCGCCAGCAGTACGTGTCGGTGCGTGAGCAGGTTCACCCCGGGGCCTTCCAAGGGTGACGACCGCCCCACGAGCCTTTTCGTCCGCACAAGCTTTTTCCGGCTTATCGGGCATAAAGGTCGGTCGTATTGTCCGCAACGTGCATCCTTACGGGGGCGTTTGGGGCATAACGGTTCACTCGTGCGGTGGGTCCGACGACACGGGGTCAACGGACGACCCGGCCCCGGTCGTTGACCCGCGGTCGAGTTAATCGGTTGAGGTAACGCGGGTGGAGTGTTCGACGATAGGTGCCAGGGGACATCGACTGCCCCCACCGCCGACTCCGAGAGACCCAGCGTGCTCATTCGACTCCTGCGGACCTATCTCAGGCCCTACAAGAAACCCATAGCCCTCCTGGTGCTGCTGCAGTTCCTGCAGACCTGCGCCACGCTGTACCTGCCCACCCTGAACGCCCACATCATCGACAACGGTGTGGTGAAGGGTGACACCGGCTACATCCTGACGTTCGGTGCCGTGATGATCGGCATCTCACTGGCGCAGGTCGTGTGCAACATCGGTGCCGTCTACTACGGCGCCCGCACCGCCTCGGCGCTCGGCCGGGACGTACGGGCGGCCGTGTTCGACCGTGTGCAGTCCTTCTCTGCCCGCGAGGTCGGCGGCTTCGGGGCGCCCTCCCTCATCACCCGGACGACGAACGACGTACAGCAGGTCCAGATGCTGGCCCTGATGACGTTCACCCTGATGGTGTCGGCGCCCATCATGTGTGTGGGCGGTGTCGTCCTGGCCCTCGGCCTGGACGTGCCGCTGTCCGCGGTGCTGGTCGCCGTCGTCCCCGTGCTCGGCATCAGCGTGACCCTGATCGTGCGCCGGCTGCGTCCGCTGTTCCGGTCCATGCAGACCCGCCTGGACACCGTGAACCGGGTGCTGCGCGAGCAGATCACCGGCAACCGCGTGATCCGCGCCTTCGTCCGCGACGAGTACGAGAAGGACCGCTTCCGCGGGGCCAACGGGGACCTGACGGAGATGTCGCTGGCCACCGGCCGGCTGCTCGCGCTGATGTTCCCGATCGTGATGACGGTGGTGAACCTGTCGTCCATCGCCGTGGTGTGGTTCGGCGCCCACCGCATCGACAGCGGCGGGATGCAGATCGGCGACCTGACCGCGTTCCTCGCCTATCTGATGCAGATCGTCATGTCCGTGATGATGGCCACCTTCATGTTCATGATGGTGCCGCGCGCGGAGGTGTGCGCCGAGCGCATCCAGGAGGTCCTGGACACCGAGTCCAGCGTCGTGCCGCCCGTCGCGCCCGTGACCGAGCTGCGCCGCCACGGCCATCTGGAGATCCGCGGCGGCGGCTTCCGCTACCCGGGCGCCGAGGAGCCCGTCCTGAAGGCCATCGACCTGCTCGCCCGCCCCGGCGAGGTGACCGCCGTCATCGGCTCGACCGGCAGCGGCAAGTCCACCCTGCTCGGTCTGGTGCCCCGGCTGTTCGACGCGACCGACGGGGAGGTCCTCGTCGACGGCGTGGACGTACGCACCGTGGAGCCGGAGCTGCTCGCCAAGACCGTCGGCCTGGTGCCGCAGAAGCCGTACCTGTTCGCGGGCACCGTGGCGACCAACCTGCGCTACGGCAACCCGGACGCCACCGACGAGGAGCTGTGGCACGCGCTGGAGGTGGCGCAGGCCAAGGACTTCGTCAGCAAGCTGGAGAACGGCCTGGACGCGCCGATCGCCCAGGGCGGCACCAACGTCTCCGGCGGCCAGCGCCAGCGCCTGGCCATCGCCCGCACCCTGGTGCAGCGCCCGGAGATCTACCTCTTCGACGACTCCTTCTCGGCCCTCGACTACGCCACCGACGCGGCCCTGCGGGCGGCGCTGGGGCGCGAGACCTCCGAGGCGACCGTCGTCATCGTCGCCCAGCGCGTGGCGACCATCCGCGACGCCGACCGGATCGTCGTCCTGGACGAGGGACGGGTCGTCGGCACCGGCCGCCACCGCGAGCTGATGGCGGACAACGAGACCTACCGGGAGATCGTGCTCTCCCAGCTGACGGAAGCGGAGGCTGCCTGATGGCCGGGCCGATGGGGCGGATGATGTCCGGGGGCGGGCCCGACAACCGCTCGATGGACTTCAAGACGTCGAGCAAGCGGCTCATCACCCAGTTCAGACCCGAACGGATCACGCTCGCCGCCCTGGTGCTGTGCGTGGTCGTGAGCGTCACGCTCAGCGTGATCGGGCCGAAGATCCTCGGCAAGGCCACCGACCTGGTCTTCGCGGGGATCGTCGGTCGGCAGATGCCGGCCGGGGCGACCAAGGACGAGGTCCTCGCCTCCATGCGGGAGCGCGGCCAGGGCTCGATCGCCGACATGCTGAAGAGCACCGACTTCACCCCCGGCAAGGGCATCGACTTCGGCGCCGTCGGCGAGGTCCTGCTGTTCGCGCTGGGTACGTTCCTGGTGGCCGGCCTGCTGATGGCGGTGGCGACCCGGCTGGTGAACCGGTCGGTGAACCGGACCATGTTCCGGATGCGCGAGGACGTGCAGACGAAGCTGTCGCGGCTGCCGCTGTCGTACTTCGACAAGCGCCAGCGCGGCGAGGTGCTGTCCCGCGCCACCAACGACATCGACAACATCGGGCAGACGCTGAACCAGTCGATGGGCCAGCTGATCAACTCGGTGCTGACCATCATCGGCGTGCTCGTCATGATGTTCTACGTCTCCTGGATCCTGGCGCTGGTCGCGCTGGTGACCGTGCCGCTGTCGTTCGTCGTCGCCACGCGCGTGGGCAAGCGGTCGCAGCCGCACTTCGTGCAGCAGTGGCGCTCGACGGGCCAGCTCAACGCGCACATCGAGGAGATGTACACCGGGCACACCCTGGTGAAGGTGTTCGGACGCCAGGAGGAGTCGGCGAAGCAGTTCGCCGAGCAGAACGAGGCGTTGTACGAGGCCGGGTTCAAGGCGCAGTTCAACAGCGGCGTCATGCAGCCGCTGATGATGTTCGTCTCGAACATCAACTACGTGCTGGTGGCCGTCGTCGGCGGTCTCCGGGTCGCGTCGGGCACGCTGTCCATCGGCGACGTGCAGGCCTTCATCCAGTACTCGCGGCAGTTCTCGATGCCGCTGACCCAGGTGGCGTCGATGGCGAACCTGGTGCAGTCCGGCGTCGCCTCGGCCGAGCGCGTCTTCGAACTGCTGGACGCCGAGGAGCAGACGGCGGATCCGGTGCCGGGCGTGCGGCCTCAGGAGCTGCGCGGGCGGGTCGCGCTGGAGCAGGTGTCGTTCCGCTACGACCCGGACAAGCCGCTCATCGAGGACCTGTCGCTGACGGTGGAGCCGGGGCACACGGTCGCGATCGTCGGTCCGACCGGCGCGGGCAAGACCACACTGGTCAACCTGCTCATGCGGTTCTACGACGTCACCGGCGGGCGCATCACGCTCGACGGCATCGACATCGGGAAGATGTCGCGTGACGAACTGCGGTCCGGGATCGGCATGGTGCTCCAGGACACCTGGCTGTTCGGCGGCACCATCGCTGAGAACATCGCCTACGGCGCCTCCCGCGAGGTCACCCGCGGCGAGATCGAGGAGGCGGCGCGGGCCGCGCACGCCGACCGGTTCGTCCGTACGCTGCCCGACGGCTACGACACCGTGATCGACGACGAGGGCTCCGGGGTGAGCGCCGGTGAGAAGCAGCTCATCACCATCGCCCGGGCGTTCCTGTCCGACCCGGTGATCCTCGTCCTGGACGAGGCGACCAGCTCGGTCGACACCCGTACCGAGGTGCTGATCCAGAAGGCGATGGCCAAACTCCAGCACGGCAGGACGTCGTTCGTCATCGCGCACCGGCTCTCCACGATCCGGGACGCGGACACGATCCTCGTCATGGAGAACGGCTCCATCGTCGAGCAGGGCGCCCACGACGAGCTGCTGGCGGCCGACGGGGCGTACGCGCGCCTGTACAAGGCGCAGTTCGCGCAGGCGGTCGCCGAGGTCGACTGACCGGCGGTGCGTGCTGCTGTCGGGGGGCCGCTCGCCCGGGGTGAGCGGCCCCCCGTCAGTCCAGGTAGCCGCGGAGCTGGTCGGCGAAGGCGTGGTCGCGCAGCTTGTTGAGGGTCTTGGACTCGATCTGACGGATCCGCTCCCGCGTCACGCCGAAGAGGCGTCCTATCTCCTCCAGCGTGCGCGGGCGCCCGTCCACGAGCCCGTACCGCAGCTGCACGACCTTGCGCTCGCGCTCCCCCAGCGTGGACAGCACGGCCTCCAGGTGCTCGCGCAGCAGCAGGAACGCCGCCGACTCCACGGGCGAGGCGGCGTCGCCGTCCTCGATCAGGTCACCGAGGGCGACCTCGTCCTCCTCGCCGACCGGGGCGTGCAGGGAGACGGGCTCCTGGGCGAGCCGCAGGACCTCGCTCACCCGCTCGGGCGGCAGGTCGAGGTGGGCGGCGACCTCCTCGTGGGCCGGCTCGTAGCCCCGCTCCTGGAGCATCCGCCGCTGCACCCGCACGACCCGGTTGATGAGTTCGACGACGTGCACGGGCACGCGGATGGTGCGGGCCTGGTCGGCCAGGGCCCGGGACATGGCCTGGCGGATCCACCAGGTGGCGTAGGTGGAGAACTTGTAGCCGCGGGCGTAGTCGAACTTCTCCACGGCCCGGATGAGCCCGAGGTTGCCCTCCTGCACGAGGTCGAGCATGGTGAGCCCCCGGCCGACGTACCGCTTCGCCACGGACACCACGAGCCGCAGGTTGGCCTCGATGAGCCGGCGCTTGGCCATCCGGCCGAGGACGACGATCCGGTCCAGGTCCAGAGCGAGCCGGCTGTCCAGGTCAGGGGTGGTGGTCAGCTTCTCCTCCGCGAACAGGCCGGCCTCCACACGCCGGGCCAGTTCGACCTCCTCGGCCGCGGTGAGCAGCGGGATCCGGCCGATCTCCCGCAGGTACTGGCGGAACAGGTCGGAGGACGGACCGCCGCTCTCGGTGCGGGCGGGAACCGGCTCGGGAAGCTCGGACGGGGCCTCCGGCTCCGCCTCGGGGTAGTGCGCGCCCCGGCCCTGCGGGGGTACGGCCGCGACGACGTCGGCCTCCCCCAGGTCCGGGACCGGTCCGGCGAGGCCCGGGCCGGTGGCGATATCGGTCTGGGTGAGGGTCTGGGTCTGCACGGGGGCGACCTCCAGGATGATCGCTGCTGAGGTGTGCGGCAGCGGTACTAGGGGGGCGGAGTCGGCGGCCTCGCCACCGTCCGTCCCGTCGCGAGGAGCACAGCCGCTCAGATGTGGGACCCGTGGGAGACGGAGCGGCCGCGCTCCGAGGACTCAGGCAACCGGACCCAGTGTGGGGTACGACACATCACCACCACGAGGGGCGTGCGATGACTTTTTGCGTCCGGTCCGTTACCGGCCGGTTACGCAGACCGCCCGACGGTCGGGCCGGCGCTCACAGTGCCGCCGCGCCGCGCTCCCGCAGAGCCTGGTCGTATTGCTGGAGGATCCACAACTCGTTCTGGGCGGAGGCCAGTTGGGCGGGGTCGCCGCCGGTGCCGAGGCGGGCGACCGTGCTCTGGAGGTCGCGGATGCGGCGTTCGACCGCGCGACGGCGGACCGTCACCAGCTGGGCACCCGCGTAGGCGTCGTCGACCTCCCGGCGGAGCAGGATCGCCTCCACCGCCAGCTCGGTGACCATCGCGCGGACCGTGTCGTCCGGGGCGGCCTCGCGGACGCGGGCCAGGTACTCCTGCGGGTCGCCCACGCCGTACTCGGCGCCGCCCGCGTCCAGGACCGCCTGGCGTACGGCGGCGTAGGACGGGGCGGTGAACTCGTCCACGCCGTAGGCGTCGAAGGCCGGTGAGACCAGCTCCGGGCGCTGCAGGGCGAGTTTGAGCAGTTCGCGTTCGGTGGCGAAGACCGGGTTGCGCAGGTTGAGCGCCGGGCCCCGGGACGCGGGGCGCGTCGGCGCTTGCTCCTGCCTCGGGCCCCTCTGCCGCTGGTCCGGCGCCGGGCCGCGGCCGCCGCGCTCGCGTGCCCAGCGGGCCAGCTGGGCCACCCGCTTGACCACGAACTGGGTGTCGAGGATGCCGAGCAGTCCGGCGAGCTGCACCGCGACCTCGTGCTGGGCGCCGCTGTTCTTGATCCGGGCGACGACGGGCGCGGCCTCGTCCAGGGCGCCGGCCCGGCCGGCCGGGGTGTCGAGGTCGTAGCGGGCCACGATCTGGCGCAGCGCGAACTCGAAGAGCGGGGTGCGCGGTTCGACCAGGTCGGCGACCGCCTCGTCGCCCTTGGCCAGGCGCAGGTCGCAGGGGTCCATGCCGTCCGGGGCGATCGCGATGTAGGTCTCGGCGGCGAACTTCTGGTCGTCCTCGAAGGCTCGCAGGGCCGCCTTCTGCCCTGCCGCGTCGCCGTCGAAGGTGAAGATCACACGCGCCGAGCCGTTGTCCATCAGCAGCCGGCGCAGGATCTTGATGTGGTCGCCGCCGAACGCCGTGCCGCAGGTGGCGATGGCGGTGGGCACGCCGGCCAGGTGGCAGGCCATGACGTCGGTGTAGCCCTCGACCACCACCGCGCGGGAGGTCTTCGCGATCTCCTTCTTCGCCAGGTCGATCCCGTACAGCACCTGGGACTTCTTGTAGATCGCCGTTTCGGGGGTGTTGAGGTACTTCGGTCCGTTGTCCGCCTCGTACAGCTTGCGCGCGCCGAAGCCCACCACGTCGCCGCCGATGTCGCGGATCGGCCACATCAGCCGGCCCCGGAAGCGGTCGATGGGGCCGCGGCGGCCCTCCTGGGCGAGGCCGGAGAGGATCAGCTCCTTGTCGGTGAAGCCCTTGCCGCGCAGAAAGCGGGTGAGGTGGTCCCAGCCCTGGGGGCTGTAGCCGACGCCGAAGTGGACGGCGGCGCCCTGGTCGAAGCCGCGCCCGGCGAGGAAGACCCGGCCGGTCTCGGCCTCGGCGGAGCTCGCGAGCTGTTCGGCGTACCAGTCGGCGGCCAGCTTGTGCGCCTCCACCAGGCGGATGCGCTCGCCGCGCTGGTGGGTGGGGTTGTACCCACCCTCCTCGTAGCGCAGGGTGATGCCGGCCTGTGCGGCCAGCCGCTCGACCACCTCCGAGAAGGAGAGGTGGTCGATCTTCATCACGAACGTGATGGTGTCGCCGCCCTCCTGGCAGCCGAAGCAGTGGAAGAGCCCCTTGCTCGGGCTGACCTGGAAGGACGGCGACTTCTCGTCGTGGAACGGGCACAGGCCCTTGAGGTTGCCGCCGCCCGCGTTCCGCAGCTGGAGGTACTCGGACACCACGGCGTCGATCGGGACCGCGTCCCGTACCGCCTTCACGTCCTCGTCGTTGATCCGTCCTGCCACGCCAGAAGTCTACGGTGGTCGCCGAGGCTCCCGTCCGGCTACGGGGCCAGGCTGCCCAGCGGCACGTGCGGGTCCGCGAGCGCCTCCGTGTCCACGTGTGCCTTCGTGCGGATCAGGCGCTGGATCGGGTCCGTGACGTCCCACACATTGACGTTCATCCCGGCCAGGACACGGCCCTCCTTCACCCAGAACGCGATGAACTCGCGCTTTCCGGCGTCTCCGCGGATCACCACCTCGTCGTACGAGCCGGGGGGCGCCCAGCCGCTGTACTCCATGCCCAGGTCGTACTGGTCGGTGAAGAAGTAGGGCACGCGGTCGTACACGGCCTCCTGGCCGAGCATCGCGCGGGCCGCGGCCGGGCCGCCGTTGAGCGCGTTGGCCCAGTGCTCCACCCGCAGCCGGGTGTCGAACAGCCCGTGCGGGAAGGAGGCCACGTCACCGGCCGCGTAGATGTCCGGGTCGGACGTGCGCAGCCGCTCGTCCACCTTGATGCCGCCGCCGTGGGCGCGGTCGGCCAGCTCCAGGCCCGCCGACTCCGCCAGGGCGAGGCGCGGCGCGGCGCCGATCGCGGCGAGCACGTCGTGGCAGAGGTGCTCCTCGCCGTCGTCGGTCCGGGCGGCGAGCACCATGCCGTCCTGCCCGACGATCTCGGTCAGCCGTGCGCCGAAGTGGAAGCGGACGCCGTGCTCGCGGTGCAGGTCGGCGAAGAGCTGGCCCAGCTCGGGGCCGAGCGCGTGGTGCAGCGGGGTGGCGGACGGCTCGACGACGGTGACCTCGGCGCCGTACTCGCGGGCCGCTGCCGCGACCTCCAGGCCGATCCAGCCGGCGCCCGCGATGACGAGGTGGCCGTTGTCCCGGCCGAGGTGGGTCAGGACGTGCTTGAGGCGCTCGGCGTGGGCGAGGCGGCGCAGGTGATGGACGCCGGCGAGGTCGGTGCCGGGGATGTCCAGGCGGCGCGGCTCGGCGCCGGTGGCCAGCAGCAGCTTGTCGTAGCGCACATGGGTGCCGTCGTCCCCGTAGTGGACGGTCCTGGCGGCGCGGTCGATCGCGACGACCGTCTGGCCGAGGTGCAGTTCGATGTCGTTCTGCGCGTACCAGGCGGGCTCGTGCACGAAGACGCTGTCGCGCTCCTCCTTGCCGAGCAGGTAGCCCTTGGACAGCGGCGGCCGCTCGTAGGGGTGGTCGCGCTCGTCGCACACGAGGATCACGCGGCCGCTGAAGCCCTCCGCGCGCAGGGTCTCGGCCGCCTTCGCGCCGGCCAGACCTCCTCCGACGATGACGAATGTCTGATCCGCGTCGACCACTTGATGCCTCCTCGTAAGGGTGCCGCCACATGGGAGCGTCCCGCACGGAGCGTGGTGCGGGAAGAGGGAGTGGCCCGATCAGGCCACGGAGGGTCACCTGCGGACCCGGTCGGGGCCACGGGGTTCACTCGGGTCCCACCCGTACCACGGGTGTCTGTAAACGTGCTGTCAATGTCATACGCGCTCTCTCGAAGTCATGCGTGCCCTCTCAGGCGCGCGTGAAGCGAACGGGCCGAGGCGTCGGTGAGGGAGGCGATCTGGTCGACGAGCACGCGCTTGCGCGCACCGTCGTCGGCGGCCTGGTCGAACAGGGCGCGGAACTGGGGGTCGAGGCCGTGGGGGGCGCGGGCGGTCAGCGTCTCGGCCAACTCGGCGACCACGATCCGCTGGTCGGCGCGCAGCCGCTCCTGCTCGGCGCGCTGCATGACGTACCGGTCGGCGACGGCCTTGAGGACCGCGCACTCCATTCGGGTGGTCCGGGGGACGACGAGCTCCGCGCCGTAGCGTGTGAGGCGCCCGCTTCCGTACCGCTCTCTGGTGGCGCCCTCGGCGGCCAGGCAGAAGCGGCCGATGAGCTGGCTGGTGGCGTCCTTCAGGCGGGCCTGGGCGACGGCCGAGCCGTCGTATCCGTGCGGCCACCACTCCTGGTCCAGGAGGCTGTCGAGGGCCTCGGCGAGTTCCCCGGGGTCGGTGCCGGCCGGGACGTAGCGGCCGACGGCGACCGCGAACACCGCCTGCCGCTCGGGTTCGGCGTGCAGGCAGCCCGGGTCGATGTGGCCGGCGTGCAGCCCGTCCTCCACGTCGTGCACCGAGTACGCCACGTCGTCCGCCCAGTCCATGACCTGGGCCTCGAAGCAGGTGCGGGTGCCGGGCGCGTCCTTGCGCACCCAGTCGAAGACCGGCCGGTCGTCCTCGTAGACACCGAACTTGGGCGAGGCCGGGTCGGTGGGATGGGCGCCGCGCGGCCAGGGGTACTTGGTGGCGGCGTCGAGGGCGGCGCGGGTGAGGTTGAGGCCGACGCTGACGAGTTCGTCCGTGGCGGCGTCGACGACGAACCGCTTGGGCTCGATGCGGGTGAGCAGGCGCAGGGACTGGGCGTTGCCCTCGAAGCCGCCGCAGTCCCGCGCGAACTCGTTCAGCGCCTGTTCGCCGTTGTGCCCGAAGGGCGGGTGGCCCAGGTCGTGCGAGAGGCAGGCCGCCTCCACCAGGTCGGGGTCGCAGCCCAGGGCGGCGCCCAGCTCACGACCGACCTGGGCGCATTCGAGCGAGTGGGTGAGCCGGGTGCGGGGGCTGGCGTCCCAGACCTGGCTGTGATCGCCCGGCGTGACCACCTGGGTCTTGCCGGCCAGCCGTCTGAGGGCCGCGGAGTGCAGCACGCGCGCACGGTCGCGCTGGAAGGCGGTACGCCCCGGCCGCTTGTCCGGCTCGGCGGCCCACCGCTCGACGGCCGGCGCCTCGTAGCCGGCGGGCGGCACGTGGTTCTCGGGCGGCCGGGGGGCGTGCCGGCTCGGGTGGGCTGCCTCGGATGCGATCCCTTCCATGGTTCGACAGTAAGCGCAGGTACCGACAATCGGGATGTCACCGTCCGTCTCCGGTCCGCGACGGTGTGCGTGTCGAGTGCGTGTCGCGTGCGTGTCCCGCTCCGCCGGGCCGAGGCGGGCGCGGGGCCCTCCCGGACTCCGCTGCTGTGTCTGTCGTGTCTGTCGTGTCCGGCGTCACAGGAATGGGTCAGGGGCGGGTGAACCGGGGTGGCGTGCGCCGCGTCCTTGCTGATCGAGGGCCGTGGGGCCGCCTGGGGAGGGGACTGACCGATGCGCTTGACGCATGCGCCGCGCACGTCGCGCGGACTGTCGTGGACACGTCCGCGCTTGCCGCGCACCCGCGCCGGGCGGCGGCTGCTGGTGCAGGCGGTGGTGGCCGGGTGCGTGCTGGCCCTGCTCCCGGCGACCTGGATGTACGTCGTGGCCGGCGACAGGCTGCGCACCACGGCGGACGCGCCGCGCACCGACGTGGCCGTGGTCTTCGGCGCGGGCCTGTGGGAAGGGGAGCCGTCGCCGTACCTGGCGCACCGGCTGGACGCGGCGGCGAAGCTGTACCACGAGGGCCGGGTCAAGGTGCTCCTGGTGACCGGCGACAACAGCCGCGAGGACTACGACGAGCCGGACGCCATGCGCGCCTACCTGACCAGGCGGGGCGTGCCCGGCGTCCGGATCGTGAGCGACTACGCCGGCTTCGACACCTGGAGCTCCTGCGTCCGCGCGAAGAAGATCTTCGGCGTGGACCGGGCGGTCCTGGTCACCCAGGGGTTCCACGTCCGGCGCGCGGTCGCCCTGTGCGACGCGGCGGGCATCGACTCCTACGGTGTCGGCGTCGACGCCAAGCACGACGCCACCTGGTACTACGGCGGCACCCGCGAGGTGTTCGCGGCCGGCAAGGCGGCCCTGGAGGCGGTGTTCCAGCCCGACCCGAAGTTCCTGGGCCGCACGGAGCACGGGGTGGCCAGGGCCCTGGCCGACGCCGGGTAGGGCCCACGGTCCGCATCCGCACCCCACGGGTGGTCACGCGGAGTTCCTACCGCGGGCCCTCATGCTCCGCGGGCGGGACGTGTTCGGTGTACGGGGGCTGGACGCCGAAGGTCCCGATCACCGTCTCGTGGGGCTCCGGCACCTCGTTGCGAACGGGTCGTCGCCGGCCCGGCCCCGGTCGCGTCGCCGCCCGTCAGGCCCGGTGCCGTGTGTGCCGCGTTCGCCAGTCCCCGCCCTCGATGCGCGAGCCCTCGGTGCGCAGGTGCCGGGTGACGGACGGTCCGGCGACGTAGACCCAGGCGCGTACGGACGCTCCGTCGGTCTCGCGGACCACCTCGCGCTCGATGCGCTCGTAGAGGCTGCGCGGGTCGCCGGCCACGTATCCCTCCAGCCGGTCCAGGGCGGTGAGCACCTCGCCGTACTCCTCCGGCCGGGCGGCGACGAGGTCGCCCCGCACCAGCCCGCCGGGCTCCTCCACGGCGTAGGGATAGCCGGGTCCGTCGTAGAGCACCGCGCCGGACAGCCGGGCGGGCTCCTCGGAACGGGTGCGGCCGCGCAGGAACAGGCCGTGGTTGCCCTCGCCGGGGCGCAGGGTGCCGTAGACGAAGAACGGAAGCGGTGCGGGCGGCGGCGTCGGAGCAGTCGAAGTCGTCACGGAAACGATTCTCTCTCCCCTGAACACCCACCCTGCGGACGCTATGGACATGACATGTCATGAGCACTTAAATCACTGGGCAACGCCAGCGCAACCCCCAAGCGCCCCCCGGGGCGCCCGCGCTCAAGGAGACCGATGAGTCGGACACGGCACATCCGAGCTTCCCGCCTTGCCACAGCCGGCGTGGCCGCCACCACCGCCACCCTGCTGGCCGCCGCCCTCTCCCCCGCCGCGCACGCGGAGGGCAGACCCGACCGGGCCGCCGCGATCCACAACGCCGCGTCGGCGCTCGTGAACAACTCCACGGCCCTGGGCCTCTCCTCCGCCGAGGCCACCACCGTACGGGACGTGATCGTCGACAAGGACGGCACGCAGCACGTCCGCTATGACCGCACGTACCACCAACTTCCCGTGCTGGGAGGTGACTTCATCGTCCACCTGGCCACGGACGGCAGCTACCGCGACGCCGACCGGGCCTCGAAGGGCACGGTTTCCCTCCCGAGCACCACGCCCCGGCTCTCCGCCCCGAAGGCGGCCGACCTCGCGGTGAACGCGCTGCGCGCCAAGAACCCGGGCACGAAGCTGCGACAGGTCAAGGCCAAGCCGGAGTTGATCGTCGACGCCCTGCACGGCGCCCCGCGCCTGGCCTGGCGCACCGACGCGGTCGGGCTCGACTCGCTCGGCAACCCGGTGGCCCGTACGGTGCTGACCGACGCCCGCACGAGTGCGCAGATCGATGCCTGGGACAGCATCGAGACGGCGACGGGGGACGGCCAGTCGCTCTACAGCGGAACGGTGCCGCTGGAGACCACGCTCTCGGGCTCGACGTACCAGCTCAAGGACCCGACGCGCGGCAACACGTACACGGGCGACGCGGCGAACAAGACCGACCTGTGCTTCTTCGGCATCTGCTTCCAGCGTGCCCCCGCGACGGTGTTCACGGACGCCGACAACCACTGGGGCACGGGCACGACCGCGGACCGCGCGACGGCGGCGGTCGACGCGCAGTACGGCACCAACGAGACGTGGGACTACTACAAGAACGTCCACGGCCGCAACGGCATCGCGGGCGACGGCAAGGGCTCGTACAACCGCGTCCACTACGGCAGCAACTACAACAACGCGTTCTGGGACGACAGTTGCTTCTGCATGACGTACGGCGACGGTGACGGCACCACGTTCGGTCCGCTGGTCGCCCTCGATGTGGCCGGCCACGAGATGAGCCACGGCGTGACGTCGAAGACGGCGGCACTGACGTACTCGGGCGAGTCCGGCGGCCTGAACGAGGCCACCTCCGACATCCTGGGCACGCTGGTGGAGTGGTACGCCGACAACCCCTCGGACCCCGGGGACTACCTGATCGGCGAGAAGATCGTCCGCTCCGGCTTCGGCAAGTCGGCCCTGCGCTACATGGACAAGCCCTCCAAGGACGGCAGTTCGGCCGACTGCTGGAGCAGTTCGGTGGGCAACCTCGACGTCCACTACTCCTCCGGCGTCGCCAACCACTTCGCCTACCTGCTCGCCGAGGGCAGCGGCGCCAGGACCGTCAACGGCGTCGCCTACGACTCCCCCACCTGCAACAACTCCTCGGTGACGGGCATCGGCCGCGACAAGCTCGGCAAGATCTGGTACCGGGCCCTGACGGTCTACATGACGTCCTCCACGAAGTACGCGGGCGCGAGGACGGCGACCCTGAACGCCGCCAAGGACCTCTACGGCGCCGGTGGCACCGAGTACAACGCGGTGGCAGCGGCCTGGAGCGCGACCAACGTGAACTGACAGCTCGGCTCCCGAGCGTTGCGGCCGCCCCCGCCTTCCCGGCCGGGGCGGCCGCAGCACGTCCGGCTCGACGGGACGACCACCTGGACGGCCTTCCGCCGCCTGGCCGCCCGCGGTGCGGCACCCGTACGAACGCGCGCTGTCCCTGGCCCGGCAGGCGGTGGCGGACGGCGCCCGCTCCCGGCGCGGCGATCCCGGGATGGGGATCGACATCGACGTCGGCGACGACGAACAGTTCGCGGTGCTCTCGGACTTGGCTCCCTGCACGATCAACGCCGAAGGATGGCGGGGGGACCGGCTGGTCTTCAGCGCCAGTGACTCGGGAACGTCCCTGTGGATCACCGTCACACGGGGACAAGAGGAGGAACTCCTGGCCCGGTTGAACGCGCTGGGGATCCCGTCGACCGCGCTTGCCGTCCGGCGACGTGAACGCTGAGGCACCTCCGGACAGCACGTATATGGCGGAGCTTGCCGCGCAAGTCCGGAGTCCGGTCAGGCCCTGGTGATGTTCCTGCCCGGCATCGGCTCCGCGAGTGCCGTCCGCCATTCGGGTGCGCCGAAGACGTCCGCGAAGTACTGGGTCTCGTGCACCACTTGTCCGTGGGCGAACTCCATGATGCTCACCGAGTAGGTGGGCACCCCGTCGTAGGTGATGACACACTCGCTCACCCACAGGTCCCCGCCGCCGGCGATCCGGTGGACGGTGAAGTGCCGATTGGCGGGGTGCCCGCCACGTTGCGCCGAGATCGTCGCGCGGCCCCGGAATCGTTCACCTGACTGGGGGTAGTCGAGGATCGCGTCCGCGGCGTAGATGGCGTGCTCGGCCTCGGTGTCCCCGCGTTCCGATGCCCGCCAGTGTTCCTCGATCGCGGCCCTGGTCCGGATATCGGGATCCATCGCTTTGTCCCTTCCGCGGGCGGCCGGAGCGTTCCCGGGTACCCGGGAACGCTTCGAGGCTTGCTCCCAGGGCGCTCGGCCGTCGAACGTCATGGGCAGCGGTGGCAGCGTAGACCGCCCGGTGCGGCGGCTCGGGCACCCGTTCACCCTCATGTCCCGCGCCCTTCCGGGTGGTCTCCGACGTGCCGTCAGGAGAACGGCGTTGACCTGCCGAAATTCGGCCACGGGGCGGTCCGGGGCGGGTGGTCCTACCACCCGTTCGTCGCATTTCTGACAGGCCTTCAGCAAGCGGGAACGGCGCCGGGCCACTTACCTCGATAGGGCAAGGGCACGGCCGACGGCGGCACACGCGGGTGTCGCGGGCCGTGGCCCCACCGCAGAGCCCGGAGGAGCACCGATGCGACGTATCGCCCGCCGGCCGGCCAGGGCCATGGCCGGGGCCGTGCTCACCGCGGCCGCCGTGGGCGGTCTGGCCGCGCCCGCGTACGCTGCGGCCGGTGGCAGCCTGGAGGTGAATCCGTACTCGGTCCAGCCGGGCGGTCAGGTCACGGTGAACACCAAGGGGTGCGGCAAGAAGGCGTCCGCGGCGGGTGACGCCAGCGCGGTCGGCGCGGGTCCCTTCACGCTGGCGCCCAGCGCGCACGAGGGCGAGGCCGTCGGGCGGTTCCGGGTGCCGGAGAGCGCGCAGCCGGGGACGTACGAGATCGTCGCGCAGTGCGCCGAGGGCGACCAGGAGGTCAGGGGCGACCTGGTCGTCACGCTGATGGCCGCTCAGGAGCAGGTGGAGCCCCGGGGAAGCGTGAAGACGGGGGTCGGCGGCAGCGAGCTGGACCGCGACCCCGTGAAGACCGCGGCCGGTGTGGCGGCTCTCGCCGTCGCCGCCGCGGGCGGTACCTGGCTCCTGCATCGCCGGGCGAGAGGCGACGGGATCTGACGGGCATCCTCCGCTGTCCGTCCGCCAGTACCGCATGTCCCCGCCCCCTTCCGGGTGCGACGCCCCTCGCGGCCCGGAGGGGGGTGCGGGGCACCGAGTCCGGGAGGGGTCCCAGAGGGGCCGAAAGGGGGGCCGGAAGGAATCCCGCGGGATTCCGAGAGGGGTCGTCCCTATGCGCATAGGCAACGCCGCGATAGCAACCGTCACCGTGGTCTCCTTCTGCTCCGGCGCCTGGCTGCTGCACAGCGGCGCCGAGTCCCACGCCCCGCCCCAGCCCGGTGCGGCGGAGGGCGTGCTCGACCCCGGTGAGGAAGCCCGCGCCGCCCCCGCGCTGCCACCGTCCCCGCCCCTGCGCATCCGCATCCCCTCCATCCGGATAGACGCCCCCCTGACCGGCCTCGCTCTGACGAAGTCCGGCAGCCTCAACGCCCCTCCCGCCGACAACAAGAACCTGGCCGGCTGGTACGAGGCCGGCACCACCCCCGGCGAGCGGGGCACCGCGATCGTCGCCGGCCATGTCGACAACGCCCAGGGACCCGCCGTCTTCTACAACCTCGGCGCCCTGAAGAAGGGCAGCACCATCGAGGTGGACCGCCGGGACGGCGGCGTCGCCGTCTTCACCGTGGACGCGATCGAGGTCTACGAGGCCAAGGACTTCCCCGACGAGAAGGTCTACGGCGCCGCCAAGCGCCCGGAACTGCGCGTCATCACCTGCGGCGGCGGCTACTCGAAGACCACCGGCTACCGGGGCAACGTGGTCGTCTTCGCCCACCTGACCGGCAGCCGCTGAGCCCGGCATGACGAGGCCCTAGGCCACCCACTGCTGGTAGGCCATGTTCGCCACCAGGGCGAACACCACCGTCAGCAGCACGATCCGGACGAAGCCGCTGCCCTTCTTCAGCGCGGTGTGCGCGCCCAGGGCGCCGCCCGCCAGGTTGAACACCGCCAGGACGGCCGCCAGTTGCCACAGGATCGCGCCCTGCCAGGCGAAGGTGGCCAGGGCGCCCGCGTTGGTGCAGCAGTTGACGATCTTGGCGGTGGCGGAGGCGGTCACCAGGTCCAGGTGGAGTACGGCGGTCAGCGCCAGGACGAGGAACGTGCCGGTACCGGGGCCGATGAGGCCGTCGTAGAAGCCGATGCCGAGGCCCGCGAGGCCGATCGCCGCGAGGATCCGGCGGCGGGTGGCCGGGCCGGGCACCGGGGCGGTGCCGAACGAGGGACGCAGGATCACGAAGGTTCCCACCCCGAGCAGCACCACCATGATCACCGGCTTGAGCACCTCGGTGCTCATCCCGGCCGCGAAGAACGCCCCGGCGGAGGACCCGGCGAGCGCGGCCAGCCCGATGCGGACGGCGGTGCGGACGTCCACGGGCGCCCGGCGGACGTAGGTCACGGCCGCTCCGGTCGTGCCGACGATGGCGACCGCCTTGTTGGTGCCGAGCGCGGCCGCGGCCGGGGTGCCGCCGGGCAGTCCCAGCAGCAGGGCCGGCAGCAGCAGGAGCCCGCCCCCGCCGACCACGGCGTCGATCCACCCGGCCGCGAACGCGGCGAGGCACAGCAGGACGACCACGGTCAGCGATATGTCGGGCATGATCGCGACCCTAGGCAGGGATGCGTGCGCGGTCCACGTATCTGAGGGTCTTTTGAGGTCCGAGGGCCATGTGAGGTACGGCCGGCTCAGTCCTCCAGGACGCCTCGCCCCAGTGCTTCAGGGCGCCTCAGTGCTTCAGGGCGTCGTACGACACCCCGGTGAGCCCCTCGGACGCCTCCCAAAGCAGCAGGCCGCCCCTGTCGTCCAGGGTCCAGGGCGCCCGCCAGGACGGGGCCGGGGCTCCGCGCCACATGGCGAAGGACGGGCCGTGGAAGGAGTCGGGGCGCACGCCGGGGGCGGTGGCCGCGTACAGAGTGGGCAGGGCGCCCGCCTCGGCCGGCTGGGCGACGACCCGGTTGCCGGCCTCCATGAGCCGTTCGGCCGTCCGGCGGCCCTCCGCCCGTGGCCCCGCGGTCTGGAGGTTGGTGGCGGCGTATCCGGGGTGGGCGGCGGCCGCGACCACGTCGGACCCGGTGGCCGCGAGCCTGCGCGCCAGCTCGTGCGTGAAGAGCAGGTTGGCGGTCTTGGAACGGGCGTAGGCGATCCAACGCCGGTAGCGGCGCTCGCTGTTGAGGTCGTGCAGATCGACGTTGGCCAGCGCGTGCATCATGCTGGAGACGGTCACGACGCGGGCGCCCGGCGTGTCGAGCAGCCTGGGCAGCAGCAGCCCGGTGAGGGCGAAGTGCCCCAGGTGGTTGACCCCGAACTGGGTCTCGAACCCGTCCGCCGTCGTCCCGTACGGCGGCGCCATCACCCCGGCGTTGTCGACGAGCAGATCGAGCCGCTGGTACGGGTACCCGTCCGCGAACTCCCTCACAGATCCCAGGTCCCCGAGATCCAGCCGCGCGAACTCGACCTCCGCGCCTGGCACTTCACGCGCCATCCGATCGGCCGCCGCACTCCCCCGCGCCTCGCTCCGGCACGCCAGCACCACCCGGGCGCCCCCGCGGGCCAGTTCCCGCGCGGTGACGAGACCGAGCCCGCTGTTGGCCCCGGTGACGACCGCCGTACGGCCGCTCTGGTCGGGCATGTCGTGCGTGTTCCAGCCGGGCATGGACGGCTCCCTGGTGACGGAGGGACGGCGGGCACCTGTGATCCAACGTAGGAGAGGGGCGGCACCCCCGCACGGGATGCCGCCCCTCTTCTTTCGTGGACCGGAGTCCTCGTCGTAATCGGTAGTGAGGGTCGGGGACCACGACGAGGACTCCGGGGTCTGTTACCGGCTACCGGTGGTCGCTGCCCTCCGCCTCGACCGACGCCCGGCCGGCCTCCAGGCGTGCCACCGGGATACGGAAGGGGGAGCAGGAGACGTAGTCCAGGCCCACCTCGTGGAAGAAGTGGACGGACTCGGGGTCGCCGCCGTGCTCGCCGCAGACGCCGAGCTTGAGGTCCGGGCGGGTGGCCCGGCCGGCCTCGACGGCGGACTTCACCAGGGAGCCGACGCCGTCCCGGTCGATCGTCTCGAACGGCGACACCCCGAAGATGCCCTTCTCCAGGTAGGCGGTGAAGAACGACGCCTCGACGTCGTCACGGCTGAAGCCCCACACCGTCTGGGTCAGGTCGTTCGTGCCGAAGGAGAAGAACTCCGCGGCCTCGGCGATCTGGCCCGCGGTCAGCGCGGCGCGCGGCAGCTCGATCATCGTGCCGATCGCCAGCTTGAGCCGCGTGCCGGTCGCCGCCTCGACCTCGGCGATGACCTGGTCGGCCTCCTCGCGGACGATCTCCAGCTCCTGGACGGTGCCGACCAGCGGGATCATGATCTCGGCGCGCGGGTCGCCCTTGGCCGCCCTGCGCTCGGCGGCCGCCTCGGCGATGGCGCGGACCTGCATGGTGAACAGGCCGGGGACGACCAGGCCGAGGCGTACGCCGCGCAGTCCGAGCATCGGGTTCTGCTCGTGCAGGCGGTGCACGGCCTGGAGCAGGCGCAGCTCGTTCTCGTGCGGCTCCTGGCGGGACTCGGCGAGGGCCACGCGCACCGACAGCTCGGTGATGTCGGGCAGGAACTCGTGCAGCGGCGGGTCGAGCAGGCGGACCGTGACCGGCAGGCCGTCCATGGCCTCGAACAGCTCCACGAAGTCTTGCTTCTGGAGCGGCAGGAGCTGCTTGAGGGACTCCTCGCGCTCGGCCTGGGTGTCGGCCAGGATCAGCCGCTCGACCAGCCCGCGGCGGTCGCCGAGGAACATGTGCTCGGTACGGCACAGGCCGATGCCCTGGGCGCCGAAGCGGCGGGCGCGCAGCGCGTCCTCGGCGTTGTCGGCGTTGGCGCGCACCCGCAGGCGGCGCTTGCGGTCGGCGAAGGCCATCATCCGGTGGACCGCCTCGACGAGTTCGTCCGCGTCGTCGGCGCCCGGGTGCATCCGGCCCTCGAAGTACTCGACGACCGGGGACGGGACGACCGGGACCTCACCCAGGTACACCTTGCCCGAGGAGCCGTCGATGGAGATCACGTCGCCCTCCTCGACGACGTGCCCGCCGGGGACCGTCATCCGGCGGCGCTTGGTGTCGACCTCCAGGTCCTCCGCGCCGCAGACGCACGTCTTGCCCATGCCGCGGGCGACCACGGCCGCGTGGGAGGTCTTGCCGCCGCGGGAGGTCAGGATGCCCTCGGCCGCGATCATGCCGTCCAGGTCGTCGGGGTTGGTCTCCCGGCGGACCAGGATGACCTTCTCGCCCGAGCGGGACCACTTGACGGCGGTGTACGAGTCGAAGACCGCCTTGCCGACCGCCGCGCCCGGGGAGGCGGCGATGCCGCGGGCGACCTGCGCGACCTTGGCCTCCTCGTCGAAGCGCGGGAACATCAGCTGCGCGAGCTGGGCCCCGTTGACCCGCTTCAGAGCCTCGGCCTCGTCGATCAGGCCCTGGTCGACGAGCTGGGTGGCGATGCGGAACGCGGCACCGGCGGTCCGCTTGCCGACGCGGGTCTGCAGCATCCACAGCTGGCCGCGCTCGATGGTGAACTCGATGTCGCAGAGATCCTTGTAGTGGTTCTCCAGCGTCTCCATGATCTGCATCAGCCGGTCGTACGACTTGCCGTCGATCCGCTCCAGCTCCGCCAGCGGGACGGTGTTGCGGATGCCCGCGACCACGTCCTCGCCCTGCGCGTTCTGCAGGTAGTCGCCGTAGACGCCCTGCTGGCCGGAGGCGGGGTCGCGGGTGAAGGCGACGCCGGTGCCGGAGTCGGGGCCGAGGTTGCCGAACACCATCGAGCAGATGTTGACGGCCGTGCCGAGGTCGTGCGGGATGCGCTCCTGACGGCGGTAGAGCTTGGCGCGCTCGCCGTTCCAGGAGTCGAAGACCGCCTTGATGGCGAGGTCCATCTGCTCGCGCGGGTCCTGCGGGAAGTCCCGGCCGGCCTCCTTCTTGACGATCTTCTTGAAGGTGGTGACCAGCTTCTTCAGGTCGGCGGCCTCGAGCTCGGTGTCGACGGTGACCTTCTTGGTCTCCTTGGCCTTGTCGAGGGCGTCCTCGAACAGCTCGCCCTCGACGCCGAGGACGGTCTTGCCGAACATCTGGATGAGGCGGCGGTAGGAGTCCCAGGCGAACCGGTCGTCGCCGGCCTGCTTGGCCAGGCCCTGGACGGACTTGTCGGACAGGCCGATGTTCAGGACGGTGTCCATCATGCCGGGCATGGAGAACTTCGCGCCGGAGCGGACGGAGACCAGCAGGGGGTCGTCGGGCTGGCCGAGCTTCTTGCCCATCTTCTGCTCGAGCGCGTCGAGGTGCGCGCTGACCTCGTCACGGAGTGCCGCGGGCTCCTCGCCGCTGTCGAGGTAGACCTTGCAGGCCTCGGTGGTGATCGTGAAGCCCGGCGGGACCGGAAGGCCCAGGTTCGTCATCTCGGCCAGGTTCGCGCCCTTGCCGCCGAGGAGGTCCTTGAGGTCCTTGTTGCCCTCGGTGAAGTCGTAGACGAACTTCACGCCCTCAACGCTGTTGCCGCGATCGGCTACCTGGAGATCTTTGTTTTCCGACACGGGTCTCGACTCCTCGAGGACGCGGTGGCTGCCCTGACGGCGAGGAACATACCCAGATCGAAGGCCGATGGGTACGTCCACTTGTGGGTCATGCGCCCGTAACCAGTCGTCCGCCAGCGGATCGAAAGTCAAGGCTTGGCAAGCCGTCGGGTGCAGATGTTTTCACTTCTTGAACGAATCAACGCTCGTAGACGCGCCTAGCCGCTCAGATGAGCGACCCTCAGCGCGTTTGTTTTCGATCGATGAACGATCGAGGAGTGGCACTGAGTGCCACTCCTTGGAGAAGTGCAGCCGCTCAAGATCCGCTCATCTGAGCGCAACCCTTATCAAGGGTGGCGAGAATCACGCTGCCACAGGCGCTCGGATTTCACCATGCGGACGGCTCCCGGCCCCTCGGCCGGGGCTCCGTTTGCCGGGTGTTTGCCCGGCGCCGGTGAACACGGGCGAGGGCCCGGCCGTACGGGGAGTGCGGCGGGCCCCAGCGCGGCCCGCCGCCTCAGCGACGCCGCGCACGGAAGGACCCTCGGGTGCCTCAGCACACGGATACACGCCAGTCATCGGGCGCACCATCGGACTCGGCCGGAGAACCGGCGTCGCGCGGCGGCGGGACCGAGGCCGCCGCCACTCCGCACCCGACGGAGCCGGGCGCGGGCGCGGAGGCGGGCGCGGTTGGGTCGGGTGTGGAGGCGAGCGCAGGCGGGGCGGGCGCAGGCGCGGAGGCGAGCGCCAAGTCGGGCGCGGACGCTCAATCGGCGGCCGGCGCCGAGTCGGGGGCGGACGTCGAGCCTGGGTCCGAGGCACCCGCTGCCGCGCCGGACCTGCCGCCGGACCTGCCCGCCGGATCCATCCCCGCCGCGCGCAGGCCGAGGGCGACGGCACCCACGCCCCGCACCGGAGACACGCCCGCCTCGACCGCTCCCCCGGTGGACGACGCCCCGTGCGCGGTGGGTGCGACGGCCGAGGGCGCCTCCGGCGACACGGGGGCTCCCGGTGACGACGAGTCCCCGGCGGCATCCGAGGCCGGCGGGTTGGGGGCCGCCGCCGGCGGTGAGCCCGCCACCTCCGAAGCCCGCACACGCGTACCCGCGAGCGAGCAGGCAGCACCTTCCCGAGCCGAAACCTCCGCGCCGGCCGATGCCCCGGCGCCCACGAGCCAAGGAGCCGCACCCTCCGGAGCCGCCGAAGGCCCCGCTCCCCTGAGCCAGGAAGCCGCACCCTCCCCTGCCGCCGAAGCCCCGGCAGCCGCGGGCGAAGGCGCGGTGTCAGCCCAGGCCGACGAATCCGCCGCAACCCCGGCAGAGGCCCTCGCCTCCCCGCCCCTCCCCCTCCGTGTCCTGCGGGCGATACGGCCCCGGACCCTTCGCCGGGCCTGGCGTGGCTGGAAGGGGGCTCATCCCGTGGCCGCGCGAAGGGTGTCCCATGGGGGCACCCTTCTCGCGTTCCTGCTGGTCGCCGTCGCGCTTCTGCTGCCGAACAAGGAGGCGCAGTTGCAGGTCGCGGCGTTCACGCGGCTGCCGGTGGAGGGGCTGCTCCTGGCGGCCGCGCTGCTGGTGCTGCCGCGCCGGCCGCGGGTGGCCGTGGCGGTGCTCGGCGGGCTGGCGCTCGGCGGGCTGACCGTGCTGAACCTGACGGACATCGAGTTCAACCAGTACCTGGGCCGCAGCTTCAACGTGGTCCTCGACTGGGAGCTGCTGGACGACGCCCAGTCGTACCTCGCGGACACCCTTGGCCGAACGACGGCCTTGCTCGCCGCCGTCGGGGTCGTCCTCCTCGTACTGGCGGTGCTCGCCGTGATGGCCCTAGCGGTCGTGCGCGTCGGCGACTTCCTGGGCCGCGACAAGGCCCGCTCGATGCGCGGACTGCTGCTCGCCAGCGTGGTGTGGATGACGTGCTCGGCCCTGGACGTCCAGGTCTCCGGCGTCCCGGTGGCCTCCGAGCACACGGTCGTCATGGCCAAGTACCACGAGCGGGCGCTGCGCTCCACGATCCGGGACGAGCGGGAGTTCGCGAGGACGGCGGAGGCCGACCCGTTCCGCGACACCCCCGGCAGCGAGCTGGTGCCGGACCTGCGCGGGAAGGACATGATCTTCACGTTCATCGAGAGCTACGGCCGCACCGCGATCGAGGACCCGATCACGGCGCCGGGCGTCAGCAAGACCCTCGACACCAGTACGCGGGCCCTGGCCGAGGCGGGCTTCCACGCCAGGAGCGGCTGGCTGACGTCGGCGACGTACGGCGGCGGCAGCTGGCTCGGCCACTCCACGTTCATGTCGGGCCTGTGGGTCGACAACCAGAACCGCTACCGCACGGTGACCTCCGGCGACCACCTCACCCTGACCGAGGCGTTCAGGAAGACCGGGGCCTGGGACACGGTCGGCGTCATGCCGGGCGTGCAGAAGGGCTGGCCGGAGGCGAAGTGGTACGGCCTGGACAAGGTCTACAACGCCTTCGGGATGGGCTACGAGGGGCCGAAGTTCAGCTGGTCGACCATGCCCGACCAGTACGCGCTGGAGGCCTTCCAGCGTCTGGAGCACGGCAGGAAGCGCGACAAGCCACTGACCTCGTTCGTCATCCTGACCTCCAGCCACCAGCCCTGGGCGCCGGTGCCGGAGATGGTCGGCTGGGACCGGCTCGGTGACGGCTCGGTCTTCAAGGGCATCGAGGCGGCAGGCACCAAGCCGGCGGACGTCCTCACCAGTTCCACCCGCTCCCGCGAGGAGTACGGCAAGTCGATCGAGTACTCGGTGACCGCCCTGACCCAGTGGATGGAGCGCTACGGCAAGGACGACACCGTGCTCGTGGTCCTCGGCGACCACCAGCCCAACGCCCGGGTCAGCGGCGACCACGCCAGCCGTGACGTGCCCTGCGCGATCCTCGCCAAGGACCCGAAGGTCCTGGACAAGATCGACGACTGGGGCTGGACCGAGGGCCTGCGCCCCGACCACGACGCCCCGGTCTGGAAGATGAGCGCCTTCCGCGACCGCTTCCTGACGGCGTACGGTTCCACGCCGCACCCGCCGAAGGGCTGACGGCGGGCAGGCGGCGGGGCCGGTCCCGGTCCTGGAAGGTCTCCATGGCCGCGCGTGCCGCTTCGGCGAACCGTTCGAGGCAACCCAGGCAGGCCTCCCGGGCACGGTCGAAGCGGGCGCGCGCCCCGGCCTCGCCGAGGGACACGTGCCACATGGGCCCGCTCCATCAGCTCCAGATCGGCGGCCCGCCGCGCCTCCCGCACCCGGTCTCGGTGCTGGGCGCGGGCCGACGCCTCCGCCTGCGTCCTGGCCGCGCGGACGTTCCCCGGGTTCGTCACCCAGCTCGTCAGCACGGCCGTGCCCCCGGTGAGCGCCGCCGCCCACGACGCGCTGTCCGCCACGCGGACCGGTGTCGGCGCGGCCCGTCGCGGTTGTCGAGACCGCCTCAGCCGCCGGAGGTGTCCAGTTCGGCGTCCTCGCCGACGCCCGCGCAGTCGTAGGGGTCCTTCAGCCAGCCGTCCGGCAGGACCACCCGGTTGTTGCCCGAGGTACGGCCTCGGGGCCCGTCGGCGCCGGCGGGCCAGGGCTGGTCGAGGTCCAGCTCGTCCAGGCCGACGCGCAGCTCCTCCAGCGAGGAGGTGATCGCCAGCCGCCTGCGCATCTCGGAGCCGACGGCGAAGCCCTTCAGGTACCAGGCGACGTGCTTGCGGAAGTCGACGACACCGCGCGACTCGTCGCCGATCCACTCGCCGAGCAGCGTGGCGTGCCGGACCATGACGTCCGCGACCTCGCGCAGGGACGGGCGGGCCAGGTCCTGGACCCGCCCCTCGAACGCCGCCACCAGGTCGGCGAACAGCCACGGCCGGCCCAGACAGCCGCGGCCCACGACCACACCGTCGCAGCCGGTCTCCCGCACCATCCGCAGCGCGTCCTCGGCCGACCAGATGTCGCCGTTGCCGAGCACCGGGATCTCGGGCACGTGCTCCTTCAGGCGCGCGATGGCGTCCCAGTCCGCCGTGCCGCCGTAGTGCTGGGCGGCCGTGCGACCGTGCAGCGCGATCGCCGTCACGCCCTCCTCGACCGCGATCCTTCCGGCGTCGAGGTAGGTGAGGTGGCCGTCGTCGATGCCCTTGCGCATCTTCATCGTGACCGGCAGGTCGCCGGCCCCGCTGACCGCCTCGCGCAGGATCGCCCGCAGCAGGTTGCGCTTGTAGGGGAGGGCCGAGCCGCCGCCCTTGCGGGTCACCTTGGGCACCGGGCAGCCGAAGTTGAGGTCGATGTGGTCGGCGAGGTCCTCCTCCGCGATCATGCGGACGGCCTTGCCGACCGTGGCCGGGTCCACGCCGTACAGCTGGATCGAGCGCGGGCGCTCGCTCGCGTCGAACCTGATGAGCTGCATGGTCTTGTCGTTGCGCTCGACCAGCGCCCGGGTCGTGATCATCTCGCTGACGTACAGGCCCTTGCCCTGGCTGAACTCCCGGCACAGGGTGCGGAAGGGCGCGTTGGTGATACCGGCCATGGGGGCCAGCACCACGGGCGGCCGGACGGGGTGCGGGCCGATCTGGAGGGGGGACTCGGGCTTGGGCATTCCCTCATTGTCGCGTATCGGCGCGGTCCATGGAGCAATCATTAGTTAACCGCACTATTGAAATCCCGTACCATGGAACGCATGCCCGAGCTCAGCCACCGACGACGGCTCCTGGTTCTCGCGATCTGCTGCATGAGCCTGCTGATCGTGAGCCTCGACAACACCGTTCTGAACGTCGCTCTGCCCTCGATGCAACGCGAGCTGCACGCGAGCACCTCAGGCCTCCAGTGGACGATCGACGCGTACACACTGGTGCTCGCTTCGCTGCTGATGCTCGCCGGTTCCACCGCCGACCGGATCGGCCGCCAACGCGTGTTCATGGCGGGCCTGGTCGTCTTCGGCATCGGCTCACTGCTGTGCTCCCTCGCGCCGGACCTGGAACTGCTGGTCGTGTTCCGCATGGTGCAGGCGGTCGGCGGCTCGATGCTCAACCCGGTCGCCATGTCGATCATCACCAACACCTTCACCGACCCGCGCGAGCGCGCCCGCGCGATCGGGGCCTGGGGCGCGGTGGTCGGCATATCCATGGCCGCCGGCCCGCTCGTCGGCGGCCTGCTGGTGGAGTCGGTCGGCTGGCGCTCGATCTTCTGGGTCAACCTGCCGGTGGCCCTGGCCGCGCTGGTGCTCACCGCGCGCTTCGTCCCCGAGTCCCGCGCGCCGAAGGCCCGCCGGCCCGACCCGATCGGCCAGATCCTGGTCATCGCCCTGTTCGGCGCCCTGACGTACGCGATCATCGAGGCCCCGGTCTCCGGCCTCGCCACGATCCTGCCCTTCGCCGTCGTCGCGCTCGCGGCCCTGCTCGGCCTGCTGTGGTACGAGCCGCGCCGCACCGAACCCCTCATCGACCTGCGCTTCTTCCGCTCGGCGCCGTTCAGCGGGGCCACCGTCATCGCGATCAGCGCGTTCGCGGCGCTCGGCGGCTTCCTGTTCCTGTCCACGCTGTACCTGCAGAACGTGCGCGGCCTCGACGCCCTGCACGCCGGTCTATGGATGCTGCCGATGGCGGCACCGACCTTCCTGTGCGCGCCGCTGTCCGGGCGGCTGGTCGGCACCCGGGGGCCGCGGCTGCCCCTGCTGATCGCCGGAACGGCCATGACGGCGAGTTCGGTGCTGTTCGCCGCGTTCGAGGCCGAGACCTCCGACGTCACGCTCGTCATCGGGTACGTCCTGTTCGGCATCGGCTTCGGCTTCGTCAACGCGCCGATCACCAACACGGCCGTCTCCGGGATGCCGCGCGCCCAGGCCGGGGTCGCTGCCGCGGTCGCCTCCACCAGCCGCCAGCTCGGGCAGACCCTCGGGGTCGCGGTGGTCGGCGCGCTGCTGGCCGCGGGCGTCGGCTCCTCGCCCTACCGGGACGCGTTCGTCCCGGCGGCCCGGCCCGGATGGTGGGTGCTGGTGGTGTGCGGCACCGCGGTGCTGGCACTGGGCGCGGTCACCAGCGGCCGGTGGGCCAGGGGGACCGCCGAGCGCACGGCCGAACGGCTCCAGGAGCACGAGGTGCGGGAGGCGGCGGGCATCGGCGCCTGAGCTCCCAGGACGCGCGAAAGGGAGTCCGGTGAACGCGACAAAAAGGGCCTCGGATACTGCTCACGCATCGTGCACGGGCAATTTCGGGGCGTGAAAGCCGGTCCGGAGCGGGGCGCCACAGAGAGCTTGGTAAGAAAGAAGTAAGCGCGATCATGGCCGCTGAGCTGCGGATTCTCATCAAAGCGCCGCTCGCCCACAGCCCCGCGTTACTCCTCCCGAGTCGCCGCGCGAGCGATCAGAGGCAAATCTGGATGAGCGCGATGAGCCCCCTGCGGGGCACGCGTCACACAGGGGGGAACCACCAACGGGAGACCACCATGAATCTCACCCTCCGCCGCTGTGCCTGTGGAGTCGCCGCGGGCGCCCTGTCCGCCGCGCTGGTGTCGGCCGGTTCTGCCGGAGCCTTCGCCGCGACCAGTCCCAGCCCGAAGCCCACCCGCGCGCACATGGCCATGCCGACCGAGGCGGCCGCGTCGATCACGGCCAGGGCCAGCCACTCCTCGATCAGGGCCGGGCAGAGCGTGACACTCACCGGGCGCACCGCGCACCTGGCGGCCGGCACCAAGCTGACCGTCCAGCACCTGAACAACGGCAAGTGGACCACGCTGCGCGAGACCACCGCGGTCAAGAAGGGCGACACCTTCACGGTGTCGACGAAGCTCGCGGTCAAGGGCAAGCAGGAACTGCGCGTGGTGCACGGCGACACGCGCTCCGAGTCGGTCACCGTCGACGTGACCTGACCCGGGAGACAACGGTGCTAACGGGCTCGTAGCCCGCCCAGCACCAGTTCGAGCACCGCCTCGAACTCCTCCTCGACCGCCGGCCGCTTCCACTCCCGGGCATGACCCGGATCGTGGAAGCGGCCGGTGGCGTGAAACAGGGCCCGGGCCGCGACGGCCGGGTCGGCGGCCGTGAAGGCACCGGCCGCGACGCCGTCCCGGACGATCCGGGTCAACTGGCCGGTCAGGTCGGCGATGTGCTCGCCGACCGCCACGCCGTTCTCCCCGGTGAGCACCGAGTACGTGGCGAACAGCTCGGGGTCGTCGCCCGCCTTGCGGCGCTTGGCCTCGAACAGCCCCCGCAGCCAGTCGCGCAGCCGCGCCTCCGGGTCCCGGTGCTCGGCGGCGATGCCGGCGAGGGCGTCGGACGTGCGGTCCAGCCACCGCTTGGTCACGGCCTCGCGCAGCGCCGCCTTGGTACGGAAGTGCCGGTAGAC
This sequence comes from Streptomyces sp. NPDC047453, assembly GCF_040643155.1. Classification (NCBI taxonomy): domain Bacteria; kingdom Bacillati; phylum Actinomycetota; class Actinomycetes; order Kitasatosporales; family Streptomycetaceae; genus Streptomyces; species Streptomyces sp. NPDC047453. The sequence goes on along the minus strand of NZ_JBEYTS010000001.1, from coordinate 201,602 downwards.
GCTGCCGTGGCTGACACCGAGCGCACGGGCCACGTCCACCACGGTGGCCTTGGCCGGCTGTGGCGGCGCAGCACCTCCTCGGTCGCCTCGAGGATGCGCTCGGCGGTCAGGGTCTCGATGGTGGGTGGCATGCCCTAGACCGTACCCGGCGGCCGGGTCAGCTCTCGCTGTCCAGGTGGGCCATCTGCGCCTCGGGGTAGCGCGCGCCCGCGGCCGCGTCCGCCGGTACGGCCTCCTCGATGGCCGCCAGGTCGGCCTCCTCCAGCGTGACGGCCGTGGCGCCCAGTGCCTCCGTCAGCCGCTCCCGGGTGCGGGCGCCGATCAGAGGGACGACGACCGTGTCGTGCCGCGGCCCCTGGGAGAGCACCCAGGCGATGGCGGTCTGCGCGACCGTGACGCCCTTGCCCTCGGCGACCTTGCGCAGGGCCTCGACGAGGTCCAGGTTGCGCTGGAGGTTCTCGCCCTGGAAGCGGGGCGAATGGGCCCGGAAGTCGTTCGCGGCGAGCTTCCGGTCGCGGGCGAAGTGCCCGGAGATCAGACCGCGCGAGAGCACCCCGTACGCCGTGATGGCGATGCCGAGTTCGCGGACGGTGGGCAGGATCCGGTCCTCGACGCCACGGGAGACGAGCGAGTACTCGATCTGGACGTCCGAGATCGGCGCGGTGGCGGCGGCCCGGCGGATCGTGTCGGCGCCGACCTCGCTGAGGCCGATGTGCCGGACGACCTGGTGATCCAGGGCACGACGATCAAGGTCTCCTACGACAAGCAGGTCCCGGGCCTGCCCGCCCAGCCCGGCGCGGGCGGCGGCCACATGGCGCCCGCGCTGGTCTCCCAGGCCTGGCGCCACTACGGCACGAGCCTGAAGGGCCTGATGACCTGGTCGATCAACTGGGACGGGTCGAAGAACTGGACCTTCGGCGACAACGTGAAGGCCCTGCAAGGCCGTTGAGGAACGGCGAACGCCGGACGGCCGCCGAGTGAGGTCTCGGCGGCCGTCCGGCGCTGAGGGACTGCCGGGTTACCGGGTCAGCAGCCGACGAGGCGGCTGGCCAGGTAGCCCTCGATCTGGTCGAGGGAGACGCGCTCCTGCTTCATGGTGTCGCGCTCGCGGACGGTGACCGCGTTGTCCTCGAGGGTGTCGAAGTCGACCGTGACGCAGTACGGCGTGCCGATCTCGTCCTGGCGGCGGTAGCGGCGGCCGATGGCGCCGGCGTCGTCGAACTCGATGTTCCAGTTCTGGCGCAGGGCCTGGGCCAGGCCCTTGGCCTTGGGCGACAGCTCCGGGTTGCGCGACAGGGGCAGCACCGCGACCTTCACCGGGGCCAGGCGGTGGTCCAGGCGCAGCACCGTGCGCTTCTCCATCTTGCCCTTGGCGTTGGGCGCCTCGTCCTCGACGTAGGCGTCGAGCAGGAAGGCGAGCATCGCCCGGCCGACACCGGCCGCCGGCTCGATGACGTACGGCGTCCAGCGCTCGCCGGCCTCCTGGTCGAAGTAGGAGAGGTCCTGGCCGGAGGACTTGGCGTGGGAGGAGAGGTCGTAGTCGGTGCGGTTGGCGACACCCTCCAGCTCGCCCCACTCGCTGCCGCCGAACTGGAAGCGGTACTCGATGTCGGCGGTGCGCTTGGAGTAGTGGGAGAGCTTCTCCTTCGGGTGCTCGTACCAGCGCATGTTCTCCTCACGGAGACCCAGGCCCGTGTACCAGTTCCAGCGCTGCTCCATCCAGTACTCCTGCCACTTCTCGTCCTCGCCCGGCTTGACGAAGAACTCCATCTCCATCTGCTCGAACTCGCGGGTGCGGAAGATGAAGTTGCCCGGCGTGATCTCGTTGCGGAACGACTTGCCCATCTGGGCGATGCCGAACGGCGGCTTGCGGCGCGAGGTGGTCTGCACCTGGGCGAAGTTGGTGAAGATGCCCTGGGCGGTCTCCGGACGCAGGTAGGCGACGGAGCCGGAGTCCTGGGTGGGGCCGAGGTGGGTGGAGAGCAGGCCCGAGAACTGCTTGGGCTCGGTGAACTGACCCTTGTTGCCGCAGTTGGGGCAGTTGATGTCCGCGAGGCCGTTCTCCGGGGCGCGGCCCTTCTTCTCCTCGTAGGCCTCTTCCAGGTGGTCGGCGCGGAACCGCTTGTGGCAGGCGGTGCACTCCGTCAGCGGGTCCGTGAAAGTGGCGACGTGACCGGAGGCGACCCAGACCTCGGGCGCCAGGATCACGGACGAGTCGATGCCGACCACGTCCTCGCGGGACGTCACCATGTAGCGCCACCACTGGCGCTTGAGGTTCTCCTTGAGCTCGACACCCAGAGGCCCGTAGTCCCAGGCGGCACGCTGGCCGCCGTAGATCTCACTGCAGGGGAATACGAAGCCACGGCGCTTGCTCAGGCTGACGATGGTGTCGATCTTGTCGGCGGCCACGGTGCTCTCTTCATTACGACGACGGGCGACGAAGCGAGACGCTTCACGAGCGAATGCTTCAGGGTACCGGCGGTGGCTCCCCCTCGACCAAATCGGTGCCGGGTAAGGGCCCTTTTCGGGCTTGTGACGTGACTTGTTGACAACGGTTTCCATCTTCGTTGAAAATGACTGTCATGAACGTACGGCGACGCCTCATATCCGGTTCCACGGCCCTGACGGTCACCGCTCTCGGCCTCGGAGCGCTCTCCGCCTGCTCCTCCGCCGGCGCGGCCGGCGACAGCAGCGGGAAGTACGACGTCGTCGCGTCCTTCTACCCGATGGCCTTCCTCGCCGAGCGGATCGGCGGGAGCCACGTGCACGTCACCAGTCTCACCCAGCCCGGCCAGGAGCCGCACGAACTGGAGATCAGCGCCCAGCAGACCGTGCAGCTCGAGAAGTCCGACGCGGTGCTCTACCTCAAGGGCCTCCAGCCCAACGTCGACGAGGCCGTCGCCCAGTCCGGGATCGGGACGAAGGTCGACGCCGCGTCCCTGACCACGCTGGAGGAGCACGGCACCGACGTCGGCGGCCACGCCGACGAGCACGACGCCCACCACGACGAGGAGCACGGCGGCAAGGACCCGCACGTCTGGCTCGACCCGGTCCGCTACGCGCAGATCGCCGAGGGCGTCGGCAAGGCCTTCGAGAAGGGCGACCCGGACCACGCGGCCGACTACCGCAAGAACACCGCGGCCCTGGTCAAGGAGCTCGGCGAGCTCAACACCCGGTACGAGACCGGGCTGAAGGACGCCAAGAGCAAGGTCTTCATCACCACCCACGCCGCCTTCGGCTACCTCGCCGAGCGCTACGGCCTGACCCAGGAGGCCATCAACGGCCTCGACCCGGAGTCCGAGCCCAGCGCGGCCCGGGTGAAGGACCTCCAGGAGACGGCGAAGGCCGACGGGGTCACGACCGTCTTCTACGAGACGCTGGTCAGCGACAAGACCGCGAAGACCCTCGCCAAGGACGCACATCTGAAGACCGACGTCCTCGACCCCCTCGAGGGCATCACCGACAAGTCCCGGGGCAGCGACTACTTCCAGGTCATGGACGCCAACCTCAAGGCGCTGCAGAAGGCTTTGGGCGCCAAGTGAGCACGACGGAGGGCGTCATGGACGTCAGGAGCGAACCCGCCGAACCCGTCATATCCCTGCGCGGCGTGCGCGCCGACCTGGGCGCGCGCCCCGTCCTGCGCGGCATCGACCTCACCGTGCGCCGGGGCGAGGTCGTCGCGCTGCTCGGCGCCAACGGCTCCGGCAAGTCGACGGCCGTGCGCAGCGTCATCGGCCAGGTGCCGGTGAGCGACGGTGAGATCGAACTCTTCGGCACCCCGCACCGCCGCTTCCGCGACTGGGCGCGCGTCGGCTACGTACCGCAGCGCACGACCGCCGCGGGCGGCGTCCCGGCGACCGTCACCGAGATCGTCTCCTCGGGCCGGCTCTCCCGCACCCGCTTCGGGGTCTTCCGCAAGGCCGACCACGCGGCCGTGCGGCACGCCCTGGAACTGGTCGGCATGGCGGACCGCGCGAAGGACTCGGTGAACGCCCTCTCCGGCGGTCAGCACCAGCGCGTGCTGATCGCCCGCGCCCTCGCCGCCGCACCCGAGCTGCTGATCATGGACGAGCCGATGGCCGGCGTCGACCTGGCCAGCCAGGAGGTGCTGGCGAGCACGCTGAGGGAGCAGGTCGCGGCCGGGGCGACGGTGCTGCTCGTGCTGCACGAGCTGGGCCCCCTGGAGCCCCTGATCGACCGGGCGGTGGTGCTGCGCGACGGCTGCGTCCTGCACGACGGGCCGCCCCCGAAGGCCGTGGGCCAGCACGCCCTGCCCGGCCACGACCACGTACACCCGCACGACGCCTCGGGCGCCGATCCGATCCGCACGGGACTGCTGAGCTGATGGACCTGTTGAACTACGCCTTCATGCAGCGGGCCCTGCTCGCCGCCGTCCTGGTCGGCATCACCGCCCCCGCCGTCGGCATCTACCTCGTCCAGCGCCGCCAGGCCCTGATGGGCGACGGCATCGGCCACGTGGCCATGACCGGCGTCGGCCTGGGCTTCCTGCTGTCCACCTCCCCGGTGTGGATGGCGACGGCCGTCTCCGTCCTGGGCGCGGTCCTCATGGAGCTGATCCGCTGGTACGGCCGCACCCGCGGCGACATCGCCCTGGCGATGCTCTTCTACGGCGGCATGGCGGGCGGCGTCATGTTCATCAACCTCGCCCCCGGCGGCTCCAACGCGAACCTGACGTCGTACCTGTTCGGCTCGCTCTCCACGGTCTCGCAGTCCGACGTCACGGCGATCTGCCTGCTGGCCGCCTTCGTCGTCCTGGTCACCCTGGGCCTGCGCCGCCAGTTGTTCGCGGTCAGCCAGGACGAGGAGTTCGCCCGGGTGACCGGGCTGCCGGTGCGCGCCCTGAACCTGCTGACGGCGGTCACGGCGGCGGTGACGGTGACGGTCGCGATGCGCGTGGTCGGGCTGCTGCTGGTCAGCGCGCTGATGGTGGTCCCGGTGGCCGCGGCCCAGCAGCTCAGCCGCAGCTTCGCCGCGACCTTCGCGATCGCCGTCGCCATCGGGGTGAGCGTGACGATCGGCGGCACGGTCACGTCGTACTACCAGGACGTGCCGCCCGGCGCGACGATCGTGCTGCTCACCATCGCCGCGTTCATCGCGCTCACCGTACTGGTCACGCCGCTGGCCCGGCGACGCGCGCGGGCACTCGCCGCCGCGCGGCCCGCCGGGGACCCCGTGGAGTGCGCGATTCCGGCCACCCGGGCCGCCGGCGACGGGGCCGGCGCCTGACCGCGCACGGCCCGTGCTGGCACAATGGCCCGCAGGCGAGACGTGAGGAGGCCGACCGGTGACCACCGCTGGACCGCCCGTGAAGGGCCGCGCCACCCGGCAGCGTGCCGCTGTCGCGGCGGCCCTCGACGAGGTCGACGAGTTCCGCAGCGCGCAGGAACTCCACGACATGCTCAAGCACAGGGGCGACTCGGTGGGCCTGACGACGGTCTACCGCACCCTTCAGTCCCTCGCCGACGCGGGCGAGGTCGACGTCCTGCGCACCTCCGACGGCGAGTCGGTCTACCGCCGCTGCTCCACCGGCGAACACCACCACCACCTCGTCTGCCGCGTCTGCGGCAAGGCGGTCGAGGTGGAGGGGCCGATGGTGGAGAAGTGGGCGGAGGCGGTCGCCGCGGAACACGGCTACGTCAACGTCGCCCACACGGTGGAGATCTTCGGCACCTGCGCGGAGTGCTCCGCAGGTTGAGCCTGTTCTGTGCGGGTGGTCTGGGGTGGCCGGCCCTGGGGGCTGCCGCCCCCAGACCCCCGCTTTCGGCCTGAACGGCCTCGTCCTCACATCGCCGGACAGGCTCGTTCTACTCGCCGTCGCCCTCCATGGCGAGGAGGGCCTCGTTCGGGATGGCGCCGCCGAAGCGGCGGTCGCGGGAGGCGAACTCGATGCAGGCCCGCCACAGGTCGCGGCGGTCGAAGTCGGGCCACAGGACGTCCTGGAAGACCATCTCCGCGTACGCGCTCTGCCAGAGCAGGTAGTTGGACGTACGCTGCTCCCCGCTCGGGCGCAGGAACAGGTCGACGTCCGGCATGTCCGGGTAGTACAGGTACTTCTGGATGGTCTTCTCGGTGACCTTGGCCGGGTCGAGCCGGCCCGCCCTGACGTCCTCCGCGAGCGCCTTGGCCGCGTCCGCGAGTTCGGCCCGGCCGCCGTAGTTCATGCAGAAGTACAGCGTGAGCCGGTCGTTGTCCTTGGTCTGCTCCTGGGCGACCTGGAGTTCCTTGGCGACCGACTTCCACAGCTTGGGCATACGGCCCACCCAGCGCACCCGGATGCCGAGCTCGTCGAGCTGGTCGCGGGTCTTGCGGATGAAGTCGCGGTTGAAGTTCATCAGGAAGCGCACCTCGTCGGGCGAGCGCTTCCAGTTCTCGGTGGAGAAGGCGTACAGGGAGATGTTGCCGACGCCGATCTCGATCGCGCCCTGCAACACGTCCAGCACCCGCTCGGCACCGACCTTGTGCCCCTCGGTGCGGGGCAGCCCGCGCTCCTTCGCCCAGCGCCCGTTCCCGTCCATGACGATCGCCACATGCTCGGGGACCAGTTCTCCGGGGAGCTTCGGCGCGCGGGCGCCGGACGGATGCGGCTCGGGCGCCCTGTACTCCGGGCGCCGGCGCCCCAGGATCCCGCGTACGGCCATGTGCTTCTCGTCTCCCTTGCTTTCGTACGTACTGACGTACTACTTGGTGGGCGTACTACTTTTCCACGTACCGAAGTGAGCGCAGCCCGCGCTCCAGGTGCCAGTGCAGGTAGGCGGAGACCAGCCCGCTGCCTTCCCTGGCGTACCGCGGCTCGCACGCGTCCGCGGTCGCCCAGTCCCCCGTGAGCAGCGCGCCGAGCAGCACGAGCGTCTGCGGCGAGGGTACGACGCTGCCGGGCACCCGGCAGTCGGCGCAGACCGAGCCACCGGAGCCCACCGAGAAGAAACGGTTCGGGCCGGGCATCCCGCACCGGGCGCAGTCGCCGAAGCTGGGCGCATAGCCGTTGACGGCCAGCGACCGCAGCAGGAAGGCGTCGAGCACGAGGTGCGGGGCGTGCTCGCCCCGGGCGAGGGTGCGCAGGGCGCCCACCAGCAGCAGGTACTGCTGAACGGCCGGCTCGCCCTCGTGGTCGGTGAACCGCTCGGCGGTCTCCAGCATGGCCGTCCCGGCGGTGTAGCGGGCGTAGTCGGTCACGATCCCGCCGCCGTAGGGGGCGATGGTCTCGCTCTGCGTGCACAGCGGCAGCCCCCGCCCCACCAGCTCACTGCCCCGAGCGAAGAACTGCACGTCCACGTGCGAGAACGGTTCGAGCCTGGCCCCGAACTTCGACTTCGTCCGCCGCACCCCCCGCGCCACGGCCCGCACCCGCCCGTGTCCGCGGGTGAGCAACGTGATGATCCGGTCCGCCTCACCCAGCTTCTGGGTGCGCAGCACGATGCCGTCGTCGCGGAACAGACTCATGGAGTCCATTGTCGCTTACGGCGGACGCGGGCGTGGCCGCGCCCGCACCCCGGTCCGGCTCCCGGCGCGGCGCAACCGCGATACCCCCGGCGGCGTCGGTCACTGTGGAGATCGTCCTGTCCGCACCGCCCGATCGTTCCGTCCGCACCGACCGGAGGAGAGCGTCATCCGAGCCCCGAGGAAGTCCGCCCCGACCCGACGTGCCTTACTGACCACCGCCGCCGCTCTCGCCGCGGCGACGACGGCCGCCACGGCCACGCCCGCGCACGCCCTGCCGGACGACGACACCACCGCGCGCCTGCGCGCCCTGGAGCAGAGGCACGGCGCCCGGCTGGGCGTGTTCGCCCACGACCCCGCCACCGGCCGGACCGTCCGGTACCGCGCCGACGAACGCTTCCCGATGTGCTCGGTGTTCAAGACCCTGGCGGCGGCAGCGGTCCTGCGGGACCTGGACCGCCACGGCGAGGTCCTCTCGCGCCGCGTCCACTACACCGAGGCCGACCTGGTGCCGGAAGGCTCCGACCAGACCCGTGCGCACCTGGCCACGGGCATGACCATCGCCGAACTCGCCGACGTCGCCATCCGCTTCAGCGACAACACCGCCGGCAACCTGCTCCTGCGCGAGCTCGGCGGCCCTGCGGCCATCACCCGCTTCGCCCGTACGCTCGGCGACCCGGTGACCCGCCTGGACCGCTGGGAGCCGGACCTCAACACCGCCGAGCCCTGGCGGCTCACGGACACCACGAGCCCGCGCGCGATCGGCCGCACCTACGCCCGTCTCGTCCTCGGGGACGCGCTGAACCGTCACGACCGCCGGCTGCTGACGCACTGGCTGCTGAACAACACCACCAGCGCGAACCGCTTCCGCGCGGGCCTGCCACCGACCTGGACGGTCGCGGACAAGACGGGCTCCGGTGCCCACGGCACCACCAACGACGTGGGCGTCGCGTGGACCGGGTCCGGTTCCCCCGTGGTCCTGGCCGTGCTGTCGACCAAACCGGCCCAGGACGCCCCGTACGACGACGCCCTCGTGGCCCGCGCCGCCGCCGCGGCGGCGGAGGGACTGGGATAGGCGCGGCGCTCAGGGCACTTCGCCGCGGCTGCGGGCGACGGCGGCAGCCGCATCGCCGGTCACCGCAGTGGTGTGAAGTGCCGTACGTACCGCTTCTGCCACGGTGTCTCCACCGCGTGCCGGTCGTAGTGGGTTCTGACGTAGGCGACGGCCTCGCCAGCCGGTACGCCGTCGAGGACCGCCAGGCAGGCCAGGGCCGTGCCGGTGCGGCCGCGGCCGCCGGCGCAGGCGAGTTCGACGCGTTCGGTGGCGGCACGGGTCCAGGCGTCGGTGAGCACCGTGCGGGCCGCCTCACGGTCCGCCGGGAGGCGGAAGTCCGGCCAGCGCAGCCAGCGGGACGCCCAGGGAGTCGCGGGCGGCTGCTCGCCGAGGAGGTAGACGCCGTACGACGGGGCCTGCGCCGACGGGTCGAGGGTGCGGCGCAGGCCTCTGCCCCGCACCAGCCGTCCGGACGGCAGCCGCAGGACGCCCGGGGTCCGCTCGTCCCACGGCTTCTCGTCTCCGGTGGTGTGCTCCTCGTTCATGGCGCCGCGTCCCCCTTCCGGCCCGTCTCCAGCGGCGCGACGACCGTACACGGCGAACACGGCGAGGGCCGCCTCACGACGGTGTGCGGGCCTCCGTCAGGAGGCGGGTCACGTCGTTGGTGCAGATGGTCAGGGCCGCGCCGACGGTGCTGAGGGTGTCGTGTTCGGCGGGGGTGTAGGGGCCGTCGGCCAGAGCGATGCGGGCGGCCTGGAGGAGCATCGACTCCCGGCCCGCGGGGGCCAGGTGCGGGGCGAGCGGATCGAGGGCCTCGTGCAGCTCTATGGCCAGACCCGCACCGCACGGCTGATCTTCGTAGGCGCGACCGGTGTCCGCGGCCAACGCCTCGACCAGAGCGGCCAGTTGCTCCTCGGTGCAGTCGGCCAGGCCGGCCGCGCGGACGGTGGCCGCGGCGGTCTCCAGGGCCGTACGGGAGCCGGTTCCGCCCGCGGACAGCACCGCCAGGGCGACGGTGTGCACGGCGTCGCGGAGCATCGCGGAGAAGCGAGTGGTCGTCGGATGGTCCAGGACGTCCGTGCCGAAGTGGCCGCCGCAGGCGGCGCACTCGACGACCGGCCCGGTCGTCCCGCGCGGCAGCAGCGGTACGCCCAGGACGGTGAAGCGCCGACGCCCGCTCAGCCGCTGGTAGTTGCGGTCCCCGCCGCAGCCGGGGCAGAAGAACTCTCCGTCGCCGACCGGCGTCCACGCGGTACGGGTGCCCAGCAGTCGGGCAAGCCTGGTGACACGGCCGTTTTGTCCCCGTACTGGCAGCACGTCCCACCTCCGTAACGGCACGGCAACATCGCCGCACTGGCGTGATGTTAGCCACATTGTCGAGGTGTAGTCAGCACCCCGGAGGAGACCTTTCCGTGACCTGCGCCGCAGACTGGCCGATACTCGCCGGGCACACGACGGGGCCCCGACCGCCTCAGCAGGCGGCCGGGGCCCCGAAAGCGCCGGTCAGAGCGATCAGCGCGCCGCGCGGTTGACGGCCGAGACGACCGCCTTCAGCGACGCACGTGTCGTGTTCGCATCGATGCCGATCCCCCACAGGACCTTGTCGTCGATCGCGCACTCGATGTACGAGGCGGCCTGGGCGGAGGCGCCCTCGCTCATCGTGTGCTCCTGGTAGTCCAGCAGGCGTACGTCGACGCCGATGGAGTGCAGGGCGTCGAAGAAGGCCGAGATCGGACCGTTGCCGGAGCCGGTCAGGACGGTGTCCTCGCCGTCGACGGTGGCCTCGACGGTGAGGGTGTCGACCCCGTCGGTGTCCGTCGTCGACTGGCCGGTCCTGACCTGGATGCGGCCCCAGGGGTTCTCCGGGATCGGCAGGTACTCGTCCTGGAAGGCCGCCCAGATCTCCTTCGGCGTGACCTCGCCGCCCTCGGCGTCCGTCTTCGCCTGGATGATCTTCGAGAACTCGATCTGCATCCGGCGCGGCAGGTCCAGCTTGTGGTCGTTCTTCAGGACGTAGGCGACACCGCCCTTGCCGGACTGCGAGTTGACGCGGATGACGGCCTCGTAGGAGCGGCCGACGTCCTTGGGGTCGATGGGCAGGTACGGCACCGCCCACTCGATGTCGTCGACCGTGACGCCCTTGGCCTTCGCGTCGGCCTCCATGGCGTCGAAGCCCTTCTTGATGGCGTCCTGGTGGGAGCCGGAGAAGGACGTGTAGACCAGGTCGCCCACGTACGGGTGGCGCGGGTGGACCTCCATCTGGTTGCAGTACTCCCACGTACGGCGGATCTCGTCGATGTCGGAGAAGTCGATCTGCGGGTCGACGCCCTGCGAGAACAGGTTCATGCCCAGGGTGACCAGGTCGACGTTGCCGGTGCGCTCGCCCTGCCCGAACAGGCAGCCCTCGACGCGGTCGGCGCCGGCCATCAGCGCCAGCTCGGCGGCGGCGACGGCCGTACCGCGGTCGTTGTGCGGGTGGACGGACAGGCAGACGTACTCGCGGCGGGACAGGTTGCGGTGCATCCACTCGAAGCGGTCCGCGTGCGTCGACGGCGTCGAACGCTCCACCGTGGCGGGCAGGTTGAGGATGATCTCGCGGCCCGGGCCCGGCTGGTACACGTCCATCACCGCCTCGCAGACCTCCAGGGCGAAGTCCAGCTCGGTGTCGGTGAAGATCTCCGGGCTGTACTGGTAGCCGAACTCCGTTTCGGGGCCCAGCAGTTTCTCGGCGTACTCCATCACCAGGCGAGTGCCGTCGACGGCGATCTGCTTGATGTCGTCCCTGGAGCCGCGGAAGACGACCCGGCGGAAGACCGGGGCGGTGGCGTTGTAGAGGTGGACGGTGGCGCGCCGGGCGCCCTTCAGGGACTCCACGGTCCGCTCGATCAGGTCCTCACGGGCCTGGGTCAGTACGGAGATCGTGACGTCCTCGGGGATCGCGCCCTCCTCCTCGATGATCGAGCGCACGAAGTCGAAGTCGGTCTGGCCCGAGGCCGGGAAGCCGACCTCGATCTCCTTGTAGCCCATCTTGACCAGCTGGTCGAACATCCGGCGCTTGCGCTCGGGCGACATCGGGTCGATCAGGGCCTGGTTGCCGTCGCGCAGGTCGGTGGAGAGCCAGCGGGGGGCGGCGGTGATCCGCCGGCCGGGCCAGGTGCGGTCGGGGATGTCGACCTGCTCGTAGCGGCCGTACTTGTTGATCGGCATGGAACTGGGCTGCTGGCGGTTGACCATGTTTGCGTGGGCTCCTCGAAAAGTCCGCGGGTCCGCGGGTGCCGGAGAACGGCCGACGGCGCAACGCCGAACTCCGCGGGGAGGGGGTCGGCCTCGACTACAGGCCCTCGCCGCGGCAGCTAAGGAGAAGCAGCCCGAAACGCATGATGCTGCGCAGCCTAGCCGAGCCGCGACGGATGCGCGGGCCCGTCCCAGTATGCGAAACCGAAGGGGCAAACAGGGCAAAACGTGCGCGATGTCACCGACGCCACCCCCCGGCCCTCTACCGCTCCGCCACCGGCACCTATCACTGCGTGACGGAAGAGCGGACCCCTTGCCCCGATATTTCACCAATCATGGTTGCGGGTGGTGACAGCGCGACCACACAGTGCAAGTGTGCCGGGTATGACGACGACCAACGGGGGCTTCGAGCCCGTCTTCTGCACCATCGTGCCGCCCCACGTCCTCGACCGCATCGCCCGCAGCGACGACCCCGCGCTCTCCGGACCCGCCCGCCGGACCCTGGAGCGCGACGCCTTCGAGCGCACCCGGCGGCGGCTGACCACCGTCATCGGCGCGTCCGCCGTCGCCGCACCCTCGGGCAAGCGGGACGGGCAGCCGCACCGCACCGTCTACGACGCCCGGCACGGCACCGACCTGCCCGGGAGGAAGGTGCGCGGCGAGGGCGAGGAGCCCGGCGGGGACGCCACGGTCAACCGCGCCTACGCCGGTCTCGGCGCCACCTTCGAGCTGTACCTCACGGCCTACCGGCGCGACTCGATCGACGGCAGCGGCCTGCCGCTGGACGCCACCGTGCACTACGACGAGAACTACAACAACGCCTTCTGGAACGGCGAGCAGATGGTGTTCGGCGACGGCGACGGCGAGATCTTCCTGGACTTCACCATCCCGGTCGACGTCATCGGTCACGAGCTGACCCACGGCGTCACCCAGCACACCGCCAACCTGGCCTACTTCGGACAGTCCGGCGCGCTCAACGAGTCGCTCTCCGACGTCTTCGGCTCGCTGATCAAGCAGTACACGCTCGGCCAGACCGCCACCGAGGCCGACTGGCTGATCGGCGCCGGGCTGCTGGCCCCGGGCGTGAGCGGCACCGCGCTGCGCTCCATGAAGGCGCCCGGCACGGCGTACGACGACGACGTGCTCGGCAAGGACCCGCAGCCCGCCGACATGGACCACTACGTCCACACCGGCAGCGACAACGGCGGCGTGCACATCAACTCCGGCATCCCCAACCACGCCTTCTACCTGGTCGCCATCGCGCTCGGCGGCCGCGCCTGGGAGAAGGCGGGGCAGCTCTGGTACGACGTGCTGACCGGCGGCGAGCTGCACGAGGACGCGCAGTTCACGGACTTCGCCACGCTCACCGTGCGGGCCGCGCGGGAGCGGTACGGCACCGACGGCGGCGAACTCGAGGCCGTACGGAAGGCCTGGGAACAGGTGGGGGTGCGGACGCTGTAGTTCCGTACTAGACACGGACCATGCGGATTCGAGTGAGGCGCACAGGAGGGTTCGCGGGCATCGAGCGCCGCGCCGAGGTGGACGTCTCGGGGCGGCCCGACGCCCCGCAGTGGCGGGACCTGGCCGAGCGGGCGCTGGCCGCAGGCAAGGCCGCGCCGCCGGCCGGGGTGCCCGACGGCTTCAGCTACGAGATCACCGTGGACGGCCGGACGGTGTACGCGGCCGATCCCCGGCTGACCGGGGAGCAGCGCGAGCTCATCTCCCGCGTGCTCAAGGAGGGGGCGTGAGGTCCTTTTGCCGCCCGGGCGTTGACTTCCGTTACCAGCGGTAAGGATGATCCCGCCCATGGCGACGAACGCGATACCCCGGTTCCCGGCCGGCTTCCTGTGGGGCGTGTCGACCTCGGCCCACCAGATCGAGGGGGCGGCCGACCGGCGCGAGCCGTCCGTGTGGGACACGTTCTCGGCCGAGCCGGGGCGGGTCAAGGACGGCTCGACGGCCGCGGTGGCCTGCGACCACTACCACCGCCACCGCGAGGACGTGGCGCTGCTGGCCGGCCTCGGCGTGGACGCGTACCGCTTCTCCGTCTCCTGGCCCCGGGTGAACGCCCCCGGCGGCCTGGACTTCTACGACCGCCTGGTCGACGAGCTGTGCGCGGCCGGCGTCCGCCCGGTCCCGACCCTCTTCCACTGGGACCTGCCGGCCCGGCTGGACTGGCTGGAGCGGGACACGGCCGCGCGGTTCGCCGACCACGTGTCGGTGGTCGCCGAGCGCCTGGGCGACCGCGTGACGAAGTGGATCACGCTCAACGAGCCCGCCGAGCACACCCTGCTCGGCCATGCCCTCGGCGTGCACGCACCGGGGAGGCGGCTGCGGTTCGACGCGCTCCCGGCCGCCCACCACCAACTGCTCGCCCACGGCCTGGCGGTCCGGGCGCTGCGCGCGGCCGGGGCCGCGGACATCGGCATCGCCAACTCGCACAGTCCCGTCTGGCCGGCGTCCGGGGAGCAGGCGGACATCGAGGCGGCCGGCTTCTACGACCTGCTGCTGCACCGGCTGTTCGCCGACCCGCTGCTGCTCGGCCGGTACCCCGAGGGGCTGGGCGAGCTGATGCCGGGTGCCCCCGAGGACGTCGACTCGGATCTGAAGGTCATCGCGGAGCCCCTGGACTGGTACGGAGTCAACTACTACGCCCCGACCCGGGTGGGCGCTCCGCGCGGCGAGGAGATCGAGTTCGGCGGTCTCACCCTGCCCGCCGAACTGCCCTTCTCGGTACGGGAGATCGAGGACCGCCCGGTCACGGACTTCGGCTGGCCCGTGGTCCCGGAGGGGCTGACCGAGATGCTGACCGGCTTCCGCGACCGCTACGGCGACCGGCTCCCGCCCGTCGTCATCACCGAGAACGGGTGCTCCTACGAGGGCCTCGACGACCAGGACCGCATCGCCTACCTGGACGGCCACATCCGCGCCCTGCACCGGGCCCTGGAGGCGGGCGTGGACGTGCGCGGCTACTTCGTGTGGTCGCTGCTGGACAACTGGGAGTGGGCGGAAGGCCTCGCCCGCCGGTTCGGCCTGGTGCACGTCGACTACGAGACCCTGGAGCGCACCCCGAAGGCGTCCTACCGCTGGTTCCGGGACCTGCTGCGGGCCCAGCGGGGGGCCGGGACGGCGGCCGGCGCGTCCCCCGTGCCGGACTGATCCCGCTCAGGGGTCACCGGGGTCACGGAGGCCGCCGAAAAGCCCTACGGCGTTGTCACTCCCCCGTCGTACCCTGGAAGCGCGAGGCCGCCCATACTTGTGCGGCCGTGACGAGGAGGAACCGCAGGCCTTCAGCGCCGGCCCATGACTCAGACACCCGCAGCCAAGACCCCCGCGCAGGGGCAGGCCAGAGCACAGTTCACCGTCCCCGCCCAGCACCCCATGGTGACCGTGCTGGGGTCCGGCGACTCTCTCCTGCGCGTGATCGAGAAGGCCTTCCCGGGGGCCGACATACATGTCCGGGGCAATGAGATCAGCGCGGTCGGCGACCCGGCGGACGTCGCCCTGGTCCAGCGCGTGTTCGACGAGATGATGCTGGTGCTCCGCACCGGGCAGCCGATGACGGAGGACGCAGTGGAACGCTCCATCGCCATGCTCAAGGCGAGCGAGAACGGCGAGAGCGACGGCCACGAGACCCCCGCCGAGGTCCTGACGCAGAACATCCTGTCCTCGCGTGGCCGCACGATCCGCCCCAAGACGCTCAACCAGAAGCGGTACGTCGACGCGATCGACAAGCACACGGTCGTCTTCGGCATCGGCCCCGCCGGCACCGGAAAGACCTACCTGGCCATGGCCAAGGCGGTGCAGGCCCTGCAGTCCAAGCAGGTCAACCGCATCATCCTGACCCGCCCGGCGGTCGAGGCCGGCGAGCGTCTGGGCTTCCTGCCCGGCACGCTCTACGAGAAGATCGACCCGTACCTGCGCCCGCTGTACGACGCGCTGCACGACATGCTCGACCCCGACTCCATCCCGCGTCTGATGGCGGCGGGGACGATCGAGGTCGCGCCGCTCGCCTACATGCGTGGCCGCACCCTGAACGACGCCTTCATCATCCTGGACGAGGCCCAGAACACCAGCCCCGAGCAGATGAAGATGTTCCTCACCCGGCTCGGCTTCGACTCGAAGATCGTCATCACGGGCGACGTCACCCAGGTGGACCTGCCCAACGGCACGAAGTCCGGGCTGCGGCAGGTGCAGGAGATCCTGGAGGGCGTCGAGGACGTCCACTTCTCCCGGCTGTCGTCGCACGACGTCGTACGGCACAAGCTCGTGGGCCGTATCGTCGACGCGTACGAGAAGTACGACAGCAAGAACGGCACCGAGAACGGCACGCCGAGGACCGGCGGCCACGGCAGGGCCGGGCACGCGCACGGACACGGGCACAAGGGGAAGTAGACCAGCACCACCATGTCGATCGACGTCAACAACGAGTCGGGAACCGAGGTCGACGAGCGGGCGATCCTCGACATCGCCCGCTACGCACTCACCCGCATGCGCATCCACCCGCTCTCCGAGCTCTCGGTGATCGTCGTGGACGCCGACGCCATGGAGCAGCTGCACGTCCAGTGGATGGACCTGCCGGGGCCCACGGATGTCATGTCCTTCCCGATGGACGAGCTGCGCCCGCCGTCGAAGGACGACGACGAGCCACCGCAGGGCCTCCTCGGCGACATCGTGCTCTGTCCCGAGGTCGCCGCGAAGCAGGGTGCCGAGGCTCCGACGCAGCACTCGATGGACGAGGAGCTCCAGCTGCTCACCGTCCACGGCGTGCTGCACCTGCTCGGCTACGACCACGAGGAGCCGGACGAGAAGGCCGAGATGTTCGGTCTGCAGGCAGCGATCGTGGACGGCTGGCGCGCGGACCGGGGCCTGCGCGGCCCGTCCCCGGCGCCCACCGTCTCGTAAGCCCGCCCATGAGCCCTCAGATCGTCGTCGGCGCGATCGCGCTCGTCGTCGTCGCCTGGCTCGCCGCCTGCGCGGAGGCGGGCCTCGCACGGGTGTCCAGCTTCCGTGCCGAGGAGGCCGTGAAGTCGGGCCGCCGCGGCAGCGCCAAGCTGGCCCAGGTCGCCGCCGACCCGACCCGCTACCTCAACCTGGCGCTGCTGGTCCGCGTGACCTGCGAGATGGCGGCGGCGGCCCTGGTCACCTATGCGTGTCTGGAGGCGTTCTCCGGCACGGCCCAGGCGCTGGTCGTCGCCATCGCGGTCATGGTGCTCGTCTCGTACGTGGCCGTCGGGGTCTCCCCGCGCACCATCGGCCGCCAGCACCCGCTGAACACGGCGACCGTCGCGGCGTACGTGCTGGTGCCGCTCGCGCGGGTGCTGGGCCCGATCCCGTCGCTGCTGATCCTCATCGGCAACGCGCTGACCCCCGGCAAGGGGTTCCGGCGCGGCCCGTTCGCCTCCGAGGCTGAGCTGCGCGCCCTGGTCGACCTGGCCGAGCAGGAGTCGCTCATCGAGGACGAGGAGCGGCGCATGGTGCACTCGGTCTTCCAGTTGGGCGACACCCTCGTGCGCGAGGTCATGGTGCCGCGCACCGACCTGGTGGTGATCGAGCGGTACAAGACCATCCGCCAGGCCCTCACGCTGGCGCTGCGTTCCGGCTTCTCGCGGATCCCGGTCACCGGCGAGAACGAGGACGACATCGTCGGGATCGTCTATCTGAAGGACCTGGCCCGCAAGACGCACATCAACCGGGACGCCGAGAGCGAACTGGTGTCGACGGCCATGCGTCCGGCCGTCTTCGTGCCGGACACGAAGAACGCCGACGACCTGCTGCGCGAGATGCAGAAGGAACGCAACCACGTCGCCGTCGTCATCGACGAGTACGGCGGCACGGCCGGCATCGTCACCATCGAGGACATCCTCGAGGAGATCGTCGGCGAGATCACCGACGAGTACGACCGCGAGCTGCCGCCGGTGGAGCCGCTCGGCGACGACCGCTACCGCGTCACCGCGCGCCTGGACATCACGGACCTGGGCGAGCTGTACGGCCTGGAGGAGTACGACGACGAGGACGTGGAGACGGTCGGCGGGCTGCTCGCCAAGGCCCTGGGCCGGGTTCCCATCGCGGGCGCGTCGTCGGTCGTGGAGCTGCCCGACGGCCGGGAGCTGCGGCTGACCGCGGAGGCCGCGGCCGGCCGCCGGAACAAGATCGTGACCGTGCTCGCGGAGCCGGTGGGCCCGGTGGCGCCCACCGGGGACGGGGAGGGGAAGCCGGAATGAGCCCGGAGGAGCTGCGTTCCTTCTGCCTGTCGTTCAACGCGGTGGTGGAGGACTTCCCCTTCAACCCGGAGACCTCGGTCTTCAAGGTCCAGGGCAAGCTGTTCGCGCTGTCGGCCCTGGCCTCCCGGCCGCTGAAGGTCAACCTCAAGTGCGACCCGGAGGACGCGATCCGGCTGCGCGCCGAGTACGAGGGCCTGATCGTCCCCGGCTGGCACATGCACAAGCGCCACTGGAACACCGTCACGGTCGGCGCCGGGCTCCCGGACCGCCTGGTCCGCGAGCTCGTCGAGGACTCCTACGACCTGGTCGTGGCGGGGCTGCCGCGCGCGGACCGGCTCCGTCTCGACCGGGCCTGAGCACCCGGACTCCGCGGTCGCCGGGGTGATCTCGGCGGCCGCCGGGGCGGCTCTTATGCTCGGGGCATGACCGAGACCAACGCGCTTGATCCCGAGGACCTCAAGATCGTCACCCTGGCCCGTTCGGCCCGGGCCCGCAACGGTGTGCCGGAGGGCGCGGCCGTACGGGACGAGACGGGGCGTACGTACGTCGCCGGGTCGGTGCACCTCGCCTCACTGAAGCTGAGCGCCCTCCGGACGGCGGTGGCGATGGCCGTGGCGTCCGGGGCGACGTCCCTGGAGGCGGCGGCGGTGGTCAGCGAGGCGGACGAGATCGCCCCGGAGGACCGGGCCGCCGTACGGGACCTGGGCGGCGCCGGCACCCCGGTCCTCCTGGCCGGTCCGGACGGCACCGTGCGGCTCACCCTGCCGGCGGGCGAGGACGGCTGAGGCCCGCTGCGCCGACAGGCGTCGCGTACGCCTCTGGGCCCGCCGGAGCCGCGCTCGCCCGTCCGTGTGCAGCCGGTGTTCGTGGATCAGGGACAATGGGCGCCATGAGCGTTCACACCCAGTCATCCGAGCAGTCCGTCGAGGCTGCCCACCGGGCGGGCTTCGCCTGCTTCGTGGGCCGTCCCAACGCGGGCAAGTCCACCCTCACGAACGCTCTGGTCGGGCAGAAGGTGGCGATCACCTCGAACCGGCCGCAGACGACGCGGCACACCGTGCGGGGCATCGTCCACCGCCCGGACGCGCAGCTGATCCTGGTGGACACTCCGGGGCTGCACAAGCCGCGCACGCTGCTGGGGGAACGACTGAACGACGTCGTACGGACCACCTGGGCCGAGGTCGACGTGATCGGCTTCTGCCTGCCGGCCGACGAGAAGATCGGTCCCGGTGACCGGTTCATCGCGAAGGAACTGGCCGCGATCAGGAAGACGCCCAAGGTCGCGATCGTCACGAAGACGGACCTGGTGGACTCCAAGACGCTCGCCGAGCAGTTGATCGCGATCGACCGGCTGGGCGAGGAGCTGGGGATCGCCTGGGCCGAGATCGTGCCGGTGTCGGCGACGGCGAACAAGCAGGTGGACCTGCTGGCCGATCTGCTGGTCCCGCTGCTGCCCGAGGGTCCCGCGCTCTACCCCGAGGGCGACCTCACGGACGAGCCCGAGCAGGTGATGGTCGCCGAGCTGATCCGGGAGGCGGCGCTGGAGGGTGTGCGGGACGAACTGCCCCACTCCATCGCGGTGGTGGTGGAGGAGATGCTGCCCCGCGAGGATCGGCCGGCGGACAAGCCGCTGCTCGACATCCACGCCAACGTGTTCATCGAGCGGCCGAGCCAGAAGGGCATCATCATCGGGCCCAAGGGCAAGCGGCTGAAGGAGGTCGGGATCAAGTCCCGCAAGCACATCGAGGCGCTCCTGGGGACGCCGGTGTTCCTCGACCTTCATGTGAAGGTCGCCAAGGACTGGCAGCGCGACCCCAAGCAGCTCCGCCGCCTCGGCTTCTGAGAGCCCGGTGACTTGGGGCTCCCTCCCTGGGGCTCCGCCCCGGACCCCGCCAAGGAACTCCGCCCCCCGCGCCCCCGCTTTCCCACCCGTCTCGGTGGGTGTCAGCGCAGGGCCTCTACGGCCTTCTTCGCTTCCTTTGCGTTCAGGTTGACGAAGACCGGGGTGGCGTTCAGCGGGGTCGTGTAGGCCGGGATGGTCCGGGGGCCTTGCAGGGTGCGGCCGTGGATGACGTCGTACCAGGTGCCCGGGGGAAGGTGGACGGAGCGGGCGGGCGCGTCGGCCAGTTGGGGGGCCGCCAGGATCGCGGGACCCAGCATCCACGCGTCGCTGATCGTGTACGCCTGCTCGTCGTGCGGGAAGTCGAAGAAGAGCGGGCGCATGATCGGGTCGCCGGTGCGCAGCGTGTGCCGGACCTGGTCGCGGATGTAGGGGGCGAGGCGGCCGTGGCGGGCGATGGCCTCGCGGTAGAGGGCGGCGGTCCGCGCGTCGTACACCACCTTCCCGCCGGTCGTCACGTCGACGGTGTCCACGGGGGACGTGGAGGAGTACATGAGCGGCATCAGCGACGCGGCCTGGGCCCAGCGGACCAGGACCTGCTGGGTGGGGGCGGGCTGACCGCTGGAGCCGCCGATCATGTCGGTGGTGACGAACGGGTAGCCGATGGTGGAGATGGCGAGGTTCTGCGTGACGGCGGCCCGCAGGGAGTCCCAGCCGGTGCCCTTGTCCAGCTGGCGGGTGACGAACCCGGCCCGGTGGGCGGTGGTGTCCCAGTGGACGCGGATGCCGACGCCCTGGAGGTCGAACTCGTCGGCGAGTTGAGCGCCCAGGCGCTGGTAGTCGGTGGGTTCGTAGCCCGCGCGGGGAACGCACCGCTCGTCGAAGAAGCGGGTGTCGAACTTCAGCCCGTCGACGCCGTAGGTGCTCATCAGGCCGCGCAGCCGGCCCGCGTACCAGGCCCTGGCCTTCGGGTTGGCGAGGTCGACGATGCCGGCGGTGCCGTTCCACCAGGTGACCCGGCACGGCTCGGCGGGATCGGTGGCGGCGCCGAGCAGATAGCCGTGGTCGGCGGCGTACCGGTACTGGTCGGAGTCCAGGTTGATCCACAGCGTCACCCAGAGGCCGAAGTCGAAGCCGAGGTCGTGGATCCGGCGGGACATCGCCCCGGGGTCCGGGTAGGCCTTCGCGTCGAAGGTCATGTTCCCGTAGTCGGACTCCCACTTGTCGTCGAGCTGGAGCGTGTGCCCGGTGATTCCGTGGTCGTGCAGGTCCTGGGCGTAGCCGACGAGCTTGGCCTGGTCGACGTGGGTGTAGAACTGCGCCCAGGAGTTCCACACCGGCTCGGCGTACTGCCGCTGGGTGGCGTCGCTCTTGTCCGGCTTGCCCACGACGCCTACGTAGTCGCGGTAGACCTCCAGCGGCGTGGACTCGACGAAGACCGTGGCCCGGTAGGGGTCGGCGGACTCGATGTCGAAGCGGCCGAGCCCGTCCTCGTCCTGGTTGACCGCCACGTTCATGACGTGCCCGGTGTCCACGTGCAGTCCGGCCGCCGAGGACGTGTACCAGAACGGGTCGACCATGTAGTAGGAGGCGGGCCCGAAGGCCGGGTCGGCGACCTGCCCGCTGTCGAGCGGCCAGGGCTGGTCGGTGGCGGGGCCGCCGTGCGGGGTCCGGGTCTCGCCGTGGCCGTACCAGTGGCCGGCGGACGGCAGGTCGTAGGCGAGGCCGAGGCGTTCGGGGGCGGTTCCCACGACCTGCCAGTCGAGCCGGTAGCGGTCGGTGGACGGGGTGACCCGGGCCCGTACGGTGGCACCGGGCGTCGTCGTGGCGGCGGTGAGGGTGAGCGTGCCGTTCCGCCAGGTCCAGTCGGTGACTCGGGTGGCGTGCTGCCATCTGCCGGCGGTCTGGAAGCGCAGGGCGCCGGTGTCGCCGCCCGCGGTGGCCAGAACCGTGCCGCCCGAACGGCTCGTCGTCAAGGAGAGTTGATCCTTCATCACCCGTAATGCGTAACCGGGGGTGTTGCGGCCCGCCGATACGGTCAGGGTGAGTTGACCCTCGGAGTCGGTGAACCGGGGCGCTTGGCCGTCGGGAGCGGCCCCGGTCCGCGGTCGCGCCTCGGCCGGTTCCGGCGTGGTCAACGCGACGGGCAGCGCAAGGACGAGGCCGGACACGGCGAGGAGCACTCCGGGTCTGCGTGATGGTCTGCGCACGACGCGTGTCCTTCGACGGAGGGAGTCAGGAGGCCGGAGGCTGCTTGCCTCATCGTGCTCGGTCGCGCCGATGATCGGACGGCGGACGCCACCTGTCAACGACGTTCCCGGCCTTGACGTCGTGTCGGAAACCGCCGAATCCGCCGAATCAGCGGAACCCGCCGTAGCGGGCGGCCCGGCGCGCGGTCGCGGGCCGCGCGGCACCGGTCACGCCGGCCGGCGGAACCCGATGGTCGGCACGGCCCGGCGCCGCGGCCACGGCTCGACGCTCGCCTCCGGAACCAGGTGCTCCAGGAACGCGTACCGCCGCAGGGCCGCCGGGTCCTGGCCCTCGACCGACTGGACCCGGCGCCACCAGGCGGCGATCTCGGACCAGCCGGGGGCCGACAGGGAGCCGCCGAACTCCTGCACGGACAGGGCGGCGGTGAGGCCGGCGAAGGCGAGGCGGTCGGCCAGCGGCCAGCCGGCCAGGGTGCCGGTGACGAAGCCGGCCACGAAGACGTCGCCCGCGCCGGTCGGGTCCAGCGCCTCCACCGCGATGGCGGGCACCTCGGCGCTCTCCCCCGTGCGCCGGTCGACCGCGTAGGCGCCCTCCGAGCCGAGGGTGACCACCGCGAGCGGGACGAACGCGGTGAGCGCGTGCGCGGCGGCGCGCGGGCAGTCGGTGCCCGTGTAGCGCATCGCCTCCTCGGCGTTGGGCAGGAACGCCTCGCAGTGCTCCAGGTCGGACAGGCCCGCCAGGTCCCAGGCGCCGGTGTCGTCCCAGCCGACGTCCCCGAAGATGCGCGTGCCCTCACCCGCGGCCTGGGCGATCCACGGGGAGCGCCGGCCCGGCGTCAGGGAGGCCACGGCGGCACGCGCGCGGGGCCGGCACTCCGGGACGCCCTCCTGGAGGAACACGGCCTCCGGGGGCGGCTCGTGGCCGTGCGAGACCATGGTGCGCTCGCCCTCGTACGCCATCGAGACGGTGACCGGCGAGTGCCAGCCGGGCACGGTGCCGGACGGGGACAGGTCGATGCCCTCGCCCTGTTCCAGCGCGTCCCAGCAGTAGTCGCCGTAGTGGTCGTCGCCGAAGGCCGCCGCCAGGGACGTCCGCAGTCCCAGCCGGGCCAGCGCGGTCGCCATGTTGGCCACCCCGCCGGGGCTCGATCCCATCCCGCGCGCCCAGGACTCGGTCCCGCGCACCGGGGCTGAGCCGAGTCCGGTGAAGATGATGTCGAGGAAGACGGTGCCCGTGAGGTACACGTCCCAGGGCGGATCGTCCGCCGAGCGCAGCCCGGCCAGCGGGTCGACCTGGGCATCGGCGTGGGCGTGCGGTGCCCCGACGATGTACTCCCGGTCCTCCCGGTCCGCGAGGTCTTCCCGGTCCTCCGGGTACTCCGGTCCCGCTCCGGCGGACGTGTTGGACGCGGTCACGGTGCGCTCCCTGACGTGGTGCTGGTCCGGCCAGTGTGCACCAGAGCGCCGGCGGCGCGTCGGCGCTCACGCCGGGGAGCGCGGGCCGCGTCTACCAGCGGGGGGTCGGCGGGGCGGTCCAGCCCGGTTCGGCGACGCGCATCGCCGCCGCGTCGTCCCGGTCCCGCAGGCGGCCGTCGTCCTCGGCCCAGCGGCGGTGCAGGAAGGCCAGCCTGTCCCGGTCGAGTTCGACGCCGAGACCGGGGCCGTCGGGGACGGCGACCCGGCCGCTGTCGAAGGTGAGCCGTTCGGTCAGGACGTCCTCCGACTGCCAGGGGTAGTGGGTGTCGCAGGCGTGGTGGAGGCCGGGCACGGTGGACGCCACATGGGTCATCGCGGCCAGGCTGATCCCCAGATGGGTGTTGGAGTGCATCGACACGCCCACGCCGAAGGCGGCGCACAGGGCCGCCAGGTGCTGGGTGTTGCGCAGGCCGCCCCAGTAGTGGTGGTCGGAGAGCAGCACCTGGACCGCGTTCGAGGTGAACGCCTCCTTGATCTCGGCGAAGGTCGTCACGCACATGTTGGTGGCCAGCGGCACGCCGGTCCGCGCGGCCACCTCGGCCATGGCGGGCGTGCCGAGGGCGGGGTCCTCCAGGTACTCCAGGACGTCCCCGAGCTGCCGGGCCACCTCCACGGAGGTCTCCACCGACCAGGCCCCGTTGGGGTCCAGCCGCAGCGGGTGTCCCGGAAAAGCCTCGGCCAGGGCCCGTACGGCGGCGATCTCCTCCTGGGGCGGGAAGACGCCGCCCTTGAGCTTGAAGGAGGTGAAGCCGTGGCGCTCGGTGAACCCGCGCGCCTGCTCCACCACCCCCGCCGGGTCGAGGGCGGCGCCCCAGTCGTCCTTCTCGCAGTCGACGCCCTCCGGATGCCCGGCCCACTTGTAGAAGAGGTAGGCGCTGTACTCGACGGAGTCGCGCACCTTGCCGCCGAGCAGCGCGTGCACGGGCAGGCCGAACGCTTTGCCCAGGGCGTCCAGGCAGGCGACCTCGAAGCCGGACAGGACGGACAGGCGCAGTTTGTCGGCGGTCTGGACGCCGCGCAGCCCGCCGACGTCGACGGCGTTCTCCACCCGGGAGGCGTCCACCGCGAGTTCGAGGCCGAACAGGCCGTTCAGGTCGGTGATCCGGCGTCCCGTCAGCCGGTCGGCGAGGGGGCGGGCCAGCTCCAGGTACTTGGTGTCGCCGTAGGTCTCGCCGTATCCGGTGATCCCGTCGGCCGTCACCACCTCCACGATCAGGCGGGGGGTGTACGGCTGGTGGACGCCCTGGGTGTTCAGCAGCGGCGGGTCGGCGATCAGGATCGGGGTCAGCCGTACCTCGGTGACGGTGAGGTCGCGGGTCACAGGGCGGCTCCCACCATGTCGAGTCCCGAGGCCAGCAGTTCCCTCAGGTCGGCCAGGTCGGCGGACGAGGGGTCGGTGAGCGGGGCCCGTACGGGTCCGACCTGGCGCCCGCGCAGCCGGGCGGCCGCCTTCACCAGGGACACGGAGTATCCGGGCACCCGGTCGCGCAGTTCGACGAAGGGGATGTAGAAGTCGCGCAGCAGCTTGTCGGCGGAGCCGCCGTCGCCGGACCGCAGCGCGGCGAAGAAGGCGTTCGCGATCTCCGGGGCGAAGGCGTGCACGGCGGAGGAGTAGGCGGGGACGCCGACGGCGGCGTAGGCGCGGGCCTGCATCTCGGCGGTGGGGGCTCCGTTGAAGAACAGGAACCCCTCGGGGGCGGCGAGGGTGAGCCGCTGGAGGCCGTCGAGGTCGCTGCGGCCGTCCTTGAGGCCGATGACCGAGGGGATCCGCGCGATGCGCCGGAACGCCTCCAGGCCGTACACCGCCTGGCCGCGCTGGTAGGCGATGAGCGGGAGCCGGGTGCGGGCCGCGAGCTGTTCGAGCTGGGCGGCCAGTCCGTCCTGCGGAGCGGCGACGAGGTAGTGCGGCAGGACGAGGAGCGCGTCGGCGCCGGCCTCCTCGGCGATGCGCGCGAACCGTGCGGCTTGCGCCCAGCCGTACCCGGCGCCCGCCACCACGGGCACCCGGCCCGCCGCCTCCTCGACGGCGATCGAGACGACCTGGCGGTACTCGTCCTCGTCCAGGGAGAAGAACTCGCCGGTGCCGCAGGCCGGGAAGACGGCGCCGGGCACGGTGGCGAGCTGGGCGGCCAGGTACGCGCGGCAGCCGTCGGGGTCGAGCGAGCCGTCGTCGTGGAACGCCGTCAGCGGGAAGGACAGCACACCGCCCGCCATCCCGTCCCGCAGCCTGCGCACCACACCGGACGGACTCGCGGTGTTCGTCTCCGGACTCACCCTGGCCATCTCCCCATACAGACGTCATCCACGTATGAGAACGGAGTTTAGAAACGCGAACATGCTCCGTCAACGGGCCTGCGGGGGTTGCGTCGTCGGCCGCCCGAAACCCGTAGACGTCCGAAAACCCGCATGCGCCGGGCGCACAGGGCGCCCGGCGCATGCGGGAGGCGGGTTCGGCGGGGGCTTACGGGAACTCGTACGCCTCGACCTCGGCGAGGTACCGCCGGCGCAACTCCTCGTCGTGCTCCAGGAAGGAGGCGAGGAAGGAGTTGCGGGCCAGTTCGCGCAGCCGGTCCTTGCCCAGGCCCAGGGTGTCGCGCACGGCGTGGAAGTTGTCGCCCACGTAGCCGCCGAAGTAGGCCGGGTCGTCGGAGTTGAGCGTGCACAGGAGGCCGGCGTCCAGCATGGCGGGCAGCGGGTGGTCGGCCAGCGTGGCGACCGCGCGGAGGCGGACGTTCGACAGGGGGCACAGGGTCAGCGGGATCCGGTCGCGCACCAGGCGGGCGACCAGCTCCGGATCCTCCATGCAGCGCAGCCCGTGGTCGACGCGCTCGACGCCGAGCACGTCGAGGGCCTGCGTGATGTACTCCGGCGGGCCCTCCTCGCCGGCGTGCGCCACGCGCCGCAGCCCGAGGGCGGCGGCGGCCTCGTACACCTCGCGGAACTTCGCCGGCGGGTGGCCCGCCTCGGCCGAGTCCAGCCCGATCCCCGCGATCCGGTCGAGGTACGGCTTGGCGGCCTCCAGCGTCTCCATGGCCGACTCGGCGGACTCGTCGCGTAGGAAGCACATGATCAGCCGGGTCGAGACGCCGTGCTTCTCCTGGCTGCGGCCCAGCGCCCGCCACAGCCCGTCGACGACCGCGCCCATGCCGACGCCCCGGGCGAGGTGGGCCTGCGGGTCGAAGAAGATCTCCGCGTGCCGCACGCCCTGCGCGGCGGCCCGCGCGAGATAGGCGTCGGCCAGGTCCTCGAAGTCCCGCTCGGTGCGCAGGACGGCCATGAGCTCGTAGTACAGGTTCAGGAAGGCCTGGAGGTCCTCGAACCGGTAGGCCTCGCGGAGCGCGTCGGTGTCCGCGTACGGCAGCTCGACGCCGTTGCGCGCGGCCAGCTCGAAAACGAACTCGGGCTCCAGGGTGCCTTCGATGTGCAGGTGCAGTTCGGCTTTCGGCAGCGGCATCGGAACATCGTACGGCCTGGTCAGCGGCGTTTCGGAACCGCCACCCTGAGCAGGTCGCGCGCCACGGTCAGCTCGCCGTCGAACCCGGCCGCCCGCGCCTGCCGCTCGAACTCTCCCTCGAGGTCCGTGTACCGCTGGCTGAAGTGGGTGAGGACCAGATGCCGCACGCCGGCGTCCCGCGCCACTTGTGCGGCCTGACCTGCCGTCAGGTGACCGTACTCGACGGCCAGTTGCTCGTCCTCGTCGAGGAAGGTCGACTCGATGACCAGCATGTCGCAGCCCTCGGCGAGCGCGTGCACGCCCTCGCACAGCCTGGTGTCCATGACGAACGCGAACCGCTGTCCGCGCCGCACCTCGCTGACGGCCTCCAGCGGCACCCCGCCCAGGGAACCCTCGCGCTGGACGCGGCCCACGTCCGGGCCCTTGATCCCGTGCGCGGCGAGCCGCTCGGGCAGCATGCGGCGCCCGTCCGGCTCGACGAGGCGGTAGCCGAAGGACTCCACCGGGTGGGAGAGCCTGCGGGCTTCGAGGGTGTACGCCGGGGTCGTCGCGAGGACGCCGTCGGCGTCGACCGGGGCCTCGGTCAGCTCGACCGTCTCGCGGTAGGCGGTGGCGTAGCGCAGGCGCTCGAAGAAGCGCCGGCCCGAACGCGGGTAGTGGGCGGTGATCTCGTGCGGCACCCGGTCGAGGTTGATCCGCTGGATCACCCCGGCCAGGCCGAGGCTGTGGTCACCGTGGAAGTGGGTGACGCAGATCCGGTTCAGGTCGTGCGCGGCGACCCCGGCGCGCAGCATCTGGCGCTGGGTGCCCTCGCCGGGGTCGAACAGGATGCCCTCGCCGTCCCAGCGCAGCAGATAGCCGTTGTGGTTGCGGTGCCGGGTGGGCACCTGGCTGGCGGTGCCGAGGACGACCAGTTCGCGTACGGACACGACGGCCTACCCGGGGGGCCACTCGAGGCCGCGGCCGCCGAGGACGTGCGCGTGGGCGTGCCAGACGGTCTGGCCGGCGCCGGAACCGGTGTTGAACACGATGCGGTAGCTGTCCAGCTTGTCCTCGTCGGCGATCGCCTGCGTCTCGCGCAGGATGTCCGCGGCGAGTTGCGGGGCCTCGGTGGCGAGGACCGCGGCGTCCTTGTAGTGCGCCTTGGGGATCACCAGGACGTGGGTGGGCGCCTGGGGGTTGATGTCCCGGAAGGCGACGGTCGTCTCCGTCTCGCGGACGATCGTGGCCGGGACCTGTCCCGCGACGATCTTGCAGAACAGGCAGTCGCCCTGGGGTTCCCCTGCCATGCGGTGCTCCTCACGCCGGGTTGATCGGGTACGGGGGCATGGTATCCAGGGCGCGCGGATCCGGCCGGGTCCGGGGGCCGCGACCCCCGGACCGTCACGGCAGGGACGGCGGCGTCTTCGCGGGCGTCTCCTGGAGCGCCTGAAGCGCGAGGCGGATCGCCTCGTCGAGTTGGACGTCCTGGCCCGCCGCGTGGTCCTGCGGGCGTTGCGCGACCTCGACGTCCGGATCCACCCCGTGGTTCTCCACGCCCCACTCGTAACCCTCCAGCCAGAAAGCGTACTTGGGCTGAGTGATCAGCGTGCCGTCGACCAGGCGGTAGCGGCTGTCGATGCCGATCACGCCGCCCCAGGTGCGGGTGCCGACGACCGGCCCGATGCCCAGCGCCTTGATCGCCGCGTTGACGATGTCGCCGTCGGAGCCGGAGAACTCGTTGGCGACGGCGACGACAGGGCCGCGGGGCGCGTCCAGCGGGTAGCTCTCCGGTCGCATGCCGCGCGGCAGGTCCCAGCCGACGATCCGCCGGGCCAGCTTCTCCACCACGAGTTGGGAGGTGTGGCCGCCGCGGTTCTCGCGGACGTCGACGACGAGCCCTTCGCGGGCCACCTCCACGCGCAGGTCGCGGTGGATCTGCGCCCAGCCGGGGGCCTGCATGTCCGGTACGTGCAGGTAGCCGAGGCGGCCGCCGGACCGCTCGTGGACGTAGGCCCGGCGGTCGGCCACCCACGCGTGGTAGCGCAGGGGCTCCTCGTCGGCGACGGGGACCACGACCGCGTGCCGCGGGTCGCCCCCGCCGGCCGGCAGGACGGTCAGTTCGACCGGCTTGTCCGCCGTGCCGACCAGCAGCGGGCCGGGGCCGGCCACCGGGTCGACCGGGCGGCCGCCGACCGCGACGATCGCGTCCCCGGCGCGCACCGCGACGCCGGGAGCGGCGAGCGGACTGCGCGCGTCCGGGTCGGAGGTCTCCGAGGGCAGGATCCGGTCGATCCGCCAACTCCCGTCCTCGTGCCGGGAGATGTCCGCGCCGAGCAGCCCCTGCCGGGTGCCGTGCCCGAAGCCGCCGGGCGGCATGACGTAGGCGTGCGAGGTGCCCAGCTCGCCGTGCACCTCCCAGAGCAGGTCGACCAGGTCGTCGTGGGTGGCGATCCGGTCCAGGACGGGCCGGTAGCGGTCGAGGACGCCGTCCCAGTCGACGCCGCCCATGTCCGGCCGCCAGAAGTGGTCCCGCATGATGCGGCCGGTCTCCTCGTACATCTGCCGCCACTCGGCGGCCGGCTCGACGGTCTGCCGGACCCGGCCGAGGTCGACGGTGATGTTGGAGTCGCTGTCCTCGTCGCCGGAGGCGCGCCGGTCGCTGGGCACGACCTTGAGCTTGCCGTCCGTCCACAGCAGGACCCGCTTGCCGTCGCCGCTGACCGCGAAGTGGTCGGCGTCGGCGGCGAGGTGCTCGATGCGCTGCTGGAGGAGGTCGTAGCGCTCCAGCTCGGTCTTCGGGTCGGGGTCGCCGGGCGTGGCGCGGGAGGCGCCGAGAACACCGCGCACCGGGTGCCTGAGCCAGAGCACGCCGTCCTTGGCGGCGCGCAGGTTGGAGTAGCGGGCGGCCTCGACCGGGAAGGGCACGATGCGGTCGGCCAGGCCCTCCAGGTCGATCCGGGTCGCCGGGATGCCCTCGCTGTCCGGGGTCTCCTCCTTGTCGGGCGCCTCGAAGGGCCGGCCGTGCCGCTGCGGGCCGAACGGCGAGGGGGTCGCCGCGGCGAGCGTGATCAGGTGCGGGCGGGAGCTCTCGACGAACGCCAGGTCGAAGACGTGCTCGTCGTAGACCGGGTCGAAGGAGCGGTGGGAGAGGAAGGCGAGGTGCTTGCCGTCGAGGGTGAACGCGGGCGCGTGGTCCCGGAAGCGCAGCGGGGTCGCCTCGGTGACCGACAGGTCGGTGGTGTTGGCGAGGCGGAGCTGGCTGAGGGGGCGTGGGCCGGGGTGCGACCAGGCCAGCCAGGCGGAGTCGGGCGAGAAGGCGAGGTCGCCGACGTCCCCGTGCTCGCTGCGGTCGACCTCGCGCACCTCGCCGCTCTCGCGTTCGACGAGCAGCAGCCGGCCGTCGTGCGAGGCGACGGCGACGCGGCTGCCGTCGGGGGCGGTGGCGAGTTCCAGGACGCGGCCGAGTTGCCCGGCGCCCAGCCGGCGCGGGGTCGCGCCGGGCGCCAGGCCGGTGGCGGGCGCGAACTCCAGGGCGTCGTCGCCCTCGGCGTCCGTCACCCACACCACCCACTCCTCGCCCTCGGCGCGGAAGGTGCGCGGCAGCCGGGTGCGTACACCGGGCTCGGCGGCGAGCGCGCGGGCGGGACCGGAGCGGTGGGTGACCCAGTGGACGGCGCCGCGCACGGCGACCGCGCTGCCGCGCGCGGTGTGGTCGGGGGCCGCCGAGCCGAACCAGTGGGAGGCGTTCACCGGATACGGCTGGAGGTCGACGCGCGGCCCGCCGAGCCGGACGTCGATCCGGCGCGGCTCGGCGCCGTCCAGGTCGTCGAGGAGCCACAGTTCACCGGCGCTGGAGTAGACGACCCGAGTGCCGTCGGTGGCGGCGTGCCGGGCGTAGAAGCCGTCCAACGGGGTGTGCCGGCGCAGGTCGGAGCCGTCGGCGAGGGAGGAGTACAGCGCGCCGGTGCCCTCGTGGTCGGAGAGGAACGCGATCCTCTCCCCCACCCACAGCGGGTATTCGAGGTTGCCGTCCAGGTCCTCGTGCAGCCGGACGAACTCCCCGGTGTCCTCACGGTCGATCCACAGCTTGCCCGCCGTGCCGCCCCGGTACCGCTTCCACCAGGCCGCCTCGCGGCCCATCGGCGCGGACAGCAGGACGGTGTGCGGGCCGTGGGCGATGTCGCCGACGGGCCCGTACGGCAGGGTGGTGGCCGGTCCGCCGTCGAGCGGGACGGCGCGCGCCCAGGTGCGGCGCAGGCTGGCCTGGCCCTGGGTGCTGATCGCGAGGACCTCGCCCGCCGGGGTCCAGCCGCGCACCTGGGTCTTCGAACTCCCCCAGTAGGTCAGGCGCTTGGCGGGGCCGCCGGCGACGGGGGCGATGTGCGCCTCGGGAGCGCCGTCGCGGGTGGAGGTCCAGGCGACGAAGGTGCCGTCGGGCGAGATACGGGGATGGTTCGCCGGCACGTTGTCGGCGCTGACCCGCCAGGCCCTGCCGCCGTCCAGTGGCGCGAGCCACACGTCGTCCTCGGCGGTGAAGGCGACCAACTCGCCGCGCAGATGCGGGAACCGGAGATACGCGGAAGAGGCAGACGATACGGACGACACGGGCGACGGAGACGATGCGGGCTGAGTCACGTGATCACCCTACGCAGGGGCGACGGCGACGGACAGGGGTCGGATGGCTCCCCCCGCACGCGAACCGGCGGCGGTGCGGCCTCACTTGCCCCGGACGGGCCAGCAGGTGGGATCACCCTGGCACCAGATCGTCCGTGTGACGGTCACCGTGACCCCCGGCTCCGGCTGACCGTGGGTCGGCCGGTAGGTGACGGGCGGCCGGTACGTCGGCGCGGTCGTGGCGTCGCAGTTGCCGAGGCCGCCCACGTGGAACAAGACCCTGCCGCCCACCTTGGCGGTCAGGTCCCCGCGCACACAGGCTCCGTCGACGGCCCGGGTGACCTTCCCGGTGACGGAGATCTTCCGGCCGTCCTTCGTCTCCCCCTGGCAGTCCACGGTGACCACGGTGGTCTCGGACGCCGACGGTGACTGGTTCCCCTGGTTTCCCGCCGTGCGTGTCCGTCCACCGTCGTCGTCCCTGCCTATGCAGCTGAGCCAACTCACCGATGTGTGACGCCGGTTCAGCTCAGCCGTCGCCGTCACGTCGGTCGTGGACGCCGCCGACGCGGCGTTGAGCCCGCCGGGTTCACATGCGACGGCCCCGCCCGCGGCGACCACCGCGAGCACCGCCACGGCCCTCACCCGCCGCCCGCGCGGCAGGTGCCGAATCCGTCTCAATGCCCCCATGTACGGCAGCCTGCCACCGCCACGCCCGGCGCGGTAGAGCGCATACGGCCACACGCGCGCCGCGCGCGCCCGCGCTCATGCGGCCCTGCCGGTCAGGACCAGCGGCCGGTACGGCCCAGCAGCAGGGCGGCGGCCGCCGTGCCGGCGGTGGAGGTGCGCAGCACGGTGGGGCCGAGCACGTACGCCTTCGCCCCCGCGTCCTGGAACTGCGCCAACTCCTCGGGCGACACCCCGCCTTCGGGGCCGACGACCAGCACGATGTCGCCCTGGGCGGGGAGTTCGACGGTGGCCAGACGTTCCTCGCCGCTCTCGTGGAGCACGGCGGCGAGGTCCGCTTCGGCCAGAAGTGCGGCAACCTGTTTGGTCGTCGCCGCGTCCGCGACCTCCGGGAAGCGCACCCGGCGGGACTGCTTGCCGGCCTCGCGGGCGGTCGCGCGCCACTTGCCGAGCGCCTTCAGACCCCGGTCGCCCTTCCACTGCGTGATGCAGCGGGAGGCGGCCCACGGCACGATCGCGTCCACGCCGACCTCGGTCATGGTCTCCACGGCGAGTTCGCCGCGGTCGCCCTTGGGCAGGGCCTGGACGACGGTGATACGGGGGGACTCCGGCGGTTCCTCGACGAGGGACGCCAAGTCCGAGACCACCAGCCGGTCCTTGCCCTCGGCGGCCTTGACCACGCCCTCGATCCAGCGCCCGCGGCCGTCGGTGAGCACCACGTCCTCGCCCGGCCGCAGCCGCTTGACCGAGACCGCGTGCCGCCCCTCGGGGCCCTCCAGCACGAACTCCGGTCCGACTGCCTTCAGTTCGTCCACGACGAACACCGGCGCGGTCATCGCGCGTCACCTCCTGCCGCAAAACCGGCCGCCAACGCCGCCCGTGCGGCGTCGAGTTCGGCGAGCAGCACCTCCACCAGCTGCCCGGCGGGCAGCTCGCGTGCCATCCGGTGGCCCTGGCCCGCCCACAGCGCCATGCCCTGCGCGTCCTTCGCCTTGGCGGCCGCCTTGCGCAGCGGCGCGGTGAGGTGGTGGACCTCCGGGTAGGCAGCGGGCGCGTACGGGCCGTGCTCCCGCATGAAGCGGTTGACCAGTCCGCGGGCCGGCCGCCCGGAGAACGCCCGGGTCAGCTCCGTATGCGGGAACACCGGGTCGGTGAGCGCCTGCTTGTGCAGGTCGTGCGCGCCGGACTCGGGAGTGACGAGGAAGGCCGTGCCGAGCTGGGCTGCGCGGGCGCCCGCCGCGAGCACGGCGGCGATCTGGCTGCCGCGCATGATGCCGCCCGTGGCGATGATCGGCAGGGCGACCGCCTCGCGGATCTGCGCGACGAGCGAGAGCACGCCGATCCCGGCGCCGTTCTGTTCCGGCAGGTCGCGGTGGGTGCCCTGGTGGCCGCCGGCCTCCACGCCCTGGGCGATCACCGCGTCCGCGCCCGAGCGGTCCACGGCGAGCGCCTCCTCGGTGGTGGTGGCGGTGGCGAGGACGAAGGTGCCGACCCGGTGCAGGGAGTCCACGACCTCGCGGGCGGGCACGCCGAAGTGGAAGGAGACGACGGGCACCGGGTCTTCCAGGAGCACGGCGAGCTTGGCGTCGTAGCCGTCGTCGCGTCCGGACTCCGGGTCGCCGAGTTCGGTCTCGTACCAGCCGGGCTCGCCGGCGAGCTGGTGGGCGTAGAGGTCGACGGCGCCGGTCTCGGCGCTCTCCGGCTGCGGCATGAACACGTTGACGCCGAAGGGGCGGCCGGTCAGTCCGCGCAGCTGCTTGATCTCCTGGTACATGCCGTCGGCGGTCTTGTAACCGGCGGCGAGGAATCCCAGTCCACCGGCATCGGAAACCGCCGCGGCGAGCGGCGGCACCGCGGGACCGCCCGCCATCGGCGCCTGCACGATCGGGTGCGGGAAGAGATCGGTCAGTGCGGAGGACATGACGGCATGTTGTCACGTCCTCCTGACGGGTCCGAATCCGGGCGACCTCTGGCATATGCCGGAGGAATCCCTTCCGGGCCAATCACCTTGCCGCCCCGGCTGACTGTGCCCGCCCGGGGGCAACCCCCGCAACCCCCGGCCGACCCCAGCCCCCGCCTCAGCGACCGTTGAAGGCGTCCTTCAACCGCGAGAACAAGCCCTGCTGCCCCGGCTGGAACTGCCCCTGTGGGCGTTCCTCGCCGCGCAGCTTGGAGAGCTCGCGCAGCAGGCGTTCCTGCTCGGGGTCGAGCTTGGTCGGGGTCTGGACCTCGACGTGGACGATGAGGTCGCCCCGGCCGCCGCCGCGCAGGTGCGTGACGCCGCGGCCGTGCAGCGGGATCGACTGGCCGGACTGGGTGCCCGGGCGGATGTCGACCTCCTCCAGGCCGTCCAGGGTCTCCAGCGGCACCTTGGTGCCGAGGGCCGCCGCGGTCATCGGGATGGTGACCGTGCAGTGCAGGTCGTCGCCGCGCCGCTGGAAGGTCGAGTGCGGCAGCTCGTGGATCTCGACGTACAGGTCGCCGGCCGGACCGCCGCCGGGGCCGACCTCGCCCTCGCCCGCGAGCTGGATGCGCGTGCCGTTGTCGACACCGGCCGGGATCTTCACGGTCAGGGTGCGGCGGGCGCGGATGCGGCCGTCGCCGGCGCACTCCGGGCACGGGGTGGGCACCACCGTGCCGAAGCCCTGGCACTGGGGGCACGGACGCGACGTCATGACCTGGCCCAGGAAGGACCGGGTGACCTGCGAGACCTCACCCCGGCCGCGGCACATGTCGCACGTCTGTGCGGTCGTGCCCGGAGCCGCGCCCTCGCCGCTGCACGTGTTGCAGACGACGGCCGTGTCGACATGGATGTCCTTCGTGGTGCCGAAGGCCGCCTCGTCCAGCTCGACCTCGAGCCGGATCATCGCGTCCTGACCCCGGCGCGTGCGCGAACGCGGTCCGCGCTGCGACGCCGTGCCGAAGAAGGCGTCCATGATGTCGGAGAAGTTCCCGAAGGAACCGGCCCCGAAGCCGCTCGCGCCGGCCGCGCCGGCCTGCGAGAGGGGGTCGCCGCCGAGATCGTAGACCTGCTTCTTCTGCGGGTCGGAGAGCACCTCGTAAGCGGCGTTGATCTCCTTGAACCGCTCCTGGGTCTTGGGATCCGGGTTGACGTCCGGGTGCAGCTCGCGCGCGAGCCGCCGGAAGGCCTTCTTGATCTCTTCCTGCGACGCGTCACGGCGCACGCCGAGAACGGCGTAGTAGTCCGTGGCCACCTACGACTCCGCCAGGATCTGTCCGACGTACCGTGCCACTGCGCGTACCGCTCCCATCGTTCCCGGGTAATCCATGCGGGTCGGTCCGACCACGCCGAGCTTGGCCACTGCCTCGCCGCCCGAACCGTAGCCGACCGACACGATGGACGTGGAGTTGAGTCCTTCATGGGCGTTCTCGTGACCGATGCGCACGGTCATGCCCGGATTCTGCGTCTCACCGAGCAGCCTCAGCATCACGACCTGCTCCTCCAGCGCCTCCAGAACGGGCCGGATCGTGAGCGGGAAGTCGTGCGCGAAGCGGGTGAGGTTGGCGGTGCCGCCGATGACCAGCCGCTCCTCGTTCTCCTCGACGAGCGTCTCCAGGAGAGTGGACAGCACGGTCGAGACGGTACCCCGGTCCTCGATGTCGAAGCCGTCGGGCAGGTCCTCCACGAGGTGTGGGACGTCCGTGAAACGGCGCCCCGCGACCCGGCTGTTCAGCCGCGCCCTCAGGTCGGCCAGGGAGGCCTCCCCGAAGGGCACCGGGCAGTCGACCATCCGCTGCTCGACCCGGCCGGTGTCCGTGATCAGCACGAGCATCACCCGCGCGGGCGCGAGGGCCAGCAGCTCCACGTGCCGCACGGTCGAACGGGTCAGCGACGGGTACTGCACCACGGCGACCTGCCGGGTCAGCTGGGCGAGCAGCCGTACCGTGCGGGCCACCACGTCGTCGAGGTCGACGGCGCCGTCGAGGAAGTTCTGGATGGCGCGCCGCTCGGGCGCGGTCATCGGCTTGACCTCGGCCAGCTTGTCGACGAACAGGCGGTACCCCTTGTCGGTGGGGATACGGCCGGCACTGGTGTGCGGCTGGGCGATGTAGCCCTCGTCCTCCAGGGCCGCCATGTCGTTGCGGACCGTGGCCGGTGAGACGCCCAGGCCGTGCCGCTCGGTGAGGGCCTTGGAGCCCACCGGCTCCTCGGTGCCGACGTAGTCCTGGACGATGGCGCGCAGCACCTGAAGCCGCCGCTCGCTGAGCATCGCGCACACCTCCAGGGTCGTTCCTCGGCCACCCGCCTGGCACTCTGCGCATACGAGTGCCAGCTCTACCCGGCCCAGTGTACGGCCGCCGGGTACGCCCCCGGCAAGGCCGGGCCGCGACGGACTACGAGGTCGGGACCGGGATCACCCGGGATCGGCCGGGATGTCGTACCCGGCCGCGGTCGCAGCGCACTAGCGTCGCCGTATGACGGCTGGTCGGGAAGAACCTCGTAAAGAACCTCGGGACGAACTGGAATGGGAACGGCTGGCGGACGGCGTCGGGCGGTGCCGTCTTCCGGTGTGGGACTGCACGGCCGGGCTGGTCGTCGGGGCGGACGCCGCGCTGATGGTCGACGCGGGGTCGAGCCGCGCGGAGGGCGCACGGTTGTGCGCGCGGGCGCGAGAGCTCTCCGGTGGCCGTGTGACACTTCTCGCGCTCACCCACCCGCACTTCGACCACGTCTTCGGGGCGGCCGAGTTCACCGGCGCGGAGGTGTTCGCCGCCGCGGGCGCGGCCGCGGTGTTCACCGGCGGGCGCGAGGAGCTGCGCGCGGACGCGGTGCGGCACGGGCTGGACGCGGGGGCGGCACGCGAGGCGGCGGACGCGCTGGTGCGCCCGGGCCGCGAGGTCGGCGACCGGCTGACCCTGCGGCTCGGCGGCGGGCGGGAGGCGCTGCTGGTGAACGTGGGGCCGGGCCACACGGCGCACGACCTCGCCGTGGTGGTGCCGGGCGAGCCGCCGGTGGTGTTCTGCGGGGATCTGGTCGAGGAGTCCGGCGAGCCCCAGGCCGGCCCGGACGCCGTGCCGTCCCGGTGGCCCGCCGCCCTCGACCGACTGCTGGCGCTCGGCGGCGAGGACGCACTGTACGTCCCCGGTCACGGAGCGGTGGTGGACGCCGCCTTCGTCCGCGCCCAGCGGGACGCCCTGGCCGCGCGCTTCGGCGTGTCGCCCTGATCGGACACGGGCCTGTCCATATCGTCACTCGAATGCGCCAGTATTCGCCCGACCTCACCCCTCCCTGGAAGAAGCCGCGGACCGTGCCGGAGGTTTCCGCCGAGCCGGGTCTGGTCGTGGAGGAGCCCGGGACGGGCTTCTGCGGGGCGGTGATCCGCTGCGAGGCGGGCACGGTGACGCTGGAGGACCGTTTCGGCAAGCACCGGGTGTTCCCGCTCGCGCCCGGCGGCTTCCTGCTGGAGGGCCGGGTGGTCACCCTGGTGAAGCCGTCGTCCGGCCCGGTACGGCCCACCCGTACGGCATCCGGTTCGGTCGCCGTGCCCGAGGCACGCGCGCGCGTGGCCCGCGCCGGGCGCATCTACGTCGAGGGCCGGCACGACGCCGAACTGGTCGAGAAGGTGTGGGGCGACGACCTGCGCGTCGAGGGCGTGGTCGTGGAGTACCTGGAGGGCGTCGACGACCTGCCGGCGATCGTCGAGGCGTTCGCGCCCGGTCCGGACGCCCGCCTCGGCGTCCTCGTGGACCACCTGGTCCCCGGCAGCAAGGAGTGGCGCATCGCCGAATCGGTGACCAGCGAGCACGCGCTGGTGGTCGGCCACCCGTACATCGACGTCTGGGAGGCCGTGAAGCCGTCCTCGCTCGGGATCGGGTCCTGGCCCCGCGTCCCGCGCGGCCAGGACTGGAAGACGGGCGTGTGCCGCGCCCTGGGCTGGTCGGAGAACACGGGCGCGGCCTGGAAGGGGATCCTGTCCCACGTGCGGTCCTACAAGGACCTTCAACCGGAGCTGCTGGGCCGGGTCGAGCAGCTGATCGACTTCGTCACCGTCCAGCCCGAGTAGCCGCGCGGGTCCGGCTCCGGGTGCTCCGGGCGCCTCAGTCCACCAGGTCCCGCACCACCGCGTCCGCCAGCAGCCGGCCCCGCAGGGTGAGCACGGCGCGCCCCGCCTCGTACGGCCCCTCCTGGAGCAGCCCGTCGGACAGCGCGCGCCGGGACGCGGCCAGTCCGTCCGGGCGCAGCAGGTCCAGCGGGACGCCCTCCCGCAGCCGCAGTTCCAGCAGGATGCGCTCCACCCGGCGGTCCTCCTCCGTGAGGAGTTCCCTTCCAGCGCCCGGGGAACGGCCGACCGCCAGGGCTGCCGCGTACGCCCCCGGATGCTTCACGTTCCACCAGCGCACGCCCCCCACGTGGCTGTGCGCGCCGGGTCCGGCGCCCCACCAGTCGGCGCCGCGCCAGTACAGCTCGTTGTGCAGGCAGCGGCCGGCTTCCGAGGTGGCCCAGTTGGACACCTCGTACCACTCGAAGCCCGCCGCGGTCAGCGTCTCCTCGGCGATCAGGTAGCGGTCGGCGTGCACGTCGTCGTCCGTCATCGGGATCTCCCCGCGCCGGATCCGGCGGGCGAGCTGGGTGCCCTCCTCCACGATCAGGGCGTACGCCGAGACGTGGTCGGGGCCGGCGCCTAGGGCCGCGTCCAGCGAGGCCCGCCAGTCGTCGTCGGACTCGCCGGGGGTGCCGTAGATCAGGTCGAGGTTGACGTGCTCGAAGCCGGCGGCGCGGGCCTCGGCCACACAGGCCTCGGGGCGGCCGGGGGTGTGCGTGCGGTCGAGGATCTTCAGCACGTGCTGCCGGGCGCTCTGCATGCCGAAGGAGATCCGGTTGAAGCCGCCCTCGCGGAGCGTGGCCAGGTAGGCGGGGTCGACCGACTCGGGGTTGGCCTCCGTCGTGATCTCGGCGTCGGCCGCGAGGCCGAACTCGTCGCGGATCGCCCCCAGCATCCGCACCAGGTCGTCCGCGGCCAGCAGCGTGGGCGTGCCGCCACCGACGAAGACCGTGCGGACCTCGCGCGGGTCGTCGCCGAGCACCTTGCGGGCGAGGCGGACCTCGTCGGTCAGCGTCCCGGCGTAGTTGTCACGGGACGCGAGCACCCCGCCGGTGCCGCGCAGCTCGGTGGCGGTGTACGTGTTGAAGTCGCAGTAGCCGCAGCGGGTCGCGCAGTAGGGGACGTGCAGATAGAACCCGAGAGGCCGGTCGGCCGCCCCGGCGAGCGCGCCCACGGGCAGCGCACCGTCATCGGGAACGGACTCACCATCGGGAAGTGCGGAAGGCATACCTCCCATTGTCCAGCACCCCGGGCGAAGCCCGGGGCCCATGGCTGGCGCGGGGCGGGGCGGTTTCTTGAGCGCCGGAGTTCTGTCAGTCGCGTTCGGCCTGAAGTACCAGCAGGGCCAGGTCGTCCTCCGGTGGGCCCGTGCCGAAGTCGTGTACGAGGCGGCGGATGCGCTCGGCGATCGGTTCCGCGTCGAGGCCGGCGCAGCCGGCGAGGGCCGTGGCGAGGCCGTCCCCGTCGTCGAACTGGCGGGAGCCGGAGCGCCGCTCGGTGACGCCGTCGGTGACGCACAGCAGCGTGTCGCCGGGCCGCAGCTCGAAGGTCTCGCAGGCGTACGTCTCGTCCTCGATCACCCCGAGCAGCGCCTGCGGCCGGGCCGCCGTACGGACGCCGCCCTCGCGCCCGAGGACCAGCGGCAGCGGATGCCCGGCGGAGGCGAGGGTGCAGCGCACGCCTCCGTCGAAGGGGACCAGCTCGCCGTACAGCAGGGACAGGAACCGGGTCTGGGTGTCGCCGGGCACCGGGGTCCGTCCGCCGGCCGCCACCAGGACGCGCGCGGCGGCGTCGGCGGCCTCGGTGGCGTCGTCGAGGAGGAGCTGGTTGAGGCGGTCCAGGACGTCGGCGACGCCGTAGCCCTCGCGGGCCAGCAGCCGCAGCCAGGGGCGGGCGAGCCCGATGACCACGGCGGCCTCGGGGCCCTTGCCCTGCACGTCGCCGACGGCGAAGCACCAACGGCCGTCGCCGGCCGGGAAGAGGTCGTAGAAGTCGCCGCTCGGGCCGCCCTTGTCGCACGGCTCGTACACCAGCGCGCTGCGCAGACCGGGGATCTCGGCGACCGCGCCGGGCAGCAGGCCACGCTGGAGCACGGCGCTGATGGTGGCCTGGCGGGCGTACTGCCGGGCCGCGCCGATGGCGAGGGCGACCCGCCGGCTGAGGTCCTCGACCAGCCCGGTGACCTCGTCGGGGAAGCGGAGCAGCCCGGTCCGCCCGATGACCAGCGTGCCCAGCGGACGGCCGCCCGCGATCAGGCGGTACGCCAGCGCCGCGCCGTGGGCCGCGTGCGGGCCGAGGGCCTCCCCGGGCCAGGGATAGGCGGCGGGCCCTGACCGCAGGCCGTCGGTGGGGCGCGGCGGGTCCTTCTCCAGGACACGGCGCAGTTCCTCGATCCGGCTCTCGCTGCCGTGCCAGACACGGGCGAGCCGCGGCCCGGCCGCGCCGATCCCGTCGTTCCAGCCTCCGCCACCCTCACCTCCGCTCCAGCGCGAGGCACCCCACCGGCCGGTGGACTCGTCCTCCAGCCACACCGCGCACCAGTCGGCGAGCCGG
Organism: Streptomyces sp. NPDC047453; assembly: GCF_040643155.1. NCBI lineage: Bacteria > Bacillati > Actinomycetota > Actinomycetes > Kitasatosporales > Streptomycetaceae > Streptomyces > Streptomyces sp. NPDC047453. Next base: position 160,754 of record NZ_JBEYTS010000001.1, on the reverse strand, counting down.
GGCACGAGCAGCTGTCCGGTGAGCGAGGCGACCAGGTCCTCGTCGAGCTGTCCGGCGAGCAGGTCGGAGGCCTCCGCGAGGAAGGACAGCGCGCCGCGCCCCAGCCAGTCCCGGTCCCGCCCGGCGTGCTGCGGCTCGGGCGTGAGGACCTCGGCGATGCCGAGCCCGCGTTCCGCGCCGTACGCCGCCTCCTCGTCCTCCTTCGCCGGGCCGGCCTCGGCGGGCAGCCGCGCCCACACCGTCTTGGTGCCGGTCCGGTAGGTGACACCCCACGCCTCGCAGAGCGTCGCGACCAGCCGCAGGCCGCGGCCGTACTCCGGGGTTTCGTGCGGTGTCCCTGGGCTGTGCTCGCGGGGAGCGCGCGAGGGGTGGTGGTCGCACACCTCGACCACGCAGGCGCCGGTCTCCGGCTCCAGCCAACAGGTCAGCTCCATGTCGGTGCCCGCGTGCACGACGGCGTTGGTGACCAGTTCGCTGACCACGATCAGGGCGTCCTCGGCCAGTCGCTCCCCGATCTCGAACCCGAGGTCCGTCCACTCGGCCAGCGCGGAGCGCAGCACCGCGCGGGCGGAGCGGGGCGCGAGGGAGCCCCCGGGCAGCACCGCGTGGGTCCGCGGGCACGCCCCCGCGGCGTGCGCGGGTACCCCGGAGGCACGGGAAGCGGTCTCCCGCTGCGTGGGAATGGCCCCCATCTGCGGCTCCCCGGGCGGTCCGGACGAATCGGTTTCAGTCAACGCCGACAGGGTGACAGACCGACCGCGTCCATAAGCAAGGAGTTACCGAAGTGTGTCGCCTTGTATGAGAACTGCACTACCGGAGTGATCAAAGACAGACAGATCCGAATGCCCGTGAACGTATTCGTGATCGTTCCCCGCGCACCCGAGGCGCGCGGGGAGTTCGCCGGCCGGGCCGGCTCAGCGATCACGCCTCCCGCGCGCCCGCGTACATCTCGTCGATCAAGTGCTTGTACTCCCGCTCCACCACGGGCCGCTTCAGCTTGAGGCTCGGGGTGATCTCGCCGTGCTCGACGTCGAGGTCGCGTGGCAGCAGGCGGAACTTCTTGATGGTCTGCCAGCGCTGCAGGCCCTCGTTGAGCTGCCTGACGTAGCCGTCGACCATCTCGACCGTCCGCGGCGCGGCGACGACCTCGGCGTACGGCCTGCCCTCCAGGCCGTTCTCCTTGGCCCACTCCATGATCGCGAGCTCGTCGAGGGCGATCAGCGCGGTGCAGAAGTTCCGGGCGGCGCCGTGCACGAGGATGTTGGAGACGTACGGGCACACCGCCTTGAACTGGCCCTCGACCTCGGCGGGCGCGATGTACTTGCCGCCGGAGGTCTTGATGAGGTCCTTCTTGCGGTCGGTGATGCGCAGATAGCCGTCCGGGGAGAGCTCGCCGATGTCGCCGGTGTGGAACCAGCCGTCGGCCTCCAGCACCTCGGCGGTCTGCTCGGGCAGCTTGTGGTAGCCCTCCATGATGCCGGGGCCGCGCAGCAGGATCTCGCCGTCGTCCGCGATGCGCACCTCGGTGCCGGGCAGCGGCTTGCCGACCGTGCCGGTGCGGTAGGCCTCGCCGGGGTTGACGAAGGAGGCGGCGGAGGACTCGGTGAGGCCGTAGCCCTCCAGGATGTGGATGCCGGCGCCGGCGAAGAAGTAGCCGATCTCCGGGGCGAGGGCGGCGCTGCCCGAGACGCAGGCGCGCAGCCGGCCGCCGAAGGCCTCGCGGATCTTGGCGTAGACGAGCGCGTCGGCGACCTTGTGCTTGGCGGCCAGGGCGAAGGGCGCGGAGCGGGTGCCGGTGCGCTTGAAGTTGTCCTGGGTGACCTTGGCGTACTCGCGGGCGACCTCGGCGGCCCACTGGAAGATCTTGTACTTGGCCGGGCCGCCGGCGCGCGCCTTGGCGGCGACGCCGTTGTAGACCTTCTCGAAGATGCGCGGCACGGCCGCCATGTAGGTCGGCTGGACGACCGGCAGATTCTCGATGATCTTGTCCACGCGGCCGTCCACGGCGGCGACGTGCCCGACCTCGATCTGGCCGGAGGTGAGGACTTTGCCGAAGACGTGCGCGAGCGGCAGCCACAGGTACTGCACGTCGTCGGCGCCGACCAGCCCCGTGGCGGCGATGGCCTTGGCCATGTACGACCAGTTGTCGTGCGGCAGCCGAACGCCCTTGGGGCGGCCGGTGGTGCCGGAGGTGTAGATGAGGGTGGCGAGCTGGTCCTTGGTGATCGCGCCGACCCGCTCCTTGATCAGCTCGGGGTGCTCGCCCAGGTACGCGGCGCCGCGCCGCTCCAGCTCGGCCAGGCTGAGCACCCGGTCGCCGGTCTCGACGCCGTCCGCGTCGATGACGACGACGTGGTGCAGCTCGGGCAGCTCGGCGCGCTTCCCCTCGGCCTTGGCCAGCTGCTCGGCGTTCTCCGCGATGAGCACCCTGCTCTGGGAGTCGGAGAGGATGAAGGCCGACTCGCCTGCGTTGGTCTGCGGGTAGACCGTGGTCGTGGCCGCGCCCGCGCACATGATGCCGAGGTCGGCCAGCAGCCACTCCACACGGGTGGAGGAGGCGAGCGCGACCCGCTCCTCCGGCCGCACGCCCAGTTCGATGAGTCCGGCCGCGATCGCGTAGACCCGCTCGGCGGACTGCGCCCAGCTCAGCGACTTCCAGTCGTCCGGGCCCGCGCCGGATGCCGCGGGTACGGGGTAGCGGTAGGCCTCGGCGTCCGGTGTGGCCGCCACACGCTCCAGGAAGAGGGCCGCCACGGACGGCGGACGGTTCTCGATCAGGGTCTGTGCGTCGCTCACGACATCCTCCGGGGCCCGCGACAATGCGGCTGGCTCTTTGCGGCTGGGGTGACTCACGTGTGGTGGTTCGAACTGTTGCTTAACTCGCGAGTAACTAACGAGCAGGATCAGACTAAGGTGCGACCGGCCACCGCGTAAGAGGCAGCGCTCGGTGACTTCCCACAGAGAGCTACCGCGTGAATGTGCGAGGGCCCGCCGCGCTTTCGCACGACGGGCCCCTTTTTCACCCGGTTCACCGGGTAACGGCCGCACGTTCCGAGCTACCGGGCGGTCACTTCTTGCCCTTGGCCGACCCCGCGCTGTCATCGCTGGAGAGCACCGCGATGAAGGCCTCCTGGGGAACCTCCACGGAACCCACCATCTTCATGCGCTTCTTGCCCTCCTTCTGCTTCTCCAGCAGCTTCCGCTTACGGGAGATGTCACCGCCGTAGCACTTGGCGAGGACGTCCTTGCGGATGGCGCGGATGGTCTCGCGGGCGATCACCCGGGAGCCGATGGCGGCCTGGACGGGCACCTCGAAGCTCTGCCGCGGGATCAGCTCCCTGAGCTTGGCGACGAGCCGGACGCCGTACGCGTACGCCTGGTCCTTGTGGGTGATCGCCGAGAAGGCGTCCACCTTGTCGCCGTGCAGCAGGATGTCGACCTTGACCAGGGAGCTGCTCTGCTCACCGGTGGGCTCGTAGTCGAGGGAGGCGTAGCCGCGGGTCTTGGACTTCAGCTGGTCGAAGAAGTCGAACACGATCTCGGCGAGCGGGAGGGTGTAGCGGATCTCGACGCGGTCCTCGGAGAGGTAGTCCATGCCCAGCAGCGTGCCGCGGCGGGTCTGGCACAGTTCCATGATCGAGCCGATGAACTCGGTGGGCGCGAGGATCGTGGCCCGCACGACGGGCTCGTACACCTCGGCGAGCTTCCCCTCGGGGAACTCGCTGGGGTTGGTGACCGTGTGCTCGGTGCCGTCCTCCATCAGCACGCGGTAGACCACGTTGGGGGCGGTGGCGATCAGGTCGAGCCCGAACTCGCGCTCCAGCCGCTCGCGGATCACGTCTAGGTGGAGCAGGCCGAGGAAGCCGACGCGGAAGCCGAACCCGAGGGCGGCGGAGGTCTCCGGCTCGTAGACCAGGGCGGCGTCGTTGAGCTGGAGCTTGTCCAGCGCCTCGCGCAGCTCGGGGTAGTCGGAGCCGTCCAGCGGATACAGGCCGGAGAAGACCATCGGCTTGGGGTCCTTGTAGCCGCCCAGGGCCTCCTCCGCGCCCTTGTGCTGGCTGGTGACGGTGTCACCGACCTTGGACTGGCGGACGTCCTTCACCCCGGTGATCAGGTAGCCCACCTCGCCGACGCCGAGGCCGTCGGCCGGCAGCATCTCCGGGGAGTTGGTGCCGATCTCCAGCAGCTCGTGGGTGGCGCCGGTGGACATCATCCGGATCCGCTCGCGCTTGTTGAGCTGACCGTCGATGACACGGACGTAGGTCACGACACCGCGGTAGGAGTCGTAGACGGAGTCGAAGATCATCGCGCGGGCGGGGGCGTCGGCGACGCCGACCGGGGCCGGGATCTCCTTGACCACCCGGTCGAGCAGCGCGTCGACGCCGAGGCCGGTCTTGGCGGAGACCTTCAGCACGTCGTCGGGGTCGCAGCCGACGAGGTTGGCCAGCTCCTCGGCGAACTTCTCCGGCTGCGCGGCCGGCAGGTCGATCTTGTTGAGGACCGGGATGATCGTGAGGTCGTTCTCCATCGCCAGGTAGAGGTTGGCGAGGGTCTGGGCCTCGATGCCCTGGGCCGCGTCGACGAGCAGGACGGTCCCCTCGCAGGCGGCGAGCGACCGCGAGACCTCGTAGGTGAAGTCGACGTGCCCCGGGGTGTCGATCATGTTGAGGATGTGCGTGTTGCCGGGGTCGTGGGAGGGAGCCCACGGCAGGCGCACCGCCTGGGACTTGATCGTGATGCCGCGCTCGCGCTCGATGTCCATGCGGTCGAGGTACTGAGCGCGCATCTGCCGCTGCTCGACCACCCCGGTCAGCTGGAGCATCCGGTCGGCGAGCGTGGACTTGCCGTGGTCGATGTGCGCGATGATGCAGAAGTTGCGGATCAGAGCCGGGGCGGTACGGCTCGGCTCGGGCACGTTGTCAGGGGTCGCGGGCACGCAGGGTCCTGTTTCTTGAGGCGCCTTATGCCTCGGGTCGGAACGATACGTAGCTTCCATGGTCCCACGGGCGGCGACCGGCGGCCGGTTTGGGCCGCCCAGCGGGCCGCTGGTAGCCTGGGCGACTGTGTCTCATGCCCTCTACGCGCGAGGCACAACTCAAGAAATCACCGGTGCGGGACCCGTGCGGCCCCGTACCAGAACCTGAAAAGGCTCATTCGTGGCGAACATCAAGTCCCAGATCAAGCGGAACAAGACCAACGAGAAGGCACGGATGCGCAACAAGGCCGTCAAGTCCTCTCTGAAGACCGCGATCCGCAAGGCCCGCGAGGCCGCTGCCGCGGGTGACGTCCAGAAGGCCACCGAGCTCCAGCGCGCTGCCGCGCGTCAGCTCGACAAGGCCGTCTCGAAGGGCGTCATCCACAAGAACGCGGCCGCCAACAAGAAGTCGGCGCTGGCCACCAAGGTCACGGCCCTCAAGGGCTGAGCCCCTTCCTTGATCTGAACGGATCCTCCGGGATCCGACTTGGCCGGAAGGACTGAGGGCGGGCCCTCTCTCATCCGCCCCCGACCGGCACCCCCGGATCCGCGCGCGGCCTGCGTTCGCCACGCGGGCGCGGAACCGAACAGCGTGAACCGAAGGCCCCGCCGCACTCCCTTTCCCCAGGGAGAGCGGCGGGGCCTTCGGCGTGTCGCGGAACGTGAAGGGAGGCCGGGGCCTTCGAGGTGGGGTGGCGCGGGGCTTCTCAGCCGCGCCCTCTGGAACGGGCCGCCCGGGCGATGGTGACCACGGCCTTCTCCAGGGCGTACTCGGGGTCGTCTCCGCCACCCTTGACGCCCGCGTCGGCCTCGGCCACCGCACGGAGGGCGACGGCCACGCCGTCCGGGGTCCAGCCGCGCATCTGCTGCCGGACGCGGTCGATCTTCCAGGGCGGCATGCCCAGTTCCCGCGCCAGGTCGGCCGGACGGCCGCCGCGCGCGGACGACAGCTTCCCGATCGCCCGCACGCCCTGGGCCAGCGCGCTGGTGATCATCACCGGTGCCACGCCGGTGGCCAGCGACCACCGCAGCGCCTCCAGCGCCTCCGCCGCCCGCCCCTCGACGGCCCGGTCGGCGACCGTGAAGCTGGACGCCTCGGCCCGCCCCGTGTAGTAGCGGCCGACGACGGCCTCGTCGATCGTCCCCTCGATGTCGGCGACCAACTGCGCCACCGCCGACGCCAGCTCCCGCAGATCGCTGCCGATCGCGTCGACCAGCGCCTGGCACGCCTCCGGTGTGGCCGAGCGCCCGAGGCCGCGGAACTCGCCCCGCACGAAGGCGAGCCGGTCGGCCGGCTTGGTCATCTTCGGGCAGGCCACCTCGCGCGCGCCGGCCTTGCGCGCCGCGTCGAGCAGGCCCTTGCCCTTGGCCCCGCCCGCGTGCAGCAGCACCAGCGTGATCTCCTCGGCGGGCGCCCCCAGATACGCCTTGACGTCCTTGACCGTGTCGGCCGACAGGTCCTGCGCGTTGCGTACGACCACGACCTTGCGCTCGGCGAAGAGCGACGGACTGGTCAGCTCGGCGAGCGTGCCGGGCTGCAACTGGTCCGGGGTGAGGTCCCGTACGTCCGTGTCGGCGTCGGCGGCCCTGGCGGCGGCCACCACCTCCCGCACGGCACGGTCGAGCAGGAGGTCCTCCTGCCCCACGGCTAGCGTCACCGGGGCGAGAGGGTCGTCGTTCGCAGTCTTCCTGGCCATCGCGACAAGCATCCCACGGACCACTGACAACGCCCCCGGCACATGGCACCGGTCGCCTCGCCGCGTTGTCGTCGGTTGGCAGGGCTCCGCCCTGCCGCCCTCCTCCGCCTAGCTAGTGCTGTGGCCGGAAAGGTTTGCCGGGAAGCTCGCGGCGTCCGGTGCTGGGGGTACCTCCCGCGCCGTTCAGGCTGTGGGGGAGCATCGCAAGGCGGAGCATCGCCCGCGTACTGGATGTACTCGGGTGATGCGACAACGCGGCGTGGGGGTACCCCCGGCCGAAGGCTGAGGGAGTGCCGTGCCGGGCGTCGCGAGCCGGTGAACCTTTCCGGTCACAGCACTACTAGGGCTCCTCGCGCCAGCCCTCCCATTCCGCCGCGAACGCGTCCAGCTCCGCCGGATCCAGCCGTTCCGCCTCGTCCCGGAGGACGACGAGCCACTGCGCGTCCTCGGCGTCGTCCTCACCGGCCAGCGCGTCGCGGACGATCCGCGGCTCCTCGTCGACCGCGAACCGCTCCGCCAGCGCCTGCGCCGCCTCCTCCGCGGCATCGCGGTCGGGCAGCACCAGCACGTGTCTCACATCGCTCACGGGGTCATTGTCCGGCACCCCGCCGTGGCGGCGGCCGGCGGCGCCTGACGGCCGTGCCCGGCCGGCCGTCAGGCCTTGGCGACGAGCTGCACGTCGAGGGTGACCTGGATCGTCGGTCCGACCACGGCGATCCCCCGCGCCAGCATCGTCTGCCAACTCACCGTGTAGTCGTCACGGTGCAGCTCGGTGGTGGCCCGGCAGGCCGCCCGCACCTCGCCCTCTATGCCGTTGCCGAGCCCGAGGTACTCCATGTCGAGGGTGACCGTACGCGTCACTCCGTGCAGCGACAGCGCGCCGGTTACGGCCCATCGGTTGCCGCCCCTGTGCACGCACCGCTCGCTGTAGAACTCGAGCGTCGGGAAGTTCGCCACGTCCAGGAAGTCCGCCGAGCGCAGATGGTTGTCGCGCATCGGCACGTTCGTGTCGATGGACGCCGCGTCGATCACCACGTGCATCGCGGACCGCTCCACGGGATCGGCGATCCGCACCACTCCCGCGAAGGAGTTGAACCGCCCATGGATCCGGGCCAGCCCGATGTGCCGGGCGGTGAAGCCGATCGAGGAGTGCGTCGCCTCTATCTCCCAGTCGCCCGGCGCCGGCAGCTCCGGCGGCTGGGCGACCTGGAGGGTCACATCGCCCAACGGGGCCAGCGAGTTCTCGCTGACGAACACGGTCGCCCGGTGCGGCGTGTACCCCTCCGCGGAGATGGCGAGCCGGTACTCCCCCGCCGGCACCGTCGCCAGGAACAACCCGTAGGGATCCGTGCCGCCGCCGACCACCGTGCGCCCCATGGCGTCGCTGACGGTGAACTCGGCGTGCGCCACCGGATCGTTGACCGGATCGAGCACCCGGCAGCTCAACACACCCGCGTCGGGCGGGGTCTGCACCGCCGCGAGCGGACTCGCCTGTTGCACCCGGTTCGTCCGGTTTCCCAGCCAGCGGCCGAACATCTACGCCACCCCATGCATGCCTCGACATCTCCATTGCCGAAGAAGTATTCGATCACCAACAGGGCATTCCAGGCAACACAAGCCCACATCGCGAGAATCCGGCACATGCCATGGGACTGCACACAAGGAGCATCAACTGGCCGTTCATTGCCAGAAAATGAATATTTTCACCTCACTTCCCTCACAGTCGGCACACATCCCCGGCGTTCAGTCCCGCGCCACACGCACCCCCGCACCCGCCCCGGTCACCGCGAGCGCCCCGTCCCGGTCCGTGCGCAGCACCACCGCGCCCAACGCGCGCAGGGCCGCGACGGTGGGAGGAGCCGGGTGCCCGTAGGTGTTGTCCGCGCCGCACGAGATCAGGGCCAGGCGCGGAGCCGCCACGCGTATCAGGTCCGGGCTCTGGTACGCCGAGCCGTGATGGGCGACCTTGAGCACGTCCACGCCCGCCAGTCGCACGCTCATCGGCGAGTCCAACAGCGCCTGCTGCGCCGGGGGTTCGAGGTCGCCCAGGAGCAGCAGGCGCAGTCCGCCGGAGTGGACGAGCAGCGTGATGCTGGCGTCGTTGGGTCCGTCCGGGTCCGGTGCGGGGGATGGTGGCGGCCACAGCACCTCCCAGGTCAGGTCACCGGTACCGCGCTGCTCCCCGGCACCGGCGTGGGTGAGCGGGATGCCGCGGCGAGCCGCCTCCTTCCGTACGAACTCGGCCTGCTGCGCGGGTTCTTCGTACCCGGTCGTCTCGATCGCGCCCACCGCGCGTCCGCGCAGTACACCCGGCAGACCGGCCACGTGGTCGGCGTGGAAGTGGGTCAGTACGACCAGCGGAACGCTGGTGACGCCAAGTTTGCGCAGGCAGTGGTCCACCAGTGCCGGGTCGGGTCCGGCGTCCACGACCACACCGGCGCCGCGGCCCGCCGCGAGCACGGTCGCGTCACCCTGGCCCACGTCGCACATCGCGAACCGCCAGCCGGGCGGCGGCCAGCCGGTGATCACCCTGGTCAGCGGCGGCGGCTGCACGACCACCAGCAGGAGCAGCGCCCCGCAGACCCCGCAGAGCCAGGGGTGCCTCAGCAGCCACCGGCCCACGAGCACGGCCACCACCGTGACGAGGGCCAGCAGCAGCGCCCCGGTCCAGTTGTCCGGCCAGTCCACTCCCCCGCCGGGCTGGGCCGCCCCGGTCCGGGCCACGTCCGCGATCCACCCGGCCGGCCAACTCGCACACCAGGCGAGCGCCTTCGCCACCGGCATCGCCAACGGTGCCGTCGCCAGCGCCGCGAAACCCAGCACGGTGGCGGGCGCGACGGCGGCCTCCGCGAGCAGGTTGCACGGCACCGCCACCAGGCTCACCCGGGCCGACAACACGGCGACGACAGGCGCGCACAGCGCCTGCGCCGCGGCCGCCGCTGCCAGCGCCTCGGCCGCCCGGGCGGGGACCCCGCGCCGTTGCAGCGCCGCGCTCCAGCGGGGCGCGAGGGTGAGCAGGGCTCCGGTGGCCAGCACCGACAGCAGGAAGCCGTAACTGCGCGACAGCCACGGGTCGTAGAGCACCAGCAGCAGTACGGCCGTCGCCAGAGCCGGGAGCAGCGATCTGCGGCGCCCGGTCGCGAGGGCGAGCAGTGCCACCGCTCCGCAGGCCGCGGCCCGCAGCACGCTCGGGTCGGGCCGGCACACGACCACGAACCCCAGGGTGAGCGCCGCCCCGAACAGCGCGGTGCCGCGCAGGGGAAGGCCGAGCCGCGGCGCCAGGCCGCGGCGCTCCACCCGCTGGGCCAGGCCCGGTGGCCCCAGGAGCAGGACGAGAAGGATGGTGAGGTTGCTCCCGGAGACGGCCAGGAGGTGTGTGAGGTCCGTCGCCTTGAACGCCTCGTCGAGTTCGGGGGTGATCCGCGAGGTGTCCCCGACGACCAGGCCCGGCAGCAGCGCCCGCGCGTCCGCCGGCAGGCCGTCGGTCGCCGCCCGCAGCCCGGCGCGCAGCCGGCCCGCCAGCCGCTGTGGCGCGGACGGCTCCGCCACCACCTCGGGCGGCGCCCGGTCCTGGACCCGGAGGACCGCCGCGATCCGGTCGCCGCCCGTCATCGGGGGCGCAAGCCGCGCGGTCACTTTCAGCCGCGTGGACGGCAGCAGCCCGAGCCAGGGCGAGAGCTGCGCCCCTTCCGTGGGGTGCGTGTCGTGCCCGTCCGGCGGGCGTCCCGGTCTTCCCGACGGGTCGCCGACACGGTCCGCCGTCTGCGAGCCGATGTTGACGAGGATCAGCACCGGAGTCCGGGTCACCACGGCCGCCGCCGAGCCGGGTCGGTCGACGCGCAGCACCTCGGCGTCCATCCGTACGGAGGGAGGTGCCTGGCGGCCGCCGCGGATCCGGGGGCGGGTGAGGCGGGGGTCAGAGGTCAGCTCCACCTCGGCGGTCACCGTGGCGAACTGCCGTGCCAGAGCGGGCACCGGACCGCGCCGCACGTCCGCCCCGTGGAGCCCGGCGGACACGGCGGCAGCGGCGGCACCGAGCAGCGCGGCGGCAGCGGAGGTACGCGCCCAGGAGGTACGTGCCCGGGACCGCCCGGCGGTGGGGGCGGGCGGCTGTCCTGCCGTGTGTGTTCCACGGCTTCCTCGTCGTCGGCCTACCAAGAGTACGGCGACAGCGGCGAGGCAGGCCGTCACGAAGCCGGTCACGCGGCCCGTGGAGGCGTCCAGCGCCACAGCCGCCGTGGCCCAGGCCGCGAGGGCCGGTGGGACGAGCCGGAGGTCTGCCGGGCCTTCCTGCCGGGGATGGGCGTCTCCCAGCCGCTTGCCGGACGCGGCGTGCACCGCGGGGCGGAGGTGGGTCGGAGTGGAAGGGGGCTCGGCGGGGGCGCGGCGGCCAGGAGGCGCGGGGCCTCGGTCGGCGTCGGTGCCGGTCTCGGTATCGGTATCGGTATCGGGGTTCACGGGCTGACCAGGTCCCGCAGATCGGCGAAGCGGCGCGTGCCGATGCCGCTGACCTCGCGCAGTTGGTCCACCGAGCGGAAGCCGCCGTGCTGCGTGCGGTAGTCGATGATGCGCCGGGCCAGTACGGGACCGACGCCGGGCAGGGTCTGCAACTGGTCAGCGGTGGCCGTGTTGAGGGAGACCGGGGCCGTGGACGTGCCGGCGGCACCCGTACCGGCCGCGCCGGCGACGCCCGTCCCGGGCGCCTCGGGTACGGCGGCGGGGGCCGGGCCGCCGACGACGACCTGTTCGCCGTCCGCCAGGAAGCGGGCCCGGTTGAGGCCGTCGGTATTGGTGCCGGGACGCACCCCGCCGGCCGCCTGGAGGGCGTCGGCTACCCGCGACCCGGCCGGCAGGCGCTGGATTCCGGGGCGCCGGACCTTGCCGCTGACGTCCACCACGATCTCCGCGCCGGGAGACGCCGGGGCGCCCCGCGCGGTGACCGGCGTCCCGGCCGTGGTGGCCTTGTCCTGCCCCTGGTTCCCGTGGGGAGCCACGGCACGCACCACCTCGGGTGCCTGGACCGTCTGCGTACGGCCGGTCCAGAAGTGCTGTACGGCGAGGAGTGCGGCGACGGCGAACAGCACGGTGAGCGCCACCACATTCCTGCGCTCCAGCCCGCACCGCGTCTGCAACCACAACGGCATCCGCTCGCGCACCGCGGCCCCGGCCCGCTCCCGCCAGTCCGGTGCCCCGGCAGGACCCACGAGCCCCGTCTCGGCGCCGCCGCCCGTCTCCACGGCGCCCCGCACAGCGGGATTGGCCGCGCCCCTCCGGCCCGCCGCCGTCGGGCCCGCCCCAACCACCGTGGTCGAGCAGCTCACTTCGCTCACGACAGCGGGGTTCGCACGGCCCGCGCCAGACGGACTCAGGTCCGCCAAGCCCCCGTCGACGACCGCAGCCGGGCCGACATCGACCGCTGCGGCCGAGCCGCCACCGGCCATGCCAGGCGCCCCGCCGCCGACCACGGCCGCCGGACCCACGCCCACCGCGGCAGTAGAGGCTCCGTGCGCGACTGCCCGGCCCACGCCAACCAACCCACCACCGACCACCGTGGCCGGGCCAACCTTCCGCACGGCGACAAAACCCCCGTCGCCCAGGGCAGTCGACTCCGTGCCATCCACCGCAGGCGGACCCACGGCCGCCACGCTCGGCTCACTCGGGGCAGTGACGACGTCGGCCAGGACAGTCGGGCCCGTACCACCCACCGCAAGCGAGCCCACGGCAGCCGCGTCTGTCCTCCCCGCAACGCCAAGCCCCACATCAGCCACGCCGTTCGGATCCACGCCGCCCACCGCAGGCGGACCCACGGCCGCCACGCTCGGCTCACTCGTGACAGTGACGACGTCGGCCAGGACAGTCGGGCCCGTACCACCCACCGCAAGCGAGCCCACGGCAGCCGCACCCGTCTTCCCCGCAACGCCAAGCCCCACATCAGCCACGCCGTTCGGATCCACGCCGCCCACCGCAAGCCGGCCCGCGGCCGCCGGGCTCGGCTCACTCGCGCCAACGCGCCCGAAGTCGGCCCCGGCCATCGCACCCTCACCACCCGCAGGAGCCGGACCCGCGCCAACCGCCGCAGCCGCGCTCGCCGCGTCCGGTGGGCGGCCCGTCCGCTCCGGCGCCGCCCTGGCCCAGGACGGCCCGGGACGAGGGGGCCGAATCGGCGGCGCCGGGTCAGGACCGGTCTGGTGCTTCCGCGCGACCTCCCGGGAGTCACCGCCCGGCTCCCCGGCCCGCGCCGCGCGTTCGGCGAACAGCGCCTGTGCGCGCCGCTGCAGATCCTCCGCCGAGGCGTGGGAGCCCCGGCGGACCGGTGGGCGGCGGTGGCGGGTGCGGCCGTCCGAGTCGGGGGCCCGGCCCGGGCCACTGGTCGCCACCGCTGTGCGTGAGCGTGATCGAAGTGCCATGCCAGGAGCATCCGGCAACCCGGCACACTCGCGATGATCTTGCTCAAATTCCGGGGACTACCGCCCAGTTGTGGACAACTCGCTCACCCGTACGGGTCAGCGCGGCGAGACCACGACCCCCAGCAGCCCCGGACCTGTGTGCGCGCCGATGACCGCCCCGACCTCGCTGACGTGCAGGTCGGCCAGGCCGGACACCCGGGTGCGCAGCCGGTCCGCGAGGGCCGACGCCCGTTCGGGAGCGGCGAGATGGTGGACGGCGACATCGACGTCGGCACCGCCCGCGCGCTCGGCCACGATCTCCTCCAGGCGGGCGATCGCCTTCGAGGCGGTGCGCACCTTCTCCAGGAGTTCGATCCGGCCGTCCTGCAACTGGAGCAGCGGTTTCACGGCGAGCGCGGAACCCAGCAGCGCCTGCGCCGCGCCGATGCGGCCGCCCCGGCGCAGATAGTCGAGGGTGTCGACGTAGAAGAAGGCGGAGGTGCCCCCGGCACGCTTCTCGGCGGCCGCGACCGCCTCGTCCACCGTGCCGCCGGCCTCCGTGGTCCCGGCCGCGGCCAGGGCGCAGAAGCCGAGCGCCATCGCGACCATCCGGGTGTCCACCACCCGTACCGGCACCGGCGCCTCACGCGCGGCGAGCACCGCGGCGTCGTACGTGCCGGAGAGCTCCGCGGACAGGTGCAGGGAGACGATGCCGCTCGCGCCGGACGCCGCGACCCTGCGGTAGGTCTCGGCGAACAGTTCGGGGCTGGGCCGCGAGGTGGTGACGGGCCGCCGCTTCTGCAGCGCCTGGGCGAGTGAACGCGTCGAGATCTCGGTGCCCTCTTCGAGCGCCTGGTCGCCGAGGACCACGGTCAGCGGAACCGCGGTGATGCCGTGGCGCTCCATCGTCCGCGGCGGCAGGTAGGCCGTTGAATCGGTGACGATCGCGACATGGCGGGACATGAGCTGGAGGTTACCTGCCGTAGTGCCCCGATGGCAGCCCAGCCCCTCTCACCGGGTCACGTGTGGCCGGATCGGGCCGTGTTCAAGTCGTGCTCTCGGGCCGGGGCTTCTTCTGCCAGGGGTAGACGGGGCGACGGCCCGACGGGGTGATGGCGGGCCGGACCGGCTCCTCGGCGGAGGCCTGCCGCGGGGCCCCGGGCCAGGTCCGCGGGTCCCCCGCGGCGGCCGGTGGCTCGGCCGTCGGCCCGCTCGGCGGCCCGGTCGTCGGCTCGGTCGGCTCGGTCTTGGTCCAGTGGCGCAGCGCGCCGGCCTCCACGTCGATCTGGGCGCTCAGCGTGTCCAGGTCGTCGTCGGCGAAGCGGCGGGCGCGGTCGCGGGCCGCCCAGCGCAGGGAGTCGGCCGATTCCGTGATGCGTTGGGTGCGTTCGCGCAGGGCCGGGAGCCGCTCGGTGAGCGTCGCCCGGTCCGGCTCGGCCTCCAGGCGCTTGAGGTCGCCCTCGAGTTCGCGCCCGTGCACGCTGAGCCGCTCGAACAGGGCGATGGACTCCTTGAGGGACTCGTCCTCGTGCACGCCCGCGTGCAGGGCGTCCTGGGTGGCACGCATCGAGGTGCGCAGGGTGAGCCGCAGCTGGGCCAGTTCGCCCGCCGGGCCGAGCTGGGTGAAGGACTTGGCCCGCAGCGTGTGGTCCTCGACCGTGCGGCGGGCCTGGGTGATGGTGCGGTCCACACTGCGCTTGGCTGCCCCGACCACCTTCACCGCGGCGTAGGCGCCGAGCACCACGAAGACCGCGAAGAGGAGGACGAGGACGGTGACGACTGTTTCCACGGCGCTCCTCCTCCGGCTCACGCGGCACCGGTCGCGCCGCCCCTCCACGGTAAACGCAATGGGCAGGCCCCGGGTTCCAGAAGAACCCCGAACCTGCCCGTAGGGGACTACCCCGAGGCACTCACGCCCCGGCCCTCACGCGCACGCGTGCACACGCGCTCACGCCGAACGACAGCTCACACCCCGTCCCGCACGCACTCACGCCGGAACGATGTTCACCAGCTTCGGCGCCCGCACGATCACCTTGCGGATGCCCGCGCCCTCCAGCGCCGCGACGACCTTCTCGTCGGCAAGCGCCACCTTCTCCAGCTCCTCCTCGGAGATGGCCGGGGAGACCTCCAGGCGCGCCTTCACCTTGCCCTTGACCTGGACGACGCAGGTCACGGTCTCGTCGACGACGTACGCCGGGTCGGCGACGGGGAAGTCCTGGTGGACGACCGAGCCGGAGTGGCCCAGCTTGTGCCACAGCTCCTCGGCGATGTGCGGGGCCAGCGGGGCGACCATCAGCACCAGCCGCCCGGCGACCGAGCGCGGCACGGACCGGCCCGTCTTGGTCAGGTGGTTGTTCAGCTCCGTCACCTTGGCGATGGCTGTGTTGAAACGCAGGCCCTCCAGGTCCTGGCGGACGCCGTCGATCGCCTTGTGCAGGGCGCGCAGCGTCTCCTCGTCGATGTCGGCGTCCTCGGCGTCGACGACGGTGACCTCACCGGTCGCCTCGTCGACGATGTTGCGCCACAGCCGCTGCAGCAGCCGGAACTGGCCCACCACCGCGCGCGTGTCCCACGGCCGGGAGACGTCCAGCGGTCCCATCGCCATCTCGTACAGGCGCAGCGTGTCGGCCCCGTACTCGGCGCAGATCTCGTCCGGAGTGACCGCGTTCTTCAGGGACTTGCCCATCTTGCCCAGCAGCCGGGAGACCTTCTCGCCCTGGTAGTAGTACGCGCCGTCGCGCTCCTCCACCTCGGCGGCCGGCACCGCGATGCCACGGCTGTCGCGGTAGACGTAGGCCTGGATCATGCCCTGGTTGAACAGCTTGTGGAACGGCTCCGGCGAGGAGACGTGCCCCAGCTCGTACAGGACCTTGGACCAGAAGCGCGCGTACAGCAGGTGCAGCACGGCGTGCTCGGCGCCGCCGACGTACAGGTCGACGCCGCCGTGGGGCATGCCCTCGCGCGGGCCCATCCAGTAGCGCTCGATCTCCGGGTCGACCAGCTGCCGGTCGTTGTGCGGGTCCAGATAGCGGAACTCGTACCAGCAGGAACCGGCCCAGTTGGGCATGGTGTTGGTCTCGCGGCGGTACTTCCTCGGCCCGTCGCCCAGGTCCAGGGTGACGTTGACCCAGTCCTCGTTGCGCGACAGCGGCGTCTCGGGCTGGGTGTCGGCGTCGTCCGGGTCGAAGGTGCGCGGCGAGTAGTCCTCGACCTCGGGCAGCTCCAGCGGCAGCATCGACTCGGGCAGCGCGTGGGCCACGCCGTCCTCGTCGTAGACGATCGGGAAGGGCTCGCCCCAGTAGCGCTGGCGGCTGAACAGCCAGTCGCGCAGGCGGAAGTTGACGGTGCCCTCGCCGATGCCCTTGCGCTCCAGCCACTCGGTGATGCGCGCCTTGGCGTCGACGACGCCCAGGCCGTCCAGCTTCACGTCGTCGCCGGCGGAGTTCACGATCTTCGCGTCGTACGAGGCGAAGGCGTCGTCCCAGGTCGAGGTGTCCGTGCCGCGGTCGTCGGCCGGCTCGACCACGCAGCGCATCGGCAGTTCGAAAGCGCGCGCGAAGGCGAAGTCGCGGCTGTCGTGGGCGGGGACGGCCATGATCGCGCCGGTGCCGTAGCCCATCAGGACGTAGTCGGCGATGAAGACCGGGATCTTCTCGCCGTTGACCGGGTTGACGGCGAACGCGCCGGTGAAGACGCCGGTCTTGTCCTTGGCCTCGGCCTGGCGCTCCACGTCCGACTTCGAGGCTGCCTGGGCGCGGTAGGCGGCGACGGCCTCGGCCGGGGTGGCGTGGCCACCGGTCCACACCTCGTGGGTGCCCTCCGGCCAGGCGGCCGGGGTGAACTTCTCCACCAGCGGGTGCTCGGGCGCCAGCACCATGTAGGTGGCGCCGAACAGGGTGTCCTGGCGGGTGGTGAAGATCGTGATCCGCTCGCCGTCGATCGGGAAGTCGACGCGGGCGCCCTCGGAGCGGCCGATCCAGTTGCGCTGCTGGAGCTTGATGGCCTCGGGCCAGTCCAGCTCCTCCAGGTCGTCCAGCAGCCGGTCGGCGTAGGCGGTGATGCGCATGTTCCACTGGCGCAGCTTGGCCTTGAAGACCGGGAAGTTGCCACGCTCGGAGCGGCCGTCGGCCGTGACCTCCTCGTTGGCCAGCACGGTGCCCAGGCCGGGGCACCAGTTGACGGGCGAGTCGGAGGCGTAGGCCAGGCGGAACTCGCCCAGGACCTCGGCGCGCTCGGCGGCGCTCAGCTCGGGCCACGCGCGCGTGTGCCCCGGCACGACCCGCTCACCGGATTCGAACTGGGCGATCAGCTGCGAGATCGGACGGGCCTTCCCGGCCTCGTCGTCGTACCAGGAGTTGAAGATCTGCAGGAAGATCCACTGGGTCCACTTGTAGTAGTCCGGGTCGATCGTGGCGAACGACCGGCGCTTGTCGTGGCCCAGGCCCAGCCGGCGCAGCTGCGCCTTCATGTTCTCGATGTTGGCCTCGGTGGACACCCGCGGGTGGGTGCCGGTCTGCACGGCGTACTGCTCGGCGGGCAGGCCGAAGGCGTCGAAGCCCAGGGTGTGCAGGACGTTGTGGCCGGTCATCCGCTGGAAGCGGGCGTACACGTCGGTGGCGATGTACCCGAGCGGGTGACCGACGTGCAGGCCCGCACCGGAGGGGTAGGGGAACATGTCCATGATGAACTTCTTGGGCCGGGCGACCAGCTCGGGGTCGCCCGCCAGGTCACCCTTGGGGTTCGGCGCCGCGTAGGTGCCGTCGGCGTCCCAGAAGTCCTGCCAGCGTGCCTCGATGTCGGCCGCCACGGCGGCCGTGTAGCGGTGCGGCGCTGCCACCTCGGAGGCGGCAGCGGGGTTCGTCTCGCTCATGATCCTCAAAGCTCCATCGATCGTCTCTGCCCACGGCTGCGACTTTCAGAAACGAAAAATCCCCTCGCACAGGAGGGGACGCCGCGCCGATGCCGACCATCCGATTGGTCCGGCGGTCGGGACTGATCAGCGCGGCTCGCTAAGCAGAAGGCGTACGGCACGCATGGCGTCAGGGTACCGCAGCCGTCGAGTGCGGGGCGACGAGCGTCCGCGGGGCGGGACGCGGACCTCGGCGAGCCGTGAGGGACCGGGGGTCCGTTTGTGAAGGTTCAGAAAAGCTGAACATAGTTCAAATTTAACCCGGCGTAATGGATCCTATGGGGACAACACGAGCCCCGGCAGCGCCGTTGATAACAACGCAATAACTCAAACGGCGTACTGCTCGGTTTGGAGCCACTTAGAGTTCGTGCCCGGGACCGCTTTCCCGAACCGCTCGGAGTCGCCCCCATGAACCCTCGTCGCAGTAACAGCTCCCTCCCCAAACCCGGCCGCTCGGCCTATGGGGTGGCATCGGCTGTCGTCCTGCTCCTCATACCCGTGGTCGTACTGGCCGGAGGCAGCCAGTTCCGCGAGTTCCTGAACTTCGGCGCGGGCGTGCTCTCGCTCGTCTCGCTCAGCTGCTCGGTGATCTGGGGCCTGGTCGCCCAGGACCGGATCATCCTCAACACACGCCAGCGAATCGTGGGCCAGGCGGTGCACCGGACCACGGCGGTCGCCTCGATCGCGTTCCTCCTGGTGCACATCACCACCAAGATCGTGCTGGGGCACACCCAGCTGATCGCCGCGCTGATCCCGTTCTCGCTCGGCCTCACCGGGATCGAGGGCCTGGTCGGCCTCGGCTCCCTGGCCGGCCTGCTGATGATCTTCGTGGGCATCACCGGGGCGCTGCGCAGCAACTTCGCCACCCCCGCCCCGGTCGCGGCGCGCTGGCGGGCGATGCACATGCTGGCGTACCCGGCCTGGTGCGCGGCGCTGGTGCACGGCCTGTACGCGGGCCGGGAGGCCAAGCCGATCTTCTTCATCCTCTACGGCCTGTCCCTGCTGGGCGTCATGGCGGCCCTGGCCGTGCGCGCGGCGCCGCGCCCGTTCAAGCGCAGGCTCGCCGACCGGCTCGTGTCGGTGCTGGGCGGCGGCGAGCGGCCGGAGCTGGACGACCTGGACGCGAGCCGGGCCAGGGCCTCGGAGTCCGCGCTGCCGGGCTACGAGAACGCACGCGGCGCGACGCCCCCCCGCGCCGACGCGACGAGGCCGGCGCCGCGCGGTCCGCGGCCCTCCTCCCCGCTGTACGACACGCCGGCGCCCGCCGCGGAGCCCGAACCCGCCCCCGGCTTCGCCGCCGCCTACCGGGCCGTCGCGACGCCGCCGCGCGACAGGCAGCCCTTCGCGGCCGACCAGACCGCGCGCATGAACATGCCGTTCGACCCGCAGGCCACCGGCGCGACGCCGCGCGTGGACGGCCCCGGCAGCACCTCGGGCAGCTGGCCGATCCCCTCGCCGCCGCCGGTCGGCGAGGCGCCCCCGTCCGCCTACGACCCGCTGAACGACACGGGGTACAACATCCCGGCCTACAACAATCCGGGCGCTGCCGCGGGCACCACCGGCTACGGCGGACGTGATGTGTACGACATCGGTGAGACGAACGCCCCCTACGGCACGTACAACCCGAACGACACGTACAACAGCGGTCCCGCCACTGAAACACCGCCCGGCGTCTCCTACGACGCGCCGGGTTCGGGCGAACCTTGGAACACGCCTTCCGGAGGCTACAGGTGAACGAGGCCCTGCCCGACGTCCCCGAAGTCCGCGTGGTCGGGCTTCCCCAGCTCACGTCGGGCTTCGACCTTGTCGAAAGACTCGATCTGCCCATGCACCTGAAGGTGCACGGGCCGCTCGAACCGATGGGCGGCGAGCAGCTCGCGCAGCTCTCCGAGGCCATCAATCTGAAGGGCCGCGGCGGCGCGGGCTTCCCCTTCCACAGGAAGCTGCGCTCGGTCGCCGAGTCGGCGATCAAACGCGGCGTACGGCCGGTCGTCGTCGTCAACGGCAGCGAGGACGAGCCGGCCTGCCGCAAGGACACGGTCCTGATCCACCGTGCCCCGCACCTCATCCTGGACGGGGCCCTGCTGTGCGCTGAGGCCCTCGGTGCCCGCACCCTCGTGGTGGGGGTCACCCGGGAGTCCACCCAGCGCTCCATGGAGGCGGCGCTCGCCGAACGCGGACTGAGCAACAGCCGCAGGTCGGCTCTGCGCGCGAGCGTGCAGCGCAACCCGGTGCGCATGGTCACGGGCGCGGCCGCGTCGCTGATCCGCTCCATCGACGGCGGCCCCGCGATCCCGCCGGGCCGCAAGACCAGCGCCTCGCAGAACGGCGTGGGCGGCGCGCCCACCCTGCTGTCCAACGCGGAGACCTTCGCCCAGCTGGCGATCGCCGCCCGCATCGGCCCGGAGCGCTACGGCAACACCGGCCTGTACGACGAGCCGGGCACCGTGATGCTGACCATCTCCGGCGCCGTCGCCCGTCCCATGGTGGTCGAGGCGCCCACCGGGGTGCCGCTGCGCTACGTCCTCCAGCTCGCCGGCGCCCCGCCGGTGCCGCAGGGCGTGCTGACCGGCGGCTACCACGGCAAGTGGATCGACGCGGCGACCGTCAACGAGGCGATCGTCTCGCGCAACTCCCTGGACGCGGTGGGCGGTTCACTCGGCGCTGGGGCGATTCTGCCGATCAGTCAGGAGACCTGCCCGCTGGGCGAGTCGCTCCAGGTGGCGAAGTGGCTGGCGGAGGAGAGCGCGGGCCAGTGCGGTCCCTGCTACCTCGGCCTGCCGGCCGCCGCGCGCGGCTTGGAGGACATCCTGAACGGCGGCGGCCCGGCCGCCCTGGAGGCCCTCAAGCAGGTCGCCAAGAACGTCAAGCGGCGCGGCGCCTGCTCGCACCCCGACGGCTCGGCGATGTTCCTGGAATCGACCATCAAGGCGTTCACCGACGACCTGGCCGCGCACGTCCTCGGCAACGGCTGCGGACGCCCCGTCGAGGGCGTCCTGCCGCTCTTCGAGGGCGGCAGGGCTCCCACCGGCGTCCCCGGCGGCGGCGAGGCCGAGGAGTCCGGCTCCAGCCGTCAGAAGATCTACGTCGACTGGACGCTGTGCCGGGGACACGGCCTGTGCGCGGACATCCTCCCGGAGGTCTTCGAACTGGGCGCCGACGGCTTTCCGACCGTCGCCCAGGCGAAGGTTCCTCGCTACGCGGAGGACAAGGCCCTGCGCGCCGTGCGCCGCTGCCCGGCACTGGCCCTGCGCCTCGAGGAGGACACCCGCTCGCAGGCGCCGCCGCGCAACCTGCCGGTCCTCTCCCAGGGCCGCGGCCGCCGCGCTCTGGGCCGCTGAACGCACGCGACGGCGGGTCGCCCCTCTGGGAGGGCGACCCGCCGTCGCATTGCCGCTCCCGATGCCGCCGCGTACGCGTCCGGACATACGTCGAGGGCGGATCATCCGATGGATGACCCGCCCTCACTTCCTGTGGAGCTAAGGAGAATTGAACTCCTGACCTCCTGCATGCCATGCAGGCGCTCTACCAACTGAGCTATAGCCCCTCGTGGCCACGCGGCTGAGCCGCGTATTCGACCGTGTCGCCCGGTTTCCCCGGCGGCGACGCCAACATTACACGGTCCAGGGGGTGGAACACCAAATCGGTTTCGCTCTGCCCGGCACGCCCCTGAGCCCAGGGCCGACGTCACGCCGTCACGAACGAATAGAACCGCTTCAGAGTGCAGTGCTCCTCCAGGAGCCGGCCGTAGATCGGCTCTCCCTCGAGTTCGCGGTAGGTCTCGATCGGGTCGCCTTTTATGATCAGCGCCCGCGCGCACTCCTCGCACCAGTACTGGTAGTCGGGGTTGATCGGCTCCATGTCGCGGACGATCGGGGTGCCGCCGCCGCACCAGTCGCACTTCCGCCTGTGTGCACCCATGGGTCAGCTCCAGCTGTGGCCGCAGGCCGTGCACACGTACGAGATCCCCCCGTTGTCGCCGAGGACTTGGGCCACATGGAGGGAGCCGCAGGAGGGGCAGACGAGGCGGGTGACCGTGTCTCGTATCAACGCCGCACCGAGGAGGTGATCGACCTCCTCGAGGATGCAGGCAGGCATCGCTACTCCCTCCCGTCGGGCCGCGCCCCCTTCCGGCCGTTTGATTCTGCCACGGCCGGGCCGACACGGTCAGCGACGCCTTGGTACCAGTACGGCCACGGCCTGCACCGCGGACGTCCGGGCCGGCGCGTCCAGGCACTCCGGTAGCGCGCTCGCAGAGGTATACGCCCCCGAGCCTCAAGTGACTCAAGCCGGTTCACAGGAATACAGAAAATCCCGCCCCTGAACGGGACGGGATCCTGGCGAACGATCTTCGGCGACTCAACCGAGTGCCGGTCCGTGGAGCTAAGGAGAATTGAACTCCTGACCTCCTGCATGCCATGCAGGCGCTCTACCAACTGAGCTATAGCCCCTTGCCTCCACGCGAACCAACCGCGTGGTGTTTCGCCCCACTCGGCGGGGCGAACAAGAAGAACTTTAGCCTGCGACCTGCCGGAAAGTGAAATCCGGGTCCTGTGGGCCGCGGGGCGGCTCAGTCGTCGTCGCCGAGGACGGGCTCGGGCAGAGTGCCGGCGTTGTGCTCCAGCAGCCGCCAGCCGCGAGCGCCCTCGCCGAGGACCGACCAGCAGCAGTTGGACAGGCCGCCCAGACTCTCCCAGTGGTGGGGTTCGAGGCCGATGAGGCGACCGAGGGTGGTGCGGATGGTGCCGCCGTGGCTGACCACGACGAGCGTGCCGTCCTCGGGCACCTTCTCCACGTGCCGCAGCACGACGGGGGCGGCGCGGTCGGCGACCTCGGTCTCCAGTTCGCCGCCGCCGCGGCGCACCGGCTCGCCGCGCTTCCAGGCGGCGTACTGCTCGCCGTACCGGTCGATGATCTCCTCGTGCGTCAGGCCCTGCCAGACGCCCGCATAGGTCTCGCGCAGGGCCTCGTCGCGGGTGACCTCAAGGCCGGTGAGCGCGGCCAGCTCGGCGGCCGTGCGGGCGGCCCGCAGGAGGTCGGAGGAGACGATCGCGTCGGGCCGCAGGGAGGCCAGCAGTCGGGCGGCACGGCGGGCCTGGCCGACGCCGGTCTCGGTCAGCTCGACGTCCGTGCTGCCCTGGAAGCGCCGTTCCACGTTCCAGGGAGTCTGGCCGTGGCGCCACAGGATGATGCGGCGGCCACGGCCCGGCGCCCGGCCGGGCCCCTCGGCGGCGCCGCTCACCGCCACTCACCGCCTGGCTCCGCCGTCTCCTCGGCGGCCTGCTGCTTGGCGTGCTCCTCAGCCCTGCCCCGGGTGGCCTTGGCGTCGGCGGGCAGTTCGAGCTCGGGGCAGTCCTTCCACAACCGCTCCAGGGCGTAGAAGACGCGCTCCTCGCTGTGCTGGACGTGCACGACGATGTCCACGTAGTCGAGCAGGACCCAGCGGGCCTCGCGGTCGCCTTCGCGGCGCACCGGCTTGGCGCCGAGGTCCTTCAGCAGCCGCTCCTCGATCTCGTCGACGATCGACTTGACCTGGCGGTCACTGGGCGCGGACGCCAGCAGGAAGGCGTCCGTGATGGACAGCACGTCGCTGACGTCATACGCGATGATGTCGTGCGCGAGTTTGTCGGCGGCCGCCTGGGCGGCGGTGTTGATGAGGTCGAGAGAGTGGTCGGTCGCGGTCACTACAGGGCTTTCCTTCGGCGGTCACTTGACACCAAGGGTCTCACGGACCACCGAGGACACCCCACGCAATTGAGGGATCACTGCTCCGAGGAGCCCCGGTAGTCCTGACCGAGGACGACCGAGACGTCGGCGTTCGAGGTGACCATGCCCTTCGTCACCGCGGTGTCGGGCAGCCCCAGGGTCTTGGCGACCTCCGTGGCCTTCTCCTTGCCCGCGGCGTCGGCGTAGACGACCTGGGACGCCGAGCGGACCTCGGACGCGGTGCCGCCCTCCAGGAAGGTGAAACCGCCGCCCAGGAGGACGATCCGGGCCTTCTCGGTGTTGCCCTTGGTGCCGGTGGCGTTCCGCACGGAGACCCGGACGGCGGACGACTGGTCGGGGCTCTTCGCGGTGCCGCCCAGGACGTCCTTGACCACGCTCTCGCTGGTCTGCGTGCTCAGCGTGCCGTCCGTCTGCACCGGCAGCAGCGCCGTCTTGTAGTCGCCGCCCTTGGCGAAATCGGCCAGTTTGGCGAGGAAGGTGCCGAGGTCCTCGTCGGTGAGCGAGGGGTCGAGGATCTGCTGGAGCGTCTGCACCGTCGTCGTCGCGCCCGTGGCGTCGGAGGGGACCTTGCGCAGCACGCTCTGCATCACCTGGCCGAACCGTTCGAGCTGGGCGTTCTCCCCCTCGCCCGAGGCGTGGTAGGTGGCGTATGCGACGGCCATCTTGCCGCTGAGGGTCTGCGCCTTGCCCTTGCGGATCAGGGGCGCGGTGCCCTTCTTCTTGGCGTCCGGGTCGGGCACCTCGGCGTTGGTGTCGACGTCGATGTTGCCGACCAGGTCGACGAGGTTCTGGAGGTAGGGGGTGTCCAGGCGCCAGGTGCCCTCGATGTCGGTGCCGAGGACCGTGTCGAGCTGGTCGCGGGTACCCGAGGAGCCGTCGCCCTTGACCGACTTGGCGAGGGACGTGACGGTGCCGTCGTCGCCCGTCAGGGCGAGGGAGTTGGGCAGCAGGACGGTGGTGCCCTGCTTGGTGGTGGTGTTGCCGACGAGCAGCGCCGTGGACGTGCCGCCCCGTTCGGTGTCGTGCAGGTGGACGACGATCACGTCGCGCTTCTGGGCGCCGGACGCGGTCGTGGTGCCGGTCTCGGAGCCGGGCGACGACAGTCCGGGCAGCTTCCCGGCGTACCAGAGGTAGCCGACGCCGCCCACCGCGACCAGGGCCAGCACGACGGTCAGGGCGATGACGCGGCTGCGGGCGCGGCGGCGGGCCTCCTCGCGGCGCTCGGTGCGGTTCTCGGTGAACTTCAGCCAGTCGATGACGTCCTCGGAGTCGTCGCTGGGCTCCTCGACGAAGGCGAACTGCTCGGTGCGGTAGTCGGGTCCGTCCGCACCGCCCCGGTCGGGCCCCTGCGCCGCCCGGTCGGCGTCCGCCGGGCCGGTCTGCTGCGGGATGTGCGCGGTCTGCTCGGCGACCCGGGGCTGCTGCCCGCTGGTCGCGGCCCGGCCGTACGGGTCGTACGGCGCCGCCGTCGCGCCGGAACCGTACGCGTCGTAGGAGCCATGGGCGCCATGGGCTCCGTGGCCGGAGGGACCGGGCGACTGGCGGCCGCCGTCGTAGCCGGTTCCGTAGCCGCCCTGATAGGCGCCGTCGTGACCGCCCTGGTAGGCCGAGGGATCGAGTTGCTGCTGGCCGCCGGTCGCGTACGGGTCGTAGCCGTAGCCCTGCTGTCCGTAGGCGTCGTAGGCCTGCTGCGGTGTCTGCTGGACGGGGACCTGCCGGTACACAGGCCGGCCGTACTCGTCGTAGCCGACGAGTTCGTACTGGTCGCCTCCGTGACCAGCGTCGTATCGGTCGTTCACCGGTGCCCCTCTCGGCTCACTCGCCTCGGTACAGCTGGCGTTTGGCGATGTAGCGCACGACTCCGTCAGGCACCAGATACCAGACGGGGTCGCCCTTGGCGACTCTCGCCCGGCAGTCGGTGGAGGAGATGGCGAGGGCGGGGACCTCGACGAGCGAGACGCCGCCTTCCGGCAGGCCGGGATCGGTCAGATGGTGGCCGGGCCGGGTGACGCCGATGAAGTGCGCGAGGGAGAACAGTTCCTCGGAGTCCCGCCAGGTGAGGATCTGGCCGAGCGCGTCGGCGCCGGTGATGAAGAACAGGTCGGTGTCGGGGTTGAGCGCGCGCAGGTCGCGCAGGGTGTCCACGGTGTAGGTGGGACCGCCGCGGTCGATGTCGATGCGGCTCACGGAGAACTGCGGGTTCTCGGCGGTCGCGATGACCGTCATCAGATAGCGGTCCTCCGCCGGGGAGACATGGCGGTGGGACTTCTGCCAGGGCTGCCCGGTGGGCACGAACACCACCTCGTCCAGGTGGAACTGCGCGGCGACCTCGCTGGCCGCCACGAGGTGCCCGTGGTGGATCGGGTCGAACGTTCCGCCCATGACGCCGAGGCGCCGCTTGCCCGACGCCGAAGGCCCGCCTCCGGGCCCGTGTTCGAGGGGGTTCACCGTGTCACTCGCCGGACCGGTAGGCATGTCCTGCTCTCCCATGCGTGCAGACCCTACCGGCCCGGCCTGAGGACTCCGTGAACCAGATCCCGGGGACGGGCCGGACAGGGCTTCAGCGGTCGCGGTTGAAACGCGTGGTGATCCACAGCAGGAGCAGCAGGATGAACAGCGCGCCACCGCCGGTGAGGAAGGGGCTGAGGCTCTCGTGGTTGCCCCCCTCGGACTCGGCGAGGTTGACCAACTGGGCAGCAGCGGTGCTGGGGAAGCTCATCTTTGGCAGGACCTATCCGGGAGTGAGCGGGACAAGGATGTCGGCCCATCGTAAGCAACCCCCGGCGCACCGCTCACCCCGACTCCACCGTTGGCACCGCGGACGCTTGCGCCCCACCCGCGCCCGCGCGGCCCCGCCGGTGCGGGCGCGACGGCCGCGGGAGCCCTCGGGAACCTTTCCACCGCGTCAGTCGTCGTCCCGCTTGTAGCCGCGGAGGAGGAACCAGCCGGTGAGGACGCAGCCCAGAACCATCACGATCAGGACGACCCGGAGCAGGTAGCCCGTCCCCTGGTGCTGGGCGGCGGCGCCGGCGGCCTCGGTCAGCCAGGCGGCTGCGGGGTGGTGCTCCATGGTGTGGACTCCTTCGTTGCACTGCCCGTCCACGGTATCTCCGCCTAGGCTGGGTCCTGCCTCGGGGGCGCATTGGGACACTGACACACATGGGGGACCACATGTCCGACGACGGCCGCGAACAAGACGGGCAGGAGCACGTGCCGAGCCGGCAGCGCAGGCGCTTCCCGGAGATCTCCTCGCGCGCGTACGAGCACCCTGCCGACCGCTCCGCCCTGGTCGCGCTGCGCAAGCTGAGCGGCTTCGACACGGTGTTCAAGGCCCTCAGCGGCCTGCTGCCCGAGCGCAGTCTCCGGCTGCTGTTCCTGTCCGACTCCGTCCGCGTCTCCGACCAGCAGTTCGCACACCTGAACGACATGCTGCGGGACGCCTGCTACATCCTGGACCTGGAGAAGGTCCCGCCGATGTACGTGAACCAGGATCCCCAGCCCAACGCGATGTGCATCGGCCTGGACGAGCCGATCATCGTCGTCACCACGGGCCTGGTCGAGCTGCTCGACGAGGAGGAGATGCGGGCGGTCGTCGGCCACGAGGTGGGCCACGCCCTGTCCGGGCACGCCGTGTACCGCACGATCCTGCTGTTCCTGACGAGCCTGGCCATCCGGGTCGCCTGGATCCCGCTGGGCAACCTCGCGATCATGGCGATCGTCACCGGGCTGCGCGAGTGGTTCCGCAAGTCGGAGCTGTCGGCGGACCGGGCCGGTCTGCTCGTCGGCCAGGACCTGAAGGCCTCCATGCGGGGCCTGATGAAGATCGCGGGCGGCAACCACCTGCACCAGATGAACGTGGACGCGTTCCTCGAGCAGGCCGAGGAGTACGAGGCCGGGGGCGACCTGCGCGACTCCGTGCTGAAGATCCTCAACGTGCTGCCGCGTTCGCATCCCTTCACCACCGTGCGGGCGGCCGAGCTGAAGAAGTGGGCCGAGTCCCGCGACTACCAGCGGATCATGGACGGCCACTACCCCCGCCGCACCGAGGACAAGGACACTTCGGTCACCGACTCCTTCCGCGAGTCGGCGGCCCACTACGCCAGCCACGTCAAGAGCTCCAAGGACCCGCTGATGAAGCTGGTCAGCGATCTGGCGGGCGGCGCCGGCGACCTGGGCGACCGGGTGCGGCGCGGCTTCGGCGGCTTCACGGGATCGGCCCCGCCCCAGGACCGGGGCAAGGACGAGCGGTCCACCGACACCCCGCCCCGCGACGAGGACTGACCTTCCGAGCGAGCGCGGGCCGGTCCCGCGCGGCCACCGCCCGCGGCGGCGTCACACCTTCGGCTCGGCGCTGTGCGCCAGGGAGCCGCACAGGGCCGCCGCGGTGTCCGTGGCGTACGGGTCCGTGCCGGGCGGGCTGCCCGCCTTGGCCGTCTGGCCGGCCAGCAGTGGCTCGAAGCGCCCCGCGGAGTCCCCGGCGCAGGAGAGCGGGCCGGCCTGCACATAGGAGACGACGATCTGGACCTGGTGCAGCCGCAGGTCGTCCTGGGTGAAGCGGAACTGCAGCTCGCGCCGGACGGTGAAGAGCGACGCCGGAGCGTGCGCCGCGGAGCCGGCCGGCTTCAGCGCGTAGACGAAGGTGTGGTCCGCGCTGACCTCCAGGGTGGAGGAGTCGGTCTCGACGGCCTGGAGGCTGCCCTGCACCCGGATCTCGCGGTCGGCCAGCTCGGCCCGGGCCGGGTCGAAGCGGACGAGCCAGCCGGTGGGCGCGTGCCGGCCGTCGGCGGTGGGGCGGACGAAGCTCTGGTCGAACTGGTCGAGCTGACCGGGGTCGAGCAGCGCCCGCACCGGGCGGGTCTGGCCGCCGGTGAGCACCTCCGGGTAGAGGGAGGACGCGACGACGTACTCCTTCGCCACGGTCAGCGCGGCGACGACCTGGCTTTCGGCGAAGTGCGCGGTGCGCCGGACGACGGGCATCGGTACGCCCTCCGCGCCGATGGCGAACTGGGCGGCCGGGCTGTGCGTGTAGAGGTATTCGGGGTCGGCCGCGCCGGGCACCTTGCCCTGCGGGGCGAGCGGGATGACGGTCATCCGCAGCGGCTCCACGGGCCGCTGGGCCTGCGCGCTCTGGTAGGGGTGCCGTACTCCCATGTAGATCGCGGTGCCGAAGGCGACGACGATCAGCAGGACCAGCAGCAGCGCCTGCCGGGGCAGCCCTCGGCGCAGCGGCGGCCGGCGGCGCACGGCCGGGGTGTGGTCGGTCATCCGCTCACGCGCGGAGTACTCCTGGAGGTGGGCAGCCCGGACGAACGACTCGTCGAAGACGACGGATCGGTACTCGTCCTCCGCACCTCCCGGGACGCCCTCGGGTGTCCCCTCAGGTGGCTCGCCAGGCCCTCCCATATCTTCAGGGTAGGTCTCCGGAAGCCCTGGTAAACGCCCTGATGTGCGACAAGTTCTGACAGGTTCTCACCAGAACCGCCGCCTCGCCGTCAGGGCGTGCGCGGGACCGCGGGGACGGGTGGCTGGGAGTAGTCGGCGGAGGCGGAGGGTGCTGCGGCGCTGCCCTGCTCCAGGCCGGTCGAGGCGGGCGGCGGGACCTGCTCCCGGCTGCCCGAGGAGCCGCCCCGGTAGACCGCCGCGAAGGCCAGGGCGACCATGCCGATGCCCATGACGAGGGCGAGCACCCAGGCGACGGGGCGATGCCAGCGGACGTGCCTGCCGAAGGTCCCCGGGGCGCCGTGGCGGCCTTCGAGGACGTCGGGGTCGTCCAAGTCGCCGTAGGGGTGGTCGGGGCCGAGGCCGGGGCCGTACCCGTCCTCGTAGCGCTCGCCTCTCGCGTGGGCGCGGCGGGCCTCCGCCTCGGAGGCCTCGGCTCTGGCCTGCGCGGCGGCCAGGAGGCGTTCGACGGCGGTCGGCTCGTGAATCACGGCCGAGCGTACGAAGGCCTCGTCGAAGACCACGGAGGCGAACTCTTCGTCCGACACCCCGTGGTCGTGGTCGTCGTCGGGCTCCCAGCCGTCAGGGAACGGCGTGCCCCCCACATCCTCCGGCACGGATCCAGAGTAGACCTGAGGGGTCAATTTGGGCAGACGGTATGGAAATTCATCCAACTGCTGAGACGGCCCCGCTACGGGCCGGGCGGCGTCAGCGGCGGGTGTGGCCGTCCCCCGTGAGGATGTACTTCGTGCTGGTCAGCTCGGGCAGCCCCATCGGGCCGCGGGCGTGCAGCTTCTGGGTGGAGATGCCGATCTCGGCGCCGAAGCCGAACTGGCCGCCATCGGTGAAGCGGGTGGAGGCGTTGACGGCGACGGTCGTGGAGTCGACCAGCTGGGTGAAGCGGCGGGCGGCCTGCTGCGAGGTGGTGACGATCGCCTCGGTGTGCCCGGAGCTCCACAGCCGGATGTGCGCGACGGCCCGGTCCAGGGAGTCCACCACGGCGGCGGCGATGTCGTACGACAGGTACTCGGTCTCCCAGTCCTCCGGGGTGGCCTCGACGACCGTGGCCCGGGAGTCCTTGGCGTGGGCCATGACCCGCTCGTCGGCGTGCACGGTGACCCCGGCCTCGGCGAGCGCGTCCAGGGCGCGCGGCAGGAACTCGGCGGCGATGTCCTGGTGGACCAGCAGCGTCTCGGCGGCGTTGCAGACGCTGGGCCGCTGCGCCTTGGAGTTGATCAGGATGTCGACGGCCGTGTCGACGTCGGCCTGCGCGTCGACGTAGACGTGGCAGTTGCCGGTGCCGGTCTCGATCACCGGGACCGTGGACTCGTTCACCACCGTCCGAATCAGCGAGGCGCCGCCGCGCGGGATCAGCACGTCGACCAGGCCTCGGGCGCGCATCAGCTCGCGCACGCTCTCGCGGCTCTCGCCAGGGACCAGCTGCACGGCGTCGGCGGGCAGTCCCGCCCCGCCCACGGCGTCGCGGACGACCCGGACCAGGGCGGTGTTCGACTCGTAGGCGGAGGCCGAGCCGCGCAGCAGCACCGCGTTGCCCGACTTCAGGCAGAGGGCGGCGGCGTCCACGGTGACGTTCGGGCGGGCCTCGTAGATGATGCCGACCACGCCGAGCGGGACGCGGACCTGCCGCAGGTCGAGCCCGTTCGGCAGCGTGTTGCCGCGGACGACCTCGCCGACCGGGTCGGGCAGCGCCGCCACGTCCCGCACGTCGGCGGCGATGGCGCGCACCCGCTCGGGGGTGAGCGTGAGCCGGTCGACGATGGCCTCGCTGGTACCGGCCTCGCGGGCCTTGGCGACGTCCTTGGCGTTGGCCTCGAGGATCTCGCCGGTACGGACCTCCAGGGCGTCCGCGACGGCCAGCAGGGCGTCGTCCTTCGCCACCCGCGGCAGCGGCGCGAGGTCGGCGGCGGCGGCCTTGGCGCGGTACGCGGCCTGGGTGACCGGGGACATCGAGTCGTACGGCGAGAGCGTGGTCATGAGGGAAGGGTAGTGCGCCACGAGGGGCGGACACCGCTCATCCCACACCGCGAGACGGGGTCAAAAGGGGTGTACTCCGACCGGTGTCGCCGGCGGCGCTCCGTACCCCTCGGCGAGGCGCTGGTGGTAGGTCTCGCGGTCGATGACCTCGAGGCCGACGATCTCCCAGGGCGGCAGCCGGGCGCTCTGCCGGTGCTCACCCCACAGGCGCAGGGCGACGGCGGCCGCGTCGTGGAGGTCGCGGGCCTCCTCCCAGTAGCGGATCTCGGCGTGGTCGCCCGCGTACCGGCTGGTCAGCAGGAAGGGGTGGTCGTGAGCGAGCTGCTCGAGGCCGCGCCGCACCTCCTTCAGCGGGGCCTGGGCGCCGGAGACGCTGAGCGTGACGTGCCACAGCCGGGGCAGGTCCTGCGGTTCCTCGTAGCCCGCTCCGGCCGCCACGCTCGTCAGGCCACCGCGGGACGCCGCCGCCCCAGGGCGCACTCGTCTCACGACGTCCTCCTTCACGCAGCGCTCGCTCGCATCGCTGGCATCGCTCGTATCGCTGGTCCCGCTCATGCGGAATGCGTCCCTGCCTCAAAGTGGAGCAGGCCGCACGGCTCCATGGGGCGGTTTTACGGAACGTCCCCCACCTTCGGCACCCGGGTGGCCGGATGTTTCGGCGTATTACGGCTCCAGGAGCACCAGGTCGTCCCTGTGTACGACCTCGCGTTCGTACGCCGGTCCCAGCTCGCGGGCGAGTTCGCGGGTGGAGTGGCCGATCAGCCGGGGGATCTCCCTGGCGTCGAAGTTGACGAGGCCGCGGGCCACCGCGCGCCCCGCGCCGTCGCGCAGCTCGACCGGGTCGCCGGCGGTGAACTCGCCCTCCACGGCGGCGATCCCGGCGGGCAGCAGCGACTTGCGGCCCTCGACGACCGCGCGGACCGCACCGTCGTCGAGGGTGAGCGAGCCCTGCGGGGTGGAGGCGTGCTGCAACCACAGCAGCCGGTCGGCGGAGCGCTTGCCCGTGGGGTGGAAGTAGGTGCCGGTGTCGCGGCCGGACAGGGCGTCGGCGGCGTGGACGGCGCTGGTGAGCACCACGGGGATGCCGGCGGCGGCCGCGATCCGGGCCGCCTCCACC
Organism: Streptomyces sp. NPDC047453; assembly: GCF_040643155.1. Lineage (NCBI taxonomy): Bacteria > Bacillati > Actinomycetota > Actinomycetes > Kitasatosporales > Streptomycetaceae > Streptomyces > Streptomyces sp. NPDC047453. The sequence continues at coordinate 128,509 of NZ_JBEYTS010000001.1, read as the reverse complement.
TTGGTGACCATGCCGCCGGTCCCGACGCCGGCCTTGCCCGCGCTGCCGATCTCGATGCCCTCCAGATCGCCGGGGCCCCGGACCTCCGCCAGCCGGGACGTGCCCGGCCTGCTCGGGTCGCCGTCGTAGAGGCCGTCCACGTCGGACAGCAGCACCAGCAGGTCGGCGCGGACCAGGTGGGCGACGAGCGCGGCGAGCCGGTCGTTGTCGCCGAAGCGGATCTCGTCGGTGGCGACGGTGTCGTTCTCGTTGACGACCGGGAGGGCGCCCATCGCGAGCAGCTTGTCGAGGGTGCGGGAGGCGTTGCGGTGGTGGGCGCGGCGGCTGGTGTCGTCGCCGGTCAGCAGGACCTGGCCGACGCGGATGCCGTAGCGGGCGAAGGAGGCGGTGTAGCGGGCCACGAGCAGGCCCTGGCCGACGCTGGCCGCGGCCTGCTGGCGGGCGAGGTCGCGGGGGCGGCGGCGCAGGCCCAGCGGGGCGAGGCCGGCGGCGATGGCACCGGAGGAGACGAGGACGATCTCCTTCTGTCCGCCGCCCGCGCGTCCCTCGCCGCCCTCGGCCGGGGCCGTTCGGGCACCACCCTCCTTGAGGCTCTTGCCGAGGACGTCCACGAGCGCGTCCACGCGGTCGGCGTCCAGGCCGCCCGACGCGGTGGTCAGCGACGAGGAACCCACCTTGACGACGATCCTGCGGGCCTCGCACACGGCTTGCCTTGCCCCAGTCACCTTGCCGCCTGCTCCCTCGCGTAGGTCGAACTGCCCATCCGAATCTACGCGAAGGGGGTGGTGCGCCGCGCATCCGTCCAGGCTACGGACATCGACCCTTCGGCGGGGCCGGATCGCCGTCAGGAAGGAGTCGCAACGGCGAACACGCTCTCGAGGCTCTGCCGGTGGGCGTCGCCGACGCAGAGTTGTATCACCGTGCCCGGAGAGCCTGTCGACGTCATTGCTGTCGTTGTAGACGATGCGTATGGAGCAACCCTGATCGGCCAACGACCTGACTTTCTGGGCGACCGCGTCCCTGTGCAGTGCGAAAAGCCACCATCCGCACCGTAGCGCCCGGCGCGCATGAGAGATTATCGAGGATGCTCACCACGATGGCTCCGGTCTTCTGCGGGAAGAAATAATATTCCCGGCGTCCACCTTTTCGCTCGTGAAACAGTTCTCATTCTTCTTCATCGCCGCCAGGTGGTTGAAGTAATCGCGGTAGGCGAGGTGGAGCGCGGTGTTCCCTACGACCGTGTATACGCTGTTCCAGCATTTCTCCGGATTGAGAGAGGTCTCATTCGTGGAAGTCTGGATCACCACGCCCTCCGCCTCTCCCGCGTTCCTGATGCGCGAGAAGGTGAGGAACTCATTATGGTTGATCATGCTGCTGCGACCTGTGGCAATGCAGGTGGCCCCTGCCGTAGAGATATGCACCCACGAGTCCTGGGACTTGTCCGGCACCCAACGCCGAGACAAGGCTCTGGGGCGCCCCGGACGACTTGAACTTGACGTCCAGGACCACACGCGTACGGCAACTCCGCGCGGTGGGCAGCGACGAGAGCGTCGGTGCGGTTCTGGTCCTTCAGCGCATAGAGCGCGGACCAGATCATCCGCCCGTTCTGCGTGTTGTTCATCGCGGCGATGATGTGGCTCTTCACTGCGCTCTGCTGCGCTGTTGAGGCCCAGGGGTTGTTCAACACCGCGCCGTACTGATCAGCGCGACCTGCTGGTCCGCCGTGGCGGGAGCGGCCGACACGGTCAGGCATCCGAACCTCTGTACGGACGCGAGGATCACGGCGGCCCTCGTTTCCTTGCGACGGAACGGGAATGCGTCCATGCCCACTCTGCTCGCTAGTGGGCATGGGCATGCAAAACCCGCCCGTCGAGGGGATTGTTCTACGAAATCCTGGAGACCACGCCGATCCGATAACGCTTTTCCCTTATGCCTGGCGTGGACATGAATCTACGAGAGCATGCACATGGCGCGTTCGACCCCATTTCCGAAAGGCATCACCGACGGCGGTGCCGCCACCCCCGCCAGGCCGACTCGATCATCTCGTCCAGGCCATGCCGGGCCGACCACCCCAGTTCGTCGCGAATGCGATCCGCCGCAGCCACCACGCGGGCCGGATCGCCGGCACGACGATCCGTCACCTCCGGGGTCACGCCCTCATTGCCGGTGATCTTGAGGATGCGGTCGACCATCTCCCGCACCGAACTTCCCTCACCACGGCCGATGTTCAGCGTGAGGGCCGTACCCCGTGGCGCCTCTTCGAGACGCCGCGCCGCCGCGAGGTGGGCGGAGGCGATGTCCTGCACATGGATGTAGTCGCGCACGCACGTGCCATCAGGCGTCGTGTAGTCGTCGCCGAAGACCCGTGGCGCCTCCCCCGCCTCCAGCCGCTCGAACACCATGGGGACGAGGTTGAAGACGCCGGTGTCGGACAGTTCGGGGGACGCCGCCCCGGCCACGTTGAAGTAGCGCAGGGACGCGCCGCTCATGCCGTACGCGGTGGCCGCCGCCTTGATCAGCCACTCCCCGATGAGCTTGCTCTCCCCGTACGGGCTCATGGGGGCACACGGCGTGTCCTCCGTGACGAGGTCCACATCGGGCATGCCGTAGACCGCCGCGGAGGAGGAGAACACGATCTTGGCGACGTCGGTCGCGGACATGGCTTCCAGAAGCGTCTGCAGACCGGTGACGTTCTCGCGGTAGTAGTGAAGTGGCCGCTCGACGGACTCGCCGACCTGCTTCTTGGCCGCGATGTGCACCACACCCGTCACGCCATGGTCGCGGATCACCCGCTCCAGCAGTTCACGGTCCAAGACGCTGCCGACAACGAGTGGCACCTCTTCCGGCACCCGGTCCGCACTGCCGGTGGACAGATCGTCGTACACGACCACGGACTCTCCGCCGTCGCGCAAGGCACGCACCACATGCGCGCCTATGTATCCGGCTCCACCCGTGACGAGCCAGCTCATCCTCATGCCTCCAAGGTCGTGGTCACTGCATGCAGAGACTCTTCTGCCCGCGCGAGAAAATCGAATCCGACAGATGGGACATAAGGCGAAAACGGTACGATTTCGCCGATCATGGGATCTCTCTCGTTTTTCTTACCGGGAGATTGAGAACGATCTGAAATCGGGCCACTCAGACACTGGTTACTCTCTGGACATCCGCAACCGCGCCAACGGAAACTTCACGTGAATCCTTTACCCTGAGGCGACGACACCCTCCAAGCCCACGGACTCCCGGAGCGCGGTCCAGCCTCGTGCGCACATGGTCAGTTCTCGGAACAGGTTGTAAGGATGCCCAGACTTTCCCTCGTTGTCCCTGTGTACAAGGTGCAGGGTTACCTACCCGAGTGTCTCGACTCCATACTCGGGCAGAGCTGCACGGACTTCGAGATCATCGCCGTCGACGACTGCTCTCCGGACGGATCGGGCGCCATTCTTGACGAATACGCGGAGAGGGACGCCCGTATTCATGTGATTCACCTCACTGAAAACGTGGGCCTGGGGCGTGCGCGCAACGCGGGACTGGAGAAAGCCCAGGGCGATTACGTCCTGTTTCTGGACAGTGACGACACGCTGTCCGACGGTGCGCTGGCCGCGATATCCGACCGTCTCGAGGCCGCGGGGGACCCCGAGATACTGGTCTACGACTACGCGCGCACCTACTGGGACGGCCAGGTCCGCCGCAATCAGCGAGGGGGCCTGCTCAAGGCCGAGGGCCCGGACGTTTTCCGCCTCGCCGACCGCCCGCAACTGCTCGACCTGCTCCAGATCGCCTGGAACAAGGCCTACCGCCGCGACTTCATCACTCGCACCGGCCTCACCTTCCCGCCCGGGTACTACGAGGACGCCCCCTGGACGTTCTGCGCGATGATCAGCGCCGAGCGAATAGCCGTACTGGACCGCGTCTGCCTGTACTACCGGCAGCGCCGCGAGGGCGGCAACATCCTCAAGACCGTCAGCCGCAAGCACTTCGACGTCTTCGACCAGTACGCCCGTGTCTTCGACTTCGTCGACGCGCATGAAGAACTCGACCAGTGGCGGGGGCCGTTGTTCCGCAAGATGGTCGACCACTACCTGACGGTGCTGGAGCGCCCGGGCCGTCTGCCGCAGAGCGCCAGGTCGGAGTTCTTCCGCCGCGCGGCCGCGGACTACCGCGCACGTGTGCCCAAGGGTTTCGCGCGGCCGGTCGGCCGACTCGGCCAGAAGTACGCGCTCCTGGAGCGCAACGCGTACGCGACCATGGCGAGCGCCACCGCCGCCACGAAGTTCCGGCGATCCGTCAGGGCCCGCGCCGGTACGGCGCTCAACCGGTCCAAGCGCAGCGCGATGGGCATCTTCTACCAGTCCCGGCTCCGGCTCCCGATCGACGGGAACCTCGCGCTGTTCTCCGCCTACTGGAGCCGCAGCGTCGCCTGCAATCCGGCCGCGATCGACGCCGAACTCGCCCGCCTGGCCCCGCAGATCCGCCGTGTGTGGGCCATCCGGCCGGACGCGGTGAGCCAGGTGCCCAAGGGCGTGGAAGTCGTCCCCGTCGGCTCGCGTGAGTACTGGACGGCCCTGGCGCGCGCCAAGTACCTCGTCAACAACGTCAACTTCGCGGACACCGTGGTGAAGAGGGAGGGCCAGATCCATCTGCAGACCCACCACGGGACGCCGCTGAAGACGATGGGCCTGGACCAGCAGAAGTACCCCGCCTCCACCAACATGAACTTCGCCAAGCTCCTCGAGCGATGCGACCGCTGGGACTACAGCCTCAGTTCCAACAGCTTCTCGACCGCCGTCTGGGAGCGGGTGTACCCCTGCTCTTTCACCTCCCTGGAGACCGGCTACCCGCGCAACGACATCCTCGTGAACGCCACGGTCGAGGACGTGCGCCGGGCGCGTGCCGCGCTGGGACTCGCCGACGGCGCCAAGGCCTTCCTATACATGCCCACCCACCGCGAGTACCAGCCGGGCTTCACCCCCGCACTCGACCTCGCCCGGCTCGCCGACGAACTCGGCCCCGACGTGACCCTGATGATGCGGGGTCACTACTTCTACGGCAGCTCGCCACACGTCGCCGAACTGCGCCGCAGCGGCCGGATCGTGGATGTCTCCGGGCACGCCCGGGTGGAGGAGCTGTACCTGGCCGCGGACGCGCTCATCACGGACTACTCCTCCGCGATGTTCGACTACGCCGTGCTCGACCGGCCGATCATCACCTACGCCCCGGACTGGGACATCTACTCCGCGGTCCGCGGCACGTACTTCAACCTGCTGGAGGAACCGCCCGGTGCGGTCGCCACCTCGCAGGCCGAACTGATCCGGCTGCTCGGCTCGGAGGAGTACAGCGGACCGGACGCCACCGAACGCCGTGCCGCGTTCCGCCGCCGCTTCTGCGAGTTCGACGACGGGCGCGCGGCCGAGCGAGTGGTGCGACGCGTCTTCCTCGGCGAGGAGAGACCTCTGCCGTTCGTCCCGTTCGCCGAACGATCTCACGCACCGACCCCCGACCAGGCGCTCGAACTGGTCGAGCGGGCCTGACCCCCGGAAGGAGCACACCAAAGCCATGGCCCCTCGGCTCAGTGTCATCGTCCCCATCTACAACGTCGAGCGCTACCTGCCCGCGTGCCTGGACTCGCTCGCTGCGCAGACCTTCCGGGACATCGAAGTCCTGATGGTCGACGACGGCTCCCCCGACGACTCCGCCTCCATAGCCGCGGCGTACGAGGCCCGCGACCCGCGTTTCAAGCTCATACGCAAGGAGAACGCCGGGCTCGGCGCGGCCCGCAACACCGGCATCGCCCACATGTCGGCCGAGGCGGAGTTCCTCACCTTCGTCGACAGTGACGACGTCATCCCGCCGGACGCCTACCGGCTGATGATCGCCAGCCTGGACGAGTCCGGCTCGGACTTCGCCACCGGCAACGTCTTCCACCTGAAGGGCGAGAAGTCGTGGCAGGTGCCGCTGCTGAAGATGCTCGCCGGTGAGGCCCGCAAGCGCACCCACATATCCCAGTACCCCAAGCTGATCGCCGACCGCATCGCCTGCAACAAGGTGTTCCGGCGCTCCTACTGGGAAGGGGAGGCCTTCGTCTTCCCCGAGGGCATCCTGCACGAGGACATCCCGGTCGTCCTGCCCGCGCACTACCGCGCCCAGGCCGTCGACATCATCGGTGAGCCGACGTACTTCTGGCGGCTGCGCGAGGGCGAGTCGGCGCCCTCGATCACCCAGCGCCGCAAGGAGCCCCAGGCCATCCGCGACCGGGTCACCGCGGTGAGCATGGTCAGCGACTACCTCGCGTCCCAGCCGGGCCCGGAGTTCGCCGAGTACAAGCGCCAGTACGACGACCGGGTGCTCCGCGACGACCTCAGGCTGTTCCTGCGGGTGGTGCCGGACGCGACGGCGGAGTTCCACGAAGCCTTCCTGGAAGCCACCAACCGCTACCTCGACATGGTGGACCCGAAAATCGTCATGGCACTGCCCACGGACCTGCGGGTTCAGTGGCTCCTGGTCCGCAAGCACGCCATGCCCGAGCTGATCGCCCTTCTGGCCTCCCAGCGCCGCAGGGAGCCGGTGGAGGTCTCCGGGACCTTCCGCAAGTACGCGAGCTTCCGCACGCTGGAGGAGAGCGGCTTCGAACTCCCCAAGGCAGCCCTGCGCATCGACGGCGACCTGGACCTGCGCGCCCCGCTGCGCTCGGTGACCTGGCAGGACGGCAAGCTGCTGCTGTCCGGCGACGCCTGGATCGACAAGGTCGACGTGTCGGCCAAGCGGAGCAGCATCAAGGTCGTTCAGCTCAAGCGCAACGGTTCGCGCCGCCGCATGTTCCTCCCCGCCAGGAACATCCACCGGCCGGAGTGCACTACCGACTCCGGGCAGCGACGGTACAACTACGACTGGGCGGGCTGGGAGCTTGCTCTCGACCCCGCCAAGCTGCGCAAGGGCGGCGCCTGGCAGGAAGGCCTCTGGCACGTCGGCATCAACGTCTACGCCTCCGGCCTGGTTCGGCGCAGTGGCGTCTGGGCCCGCGGGGGCTCGGCCGCGAACTTCCCGCCCTACCAGTGGCTGGACGAGGACTTCCGGCTGCTGCCGACCGTCGAGCGCGAGGCCTTCAAGCTGCGCGTCGAGAAGGTGCGCGCCCTGATCACCGACCGCCGGCTGGACGGTGACGCGGTGGAGATCAGCGGTGACATCCGCGTCCCGCTGAAGGACGGCGAGACGCTGGTGTTCCGCCTGCTCCATGCCAAGAGCGGCGAGGTGCGCAAGTACCCCGTCGAGGTGGCACAGCAGGACCGCAGGACGACCTTCCGCAGCCGTGTCCCGCTCACCGACGTGGCCCTCCTCGGCGACACCAGCGTCGACGACCAGGCCCAGCCGGAGCGCCGCCAGTGGAGCACCGCGCTGCTGGCCACCACCGAGGACGGCACCGAGCGCCGGTTCAGCAGTGTGATGCGGGAAGGACTCGAGGACCTCTCCTTCGACCTGCCCAGCTCCTTCGGCGAGGCGGGCGCCCACCGGGAGATCGCGCTCGTGTCCGGGCACAACGGCTATCTGAAGATCATCGGCCGGACGCGCCGCGCGGTGATCACCGGGATCGGCCTGGAGAACGGGCGGATCGTGGTGAAGGGCCGCAGCAGCCTCGCTCTCGCCGGAGCCGATCTGATCCTCAAGGCGAGCGCTCGCTTCGACGAGCGCAAGGCATCCGTCGACTGGTCCGAGGACGGCACGTTCACGACGGCCTTCGACCCGTCGGTGATGGGCGGATCCGGTCAGGTGCCTCTCAGGGCCGGCCGCTGGAACCTCATCCTGCGCACCTCGGACCCGGAGGTGCCGGACACCGCGTTCGTCATCGACCGTCTCGCGCTGCCCCAGTTCCCGCTGCACAGCGAACTGAACGGGCGCCGCTACTGGTTCGAGAACCGGTGGGGTGGCTTCCCGCAGCTCAACTGCCGGTCCGAGCTGAGCGACCTGGAGCGCGGCCCATACCGCCAGCTCCAGCTGCGCCGCGAGGTGTACGAGCCGGCCCGCGACCTGCCGCTGCGCGACCAGGTGTTCTTCCTCAGCTACAACGGCAAGCAGTACTCCGACAGTCCGCGCGCCATGCACGAGGAGCTGCTGCACCGCGGCAGCGACATGAAGTTCCTGTGGGCCGTGCGCGACGGCCAGGTGATCCTGCCGCCCACGGCGGACAAGGTCCGCATGTGGGGCCGCGAATGGTTCGAGGCGCTGGCCACGTCCCGGTACATCGTCACCAACGGGCATCTGCCCGAGTGGGCCGAGCGCCGGCCTGGTCAGGTCATCGTGCAGACCTGGCACGGCACGATGCTCAAGAAGATCGGCCATGACATCGAGACCCTGTACTTCGACCGCGAGTACCAGAACCGCCTGGCGCTCGAGGCGAAGAACTGGAGCCTGCTCGTCTCCTCCAACCGGTTCTCCACGCCGATCCTCAAGCGCGCCTTCTCCTACGACGGGGAGATACTCGAAGCCGGTTACCCGCGCAACGACTACCTCTACTCGCCCGACCGCGACAAGATCGCGGAGAAGGTGCGGAAGACGCTCGGCATCCCGAGCGGCAAGAAGGTCGTGCTGTACGCACCGACCTGGCGTGACGACCAGTCGCACAGCGCCGGCCAGTACCTGTTCGATCTGCGGATCGACCTGGACGACGCCCGTCGGCGTCTCGGCGACGACCATGTGCTGCTGATCCGCCGCCACTCCAACGTCGTCGACGCCGTGCCCGGCGCGGGCAACGGTTTCGTGTGGGACGTCTCGGAGTACCCGGACATCGCTGATCTGTACCTGGCCGCGGACATGCTGATCACGGACTACTCATCCGTGATGTTCGACTACGCCCATCTGAAGCGTCCCATGCTGTTCTTCACGTACGACCTTGAGCACTACCGGGACACGCTGCGTGGCTTCTACTTCGACTTCGAGAAGGACTCGCCCGGGCCGCTGATCGCCACGTCCGAGGAACTGGTGACGGCGATCCGCGACATCGACAGCGTGTCCGCCGAGTACGAGGACCGGTTCGCACGGTTCCACCATCTGTTCTGTGACCTCGACGACGGCCACGCCTCCCGGCGGGTCGTGGACCGGATGCTGGAGCAGGCCAAGGAAGAGTGATCGGCCGAACCGGCCGGGCGAAGGGCCCGGCCGGATGACAAGGGGTCCCGGCGGACGACTCCGCCGGGGCCCCTTGTTCGTGTCAGAGCGTGACCGTCTTGAAGGCCAGTTGTGCGGCCGTCGTGAAGTACGGGCGGATCTCCACCCGGGATGGTGCGGCGGGCTGCGGATCGGGGGCACCTCGCCGGGACCACCATGCGGCGCGGTTCGCACCGCCCTTGGCCGGCGCACTCGCCTCGCCCGCCGAACGCTCACGCACCGGACGCGGATACTTGAAGACCTTGAAGGGTTCCAGCACATCGGTGGCGAGCTTGCTCATCCGCACCGGGGCACCGTCGGCGGGCCGCAGCCAGAGATCCCAGATCTCCTCCTCGTGCCGGTGCTCCGCGGTCAGGGAGTCGAGCGGGACCTCACAGCCGAACCGGGTTCCCTCCGCCCAGGCGACAGGGAACAGCAGCACCCGCTTCTTGTCCTTCCGGTTGACCGCGGCGACTGCCGCTCCGGCGACGATCTCCTCACCGCTCCAGGAGTCGGCCTCGATACGGACGCTGTCGGACATGACTTCGAGTCCGGTCACCTCCGAGTACCGCGGCCGGACCCGGCTGCGCACCCGAAGGTGACCGGTCTGCTCCCTGAACGGCAGCAGCATCTCCAGTCCCTGTCCGCCCGGCTCGTGGCGCGGTGACACCAGGTCCGTCACGTCACAGTGACCCACCCGCAGCGCCTTCTCGTACCCCTCGCCCGACGCCAGGCCGAGTTCCCAGAGACCGTCAGCGAGGGTGCCACGCCGCGGGATCCTGGCCGTGCCGTGCACGAACGGCACATGGACGGGCTCCTTGGCGTTGCGCACATCGCGGCAGACGAGGCGCAGTCCGGCCGGCACCTCGTCCTCCGTCTCGCGGCGGGCGAGTTCGACCTGCACGTCACCGTCGGGCAGGACGGTGCAGTCGGCCGTCCCGGGGAGTGCGCGGACGACGTCGGACCGGGACAGCGCCTTGGCCACGATCGCCTCGAACCGCTCGGCACTGGGCCCTGGAGCGAACCGCTCGGCCGTCCGGCGTGCCTCACGGCCCATCTTGACGCGCCGGTCCTCGTCCTCGATCAGCTCGTTGATCGCGGCCGCCATGGCCTCGGTGTCGTCGAGGGGGACGAGAAGGCCGTCGGTGCCGGAAGTGAGGATGTTGCGCGGACCGTGGTCGCAGTCCATGCTGACCACCGGCAACCCTCGGGTCATCGCCTCCACCGTCACATTGCCGAAAGGCTCGCGCAGCGAGGGCAGCACGAAGATCGAACCCTTGGCGAACTCGGCGGTGACCGGAAACGCGGGCCCCATCAGGTGAACGTGGTTGTAGAGACTCCGCTCGTGGATCCGGCGCCGCAGAGCCGCTTCCTCGACGCCACTGCCGTAGATCCGCAGCCGCCAGTCCGGATGCCGTTCCACCACGGTCGCGAAGGCGTCGATCAAACCGTGGAAGTTCTTGTGGGGCTTGAGGACGCCGGCGGTGACCACCACCTTGCTGCTGCCGTCGGAGACCCGGCCGCCGGGATCCGGAATACAGTTCGGCATGACGCTGATCCGGTCACGGACGTTCGGGACCAGCCCGCCGAGGTTGTCGCGTTCCTCGGGCGAGAGCACGGTGATGGCGTCGAGCCTTCGGTAGGCGTCGCCGAAGAGCGGCCCCTGTATCTGCTCCTCATAGATACCGGGCATGGAGTGCTCTTGCGCGATCTTCATGTACCGGCCCCGCGCCGCGGCCAGCAGCACGGTGATCCGAGGGTTGGAACTCACCACCACGTCGGCGTCCGTGCCGTCGAGATACGCCAGGAGCCGCTTCTCGGCGAGCCTGCTGACCAGCGGCTTCTGCTCGGTCTTCGGATATGGGTAGCGCGCCGGAAACTCGTGGGCCAGCGGGTCGTCACCGTCGTAGGACGCGGAGTGCTTCCGCAGGTCGGTGAGGGCGCGTACGCGCACGCGGCCGTCGAGCGGAAAGTACGACTCGTCCCGCACCTTCCGCAGGGCCACGATCTCCACCTGGTGCTTCTCGGCGAGCGCACCGGCAAGGTTCTGCGTCGCCGTCACCACACCCCCCATGTGGCAGAGATCGCGGACCAGAAATGCAATTTTCACTACGAGCTTCCTCCCCCAGGTGGCGCGTTCCCCGACGCGCCATACCGGTTGTTCGGCTCGTTAGAGCGACGACCGCTGCGAGAAGTTGCGCAAGCTTATGGTCACAGTTGAGACACGACCGTCAGAACGGCTCGAAGCCGTCGAACTCCCGCTCCGCCTCGTCCCGTTGGGCCTCCCGGTCCCGGCGGCGCTGGGCGGCCGGACGCGGCGCCTCGAAGCGATGGTCCTCCCCGCGGCGGCCGAGCATCTCCGCGCCCGCCGTGACCGACGGCTCCCAGTCGAAGACGACCGCGTTGTCCTCGGGTCCGATGGCGACGCCGTCGCCGCCCCGAGCGCCCGCCTTCATCAACGCCTCCTCGACACCGAGGCGGTTGAGCCGGTCGGCGAGGTAACCGACCGCCTCGTCGTTGTTGAAGTCGGTCTGGCGCACCCAGCGTTCGGGCTTCTCACCGCGGACGCGGAAGAGGCCGTCGTCCTCGTGGGTGACGGAGAAGCCGGCGTCGTCGACCGCCTTCGGGCGGATGACGATCCGGGTCGCCTCCTCCTTCGGACGGGCGGCACGCGCCTTCGCGACCAGGTCGGCGAGCGCGTAGGACAGCTCCTTGAGCCCGATGTGCGCGACCGCCGACACCTCGAAGACGCGGTAGCCGCGCGCCTCCAGGTCGGGGCGGACCATCTCGGCGAGGTCCTTGCCGTCGGGCACGTCGGTCTTGTTCAGGACGACGATGCGGGGGCGGTTGCCGAGGCCGCCGTACTGCCGCAGCTCCTCCTCGATGACGTCGAGGTCGGAGACCGGGTCGCGGTCGGACTCCAGCGTCGCCGTGTCCAGTACGTGCACGAGCACGCTGCACCGCTCCACATGGCGCAGGAACTCCAGGCCCAGCCCCCTGCCCTGGCTGGCGCCGGGGATGAGGCCCGGCACGTCGGCGACGGTGTAGACGGTCGAACCGGCCGTCACCACGCCCAGGTTGGGCACGAGGGTGGTGAAGGGGTAGTCGGCGATCTTCGGCTTGGCCGCGGAGAGAACGGAGATGAGGGAGGACTTGCCGGCACTCGGGTACCCGACCAGCGCCACGTCGGCGACGGTCTTCAGCTCCAGGACGATGTCCTGGAGGTCCCCCGGCTCGCCGAGCAGCGCGAAGCCGGGCGCCTTGCGCCGGGCGGAGGCCAGCGCCGCGTTGCCCAGGCCGCCCCGGCCGCCCTGCGCGGCGACGAAGGAGGTGCCGTGGCCGACCAGGTCGGCGAGCACGTTGCCCTGCTTGTCCAGGACCACCGTGCCGTCCGGCACCGCCAGCACCAGGTCCTCGCCGTCCTTGCCGGAGCGGTTGCCGCCCTCGCCGGGCTTGCCGTTGGTGGCCTTGCGGTGCGGGGAGTGGTGGTACTCGAGCAGCGTCGTGACGGACTGGTCGACGGTGAGGATCACGTCGCCGCCGCGCCCGCCGTTGCCGCCGTCCGGGCCGCCCAGCGGCTTGAACTTCTCACGGTGCACGGAGGCACAGCCGTGGCCTCCGTTACCCGCGGCGACGTGCAGTTCGACGCGGTCCACGAAGGTGGTCATGGTGTGTGCCTCCAGCACTGAGCAAACGTACGAATCTGGTTACTGCGTAACACGCGAAAGGCGGACCCGCCTTCCCGCCGGGGAAGTGAGGTCCGCCTCGCGAAAGCTTCCGGTCAGGCGACCGGAACGATGTTCACGACCTTGCGGCCGCGGTGGCTGCCGAACTCCACCGCACCGGCCTGCAGCGCGAACAGCGTGTCGTCGCCGCCACGGCCGACGCCGGCGCCCGGGTGGAAGTGGGTGCCACGCTGGCGGACCAGGATCTCACCCGCGTTGACGACCTGACCGCCGAAGCGCTTCACGCCGAGCCGCTGGGCATTGGAGTCGCGACCGTTCCGGGTGGACGATGCGCCCTTCTTGTGTGCCATGTCTCCTCAGTCCCTTACTTCGCAGCCGCGGGGATCGACGTGACCTTGATCGCCGTGTACTGCTGGCGGTGGCCCTGCCGACGGCGGTAGCCGGTCTTGTTCTTGTAGCGCAGAATGTCGATCTTCTGGCCCTTGTGGTGGTCCACGACCTCGGCCTGGACCTTGATGCCGGCCAGCACCCACGGGTCACTGGTCACAGCGTCGCCGTCGACAACGAGCAGGGTCGAGAGCTCGACCGTGTCGCCAACCTTGGCAGTGGAAATCTTGTCAACCTCAACGATGTCGCCGACAGCAACCTTGTGCTGGCGACCACCGCTGCGCACGATGGCGTACACGCGGATCTCACTCTCTCGCTCGGAACGGCATCCCCGCAGTCCAGCCGCCCCGCGACACGCGCGAACGGCCTCTCCCGGCCACAGCCCGTGCGGGCCCGTTCCCGGGAGGAAGAGGTTTACGAGGATGAGACGCATCTGGCGACACGCCGACGGTCAAGGTTACGGGGCCCGGCTTGAGGGGTCAAACCGGGCCGTCGGCCGCCGATGAACCACAGAAACCTGTGCGTTCCCGCCAAGCGCCTCTCACCCCCGGACGGGCCGGAAACAGCCGCGTGCCCCGGCCCGGCACACCGCAGGGGTGTCCCGGGCCGGGGCACGCGGCCGGGGCTAAGCCCTCGTCACTCCTCCGCCGACGAGCCGACCGAGGACGGCGCCTGCTGGGCCGCCGCCGCGGTCTTCTTGGCGGGCGTCTTCTTGGCGGTCGTCTTCTTGGCCGTCGCCTTCTTCGCCGTGGTCTTCTTGGCGGTCGTCGTCTTCGCCGCCTTCTTGGCCGTGGCCTTCTTCACGGCCGTCTTCTTGGCCGCGGTCTTCTTGGTGGCGGCCTTCTTCGCCGTCGCCTTCTTGGCCGTCTTGCGGGCCGCCGCCTTCTTCGCCGGAGTCGCCTCCGACGCGGTCTCCTCGGCGGACTCCTCCGCGGCGGCGGCCGATTCGGCCTCCTCCGCCGGGGCCGACGGGACGACCATGACGGCCGTGTCCTCGGACGCGGTCGGCGCGGTGGCCTTGCGCACGGCGCGGCGGCGCGGACGGGCCGGGGCGACGGGCTCGGCGGGGGCCTCCGGCTGCTCCGCCGGAACAGGAGCCGCGTCGACCGCGACGTCCTGCGGCTCGGCGGGTGCCACCGGCGCGGCCTCGGACACCGTCACCACGGTCTCCTCGGCACCCGCCGGGGAGTCGGCCGGCGCCGACACCTTGCGGGTCGCGCGGCGACGCGTACGGCCCTTGGGAGCGGCCTCCGCGACCGGGGCCTCGGCGGCCGGCGCCGGGACGGCCAGGTCCTCGACGGCCACGGGCTCGGCCTGAGCCCGTTCCGCCGGCTCCGGGCGCGCGGCCTCCTCGGCCGCCGTGACGTCCTGGGCCGTGGGAGCAGGGGTGCCACCGTCGGCGTGGGCCTTCGGCGCGCCCGCGGGCGCGGACGCCCGCCGGCTCGCCCGGCGCCGCGTACGGCCACGGCTCGCCGCGGCCTCCGCCTCGGCGACGCTGCTGTACAGCTCCTCGTCCGGGGCCATCTCCAGCGCGGGCAGCGCGATGGGCTCGGCGGCCTCCGTCTCGGCCTCCGCCTCCTCCTCGGCGGTCGGGGCGACCACCTCGGCGGCCACGGCCTCGTGCTCGTGCGGCTGCTCGGCACCGGCGCGGGCGCGCTTGCGGCGCTTGCTCCCGCCGCCACCGCCGGCGCTCGCCTGCTCCAGGTGGACGATGACGCCGCGGCCGTTGCAGTGCACGCAGGTCTCGGAGAAGGACTCCAGCAGGCCCTGGCCCACCCGCTTGCGGGTCATCTGCACCAGGCCCAGCGAGGTCACCTCGGCCACCTGGTGCTTCGTACGGTCGCGGCCCAGGCACTCCAGCAGGCGGCGCAGCACCAGGTCGCGGTTGGACTCCAGGACCATGTCGATGAAGTCGATCACGATGATGCCGCCGAGGTCGCGCAGCCGGAGCTGACGCACGATCTCCTCGGCCGCCTCCAGGTTGTTCCTGGTGACCGTCTCCTCCAGGTTGCCGCCCTGGCCGGTGAACTTGCCGGTGTTGACGTCGATGACGACCATCGCCTCGGTCCGGTCGATCACCAGCGAACCGCCGCTGGGCAGCCAGACCTTGCGGTCCAGCGCCTTGGCGAGTTGCTCGTCGATCCGGTACGTGGCGAAGACGTCGACCTCGCTGGTCCAGCGCTGCAGACGCGGCGCGAGGTCCGGGGCGACGTGCGAGACGTACCCGTGGATCGTCTGCCACGCCTCGTCACCGCTGACGATGACCTTGGAGAAGTCCTCGTTGAAGATGTCGCGCACGACCCGGACGGTCATGTCCGGCTCGCCGTACAGCAGCGACGGTGCGCTTGAGCTGCCGCCGTTCTTGGCCTTCTTCTGGATGTCCTCCCACTGCGCCTGGAGCCGCTCGACGTCCCTGCTCAGCTCGTCCTCGCTCGCGCCCTCGGCGGCGGTGCGCACGATGACGCCCGCGTCCTCGGGGACGATCTTCTTGAGGATGGTCTTCAGCCGGGCCCGCTCGGTGTCGGGCAGCTTGCGGCTGATGCCGGTCATCGAGCCCTCGGGGACGTACACGAGGTAGCGGCCCGGGAGGGAGACCTGGCTGGTCAGGCGGGCGCCCTTGTGTCCGATGGGGTCCTTGGTGACCTGGACGAGCACGGACTGGCCGGACTTGAGAGCGGACTCGATGCGCCGGGGGCCGTTGGCCATGCCGAGCGCCTCGAAGTTGACCTCACCGGCGTACAGCACGGCGTTGCGGCCCTTGCCGATGTCGATGAAGGCGGCCTCCATCGAGGGCAGGACGTTCTGCACCTTGCCGAGGTAGACGTTGCCGACGTACGAGGTCGACTGCTCCTTGTTGACGTAGTGCTCGACGAGCACGCCGTCCTCCAGGACGCCGATCTGCGTACGGTCGCCGTGCTGCCGGACCGCCATCACGCGCTCGACGGCCTCACGGCGGGCCAGGAACTCGGCCTCGGTGATGATCGGCACCCGGCGGCGGCCCTGCTCGCGGCCCTCGCGGCGGCGCTGCTTCTTGGCCTCCAGGCGGGTCGACCCCTTGATGGACTGCACCTCGTCGGACGGCTCGGCAGCCTTGCGAGGCTCGCGGACCTTGACGACGGTGCGCTCGGGGTCGTCGGCGGACGGCTCGTTGTCCGTGCCGCTGTCACCGGCCCGGCGACGACGCCGACGGCGACGCCGGCTGCTGCTGGAGCCACCGCCGGCCTGCCGGCCCTCGTCCTCGTCGGCCGACTCCTCGTCGTCCTCGTCGAGCTGCTCGGCGGTGTCCTCGGCGTCCTGCGCAGCCTGCTCGGCGGCGAGCTCGTCGCTCTCCTCCGCGTCCTCGTCCCCGCCGGCCTCGGCGGACTCGCCCCGGCGACGGCGGCGGCCACCGCGACGGCGGCGACGGCGCGAACCGGACTCCTCGCCGTCCTCGCCCTCGGCGGCTTCCTCGGCCGACTCGGCGGTCTCCTCCTCCGTCTCGTCCTCGGCGGACTCGTCGGCGGGCCCGGCCGTCAGGGTCTCGGGCTCCTCGCCACCGGAACCCCGGCGGCGACGGCGGCGGCGCGAACCGCCCTGCTCGGTCTGCTCGGTCTGTTCGGCCTGCTCGGCCTGTTCGGCCAGCTCGGGCTGCTCCTCCGGAAGCTCCTCGACCTCCGCGGCCTCGGCTGCCGCCGCGGCGGCAGCCCGCTCCGGGGTCTGGAACATCGGCTCGGTGAAGACGGGCGCCTGGAACACAGCGACGGCGGGCCGCGCGGGCCGGCGCGGCGACTCGCCGTCGCCGGCGGCGGACTCGGCGGCCGGCTCGGAGAACCCGGTCGCGGCACGCCGGACGACCCGACGCCGGCTCCGCCGCGTCCCGGTCTCCTCGGCCCCGGCCTCGGCGGCGGGCGCCTTGGGCGCCTGCGACTCGTCGGTGGCAGGGGTGCTGGGGGCGACGGCGGCGGGGGCCTCGTCCTCGCCGGGAGCCTCGGCGGACTGGGCCGCGGGGGCCTCGGTGACGTCCGCGGTCTGGGCGGCGGGCTCGGACACGCGGCGTGTGGCACGACGGCGGGTACGCCGCGGAGCCGCGTCCTCCACGACCTCGGCGACAGGCTCGGGGGTCGTGGCCTCCTCGGCGGGGGCGCCGCTCCCGGACTCCGCCGCGCTCTCGGGCGAGGCGGCGGGCTCGGACACACGGCGCGTGGCACGCCGACGAGTGCGGCGCGGAGCCTCGTCCTGCGCAACCTGGGCAACGGGCTCAGGCTCGGCGGGCTCGGGGATCGCGGCCTCGGGAGCGGCGTTCACCTCAGGGGCCTCAGGGGCCTCGGCCGCGGCGGGGGCACCGGCGGGCGTGGACACACGCCGGGTCGCGCGGCGCCGCGTACGAGCGGCAGGCGCGGGCGCCTCGGCCGCCGGCTCGGCGACAGCCTCGGCACTCGCCGGCTGCTCCGCGCTCTCCGCGGGCGTGGCGGGGACGGCCGTGTCGAGCGCCTCCGTGGACGCGGCGGACGCGGCAGACGCGGTGGGCGCGGACACGCTGCGCGTGGCACGCCGGCGGGTACGCCGCGGAGCGGCGGCCTCGCCGACCTCCACGGACCCGGCAGGCGTCTCGACGGCACCGGACCCGGCGACCGACGTCTCGGCGACGGCCGCCGCCGGCACGACGGTCTCGGCGGCAGCCTCGCCCTGGGCGGTCGAGGGGGTCCCGGCGGGCACGGAGACACGGCGGCGCGTACGGCGCACGGGTGCGGCCTCCGCGGCTTCCTCCGTCTCCTCGGTCTCCTCCGGCGCCTCACCGGTGACCGCGACCGTCTCGGCGGTCACCGTCTCGGCGGCCTCCGCGGTCCCGGGAGTCTCCAGCTCCTCCACCTGTTCCGCGAGTTCCGCGGACGTGGCGGCCGGTACGGCCGGAGCGGTGATCTCGGCCGCGGCCTCGGAGGACGCGGCGGCGGGCGGACCCGCCGGGCGGGACGCGGCACGGCGCCGACGACGCGGCGGCAGGGTGTCGCTGGGAGTGTTCAGTTCTTCGGAACCCTCGATGGGTTCGGTCGGTTCGAGCATGCGGGGGTATCTCCCGTCAGGCTCCCGGGCGCCGCGCCTGGTCCGGCGCCGATCACGTCGATCGGCACCGTTGACGTCCACGGCCGCGCATGGGCGCCGGCCGCCGTCCGGGGCGCGGGCGCCGCACGGGAGCTCTCTGTGTCCTGTCTCGCCGGTTCCGTACGCCTTGTCGTGTACGGCCTGGCGAAAGTCTTCTGGTCGGTGCGCTGCCCGACCCAGGTGGCTCCCGAGTACGAGGGCGGCGCTTCGACGTCCGTCCCGGTGCGGAACCGTCCCTACGCGGGCGCCTTCGCGGCGGCAGGAACGGCGGCCCCCACTGAATCGGCCGGGGCGGCCAGGTCTGCCTCGCGGTCGGGCGCGAGCGGGTCGGTCACCGTGCCGGTCTCTTCATCGAGCAGCCCCTGCGCCAGCCTGGTCACCGCTGCGGGGACCGGCGGCGCCAGGTCGGCCACGGCGCGGAGACCGGACAGGACGTCGTCGGGTCGCACGGCAGGCGTCACGTGCCGAACAACCAGCCGCAGTATCGCACAAGGCTGGTCGGTCGGCCCATCAGCCGCCGAACGGTGCGTTTCCGCACTCTCCATGTCCACCACCGCGGACCGGGCGTCGAAGGTGCGCATGCCGTTCTTGGTCAGGCGCTGCACTTCCACGGTCTCGGCCCCGTTGAAGGCCGCGACCGCGCGTTCGGCCTCGGCCGGGTCCACACCGTCCAGCCGCAGCTCCCAGACGGAAGCGGTCAGCCGGTCGGCGAGCCCCGGCGTACGGGCCTCGACCGCCTCGACGATGTCCAGCCCGGCGGGCAACGACTCGTCGAGAAGCTCACGCAGACGCTCCGGCTCGCGGGGCGCGGTGAGCGCGATCTCCAGGTACTCCGCCTCACTGCCCGTGCCGGTGGGTGCGGCATTGGCATAGGACACCTTCGGGTGCGGCGTGAACCCCGCCGAGTACGCCATCGGCACCTCGGCACGACGCAGCGCACGCTCGAAGGCGCGCTGGAAGTCACGGTGGCTGGTGAACCGGAGGCGGCCGCGCTTGGTGTAGCGCAGTCGGATGCGCTGCACCGCGGGTGCGGGCGGTGGGCCTTCGGGCTGTCGCTTGCCCAGTGGAACTTCTCCTCGTGTACGGCGGACGGTCCGTGGCACCACCCCGCGTCGGCGGGGAGCGTCCGGTCCGGCACCTTTCCAGTGCCGTCCCGTCCGGATCACCCCCGCGTCGGCGGGGAGACTTCGCGCCCGGTCCTTGTCTCTAGAGTACGCGTCTCGGCCGCCACAGGTTCCCGACGGGCCACCGGCCGGGGTTCCCCGAGGAGCGCCCGGCGCAGGTCGGCGCGGGTCTGCCGGGCGATGTCGCGCGCCGCGGCGAAAGCCTGCCGGGTGGTGCGGCCCACCTGGCGCGCGGCCCGCGCCGCGGGGCGCAGGACGGCGTCCCGGACGGCGTGCCCGAGGGGCGTGAGCACCCGGCGGTACGCCCAGCGCACCGGCTCCACGACGAGCAGGCGCAGGACGCTCCCCAGGAACCGCCCGACGGCGAGGGAGATCCGCCCGGCCACCCGCCAGGCATGCCCGAGGGCGTCCGCCACCTCCCGCCCGGCGACGGCCAGGGCGCGACCGGCGGGTACGAGCACCCACCGCCACAGCCCCCTCCCGCACCAGGCGAGCCCACGGCCGGCCGGCGTGAGGACCCACAGCCACAGCGCGAGCGCGGGCAGGACGAGCAGGACACGGCAGGTCCAGTACAGAACCGCACCGACCCCGGCGGCCACCGCCGCGAGAACCCACCACAGCCCCCTCGCACACCGGGCGAGCGCACGGCCGACCGGCGTGAGGATCCAGGTCCAGCACCACTTGCCGGGGGCCACGAGGAGCCACCGGACGAGCCAGGCCACGCCCGCGAACACCGCTGCTCCCACGGCGGCGAGCACGAGCCCGAGCCTCCTGAGCGCCCACTCGGCCGCGCGCCCGATCGGCGCGAGCACGCGCGCGTACACCCACGCGAGCAGGTCGCCGGCTCTCCGCGCGAGCCACACGAGCGCGTGCCCGATCGGCGTCAGCACCCACCGGTACGCCCATACGAGCGGGACGACGACCAGTACGCGCCCGAGCCATACGAGGGGCACGACGACCAGTACGCGCCCGAGCCATGCGAGCGCCCGGCCGAGCGGTCGCAGCACGGTGTCGCGCAGGAGCCGCCCGCCGACGACTAGCGCGTCCCACGCCATGCGCACCGGCACGACCAGCACGAGCACGACGATCCGTACGGGCATCCGGATCGCCACCACGAGGCACCCCTCGGGCGGTCGCTCACCGGTCCCCCGCTTCTCCAGTTCCATACCGGAGAGGACGCGGCGGCGCCCCCGCCGGATGCACGAGGCCCACACATCACTCGGCAGGACTCCGCAGAGGCCGGACCCCGATCCGCCTCTGCCCGCCCACGACAACGGGGCGGACCGAACCGGCCCGCCCCGCCCGTTCCGCGCCGCGGATTACTTGTGAATCGTCGCGCAGGCCTTGGTTCCCGGGTAATTGTGCCAATACCCGCAGATCTTGCTGCCGTCCGCCGCCGAAAGCCCCCAAGTGGTTCCGACCGTCTTCTTCTCGACCCGCGCGGCACTGACGGTTTGGCTCATGAAACCGCCCGATCCGTCCGTGAAGTTGATGTGCGCGTAATCGGTCCAGGCCCGGTTGTTCGACTGCTTGGACAGGTAGAAGCTGTCCACCTTGAGCCCGGTCCCGTTCACCGTGATACAAACGGATCCGGACCCGTCCGTGGATCCCGCATTCCCGGTGCAGTTCGTCGCGCTGAACGGAGTGGCATCCACCGCCTGGGCATTCCCGCCGAACATCGTGACACCCATGACAGCGGCGGCTATTGCGGTCAGGACCTTCTTCAAGTGGCTTCACACCTCAAGCAATTGAGCGGCAAGTGACAGGTCATACAAACAATTCCCGGCACACCGCAGCCACTCGTTTCCGGCCTCGATCTGACCAGTTCCCCACTTCTCAAACACGTTGAAGCCCCCTCCCGTTCAACGGGAGGGGGCCGACTCGATCCGGGCGCAACCGCCGCCGCTGACCGGCCGTCAGCGGCGGCGACTGTTCAGGAGCCGCTCCTGCTCTGGGCCGCGGCCATCGCCTCGGCGTCGGAGTCCGCCACCGCGATGGCGAAGCCGAGCGCCTCGGTGATGTGACCCGCCGCCGCCATCACGCGTGCCGTGCCCACCACGGGAGCGATCGCGACGAGAACGTCCTGCACTTGGTCTACCGTCAGGTTGGCCTTGACCGCGGGATCGACATGGGCGAGGTAGGAGACCGCCGGTGCGTCCATGGCCGCGAGCGCGGCGATACGTGTGAGGATCAGAGTCCTGTTGTCCATGCCGCATCGCTCGATCGAGTCGATGGTCATCGCGGCGAGCGTGTCGAGAACGGGAGCGTCGGACGCTGTAGCCATATCCGGACCACCTTCCGGTCCTGTGCGGAACCGGCGCGACGACACCCGCACAACATGGCACCGCGCGCCGGCGGCTTGCACTTCCACCGTATGGTCCCCCGCCCCACCCGCACACGGGACCACTCGGCGCCGGTGCGGTGTTCTCGCGATCGCCAAGCCCACGGTCCGAGTGCCTCGCTCGGCTCAGTGTGCGTGACCGCTCGACGCAGGTGCCGGGGCCGCGTTCTTGACCGTCAGGGGCAGGAGCTTCTTGCCGGTCGGGCCGATCCGGGAACCCGTGCGACCGGATCCTGCTCGGCCGACGGGCCGACGGAACCGGTCGGCCCACGGCGGCTGCGGAGGGTGCGCTGCGGCCACCACAGGACGTACAGGGCGGAACCGACCGCGAAGGCCAGCCGGATCAGGCCCCGTGCGGAGTCGGAGGGGACCAGCAGGGTGCTGCCGTAGAGGGAGATCAGGGCGATCCAGCTCACCCAGGGCACCAGCCGCCGCTGACCGATCGAGTCCCAGATCAGCGTGCCGAGCAGGACCGAGGCGTTGTAGTACGTGTACACGCTTGGATCCAGCACGATCCGCGCATCGGCGGCGAGCAGCACCACGGCGGCCCAGCGGTGCCTGCGCACCGCCAGCGCGCCCAGGGCCATGCCCAGGGTCATCTGCGCGGGGCGATCCCACCAGGGGGTGCCCGGGTCGTTCACGCCGAACCAGCGCAGGGCGGAGGCCGGCTGGTTGGGGATGGTGAAGTGCGCCGCAGCGAAGGTGTCCAGATGGGTCAAGTAGAACGGCAGCCAGGCGGCGGCCACCAGCACGACCACCCAGGCGCCCGCCCTCAGCCGTACTGGCCGGGGCAGCGCCAGCAGCAGCGGCAGGAAGCCCACCGCCCAGGGCTTGGAGTCAACGGCCAGGGCCAGCAGGACCCCGACGGCGGTGGCGTTGCCGCGCACCAGCGCGCGCACGGCGAGGGTGGTGAAGAACAGCGCCAGCACGTCGTCGAGGTGCGCGAAACGCACCGCGACCTCCACCCACATGGGGATGAAGGCGGCCCCGGCGACCAGTACGCGCTGCTGGAGGCGCCGGTGGTTCAGTCCGGTACCCCGGTAGTGGTCGGCGGCGGTGCGACCGACCAGGACCAGCATGTACAGCGCGAGGCCCGACATGAACGCGTCCGCCAGCTTCTCGCCCACGACCTCGGGGAACGGCGTGAACAGGCCGGCGGCCACGAAACTGACCGGGCCGATCTGCAGTTCGGGATGGTTGGCGTACAGCCCGAGGCCGCCGCCCGGAATCTCACCGAACAGCAGCTCCTCACCGGTTCTCAGATAGTGCCAGGACACGGCGCCGTGGCGCTCGGCCACGACGAACCAGAGGGCCGCCCACACAGTCAGCAGCGCGGTGTGCCACCTCACCGGATGCCGTCCGAGCCGGCCGAGCCGCGCCCCGGTCCTGGGCGCGTCTGCCGCCGTATCCGCGTTCCGCACGTTCCGTCCTTCCTCCAGACGCCACGGCGAGCGAGCCGTCTGTCGCGAATCGGCGGCAGCATAACGGCACAATTTCCAGATTGCGCAAATATGACGTGACACGTGGGCGCTGGGTGGTGGACGGTGGGCGGAAGGAAATCCACGCAGGAGCGTCACATCGGCGGAGCCGCCCTGCTGGGCTCGGCACGGATCAGGGAGAGGACACGCCGGAGCCAGGCACCCCGTTTTCAGTGCGGTGACGGTATCGGGTCCAGGGCGTTGCCGACGGTGCAGCCGCCCTCTCCGGGCATCCGCTGGATCCGGGGCGGCACCCACACCTCGGTGACGCCGGGGACCACGCGGGCAAGAAGGCAGTCCTGCGCGTCGAAGCCATTGCCCTTTACCGACAGGAGAACGCCGACCCGGCCGCCGTCCGCCTTCACCTCGGTACGGATCGCCGGAGGCAAGTCCACGGCGGCGAGCGCACAGCGCACCTCGGCCTCGTCCACCCGGCCGCCCTCCGGCACCCGGGGAAGTTTCGCGCGGAGCTCCTCGTAGGGCAGCCGGGGCGGTTCGAGTGGCGGGGCGAAGGTCAGCGGACGGCCATCCGGGCAGTCCACGTCACGGGGATCCTCACCCCACTCCGACTTGGGCGACACCCGCACCGCGAAACAGCGCCGCACGGCGACCTCCTCAAGGTCGCGCCATCCCACAGACGTGCGGACGACCACGTCGACGCCGTCCCCGTCGTGTGTCGAGGTACCCGTCACCCGCAGTACCTCCACCCCGTCGATGCCGGAAGCGGAGCGCCCGACCTCCTCCGCCGTGCGCGGACGCTGGCCGTAGAGCCGCTCGCCCGCCTTCCTGGCCACCTCCCGTGCGGCGTCCGTCGCCTCGTCCTCGGCGGAGGACTGCACCACCCCGCAGCCGGCGGTGAACAGCAACAGCGTGGCGAGCAGCAGCAGTCGGCGCATGCGCCCACCCTTCCGTCGCCGCGCGCGGCAGGCAACCGCTCGCGCACTCAGACCCGCGTAGGTGATCGCACCGAGCCGGCCCGGCGACGAGACGTGGGCGCCGAGCTTCCCCGCTCCGCATGTCGAACTGCAAGAACCCGCACGACACTCGCTGGCCGATCTCCACGACCTCGAACGACACCTCGAACGGCGCCAGGGCAGTTCGGGACACGTGATGAAGCCGACGCCGGGATAGACCGGATGGTCAGGACCCTCATCCAGCGCCACGAACACGCCGAACCGCTCGAGGGTCGCACACAGCGCCGACACCAGGAACCGTCCAACTCCCCCACCACCCCAAGCGGGTGGGCGGCGAAACACCTGCCGCAGTCAGTGCAGCGGCCACCTCGTCCTCACTCAGCCCCGCCAATGCACTACTAACCACCCCATCGAGTGCCTCGCTCACGTCAGTGGGTGTGACCCCTCGCAGCAGGATTTTCCGCTGCGAGGGGGTCGGATGGTCCCATGTCTCGTAGTCACCCGGCTCCCAGCGGCGGTGCGGCACGAACACCACGCGCACACCGACCGCACGGGCCGAGGCGACAACAGAGCGCAGATGATCCAGCAGACCGACGCTGCCGGCCACGGGCTCCAGCCGCGGCCAGACCTTGCCGCCCTCCGAGAGGAAGTCGCTGCAGGGATCGACCAGCAGAACGGCCGTGCGGCGGCGATCGTACGTCTCGGTCATGATTCCTCCCGGCCCAGCCAACGTCTCCTCACTGTTCGAGTGGTTGCGCCAGGGCATGCTTGATCTGCTTGGTCCGCTCGTCGGCGAGGACTTCGACCCGGTCGTTCGCCAGGGCGTCCATGGTCTGCTCCGCCACGTCCGCTGCGCTGATCTTCGGTGCGTCCGTGAAGGAGCTGAGATCCGTCTCCACGAAACCGGCGTGGACACCGATCACGAGTGTTCCCTGCTCGCGCAGGCCTTCCCGCAGCGCGCCCGTCAACGACCACTGGGCCGCCTTGGAGGCCGCATATCCGGGATACTCCGGCCGGGAGATCCAGGAGACAGCCGACAGCATGTTCACCAGTGCGCCGCCGCCATTGCGCGCCAGGACCGGGGCAAAGGCACGGGACACGGCCCAGGTGCCGAAGTAGTTGATCTCCATCGCCTCGCGCGCGCCGTCGAAGGAGCCCGTCAGTAGCTTGGTCCCAAAACCTCCGACGCCCGCGTTGTTGACGACGATGGTGACGTCACCGGCGGCCGCGGCCGCCGCGGCGACGTCATCCGGCTTGGTGACGTCCAGACGCAGCGCAGAGAGATCCTCGTCGCTCACACTCGCCGGATCGCGGACACCGGCGTAGACCTTGGCTGCTCCCCGCTCGATCAGTGCGCGAGCGAAGGCGTGGCCGATGCCGCGATTGGCCCCCGTCACCAGGGCAATCGATCCTTTGATCTCCATCGCGCTTCCTTCCCGCTGCCGCCTGCCGAGCACGGCAGGCACTGGGACGAGGGGACGCTGCGATCGGACGCCTTGAATCGGACCGCCTCGTGGCACGCCCATGTCCGTGTGCGACTCGCGCAGAGGGAGAATCATCGCCCCTGAGGCCGGCTCTGGATCTTCACCTACATTTCGGGCCAATGCCGGGGCGGACAGGCCGTCGCGCACGCAGGATTCCCACGTCAGAACTCCCCGCACCACCAGCCTGCCCCGGATACCGCGGCGACGCATGTGAGACGGCGCTTTGTTCCGGCGTGAGGACGAAGCCCGAGAACGGGCCATCGGAGCGGCCCCCTGAACCCACCCCACTTCGGAACCGGCGAGCGAGGACGCGAAGCGCCGACCGCAGCCAACGCCGCGGCCACCTCGTCCTCACTCGCCCCCGTCGGCGCCTCGATCACCCGATCGAGTGCCTCGCTCACGTCAGTGGGTGTGACCACTCGCAGCGGGCGTCGGACCTGCGTTCTTGACCGCCAGAGGCAGCAGCTTCTTGCCGGTCGGGCCGATTTGGATGTGGGTGTCCATTTGCGGACATACCCCGCAATCGAAGCACGGCGTCCAGCGGCAGTCCTCGACCTCGGTTTCGTCGAGGGCGTCCTGCCAGTCCTCCCAGAGCCAGTCCTTGTCGAGGCCGGAGTCGAGGTGGTCCCAGGGGAGGACCTCCTCGTAGGTGCGCTCGCGAGTGGTGTACCAGTCGACGTCCACGCCGAAGGGGACGAGGGCCTTGTCCGCGCAGGCCATCCAGCGGTCGTAGGAGAAGTGCTCGCGCCAGCCGTCGAAGCGACCGCCGTCGTCGTAGACCGCGCGGATGACGGCGCCGATCCGGCGGTCGCCGCGCGAGAGCAGGCCCTCGACGATGCCGGGCTTGCCGTCGTGGTAGCGGAAGCCGATCGAGCGGCCGTACTTCTTGTCGCCGCGGATCTTGTCGCGGAGCTTCTCCAGACGGGCGTCCGTCCCCTCGGCGGAGAGCTGGGGCGCCCACTGGAACGGGGTGTGCGGCTTGGGGACGAAGCCGCCGATCGAGACCGTGCAGCGGATGTCGTTGGAGCCGGAGACCTCGCGGCCCTTCTGGATCACGCGCATCGCCATGTCGGCGATCTGGAGGACGTCCTCGTCCGTCTCCGTGGGCAGACCGCACATGAAGTACAGCTTCACCTGGCGCCATCCGTTGCCGTAGGCCGTGGCGACGGTGCGGATCAGGTCGTCCTCCGAGACCATCTTGTTGATGACCTTGCGGATGCGCTCCGAGCCGCCCTCCGGGGCGAAGGTGAGGCCCGAGCGGCGGCCGTTGCGGGTCAGCTCGTTCGCCAGGTCGATGTTGAAGGCGTCCACGCGGGTGGAGGGCAGCGAGAGGCCGATCTTGTCGTCCTCGTAGCGGTCGGCGAGGCCCTTGGCGACATCGCCGATCTCCGAGTGGTCGGCCGAGGACAGGGAGAGCAGGCCCACCTCCTCGAAGCCGGTGGCCTTCAGACCGGCCTCCACCATGTCGCCGATGCCCGTGATGGAGCGCTCGCGCACCGGGCGGGTGATCATGCCGGCCTGGCAGAAGCGGCACCCCCGCGTGCAGCCGCGGAAGATCTCGACCGACATGCGCTCATGGACCGTCTCCGCCAGCGGCACCAGCGGCTGCTTGGGGTACGGCCACTCGTCCAGGTCCATCACCGTGTGCTTCGACACACGCCACGGGACGCCCGACTTGTTGGGGACCACGCGGCCGATACGGCCGTCGGGGAGGTATTCGACGTCGTAGAAGCCGGGCACGTACACCCCGCCCGTCCTCGCCAGGCGGAAGAGGAGTTCCTCGCGCCCGCCCGGGCGGCCCTCCGCCTTCCAGGCGCGGATGATCTCCGTGACCTCCAGCACCGCCTGCTCGCCGTCACCGATGACCGCGCAGTCGATGAAGTCGGCGATCGGCTCGGGGTTGAAGGCCGCGTGGCCGCCCGCCATCACGATCGGGTCGTCGATCGTGCGGTCCTTGGACTCCAGGGGGATTCCGGCCAGGTCCAGGGCCGTGAGCATGTTCGTGTAGCCCAGCTCCGTGGAGAAGGACAGGCCGAAGACGTCGAAGGCCTTCACCGGGCGGTGGCCGTCCACCGTGAACTGCGGGACGCCGTGCTCCCGCATCAGCGCCTCCAGGTCGGGCCACACGCTGTAGGTGCGCTCGGCCAGGACACCCTCGCGCTCGTTGAGGACCTCGTAGAGGATCATGACGCCCTGGTTGGGCAGGCCGACCTCGTAGGCGTCCGGGTACATGAGCGCCCAGCGGACGTCGCAGGACTCCCAGGGCTTGACCGTGGAGTTGAGTTCTCCGCCGACGTACTGGATCGGCTTCTGCACATGCGGGAGCAGAGCTTCGAGCTGCGGGAACACGGTCTCGGCGGCTTCGGCAGGCATCTCGACGGACCTTCGTGAGCTGACAGGGGTGACCATCAAGCCTAACCCGGTCCCGGACCTGTCCCGAACACGCCCGGAAGGCGGTCGCGGGAGCGCTCAGAGGGCCGTCCCCTTCTCGATCGCCCGCCAGGTCTCCGGCAGCCGCGCCTCCAATTCGGCCGCCCGCTGCTCCTCGCGCCCGTGGAGCACTCCGTACGTGAACGCGCTCTCCCCCGCCGCGTGTGCCTGGCCGGCCAGCTCGCGCAGGGTCCGGCGGGCCATGACGCTGTCCTGGTGGTCGCCGAGCAGGCTCTGCAGCGACTTCGCCGCCTTCACCAGGCCGGCGGCCGGATCGCCGAGGGCGGGTACGGCCGCCTCGGCCGCGTACCGGGTCGCCTTGGCCTTCTTGCGGGCCTCGTGCAGGGCGAGATCGCGGTCGTGGCCCGGGGGCAGGTCAAGGGCGTGCCGGAGCAGGGCGGAGAGCGCCGCGAAGTCCTTGTGCACGGCCTTGGTGATCACCTTGGCCGGTTTCCCGGCGGCGGCCGGGCGCAGCGGCGGGTCGGCCAGCAGGGCGTCGAGTGTGTCGAGGAGGGCCAGGTGGCGCGCGCCGTCGAGGTCGGCGAGGAGGCGTCGGCGCGAGTCGCTGCGGGCGGTCTGCGACCAGGTGCGCAGCCGGGTGCGGACGGGGCCGGTGACCAGGGTGTAGGGCAGGTCGTCGAGGCCGGCGGTGAGGTGTTCGGTGAGGACTTCCTGGTCGCGGCCGAGGCCGAGTTCGGTGCCGAGCCATTTCAGTTCCGCGCGGACCGGGTCGGTGACGGTCCGGTCCAGGACCTTGCGGTAGGTGCGCAGGGCGCTGCGCAGTCGGCGGGTGGCGACGCGCATCTGGTGGACGGAGTCGTACTCGTCCCGGCGTACGGCGGGGTCGAGTGCGACGAGGGCGTCGCGCTGGGCGCGCACGTAAACGAGGACGTGGTCGCCGGCCGTCGTGGGGGCCGCGTGCCCGGCCGCCGTGGGGCGGGGGTGGTCCGGCGGGGCGGTCTCGGTCAGGGCGCGGGCCAGTTTCGAGGCCGCCGGGGAGGGGCGTACGCCCGCCTTGCGCAGGCGTTTGCCGACGGCGTCGAGGAGCTTCGGGTCGCCGTCGTCGGCGAGTTCCACCTCGATCTCGGTCCACTGGGCGGCGCCGCCGTGACCGGTCAGCCGTTCGGCCCGTACGGCGTCGACGGCGACCTCGGCGAGCGGGGTGCCGTCGGCGTCGACGAGGTGGCTGATCCCCCGGCGGGAGCGGATGCGGACCAGTGGGAGCAGTTCGGCGTCGCGGACGCGGGAGCGGACGAGTCCGGCGAGGGCGGGGGGCACGGTGTCGGAGAGGGGGGCGTGGATCTCGTCGCGTACGCCGGGGCCGACCGGGAACTTCAGGTGCCAGCCGGCGTCGGTGCCGCCGGTGCGGCGGCGCAGGGTGAGT
The DNA here is from genome assembly GCF_040643155.1 of Streptomyces sp. NPDC047453. Classification (NCBI taxonomy): domain Bacteria; kingdom Bacillati; phylum Actinomycetota; class Actinomycetes; order Kitasatosporales; family Streptomycetaceae; genus Streptomyces; species Streptomyces sp. NPDC047453. The sequence goes on along the minus strand of NZ_JBEYTS010000001.1, from coordinate 99,067 downwards.
CCGTCGGCGGTGAGGCGTTCGTCGGGGGTGTCGTAGTAGACGGCGTCGAGTTCGGCGACGCCCTGGTCGACGACGGCCGCCACCGGGCCGACGCCGGTCAGGTCGGGCAGCCCGCCGTCGCCGGCCTCGTACTTCCGCTCGATCTCCCTTTTCGCCTTCATGTCCGCCATGACCCGAATCTAGTGCGGGTCCGGCCCCGGCGGCAGGGGTCCGGGCGCAGGTCACCGCCGCTACGCCGACATGGGCCGCTGCATTCTGATCGACTGGAGCAGTCCGACGGCCACCCAGACCGCGAACATCGACGAGCCGCCGTAGGAGACGAAGGGCAGGGGCAGGCCGGTGACCGGCATGATGCCCAGGGTCATGCCGATGTTCTCGAAGGACTGGAAGGCGAACCAGGCGACGATTCCGGCGGCGACGATGGTGCCGTACAGCTCGGTCGTCTCGCGGGCGATACGGCAGGCGCGCCAGAGCACGATGCCGAGCAGCAGGATGATCAGGCCGGCGCCGAGGAAGCCGAGTTCCTCGCCCGCGACCGTGAAGACGAAGTCGGTCTGCTGTTCGGGGACGAACTGGCCGGTGGTCTGGGAGCCGTGGAAGAGACCCGCGCCGGACAGGCCGCCGGAGCCGATCGCGATACGGGCCTGGTTGGTGTTGTAGCCGACGCCGGCCGGGTCGAGGCTGGGGTTGGCGAAGGCGGCGAACCGGTTGATCTGGTACTCGTCCAGGATGTGCAACTGCCAGACGGCGATGCAGCCCACGACACCCGCGGTGAGCAGGCCGAAGACCCAGCGGTTGGAGGTGCCGGAGGCGAGCAGCACGCCCAGGATGATGGTCAGCAGGACCAGGACCGTGCCGAGGTCGGGCATGAGCAGCACGACCGAGATCGGTACGGCGGCCAGGCCGAGCGCCTGAAGGACCGTGCGGTGGTCGGGGTACATCTTGTCGCCCGCGTCGACCCTGGCCGCGAGCAGCATCGCCATGCCCAGGATGATCGTGACCTTCACGAACTCGGAGGGCTGGAGGGAGAAGCCGCCGCCGAGGACGATCCAGTTGCGGTTGCCGTTGATGGTGGCGCCGAGCGGGGTGAGCACCAGCAGCACCCCGAGGACCGAGAGCCCGTACAGGATGGGCACGACGTTGCGCAGGGTGCGGTGGCCGAGCCAGACGGTGCCGATCATCAGGGCGAACCCGATGCCGGTGTTCATGAGGTGACGGACCAGGAAGTAGTACGGGTCGCCCTGGTTGATGCCGGTGCGGTTGCGGGTGGCGGAGTAGACCAGGGCGGCGCCGATCGCGGACAGCGCCAGCGCGCAGAACACTATCGGCCAGTCGAGCCGACGGGCAGCCGAGTCGCGGGCGAAGACCCGTGTCCAGCCGCCGCGTTCGGGGCCGTATCCGGAGATGGAGAAGCTGTTCGCGCCGGTCATGCGGTCATCCTCCGGCTTCCCCTTCGGCGCTGGCGCCTGCGGGTGTTGCTGTTGCCTGTGGGGGGCGAGGCGGTGGTCGCCGGCGGCTGCTGGTCGTTCGGTGCGGCGCCGCCCTGCTGGTCGTTCGCCGTGGTGCCGTCCTGCTGGTCGTTCGGCGCGATACCACCCTGCCCGGCCTGCTCGGCGGCCTGCTTGGCGATCTCCTCCTGGTCCTTGGCCGGGTCGGCGGGGATCTTCGGGGCGGCGATCGAACCGTCGGGCCGGATCTGCGGCAGGCTCTTCTGCGGGGTGCCCAGCAGGGCCTTCTTGTTGTCGATGGAGCCGTCGGCCTGGACGCCGTACATGGCGCTGTAGATGTTGCGGACGGCCTCACCGGAGGCGCCCGAGCCGGTACCGGCCTGGGCGATGGTCATGATGACCGTGTAGTCCTTGGTGTAGGTGGCCAGCCAGGAGGTGGTCTGCTTGCCGTAGACCTCGGCGGTACCGGTCTTGGCGTGCAGCGGGATCTTGTCCTGCGGCCAGCCGGCGAACTTCCAGGCGGCGGTACCGCGGGTGGCCACGCCGGCCAGGGCCTGGTCCATCATGTCGCGGGTGGCCTTGGTGATGGGCAGCTTGCCGTGGGACTTCGGCTTGATCTCGGTGACGTGCTTGCCGTCGGGGCTGACGATCGCCTTGCCGATGGTCGGGGTGTACATGGTGCCGCCGTTGGAGATCGCCCCGTAGATGACGGCCTCCTGGATGGGGGTGAGGAGGGTGTCGCCCTGGCCGATGGAGTAGTTGATCGAGTCGCCCTCGCGCAGTCTGTTGCCCTCGAGGCAGTTCTCGTAGGCGATCTTCTCGACGTAGCTGCCGTCCTTCTTGCCGGTCTTGCACCAGGCGTCCTTGTTGGCCTCCCAGTACCGCTGCTTCCACTGGCGGTCGGGGACGCGGCCGGAGACCTCGTTGGGCAGGTCGATGCCGGTCTCCTTGCCGAGGCCGAACTGGTGGGCGGCCTTGTAGAAGTAGTCCTTCGGCTTGCCCTTCTTGGGGTTGATGCCGCCGTCCTTCTTCCACTCGTTGTCCGAGAGGTAGTAGAAGACGGTGTCGCAGGAGACCTCCAGGGCCCGGCCGAGTGAGATCGGGCCGAAGCTCTCCCCCTCGAAGTTCTTGAAGACCTGGCCGCCGACCGAGTAGGAGCTGGTGCACGGGTAGTTGCCGTTGAAGTCGTAGCCGGCCTCGACCGCGGCGGCCGTGGAGACCACCTTGAAGGTCGAGCCGGGCGCGGACTGCCCCTGGATGGCCCGGTTGAGCAGCGGGTAGTCGGAGTCCTTGCCGGTGAGCGCCTTGTAGTCCTTGGCGGAGATGCCGCCGACCCAGACGTTCGGGTCGTACGTGGGGGCGGACGCCATGGCGACGACACGGCCGGTCTTGGCCTCCATCACGACGACGGCCCCGGAGTCGGCCTTGTAGTTCGTCTCGGTGTTTTTGTCCCACTGGGTCCGGGCGGCCTTCATCGCCTTGTCCAGCTCGTACTCGGCGATCCGCTGGACGCGGGAGTCGATGCTGGTGACCAGGCTGGAGCCGGATTCGGCGGCGTCCGCCTTGGACTTGCCGATGACGCGGCCGAGGTTGTCGACCTCGTAGCGGGTGACGCCGGCCTTGCCGCGCAACTCCCGGTCGTACTGCCGTTCGAGGCCGGAGCGGCCGACCATGTCGGAGCGCAGGTAGGGCGAGTCGGTGTCCTTGGCCTTCTGGATCTCGTCGTCGGTGACCGGTGAGAGGTAGCCGAGGACCTGCGCGGAGTTGGACTTGCCGGGCCCGGTGTAGCGACGCACGGCCGCGGGTTCGGCGGTGATGCCGGGGAAGTCCTCGGCGCGTTCGCGGATCTGCAGGGCCTGGCGCGGTGTGGCCTCGTCGGTGACGGGGATGGGCTGGTACGGCGAGCCGTTCCAGCAGGGCTGTGGGGTCTTGGCGTCGCACAGCCGGACCTTCTGCATGACCTCGTCGGCGTCCATGCCGAGGACGGCGGCGAGCTTGGTGAGGACCGCCTTGCCGTCGTCCTTCTGCTTGAGCAGGTCGGTGCGGGAGGCGGAGACCACCAGCCGGGTCTCGTTGTCGGCGAGCGGCACACCGCGGGCGTCCAGGATGGAGCCGCGCACGGCGGGCTGGACGACCTGCTGGACGTGGTTGCCGGAGGCCTCCTTCTGGTAGTGGGCGCCCTCGCGGATCTGGAGGTACCACAGCCGGCCGCCGAGCGTGCCGAGCAGGGAGAGGACGAGGATCTGGATGACGACGAGCCGGGTCTGGACGCGTGGGGTCCGGCCGGTCTCAGGGATGTTGGTCACGGGTGCTGCCTCCCCCTCTCAGTGCGTGTAACGGACCTGTGCGGCCGGCAGGGCGGCCGACTGCCGTGCTGTCACAGCCGCTTGACCCCCTTGATGCGGCCGACCCGGGTGGAGCGGGTGCGGGCCTTGGCCTTCAGGCTGCCGAGCGCCCCGCGGCGGCCGCCGATACTCAGTCCGGTGCCGGAGGAGAGCCAGCCGGAGGAGATGTCGGCCTTCTTGGCGACGGAGCCGGACTCGGCGAGCGGATCGTTCTCCGCGCGCCTGGCCAGCCACATGATCCCGGGCACGACGAAGGGCGCGAGCAGCAGGTCGTACACGGCGGCCGTCAGCAGTAGTCCGCCCAGGCCGACATGGCGGGCGGCGGTGTCGCCGACGAGGGCGCCGACGCCCGCGTACAGCAGCGTGGAGCCGATGGCGGCGGCCACCACCACGGCCATGGGGCCGGTGGCCGACTTGACCTGGCCGGTCTCGGGCTTGATGAGTCCGGCGAGGTAGCCGATGACGCACAGCACGAGGGCGTAGCGGCCGGCGGCGTGGTCGGCGGGCGGGGCGATGTCGGCGAGCAGTCCGGCGCCGAAGCCGACCAGGGCGCCGCCGACGTGGCCGTAGACCATGGCCAGGCCGAGGACGGTGAGCAGCAGCAGGTCGGGGACGGCTCCGGGCAGGTGCAGCCGGGACAGGACGCTCACCTGGATCACCAGGGCGACGACGACCAGCGCGGTGGAGAGCAGGATCCGGTTGGGGCGCATGGGACGTGAAGCTCCTACTGCTGCGGATAGTCGTTGGCGTAGGCGTCGGCGGACGGGGTGACCGTCACGGTCACCGTGGGCGTCGGGGTCGGCTTGGGCTTCGGTGGCAGGACCTCGTCGCGCGGGTCCTTCTTCGGGGCCTGGACGACGACGCCGACGACGTCGAGCTTGGTGAAGCCGGCGAACGGCGTGACGTAGACGGTGCGGGTCAGGTCGCCGCCGGAGGGGTCGACGCGGGAGACGACACCGACCGGGACGCCCGGCACGAAGGGCCGGTCGGCCTGGGAGCCGAAGGTCACCATGCGGTCGCCCTTCTTCACGTCCGCCTTGCCGTTGAGGAGTTGCACGCGCAGCGGCCGGTCGCCCTGGCCGGAGGCGAAGCCGAGTTCGTCGCTGCCCTCCATGCGGGTGCCGACGGTGAAGTCGGGGTCGCTGGCGAGCAGCACGGTGGAGGTGCTGGGGCCCACGGTGGTGACACGGCCGACCAGTCCATCGGCGTTGAGGACGGTCATGTCGCGCTGGATGCCGTCGTCGGCGCCGGCGTCGATCGTGATGGTCCAGGAGAAGCCCTGGGCCGCCCCTATGGCGATGACCTGGGCGCCCTTGATGCCGTACTGGCCGTCGCCGGCCAGCTTCAGCATCTTGTTCAGCTGGGTGAGGCGGCTGCGTTTGCGGTCGTCGCTGCCGAGTTCGGCCTTGAGGGCGGCGTTCTCCTTCTCCAGCGCGGCGAGCCGGTCGTGGCGCTCGCCGGAGTCGCGAACCGCGGAGACCGCGTTGCCGACCGGGTCCACCGCGGCCGACACGCCGTTCTCGATCGGGCCGAAGACGGCGGCGGCGGCCTGCCGGGCACCGTCCACCGGGGAGTTCTCCCCGCCGCGGATGTCCACCGTGATCAGCGCGAACGCGATGGCGATCAGCAGCACCAGGAGCAGCCGGCTCTCTTTCGTGTCCCTCACGTGCGGCGGCCGTGCCCTTCCTCATAGGAACCGGGTGGCCCCGTCGAAGCGCGGTCTGCGCGCGCGATCCCAAGGGGCCCGTTTGCGGGTGCTTATGCCTCTATATCAACGATCCGCCGCACGAGAAAAGATCATCTCGTACGGCGGAGTCGCTGAGTTGTGTCATCTGCGGGGCTGGGCGTCCAGGACCTGCTGGAGTGCCTCGAACTCCTCGACGCACTTGCCCGAGCCGAGCGCCACGCTGTCCAGCGGGTCCTCGGCGATGTGGATCGGCATGCCGGTCTCACTGCGCAGCCGCGCGTCCAGGCCGCGCAGCAGTGCTCCGCCGCCGGTCAGAACGATTCCGCGGTCCATGATGTCGCCGGACAGCTCCGGCGGGCACTTGTCGAGGGTGGTCTTGACCGCGTCGACGATCGCGTTGACCGGTTCCTCGATCGCCTTGCGCACCTCGGCTGCCGAGATGACGACGGTCTTCGGCAGCCCGGACACGAGGTCCCGGCCGCGGATTTCGGTGTGCTCGTCGGAGTCGAGGTCGTACGCCGAACCGATCGTGAGCTTGATCTGTTCGGCCGTCCGCTCACCCAGCAGGAGCGAGTACTCCTTCTTGACGTGCTGGATGATGGCGTTGTCCAGCTCGTCGCCCGCGACGCGGATGGACTGGGCGGTGACGATGCCGCCGAGCGAGATGACCGCGACCTCCGTGGTGCCGCCGCCGATGTCCACCACCATGTTGCCCGTGGCCTCGTGGACCGGCAGGCCGGAGCCGATGGCCGCGGCCATCGGCTCCTCGATGATGTGCACCTGGCGTGCGCCGGCCTGGGACGAGGCCTCGATGACGGCGCGGCGCTCGACGCCGGTGATACCGGAGGGCACGCAGACGACGACGCGCGGACGAGCCAGATACCGCCGCTTGTGGATCTTCAGAATGAAGTAGCGGAGCATCCGCTCGGTGATCTCGAAGTCCGCGATCACGCCGTCCTTGAGCGGACGCACGGCGACGATGTTGCCCGGCGTGCGCCCGATCATCTTCTTCGCCTCGGCGCCGACCGCTAGGATCCCACCGGTGTTGGTGTTGATCGCGACGACGGACGGCTCGTTGAGTACGATCCCGCGACCCCTGACGTACACCAGCGTGTTGGCGGTCCCGAGGTCGACAGCCATGTCACGGCCGATGAACGACATTGAGTTCCCCATCAGGATTCGTCTGGCCTTCCCTGGGAGCGTTTGACGGCAGTTCAGGTACGGCGAGGTGGGTGCTGTGACGTGAAGGCTTCCATCGTAGACGCGCCTGCACGAACACTGCGCGAGGGTCTTCGCCATTGTCAGCAGATGGCGTACCGCCTCGCTTCTGGAGACGGTCCATCGGGGGCACTCGTTCCCCCGATCGGCACCCCGTATGCCACCGGGCGGCCGGGTTCGTGCGGCCGCCCAGGTCAGGCGGACGGCCGAGATGACGGGGCATCAGCTCGGCCGGGTCGGAGAGGGCGCTCGGGGGTCAGCCGCGGCCCGGGAAGAAGATCTTCACCTCGCGCTCGGCGGACTCCTCGGAGTCGGAGGCGTGGATCAGGTTCTCCCGGACGATCACGCCGTAGTCGCCGCGGATCGAACCCGGGGCGGCGGCGATCGGGTCGGTCGGGCCGGCCAGCGCGCGCACGCCCTCGATGACCCGCTCACCCTCGACGATCATGACCACGACCGGGCCGGAGGCCATGAACACCATCAGCGGCTCGTAGAAGGGCTTGCCCTTGTGCTCGCCGTAGTGCTGCTCCAGGGTCTCCGTGTCCAGGGCGCGCAGGTCCAGCGCGGTGATCTGCCAGCCGGCCTTGCGCTCGATACGGCTGATGATCTCGCCGGTCAGGCCACGACGGACGGCGTCGGGCTTGAGGATGACGAGGGTGCGCTGAGTCACGGGTGGCTCCTTCTCCTGGCAGATGTGCGGTGGGACGAGGTTACAGGGCGTGTCGCCGCACCTGTCACGCAGCGTCAGCCGGAGGGCCGACCTCGGCGGCCTGGGCCGCGAACCTGGCCTTCGCCTCCTCGATCTTCCGCCCGAAGTGCACCGACGCCCACCACAGCGCCGCGAAGACCGCGCCGAGGAAGTACATCATCGGCACCACCACGCCGGACGCGATCAGCGCGAACTGGAGCACCCAGCCGAGGACCACACCGGCGGGCCGGGTCACCACACCGCACAGCAGCAGGCACAGCAGCATCGCGATGCCGCTGACCGTCCACACGGCCGCCATGGACAGGCCGGGGTCCTTCATCGCGACCAGCGCGGCGAAGCCGATGACGAAGAACTCGCCGATCAGGGTCGAGGAACACAGCGTACGCACGAGAAGTCAGCCCCTCCCCAGGAGCAGTCGGGCCTCACCGACGGTGATGACGGAGCCGGTGACGAGCACACCGCCGCCGGCGAACTCGCCCTCCTCCTCGGCGAGCGTGATCGCGGCCTCCAGCGCGTCCGGCAGCCGCGGCTCGACCTGGACCCGGTCCTCGCCGAACACCTCCACGGCGAGCCCGGCCAGCTCGTCGGCGTCCATCGCGCGGTGGCTGGAGTTCTGCGTGACCACGATCTCCGCGAAGATCGGCTCGAAGGCCTCCAGCAGACCGCGCACGTTCTTGTCGCCGCTGGCCCCGACCACCCCGATCAGCCGGCTGAAGTCGAACGCCTCCCGGATCGCGTCGGCGGTCACCCGCGCGCCCGCCGGGTTGTGCGCGGCGTCCAGCACCACGGTCGGCGAGCGCCGCACGACCTCCATCCGGCCCGGCGAGGCGACGGACGCGAACGCCTTGCGCACGGTGTCCACGTCCAGCGGCTGGGCGCGCTGCGCGCCGACGCCGAAGAACGCCTCGACGGCGGCGAGCGCCACGGCGGCGTTGTGCGCCTGATGGGCGCCGTGCAGCGGCAGGTACACCTCGGTGTAGTCGCCGCCCAGGCCGCGCAGGGTCAGCAGCTGCCCGCCCACGGCCACCCGGCGGGCCACGACACCGAACTCCAGCCCCTCGCGGGCGACCGTCGCGTCGACCTCCACGGCCTTCTTCAGCAGCACCTGCGCGGCGTCCACCGGCTGCTGGGCCATGATCACCGTGGCGTCCTGCTTGATGATGCCGGCCTTCTCCCCGGCGATCTCGCCGGGCGTGCCGCCCAGGCGGTCGGTGTGGTCCAGGTCGATGGGGGTCACCACGGCCACGTCACCGTCGATGACGTTCGTGGCGTCCCAGCTGCCGCCCATCCCGACCTCCACGACGGCCACGTCGACCGGCGCGTCGGCGAAGGCGGCGTACGCCATGCCGGTCAGCACCTCGAAGAAGGACAGCCGGTACTCCTGCGAGGCGTCGACCATCTCCACGTACGGCTTGATGTCGTGGTACGTCTCGACGAACCGCTCGGCGGAGATCGGGGCGCCGTCCAGGCTGATCCGCTCGGTGATCGACTGCACGTGCGGGGAGGTGTACCGGCCGGTGCGCAGTTCGAAGGCGCCGAGCAGGGCCTCGATCATGCGGGCGGTGGAGGTCTTGCCGTTGGTGCCGGTGATGTGGATGGAGGGGTACGACCGCTGCGGCTCGCCCAGGACGTCCATCAGCGCGGCGATCCGGCTGACCGAGGGCTCCAGCTTGGTCTCACCCCAGCGGGTGGCCAGCTCGCCCTCGACCTCGCGCAGCGCCTTGTCGACCTCGGGGTCCTCCGGGCGCCCGGGTACGTCCGCCTGCGACGGACCGCCCTGGGTCCGCAGGGTGCGGCTGCCGGCCTCGATGACCGCGAGATCGGGGTCGCGCTCGGTCTCCGTGGCGATGATCTCGTCGAAGGTGTCGAGAGGGTCTGGCTGGCCGCTGCTGTCCGGGGGGAACTCACTCACGGGCCCAAGTGTACGGAGGGCCGCCGACATTCTGGGCGAAGGCCCCCGGAGTCGCGTGACTCCGGGGGCCGTCGTTACCGTGGAATGCGCCCGCAGGCGGCGTACTAGCCCTGCGGCAGCCGCTCCAGCTGTGCCGCGATCCGTGTGATGTCCTCCTCGGCCTTGGCCAGCCGCGTACGGATCTTCTCGACCACCTGGTCGGGCGCCTTCGCCAGGAACGCCTCGTTGCCGAGCTTGCCGTTCGCCTGGGCCTTCTCCTTCTCCGCGGCCGCCAGATCCTTCGCCAGCCGCTTGCGCTCCGCGGCGACGTCGATCGCCCCGGACAGGTCCAGCGCGACCTCGACACCCGCGACCGGCAGCGTCGCCGTGGCGGTGAAGCCGTCGCCCTCCGGCTGAAGCCGCAGGAGCTGCCGGATGGCCGGCTCGTGCGTGGCCAGCGCCGTACCGTCAAGGACCAGGCGGGCCGGGACGCGCTGGCCCGGCTGGAGCCCCTGGTCGGCGCGGAACCGGCGCACCTCGGTGATCACGGACTGGAGGGTCTCGATCTCCCGCTCGGCGGCCGCGTCCCGGAAGCCGCTGTCGGTCGGCCACTCGGCGATGACGACGGACTCGCCGCCCGTCAGCGTCGTCCACAGCGTCTCCGTGACGAACGGGACCACCGGGTGCAGCAGCTTCAGCGTGACGTCCAGGACCTCGCCCAGGACGCGCTTGGAGACCTCGGCCGGCTCGCCGCCCGCCTGGAACGTCGTCTTGGACAGCTCGACGTACCAGTCGAAGACCTCGTCCCAGGCGAAGTGGAACAGCGTGTCCGACAGCTTGGCGAACTGGAAGTCCTCGTAGTACGCGTCGACTTCGGCGACGACCGAGTTCAGCCGGGACAGGATCCAGCGGTCGGTCGCCGACATCTTCGAGGCGTCCGGCAGCGGACCGTCCACCGTCGCGCCGTTCATCAGCGCGAAACGGGTGGCGTTCCAGATCTTGTTGGCGAAGTTGCGCGAGCCCTGGACCCAGTCCTCGCCGATCGGCACGTCGACACCGGGGTTGGCGCCGCGGGCCAGGGTGAACCGGAGAGCGTCGGAGCCGTACTTGTCCATCCAGTCCAGCGGATTGACCGCGTTGCCGAAGGACTTCGACATCTTCTTGCCGAACTGGTCGCGGACCATGCCGTGCAGGGCGATGGTGTGGAACGGCGGGGTGCCGTCCATCGCGTACAGGCCGAACATCATCATCCGGGCGACCCAGAAGAAGAGGATGTCGTAGCCGGTGACCAGGACGGAGTTCGGGTAGAACTTCGCGAGGCTCTCGGTCTGCTCGGGCCAGCCGAGGGTGGAGAACGGCCACAGGCCGGAGGAGAACCAGGTGTCGAGGACGTCGGTGTCCTGCTTCCAGCCCTCGGCCTCGGTGCCGGGCGGCTGCTCGTCGGGGCCGACGCAGACGACCTCGCCGTTCGGCCCGTACCAGACGGGGATGCGGTGGCCCCACCACAACTGCCGTGAGATGCACCAGTCGTGGAGGTTGTCGACCCAGTCGAAGTACCGCTTCTCCATCTCCTGCGGATGGATCTTGACGCGGCCGTCCCGGACGGCGTCGCCGGCGGCCTTGGCCAGCGGACCGACCTTGACCCACCACTGCATGGACAGGCGCGGCTCGACGGTGGTCTTGCAGCGCGAGCAGTGGCCGACGGAGTGGACGTACGGACGCTTCTCGGCGACGATCCGGCCCTCGGCGCGCAGCGCGCCGACGATGGCGGAGCGGGCCTCGAAGCGGTCCAGGCCCTGGAAGGGGCCGTGGACGGTGATGACGGCGTGCTCGTCCATCACGGTGATGGCGGGCAGGTCGTGGCGCCGGCCGATCTCGAAGTCGTTCGGGTCGTGGGCCGGGGTGACCTTGACGGCGCCGGTGCCGAACTCGGGGTCGACGTGCTCGTCCGCGACGACCGGGATCGAACGGTCGGTGAGCGGCAGCTTGATGAGCTTGCCGACGAGGTGGCGGTAGCGCTCGTCGTCGGGGTGAACGGCGACGGCGGTGTCACCGAGCATGGTCTCGGCACGGGTGGTGGCGACGACGATGGTGTCGTCCCCGTCGCCGTACTTCATCGAGACGAGCTCGCCGTCGTCGTCCTGGTACTCGACCTCGATGTCGGAGATGGCGGTCAGGCACCGGGGGCACCAGTTGATGATGCGCTCGGCGCGGTAGATGAGTTCGTCGTCGTGGAGCCGCTTGAAGATGGTCTGAACGGCCTGCGACAGCCCTTCGTCCATGGTGAAGCGCTCACGCGACCAGGCGACGCCGTCGCCGAGGCGGCGCATCTGGCCGGAGATCTGCCCGCCGGACTCGTTCTTCCACTGCCAGACGCGGTCGACGAAGGCCTCGCGGCCGAGGTCGTGCCGGGACTTGCCCTCCTTGCCGAGTTCGCGCTCGACGACGTTCTGGGTGGCGATGCCTGCGTGGTCCATGCCGGGCTGCCACAGCGTCTCGTGACCCTGCATGCGCTTGCGGCGCGTGAGGGCGTCGATGAGCGTGTGCTCGAAGGCGTGCCCCAGGTGGAGCGAGCCGGTGACGTTCGGCGGCGGGATGACGACGGTGAACGGCGGCTTGTCGCTCTTCTCGTCCGCCTCGAAGTAACCCCGCTCTACCCAGCGCTCGTACAGCGGCCCCTCTACGTCGGCCGGCGCGTACTGGGTCGGCAGTTCGGTGTCGGGCGCTGGTGGCTGCTGCTGAGCGTTTTCGGTCACGGGGTCAGTTTAGAGGCGTCACGGCGCTGTCCCGAACCGCATTTGTTTCGTAACGGTGGCGACCCCGACGACATGGCATCGCCGTACCTGGGCCAGGATGTCAGGGACACATAAGCATCTGGAGGGGAACCCAGGAAATGAGCAACAACCAGCCGGGCCCGTACGGCGGGCAGCCCCAGCAGCCCGGGCCGTACGGCCAGCCGGGCCCCTACGGCCAGCAGCCGCCGCAGGGACCGCCCGCCCAGCCCGGCTACGGCTACCCCCAGCAGGCCCCTCCCGCCCAGCCACAACCCGGTTACGGCTACCCGCAGCAGGCCCCGGGCGTCCCGCCCCAGCAGGGCCCCTACGGCCAGCAGCCTCCTTACGGACAGCAGCCCCCGTACGGCCAGCAGCCTCCCCAGGGCGGCTTCCCGCAGCCCCCGGCCTCCGGTGGCGGCAAGAAGACGGGCCTGATCATCGGCGTGGTGGCGGTCGTCGTGGTGATCGCGGTGATCGCGGCGGGCGTGTACTTCCTGATGGACGGGGGCGGCGGCTCCAGCGTCGCGGACGACGGCCCGCACAAGCTGATCACGCCGGCGACGGTTCTCGACGGCCAGTACAAGAAGGCCGAGGGCTCCGGGAACGACGGCATGTCCAAGTCGGACCTGAAGGACGCCGAGAGCTGGGGCGTGAAGAGCCCGAAGGACGTCAGCGCCACTTACCAGTCCGGGGACAAGAGCAACCCGCTCGCCATGAAGCAGGTCACCTTCGGCGGCGTCTACGGCACCATCGACGACCCCGAGAAGGCCGTCGACAACATGTTCGCGGACATGAAGAAGAACGCCGAGAAGGACAAGAGCGACGGCGGAGAGCTCCTCGGCAGCCCGAAGGCGTACAGCCCGAGCGGCCTGGACGGCGCCGTCCTCAAGTGCCAGGAGATCAAGGTCGGCCTGGGCACGTCGGGCAGCACGGCCGGCGGCCCCAAGGACATGACGATGCCGGTCTGCATCTGGGGGGACCACAGCACCCTCGGACTGGTGATGGCGGTCGACTTCGCATCCGCCATGACCGGCAAGGCGAGCAGCCTCGAGGACGCGGCCGCGACCGCGGCCAAGCTCCGCAAGGACGTGCGCGTCAAGGCGTGACGCCGGCATCCGGTATCCGCCAGATGAGGAAGGGCCCCGGTCGGTCGACCGGGGCCCTTCCTCGTGCGTGCGGCGTCCTCGCTCCCGCGGCGGCGGTTACGCCGTCTTCTGCTCGCCCGGACCGCGGCCGCGCGCGTCGCGCGGGATCAGGGTCGGGTTGACGTTGGAGAGGACGACGTCGGCCGTGATGACCACGCGGGCCACGTCCTTGCGGGACGGGACCTCGTACATCACGCCCTGGAGCACCTCCTCCATGATGGCGCGCAGGCCGCGGGCGCCGGTCTGGCGGAGGATGGCCTGGTCGGCGATGGCCTCCAGGGCCTCGCGCTCGAAGTCCAGCTCCACGCCGTCGAGTTCGAACAGGCGCTGGTACTGCTTGACCAGCGCGTTGCGCGGCTCGACCAGGATCTTCAGGAGTGCCTCGCGGTCCAGGTTGTGGACCGAGGTGATCACCGGCAGCCGGCCGATGAACTCGGGGATCATGCCGAACTTGACCAGGTCCTCGGGCATGACGTCCTCGAACTGGTCCTTGGTCTCCAGCTCCCGCTTGGAACGGATTGTCGCACCGAAGCCGATGCCCTTGGCACCCGCCCGGCCTTCGATGATCTTCTCCAGGCCCGCGAAGGCGCCGCCCACGATGAACAGGACGTTCGTCGTGTCGATCTGGATGAACTCCTGGTGGGGGTGCTTGCGGCCGCCCTGGGGCGGAACCGAGGCCGTGGTCCCCTCGAGGATCTTCAGCAGGGCCTGCTGGACGCCCTCGCCCGACACATCCCGCGTGATGGACGGGTTTTCACTCTTCCGCGCGACCTTGTCGATCTCGTCGATGTAGATGATCCCGGTCTCGGCCTTCTTGACGTCGTAGTCGGCCGCCTGGATCAGCTTCAGCAGGATGTTCTCGACGTCCTCGCCGACGTACCCCGCCTCCGTCAGCGCCGTGGCGTCGGCGATGGCGAACGGGACGTTCAGCATGCGGGCCAGCGTCTGGGCCAGCAGGGTCTTGCCGGACCCCGTGGGGCCCAGCAGAAGGATGTTGGACTTGGCGAGCTCGATGCCGTCGTCACGGCCCTGCGCGCCGCCGTTCTCGCCGGCCTGGACGCGCTTGTAGTGGTTGTACACCGCGACGGACAGGGCTTTCTTCGCGGCCTCCTGGCCGACGACGTACCCGTCCAGGAACTCGTAGATCTCGCGGGGCTTGGGCAGTTCCTCCCAGCGCACCTCGCTGGTCTCCGCGAGTTCCTCCTCGATGATCTCGTTGCAGAGATCGATGCACTCGTCGCAGATGTACACACCGGGCCCTGCGATGAGCTTCTTGACCTGCTTCTGGCTCTTGCCGCAGAACGAGCACTTGAGCAGATCGCCGCCGTCACCGATGCGTGCCACGGTGTGCTTCCCCTTCGCCTGGGAGACGCCTACGTCCAGCGGCTCCTGGTGCTGCCTTATGTCGACGGTACCTTGCCGGGCCCCTCGTTCGGGCCCCCCTTGGCACGGTTCGCTTTGACGTGCACCGTGCCAAGGAGTGGCAGACGATACTGCCTCCCGTCAGCGGACGGACGCGTTGTTCATCTTCCGGGTCGAGATGATCTGGTCGATCAGCCCGTACGAGAGGGCCTCCTCGGCCGTGAGGATCTTGTCGCGCTCGATGTCCTCACGGATCTTCTCGATCGGCGTGCTGGAGTGCTTGGCCAGCATCTCCTCCAGCTGCGAACGCATCCGGAGGATCTCGTTGGCGGCGATCTCCAGGTCGGAGACCTGACCGCGGCCGGTCTCGCTGTACGGCTGGTGGATCAGCACCCGGGCGTTGGGCAGCGCCATGCGCTTGCCCGGCGTGCCCGCGGCCAGCAGGACGGCGGCGGCCGAGGCGGCCTGGCCCATGCACACGGTCTGGATGTCGGGCTTCACGAACTGCATGGTGTCGTAAATGGCGGTCAGCGCCGTGAAGGAACCGCCGGGGCTGTTGATGTAGACCGAGATGTCCCGGTCGGGGTCCATCGACTCCAGGCACAGCAACTGCGCCATGACGTCGTTGGCGGAGGCGTCGTCGATCTGGACGCCGAGGAAGATCACGCGCTCCTCGAAGAGCTTCGCGTACGGGTCGTACTCGCGGATGCCCTGGGAGGTGCGCTCCACGAAGCGCGGGATGACATAACGGGACTCGGCCGTGGGGCCGGTGTACTCGGCACGCGTACGGTCGTAGAGGCCGCTGCCGGGGAAGTCGTTCACGGTGTCTCCTGGAAAGGGGCTGGGCGGTCGGCTGGGGCTGGCTGGGCTGCGCGGAGGTCTCGGACGCCCGCACGGGGCCGGGAACTCCGCAGGAGCGGCTCAGGGGGCCTCGTGGGCCCCGTGGGAGCGGCTCAGGCCCCGGTGCCGCCGCCGCCCGGCATGCCGGCGGCCGAGGTGATGACGTCGTCGATGAGGCCGTACTCCTTGGCCTCGTGGGCGTCGAACCAGCGGTCGCGGTCGGAGTCGCGGGTGATCTGCTCGACCGACTGGCCGGTGTGGAAGGAGGTCAGCTCGGCCATGCGCTTCTTGGTGTGCAGCAGCCGCTCGGCGTGAATCTTGATGTCCGAGGCCGAGCCGGCCAGACCGGCGGAGGGCTGGTGGATCAGGATCTCGGCGTTCGGCAGCGCGAAGCGCTTGCCGGGGGTGCCCGCGCTCAGCAGGAACTGGCCCATCGAGGCCGCGAGGCCCATGGCGATGGTCACCACGTCGTTCTTGATGTACTGCATGGTGTCGTAGATAGCCATGCCGGCCGTGATCGAGCCGCCGGGGCTGTTGATGTACAGGTAGATGTCCTTGTCCGGGTCCGCGGCAAGGAGCAGCAGCTGTGCGGTGATCTTGTTCGCGATGTCGTCGTCGACCGGCTGGCCGAGGAAGATGATCCGCTCGTTGAGCAGCCGGTTGTAGACCTGGTCGCCGAGGCCACCACCGATGGAAGGCTCGCCGGCGGCGGAGGGCATCAGATTCGTCACGTATCCACCTGCTCGTCTTACGACGGCGCCGGGCCGTCTCACGTGTTCCTGCCAGGGGCTGGGGACTCCCCTGCCCCCGTACTCATGGACCCTAACGCGCGGCTCCCGTCGGCGAATCCCGCTGAGGGGAGTGTTCGCCGGGGGCGTAGCGCGTGGCCTTCGGAAAAAGCGAACGGGCCCCAGGTCACCAACGTACCCGGGGCCCGCCCGCCGCGCGCATCCGTATGCCGTACGGATCAGGCCTCGGCCTTCTCCTCGCCCTCGCCCTCGCCCTCGGCGGCGGCGGCGTCGGCGTCGGCGTCGGCGTCGGCGTCGGCGTCGGCAGTCTCCGCCTCGTCCTCTTCGTCGTCCAGGTCGACGATCTCGCCGTTGGTGTCCTTCACGGTCGCGGCCTCGACCACGACGGCCAGGGCCTTGCCGCGGGCGACCTCGCCGACCAGCAGCGGAACCTGGTTCTGCTCGACGACCGCCTGCGCGAACTGGTCGGGGGACATGCCGGAGGAGGCGGCGCGCCGCATGAGGTGCTCGGTGAGCTCCTCCTGGTTGACGTTGAGCTTCTCCGTCTTGACCAGCTCGTCGAGGACGAACTGGGTCTTGATGCCCTTGACCGCGGCGTCGCGGGTCTCGGTCTCGAACTCCTCGGCGGTCTTGCCCTGGATCTCCAGGTACTTGTCGAGGGTGAGGCCCATCTGGCCGAGCTGGTGGTGCTCCAGGTTGTGCTTGCGGGTGTTGATCTCGTCCTCGAGCAGCTTCTCGGGGACCGGGACCTCGACCAGCTCGAGCAGCTTGTCCAGGACGCGCTCCTGGGCCTGCGTGGCCTGGTCGTACTGCTTCATGTTCTCCAGGCGCTTGCGGCTGTCCGCGCGCAGCTCCTCGAGGGTGTCGAACTCTGAGGCGAGCTGCGCGAAGTCGTCGTCCAGCTCGGGCAGTTCGCGCGCGGCGACCTGGGTGACCTTGACGGAGACCTCGGCCTCCTTGCCGGCCGCGGAGCCGCCCTTGAGCTCGGAGGTGAAGGTGGCCTCGCCACCGGCCTCCAGGCCCTTCACGGCGTCGTCGATGCCGTCCAGCAGCTCGCCGGAGCCGATGGTGTAGGAGACGCCGTTGGCAACGCCGTCCTCGAGCACCTCGCCGTCGACCTTGGCCTCCAGGTCGATGGTGACCACGTCGCCGTCCTCGGCGGCGCGCTCGACCGGGCTCGTCGAGGCGAAGCGCTCGCGCAGCTGCTCGACGGCCTTGTCGACGTCCTCGTCCGCGACCTCGATGGCGTCGACCTCGACCTCGATGCCGGAGTAGTCCGGGATCTCGACGGTCGGGCGGACGTCGACCTCGGCGGTGAAGTTCAGCGTCTCGCCGTCCTTCAGCTCGGTGATGTCGACCTCGGGCTGGCCCAGCGGGTTCAGCTCCGCCTCGTTGACCGCCTCGGTGTAGAACTTCGGCAGCGCGTCGTTGACGGCCTCCTCGAGAACCGCACCGCGGCCGAACCGCTGGTCGATGACGCGGGCCGGGATCTTGCCCTTGCGGAAGCCCTTCACCGTGACCTGCTGGTTGATCTTCTTGTACGCCGCGTCGAGGCTGTCCTTGAGCTCCTCGAAGGGCACCTCGACAGTGAGCCGAACCCGGGTCGGGTTCAGGGTCTCCACGGCGCTCTTCACGGTTCGGTCTCCTTGTGGCTGACTGCTTGGATTCTGCCGGGGCCAGATGGGTCCGGCGGATTTCGACCCGCCCGGAGGAGTTCGCAGGCCCAGCAGGACCGGACACACGGGCGCGCAGTTTGCATAGTAACCGCAGCCACTCCGCGCCCCCAAAGGCGATCACGCGTGGTGACGCCGACCGGCGGCCGGCGGATGGTCGGGGTGGCGGGATTTGAACCCACGGCCTTCCGCTCCCAAAGCGGACGCGCTACCAAGCTGCGCCACACCCCGTCTGGTGCGACAGGTAGGGTACATGCCCGCAGGCAGTGCGGACGCCGCATTCCACGACCACCGGGAGCGCGCCGGGCGCGAACGGCGACCTCGGGGGAACGGAGTGTGCGTCGACGGCGCACGACCCGCTACGATGCCTTGTGTGCCGCGGTCGGCAGACCAGCGGCGCCTTGTGTGCGGGCGTAGCTCAATGGTAGAGCCCCAGTCTTCCAAACTGGCTACGCGGGTTCGATTCCCGTCGCCCGCTCTGTACGGCTCAGGGCCGGGTCGGAGGATTGATCCTCCGACCCGGCCCTGAGCCGTTTCCACGAACACGGACTGCTCGCACCCCATCCCGCCGGGTCAGCGGCACGTCACCTGGCCGTCAGAAGCCGATCGAGTTGATCGTGTGCGCTATCGAGTTCAGGAAGCGGTTGATGGACGGCGCCATTCCGGTGGAGGCGAGGAAGAAGCCGAAGAGTATGGCGACGATGGCCGGGCCCGCCTTGATGGAGCCCCCTCGGAGCAGCACCACCAGGATGATCGCCAACATCAGCACCACTGACAGTGAAATGGCCACAACTGATCACACCCTCGGTCGGTCGCTCTCCCGGCCCGCGGACGCCAGCCCCGCGCACCCCGCTGGAACCATCGTGCCACCAACCCGGCTCCCCTATGCGGCGGCTGACACATCATCGGCCACGCCACTCGCTCCGGGGACCGCGCCCCTTGGGGCGGGGCGCTTCTCCGACCTTGATCCGTACGGCAATTCGGCGCCGTTCGGCGCACCGCCTCCGCAGGGAATTCAGCGTGATCTTTTACACGCCTGCACATTATGTTCGCAAGGAATTCGAATCATCGCCCAGAACGTGAACCCGTGCACCAACTCATCAGGATGAGTCCGGACATTGAGGGTGCGACTGCCCGCATGAAGGGAACGTGCGATGTGTCGACCATCACCCTTGAAGGCATGCCGACTTCGTCAAATCCCGGGTAGCCGCAGCGAATAACCGGCGTATGACGTCGGCGCTTTTACGGAACCCCGCGGACAACACTAGGGTGCCTCAGATGTTCCACGCTGCCTCGTCCCCCGGTCAGAACAGAACACCGCTCCCTCCGGCACAGTCACCGGCCCCCGGGGTGCCGAGTCCGCGCCGGTCGGACCAGTCGGGCGGAAGACCGGCCGCACAGCGCGACGCGTTCTTCGACAACGCCAAATACCTGGCGATCGTGCTGGTGGCAGCGGGTCACTCCTGGGCGCCGCTCATGGACGACAGCCGCGTCCTGCGAAGCCTGTACATGTTCGTGTACACCTTCCACATGCCGGCCTTCATCGTCATCTCCGGCTACTTCTCGCGCAGTTTCGACGCCCGGCCCGACCGGCTCAAGCGGCTGATCACCGGTGTCGCGGTTCCGTACATCGTCTTCGAGACCGCTCTCTCCCTCTTCAAGCGCTACGCCGGCCACAGCCCCGAACAGGACATCAGCCTCCTCGACCCCTGGTACCTGACCTGGTTCCTGTGCGCCCTGTTCATCTGGCGGCTGACCGCCCCCATCTGGAAACTGGTCCGCCGGCCGCTGCCGCTCGCGCTCGTCATCGCCATGCTGGCATCGGCCAGCTCGGCCATCGGCAACGACCTGGACCTTCAGCGGGTACTGCAGTTCCTGCCGTTCTTCGTGCTGGGGCTGTCGATGAAGGCCGAGCACTTCCGGCTGGTGCGCCGCCGTTCGGTGCGGATCGCGGCGGTGCCGGTGTTCGCGGCGGCGCTGGTCACCGCCTGGTGGGCGGCGCCGCGGATGAACACCTCCTGGTTCTACCACCGTGACGCCGCGCAGGATCTGGGCGCTCCCTGGTGGGCCGGCCCGGTGATGACGCTGGCGCTGTTCGGCTGCTCGGTGGTGCTGACCGCCTGCTTCTTCGCCTGGGTGCCGGGGCGGCGGATGTGGTTCACGGCGCTCGGCGCGGGCACGCTGTACGGCTATCTGCTGCACGGCTTCGTCATCAAGGGCGCCGACTTCCAGGGCTGGTTCGACCACGCCTGGCTGCACCGTCCGCTCGGCGAGATCCTCGTCACCGTCCTGGCGGCGACGGTCATCACCCTGCTGTGCACGCGCCCCGTGCGGCGGGTCTTCCGCTGCGTCATGGAGCCCGAGATGAAGTGGGCCTTCCGGCAGGACGCGGGCGATCAGACCCGCGAGCGCCGGGAGGCACAGCGGCCGCGGTGGGAGAAGGCCGGCTCGGTCAGCGCCTGAGAGGACCGGCCGGGAGCCCGAGAAGTGCGCGCATCCGTGCGTACTTCCCGGTCAGCCGGGTGCGGGTGGCCTCGTCGAGGACCGCGAGGCGGACCGGGTCGGCGTTGTGCGCCAGGTCCGCCTCCTTCACCAGGAGCGCGCCGGGCGTGGCGAGGATCCGCCGCGCGTACGCCTCCGGGTCCTCCCCCGCCCGCTTGGTGACCGCCAGCACGATGTCCTTCGTACGGCGGCTCAGCGCGGCCTCGCGCAGCCACCCTTCGGACAGGGCGCCGTCCTCCACGGAGTCGTGCAGCCAGGCCGCCGCGATCTGCTCGTCGTCACCGCCCCGGGCCCGTACGCCCTCGGCGACGGCCCGCAGGTGCTCGGCGTAGGGCCGGCCCGCCTTGTCGGTCTGACTTTGGTGAGCGGCCCGGGCGACGGTCTCGACCTCGGCCGGGGACATGGTGCGCGGGGTGCCAGGCGTGTCGGTCACCTGTCCAGTGTGTCAGCGTGCCGCCAGGGCCGTCGGGCCCTCGCGGCAGATCAGGAGCAGCGCGCGGTCGTCGTTGACGTCCTTCGCCACCGCTTCGATCAGGTGCCAGGCGGCGCCGTGGAAGCCGCCGGCGACATAGCGGTCGGCCTCGCCGGTGAGGCGGTCGATGCCCTCGACGATGTCGCGGTCGGACGTCTCCACCAGGCCGTCGGTGAACAGCATCAGGACGTCTCCGGCGCGCAGGGAGCCCTTGACCGGGTCGAACTGGGCGCCGTCGTAGACGCCGAGGAGCGGGCCCTCGGCGGCCTTCTCCTCCCAGCGGCCGCTGCCCGCGCTGAGCTGGAGGCCCGGCGGGTGCCCCGCGGAGTACAGCTCGTAGTCGCCGGAGTCCAGGTCCAGCACCAGATGGATGGAGGTCGCGAAGCCCTCGTCCCAGTCCTGGCGCAGCAGGTAGCCGTTGGCGGCGGGCAGGAACGCGTGCGGGGGCAGGCTGCCGAGCAGACCGCCGAACGCGCCCGACAGCAGCAGCGCCCGCGAGCCCGCGTCCATGCCCTTGCCGGACACGTCCGTGAGCACGACCTCCAGGGTGCGGCCGCCGTTCGTACGGGCGGCGACCACGAAGTCACCGGAGAAGGACTGGCCGCCGGCCGGGCGCAGCGCCATCTCGTGGTGCCAGCTGCCGGGCAGGTGCGGCAGCTTGCTCTGGACGCGGATGCGTTCGCGCAGGTCGAACAGCATGGTGCCACCGCGCCGCCAGGGCACGCCGACCCGGCTGCGGAACTGGGCGATGATCAGCCCGAAGAAGCCGCAGGCGGCGACCACGAGCACCACGCCCGGGGTCACCCTGGACGGGCCCTCCGTGTACGGCCCCAGCCGCACCGACTCCACGATCAGCGCCGTGGCCGCGGCGGCGTACAGGCCGAGCAGGCTCGCCGGGCGCAGCAGCAGCCCGCCGGCGACGATGGGCAGCACCAGCGCGACCGGGGAGAACCACACCGAGTTGGCGAGCGTCAGCACCAGGATCAGCGGGATGGTCAGCAGCAGACCGCCGAGCGCGATCCAGTCCGAGCCGTCCCCGCGGAAGTAGTCGACGGCGGCTCTGCGCACGCCGACGCGGGCCCGGTGCCACTGCATCTTCAACCGGGCCGTGAACGTCTCGGCTTCCGCGCGCCGCTGTCGTCCTGCTGCCATTAGTTGGGGACCCTATCCATCGGACCTGACGCTTGGCACGGGAGGTCCCACTTGTCCCCCGTCCGAGGCTCGGATTCACAGTGAACTTCACCGGCGGCCGTCTCGCTGCCACCCGGGCGAAATTCGTTCGCCTGTTCCGTGGCGCGCTGGTAGGCATGGCGCATGGCGACTGAGCGTGCGACCGAGCCGAGGGTGCTGCGGCGGGACGAGTGGGACCGCTGGTACGACAACCTGATCCGCGCCTTCGGAGGGGTCCCGGAGCCGGCCGAGGAGCGGGAGGCCTGGAACTCCCTCACCGAGCCGGACCGTTCCCTGGGTGTCTGGGACGGGGACGTGTGCGTGGGCACGGCGGGGGCGTTCCGCTTCCGGATCACCGTGCCGGGCGGCGACTCGCTGCCGGCGGCCGGCATCACGATGGTGAGCGTGGCCGCCACCCACCGGCGGCGCGGTGTGCTGACGTCGATGATGCGTCGGCAGCTGGACGACGTGCGCTCCTGGGGTGAGCCGCTGGCGGTGCTGACCGCCTCCGAGCCGGCGATCTACGGCCGCTTCGGGTACGGCGCGGCGACCTTCCAGCTCAGCGCCGAGATCGACACCGACCGGGCCGGCCTGACGGTCCCGGCCGGCACGGACGACGTACGCCTGCGGTACGCGGCGCCCGCCGAGGTGCTGGACGGCTGCGAGGCGGTGTACGCGCGGCTGGTGCCCGGCCGGCCCGGGATGCTGGCCCGGCAGCCCGGCTGGGAACGGCTGGCGCTGCTCGACCCGGAGAGCGCACGGGACGGCGCCTCGCCGCTGCAGTGCGTGGTCGCCGAGCGGGCGGGCGAGGTCACGGGGTACGCCCGCTATCGCGTCAAGCCCGGCTGGGGCGTCGGCGGGCCCGAGGGCGCGGTGCTCCTGACCGACCTGGCCGCGCTGGACCCGGAGAGCGACGCGGCCCTGTGGCGCTTCCTGTTCGGCATCGACCTGACCTCGACACTGATCCTGCGGGAGCGGCCGGTCGACGATGCCTGGCAGTACCTGGTGTCCGACATCCGGCGGTGCCGGCCGCGGCTGCGGGACGTGCTGTACGTACGGCTCGTGGACGTGGGCGCGGCGCTCGCCGCGCGGACCTACCAGACGCCGGTGGACGTGGTGTTGGAGGTGGCGGACGACTTCTGCCCCTGGAACGCCGGGCGGTGGCGGCTGACCGGGGACGCGAAGGGGGCGTCCTGCGAGCGGACCACGGACGCGGCGGAACTCTCCTTGTCCGTACGGGAGTTGGGGGCGACGTACCTCGGCGGCATACCGCTGTCCGGGCTGGCGGCGGCCGGGCGGGTACGGGAGCTGCGGCGCGGGGCGCTGTCCGAGGCGTCGGTGGCGTTCGGCTCGGCGGTGGCGCCGTGGCTGCCGCACGGGTTCTGAGACGGGCGTCTCATCCCACCTTCGCGGGCTGCTGGCAGGTGGGGCACCAGAAGAGGTTGCGGGCGGCGAGGTCGGCGGTGCGGATGTCCGTGCCGCAGATGTGGCAGGGCAGGGCGGTACGGCGGTAGATGTAGACCTCGCCGCCGTGGTCGTCGACGCGGGGCGGGCGGCCCATGGCCTCGGGGGTGTGCTCGGGGCGGACGGTGTCGATGCGGTTGTTGCGGACGCCCTCGCGCATGAGGGCGACGAGGTCGGCCCAGATGGCGTCCCACTCGCCCGGGGTCAGGTCCCTGCCGGGGCGGTAGGGGTCGACGCGGTGCCGGAAGAGGACCTCGGCACGGTAGACGTTGCCGACGCCCGCGACGACTTTCTGGTCCATCAGCAGGGCGGCGATGGTCGTACGGCTGCGGCGTATGCGGGCGTAGGCCCGGTCCGGGTCGGCGTCGGGCCGCAGGGGGTCGGGGCCGAGGCGGTCGTGCACGGCCTGCTTCTCGGCGTCGGTGATCAGGGCGCAGGTGGTGGGGCCGCGCAGGTCGACGTACGAGGTGGCGTTGGCGAGGCGGAGCCGGACGGTGTCCGTGGGCGGGGGCGCGGGGGCGTCGCCGAAGGTGACCTTGCCGAAGAGGCCGAGGTGGATGTGGATCCAGTCGCTGTCGCGGAAGCGGAGGAAGAGGTGTTTGCCGTGGGCTTCCGTGCGGGTGAGCTCCGCTCCGGTGAGGAGGGTGGCGGAGGTGGAGAACTTGCCCTGGGGGCTGGTGACGTGGGCCTGCCGGCCTGAGAAGTGGGCGGCGTAGTCCTGTGCGAGGCGGTGGATGGTGTGCCCCTCTGGCACGGGGTGTCCCTTCTTGCGGTTCCTTGCCCACCCACCCGACTCGGTGGCTGGAGGGGCGCCGGCCCTGGAGCTTCGCCCCGGACCCCGCTGGGGCTTCGCCCCGGACCCCGCTGGGGCTTCGCCCCGGACCCCGCTGGGGCTTCGCCCCGGACCCCGTTTCCCACCCACCCCCCGTCTCGGTGGGTGAAGGGGTGCCGAGCCTGGGGCTGCGCCCCAGACCCCCGCGGGGACTCCGTCCCCTGCACCCCTGGCAGAACTCGGCCGGGATCGAGGGCTGAGCCGGCCCGCAAGGTGGCGGCACGGCTCCCCTCAGGGCGCCGTGCCTTGGACGGTGAGGCGGTTACTGCTGGGGGTGGTGGGCCGGGATCGGGGGGAGGTCGCCCGTCGATTCGTAGGCCGTGAGCATGTCGATGCGGCGGATGTGGCGCTCGTCGCCGGAGAAGGGGGTGCCGAGGAAGGTCTCGACGAACTTCGTCGCCTCCTCCGTGGTGTGCATGCGCGCGCCCACCGCGACGACGTTCGCGTTGTTGTGCTGGCGGCCGAGGGAGGCCGTCTCCTCGCTCCAGGCGAGCGCCGCGCGCACGCCCTTGACCTTGTTCGCCGCGATCTGCTCGCCGTTGCCGGAGCCGCCGATCACGATGCCGAGGGAGTCGGGGTCCGCGGCCGTGCGCTCCGCGGCGCGCAGGCAGAAGGGCGGGTAGTCGTCCTGGGCGTCGTAGATGTGCGGTCCGCAGTCGACGGGCTCGTGGCCCGCCGCCTTGAGCCACTCGACGAGGTGGTTCTTGAGTTCGAAGCCCGCATGGTCGGAGCCGAGATACACGCGCATGGTCCGAGTGTGACACGGCGGAATGCGCGCGGCAGCGCCGGGTCACGTGCACTATCACATCCGCCAGAAGAATGTGGCTAATCTTTCAAAGCTCAAAGAAACCTCAAGTAACAATTACATTTCGAAGGTTCACGGATTCCAATGCCTCCGTTTCACTGGAGCATCCCGTGCACCGCTCGTACGGGAGACCGCTCCACCCGAGCAAAGGAATTCCCCCCATGACTTCGCAGCCGACCCTGTCGGAGACCGGAAGCGGCCATACGAACCCCGAGGGCCACGGTTCGGGACTCCAGGCCGGGCTCAAGAACCGCCATCTGTCGATGATCGCCATCGGCGGTGTCATCGGCGCCGGTCTCTTCGTCGGTTCCAGCTCGGCCATCGCCACCGCCGGACCGGGCATCCTCCTCTCCTACGCCCTCGTCGGCACGCTCGTCGTCCTCGTGATGCGCATGCTCGGCGAGATGTCCGCCGCCAACCCCACCTCCGGCTCCTTCTCCGCGCACGCCGACCGGGCGCTCGGCGGCTGGGCCGGGTTCTCCATCGGCTGGCTGTACTGGTTCTTCTGGGTCGTCGTGCTGGCCGTGGAGGCGACGGCGGGCGCCAAGATCCTCTCCGGCTGGGTGCCGGCCGTGCCCCAGTGGGGCTGGGCCCTCATCGTCATGGTGGTACTGACCGCCACCAACCTCGTCTCCGTCGGCTCCTACGGCGAGTTCGAGTTCTGGTTCGCCGGGATCAAGGTCGTGGCGATCGCCGCGTTCATCGTCGTCGGCGGACTGGCCGTCTTCGGCGCACTGCCCGGCGTGCACAGCGACAAGGCGGGGCTCGGCAACCTCACCGACCACGGCGGGTTCCTGCCCAACGGGCCCGGCGCCATCCTGACCGGTGTACTGCTCGTCGTCTTCTCCTTCATGGGCAGTGAGATCGCCACCCTCGCGGCGGGCGAGTCGGAGGACCCGCAGCGCGCCGTCACCAAGTCGACCAACAGCATCATCTGGCGTATCGGCGTCTTCTACCTCGGCTCCGTCTTCGTCGTGGTCGCCCTGCTCCCCTGGAACGACAAGGCGATCACCGAGAAGGGCTCCTACGTGGCCGCCCTCGACTCCCTCGGTATCCCGCACGCCGGTCAGATCATGAACTTCATCGTGCTGACGTCGGTGCTTTCCTGCCTCAACTCCGGCCTCTACACCGCCTCCCGGATGGCCTTCTCGCTCGGCGAGCGCGGGGACGCGCCGAAGGCGTTCGCACGGACCACCCGCCGCGGTGTGCCGATGGCCGCGATCGTCTCGTCGGTCGTGTTCGGCTTCGTGGCCGTGTTCTTCAACTACAGGTTCCCGGACTCCGTATTCCTCTTCCTCGTCAACTCCTCCGGCGCGGTCGCCCTGTTCGTCTGGCTGGTGATCTGCTTCTCGCAGCTGCGGATGCGGAAGATCATCCAGCGGGAGGCGCCGGAGAAGCTGGTCGTGAAGATGTGGCTGTACCCGTATCTGACGTGGGCGGCGGCCGCGCTGATCGTCTTCGTCTTCGGCTACATGCTGACCGACACCGAGCACGACGGCCGCGAGACCGTGCTGCTGTCGCTGCTGGTCGCGGCGATCGTGCTGGTGATCTCCTTCGTCAAGCAGAGGTTCGGGAGCGGCCGTACGGCTGTCGCGGCCCCGGCCGCCGAGGAGAAGGACAAGGTCGCGGCCGGCTGACGACGGTCGCGGCAGGGCCCGGCAGGCGCAGTCGGGCCTGACGGTCCGGAACGCGAAAGAGGCCCGCCGGAGCGTCGCAGGGCGACGCGGCGGGCCTCTTTCACACGATTTCGCGGGATTTCCGCGGGATTCTCGCGGGCTTTCGCGAGTACGGCGGGAACCTCTCGCCAGTACCGGCGGGAACTACGGCATCGCGAAGCGGTCGGTCACTTCCCCGCCAGCTTCCAGGCGCTGGGCAGCAGGCCCATCGCCAGGGCGGCCTTGAGGACGTCGCCGATCAGGAACGGGGTGAGGCCGGCGGCGAGCGCGGCGGACGCCGACATGCCGGTGGCCAGGGCCAGGTAGGGCACGCCGACCGCGTAGATGATCGCCTGGCCCAGCACCACCGTGCCGGCCGTGCGCCAGACCTTGCGGTCCCCGCCGCGGCGGGCCAGGGCGCCCACGACGGTGGCGGCGAGCAGCATGCCGAGGACATAGCCGAAGGAGACGGAGCCCGCGCCCGAGGCGCCGCCCGCGAACCACGGCACGCCCGCCGCGCCCGCGAGCGCGTACAGCGCGAGGGCGAGGAAACCGCGGCCGGCGCCCAGCGTGGTGCCCACGAGCAGCGCCGCGAAGGTCTGACCGGTCACCGGCACCGGGGAGTGCGGGACGGGCACCGCGATCTGGGCGGCGAGTCCGGTGAGCGCGGCGCCGCCCACCACGAGGGCCACGTCCCGGACACGGGACGTGGGCAGCAGGTCGGCGAGGACGACCCCGGTACGGGCGGGGGTGGCGGCAGCGGTGCTCATGGGGACTCCGCGGAGTGAGGACAGTTCGGGACAGCGTGACGCTATCCCAGCGGCGGCGCGGCGATCACCGTCAGCGCTCGACAAGGGGGGGACGGACGCTTGGTCGGTTTCACACAAAGGAAACGCCCTACACCCGGCGGCACGTGACGCCTGTCACTGAGGTGGCGCGGTTTCCGCCACTCGGGCCGAGGGCACGGCGACTGTAGGGTCCCACCAAACGGCTCGACGGCTGGATCATGGGCGGTGCCGCGCGCCGCACACCGGCCGCGACGGCCCGTGCGGGTAATCACCGTCTCACTCTGCGCACAGGGCGCGTCCGGATGGTGAGCGGGCGCTCCGTCGCGGTGGAGCGGCCGCCCAGACTGTGGGCGTTTTCGCATCTGCCCCCCACCGGACGAGCCTCCCCATGCCAAGCGACACCGCCTCCCCCCATCTCTCGGCTTCACCGGAGCAAGGGGGACCCCCGTCGACGCCCCCGCGGGTGGACGACGCCTCCCTGTCCCACGGCCTGAAGCAGCGCCATCTGTCGATGATCGCCCTCGGCGGTGTGATCGGCGCCGGCCTCTTCGTCGGCTCCGGCGCGGGCATCGCCGCCGCCGGCCCCTCGATCGTCGTCGCCTACGCCCTGTCCGGCGCGCTCGTGATGCTGGTCATGCGGATGCTGGGCGAGATGTCGGCCGCGTACCCGTCGTCGGGCTCGTTCTCCGCGCACGCCGAGCGGGCGTTCGGTCCGTGGGCCGGTTTCACCGCGGGCTGGTCGTTCTGGGTGCTGCTGTGCACCGCGGTCGGCCTGGAGGGCATGGGCGCCGCGAAGATCGTCACCGGCTGGCTGCCGGGCACGCCGGAGTGGGCGTGGGTGGCGCTGTTCATGGTGGTGTTCTGCGGCACGAACCTGGCCGCGGTGAAGAACTTCGGCGAGTTCGAGTTCTGGTTCGCCGCGCTGAAGGTCGGCGCGATCGCCCTGTTCCTGGTCCTCGGTGTGCTGGCCGTCGCGGGCGTGCTGCCCGGCACGGACTCCCCGGGCGTCTCGAACCTCACCGACTTCCTGCCGCACGGCGGCCACGGCCTGGTCATCGGCCTGCTCGCCTCGGTCTTCGCCTACGGCGGCCTCGAGACAGTCACCATCGCGGCGGCCGAGTCGGAGAACCCGGTGCGCGGCGTGGCGAGCGCCGTGCGTACGGCGATGTGGCGCATCGCGCTGTTCTACGTCGGCTCCATGGCGGTGATCGTCACGCTCGTCCCCTGGGACTCCGAGGAGGTCGTCGGGAAGGGCCCGTACGTCGCCGCGCTGGACCACCTCGGCATCCCGGGGGCCGGTCAGCTGATGAACGTGGTGGTGCTGGTCGCGCTGCTGAGCGCGATGAACGCCAACATCTACGGCTCCTCGCGCATCGCGTACTCGCTGGTCGAGCGCGGTCAGGGCCCGAAGGCGCTGGCGAAGGTCTCCGGCGGGGTGCCGCGGACCGCGGTGCTGGCCAGCTCCGTCTTCGGTTTCGTCTGCGTGCTGCTGAGCTACTGGCGGCCCGACGACGTCTTCCCCTGGCTGCTGAACATGATCGGCGCGGTGATCCTCGTCGTCTGGGTCTTCATCGCCGTCTCGCAACTGCGGCTGCGCCGCACGCTGGAGCGGGAGGCGCCGGAGAAGCTGGTGGTCCGGATGTGGGCGTTCCCATGGCTGACCTGGGTGGCCCTGGCCGGTATGGCGGCGGTCTTCGTCCTGATGGCCGGCGAGTCCGGCACGCGGGTGCAGCTGTACTCGACGGGCGCCATGACACTGTTCCTGGCGGCGGCCGGGTACATCCGGCAGTGCGGGCGCGCCCGCAGCTGACGCGCCCCGGAACGCCGCCCGGGTCCGTCCGGCGTCGTGATCGTCTGCTCACCCCTCGCCCGTCACCCTTCACCCGGCAGGCGGAAAGAAGTAAGCCCCCTCGAGAACCTGACTCGCGGGGGCTTCGCCTTCGGATGCCGCCCTGGCAGGGCCGGTTCCGCCCCCGGCAGGACCGGTTCCGGGCTCGCGGCGCGGCACCCGCGCCCTTACGATCCCAATTCCGGCGAATCGTACAGCGATCCGACGACCGGACCGGAGGCGCGCATGCCCGACTACATCCACTGCCCCAACTGCCCCGAGAAGAAGTTGCACCCCTTCGGCAAGGTGGGCCCGGACGAGGCGAAGCACATCAACGAGGCACGCGGAGTGCGGGACGGCCACGGCTGGTGGCGGTGCGAGAGCCAGAGCCCCAAGGGACGCTGCCTGTGGGTCCAGCCGCGCTGGACCCAGGCGAAGGGCTTCAGCCTCCCCGAGAGCTTCCGCTGACCGGCCGGGTCAGAGGTTGCTGAAGTCCGGTCCCACCGTGCGGGTGCGCTTGATCTCGTAGAAGCCGGGGACGGAGGCGACCGCGAGGGTTCCGTCCCAGAGCCGGGCGGCCTGCTCGCCCTTGGGGGTGGGGGTGACGACCGGGCCGAAGAAGGCGATCTGCTCGCCGTCCGGGCCGGGAACCGCGATGACCGGGGTGCCGACGTCCTGGCCGACCTTCTCGATGCCCTCCTTGTGCGAGGCGCGCAGTTCGGCGTCGAACTCGAAGTTCTCCTGGTCGGCGTAGTCGATCAGGTCGGCGGGCAGGCCCACCTCGGCGAGCGCGGCGACGACGGCCTCGCGGGTGGGGCCCTCGCCGCGGTTGTGGAAGCGGGTGCCGAGCGCGGTGTAGAGCGGGCCGAGGACGTCCTGGCCGTGCTTCTGCCAGGCCGCGGTGACCACCCGCACCGGCCCCCACGCCTTGGTGGTCAGCAGCTCCCGGTATTCCTCGGGCAGTTCGTCCAGCCTCGGCTCGTTGAGCACCGCGAGGCTCATGATGTGCCAGCGGACCTCGATGTCCCGCACCTTCTCCACTTCCAGCACCCACCGGGACGTGATCCAGGCCCAGGGACACAGCGGGTCGAACCAGAAGTCGACGGGAGTCTTGCCGGACGACGGGGTCGCGGCGGAGGCGGTCTCGGACATGGCTCTCCTCGGTAAAGGGTCGTTGAACTGCCAACATCGACGGTCGTGCACGGCATTCCCGGCTGCCGCGCGGCAAACCCGCATGGCAGGATCGGTGCTGTCCACATCGTGAAACCATCCGAGGGAGTGCCGCCTGTGCCCGGTGAGAATCTGTCCCGCGACGAGGCCCGGGAGCGGGCCGCCCTGCTGTCCGTCGACGCGTACGAGGTGTCCCTGGACGTGCGGTCCGCGGTGGGCGAGGACACCGGGGACGGTCCGCGGACGTTCCGGTCCGTGACGACGATCCGGTTCCGCTGCAACGAGCCGGGCGCGTCGAGCTTCGCCGACCTGCTCGCGCCGAGCGTCACCGCCGTCTCGCTCAACGGCAGGGACCTCGACCCCAGCGAGGTCTTCGACGGCTCCCGGATCCTCCTGGAGGACCTGGCCGCCGACAACGAGCTCGTCGTGGACGCGCAGTGCGCCTACTCGCGCACCGGCGAGGGCCTGCACCGCTTCGTCGACCCGGAGGACGGCGAGGTCTACCTCTACACGCAGTACGAGCCCGCCGACTCCCGCCGGGTCTTCGCCAACTTCGAGCAGCCCGACCTGAAGGCGCCGTTCCGCTTCGAGGTGCGGGCGCCGGAGGACTGGACGGTGTGGAGCAACGGGGTCGGCGAGCGGCAGGACGGGGTGTGGCGGTTCGCCGAGACCAAGCCGATCTCGACGTACATCACCTGCGTGGTCGCGGGCCCGTACCACCAGGTGACGGACTCCTACGAGCGCGTGTTCGAGGACGGTACGCGGCTGGAGATCCCGCTGGGCGCGCTGTGCCGCAAGGGGCTCGCCAAGCACTTCGACGCCGAGGACGTCTTCCTGGTCACCAAGCAGGGCCTGGACTTCTTCCACGACCACTTCGACTACCCGTACCCGTTCGGCAAGTACGACCAGGCGTTCGTGCCCGAGTACAACCTCGGCGCGATGGAGAACCCGGGCATGGTCACCTTCCGGGAGGAGTACATCTTCCGCGGGAAGGTCACGCAGGCCTCCTACGAGGCCCGGGCCAATGTGATCCTGCACGAGATGGCGCACATGTGGTTCGGCGACCTGGTCACCATGGAGTGGTGGGACGACCTGTGGCTGAAGGAGTCCTTCGCCGACTTCATGGGCTCGTTCTCGCTGGTCGGCGCGACCCGCTTCACGGACGGCTGGATCACCTTCGCCAACCGCCGCAAGGCCTGGGCGTACCGCGCGGACCAGCTGCCCTCCACGCACCCGGTCACCGCGGACATCCGCGACCTCCAGGACGCCAAGCTGAACTTCGACGGCATCACCTACGCCAAGGGCGCCTCGGTGCTCAAGCAGCTGGTGGCGTACGTCGGCCAGGACGCGTTCCTGGAGGGCGCGCGGCGCTACTTCAAGCGGCACGCCTACGGCAACACCCGGCTGGGCGACCTGCTCGCGGTGCTGGAGGAGACCAGCGGCCGGGACATGGGCGCGTGGGCGCGGTCGTGGCTCCAGACGGCCGGGGTCAACTCGCTGACCCCGCAGGTGGTGCTGGGTGCCGACGGCCGGATCGAGGAGCTGGCCGTGGTGCAGGAGGCCGCCGAGTCGTACCCGGAGCTGCGCCCGCACCGGGTGGCGGTGGGCCTGTACCAGCGGTCCCAGGTGGGGGCGCTGGAGCGGTACGCGCGCGCCGAGACCGACGTGGCCGGCGCCCGTACGGTGGTGTCCGAGCTGGCGGGTGCGGACGCGCCCGATCTGGTGCTGGTCAACGACGACGACCTGACCTACTGCAAGATCCGCTTCGACGAGACCTCGCTGGCGACCCTGCGGGAGCACCTGGGCGGCCTGACCGACCCGCTGGCCCGCGCGCTGTGCTGGTCGGCGCTGTGGAACCTGACCCGGGACGCGCTGCTGCCGGCGCGGGACTTCGTGGGCCTGGTGCTGCGCTTCGCCGGCCGTGAGACCGACATCGGCGTGCTCCAGATGCTGCACGCCTGGGCGGAGTCCGCGCTGGTGCACTACGCGGCGCCGCAGTGGCGGGAGACCGGCGGGCGGGCGCTGGCCGAGGGCGCGCTGGCCGAGCTGCGGCAGGCCGAGCCGGGCAGCGAGCACCAGCTCGCGTGGGCGCGGTTCTTCGCCACGGCGGCCTCGGCGCCGGACGACCTGGAGCTGCTGAAGGGCCTGCTGGACGGCACGGAGGAGATCGCCGGCCTGGAGGTCGACCAGGAGCTGCGCTGGGCGTTCCTGGAGCCGCTGGCGGCGCACGGGGTGGCGGACGAGAAGGTGCTGGCCGCCGAACTCGCCCGGGACGACACCGCCTCCGGCAAGCGGCACCAGGTACGCTGCCTGGCCGCGCGGCCCTCGGCCGCCGTCAAGGCGGGGGCCTGGGAGCAGGTGGTCGACTCGGACGCGTTGTCGAACGCGCTGGTCGAGGCGACGATCGCGGGCTTCGGGCAGGCCTCCCAGCGGGAGCTGCTCGCGCCGTACACGCCGAGGTACTTCGAGGCGATCGTGCGGGTGTGGACCGAGCGGTCCATCCAGATCGGCATGGACGTCGTACGGGGGCTGTTCCCGGCGTTGCAGGACTCGCCGGAGACCCTGGAGGCGACCGACGCGTGGCTCGCCGCGCACGAGGGAGCCGCTCCCGCCCTGCGCCGCCTGGTGCTGGAGGCCCGGGACGACCTGGCACGGGCGCTGCGCGGACAGGCGTGCGACGCGGCGGCCGGAACGTCCGCCGGCTGACCCGCAGTTCTGGCCAAGGGTCGGGCACGCCGTAACTGTTACACGATGCGTGCCCGGCTCGCCGTAACCCCTGGTCCACCCATGAGGGGACCAGGGGTTTTCGGCATCCGAACAACCGTCCTTTAGGGCGGGCTTGTCCAGGTTTGCCAACGGGCGTGTAACAGCGGTTACGGGCCGGTCGCGAAGCGGGAAACGTGCCGGACATGAACCACGAAACTCCGCTCTCCCCCCGCCCCCTGCACCACCTCGCAGAGGCACCGCGCCGGGTCCTGACCACCGCTCAGCTGCGCGAGCACGGAGTGCCGGCGGCCGAGACGGCCGTGCGGTGCCGCGCCGGAGGACCCTGGCAACAGCTCCTGCCCGGCGTGTTCCTGCTGCATCCGGGCCCACCGACGAGTGAGGAGCGGCTCCACGCGGTGCTCCTGTACGCGGCGCGCGGACCGCTTCCGCACGCGGCCGCCGGGGTGCCGACGCAGCCGAGCGCCCAGGATCCGCACCGCCCGGTGTACGCGGAGGTGATGGTCACCGGTCTGGCGGCGCTCACCCTGCACGGCTTCGCCACGTCGCCCGGCCTGCCGGCCCTGGAGAAGATCGACGTCCTGGTCGAGCGCGGCCGGCGGCTGCGCTCGGCCGGCTGCGCGCGGATCGTCCGGGCGGCCGGCCTGCCCGCCGCCGAGGCGGTCACGGGTCTGCCGGTGGCCCCGGTGCCGCGCGCCCTGGCGGACGCGGTGGCCGGTCTGTCCGACGCGGGCACGGTACGGCGGCTGCTGACGGAGGCGGTGCGCGGCGGGTACTGCGAACCGTCCGCCGTGGTCCGCGAACTGACCGGGACCGGGCTGCTGGGCCGGCCGCACGTGGTGGACGCGGTGGGCCTGCTGCTGGCCGAGGGGCGGGCGCTCGCGGAGGACCGGCTGTACCGGATGGTGCGCGAGCACGGGCTGCCGGACCCGGTCTGGAACGTGGACCTGCGGCTGCCGGGCGGCCCCTGTCTCGGCGGCGTGGACGCGTACTGGCCGGAGCAGGCGGTCGCCCTGGAGCTGGACACCCGCACACCCCGCCACGGCAGCCGGACGGACGACGAGACCCGGCACTCCGAGTACGCCCGCAAGCGCGAGCACCTGGAGCGGCTGGGCATCACGGTCGTCCACGTCACCCCCCGGAAGCTGCGGGAGTCCCCGGACCAGCAGGCGACCGTCGTCCGCACCGCCCTGATGGCAGCCACCGACCGCGACCCGGCCGCACACGTGGTGGCACTCCCCCGGTAGCGCCCGAGCGCCCGACGGACACGTCAGGAGAGGAGGGGCCACCGGCCACGTCCCGGCGGCCCCTTCTCGCACGCCACAAGGCGTACGGGCGCGTGCCGCGGGCATCCGGGTGCCGTCAGGTGGGGTTTCCCGTGGGTGGGCGGTTGTGCCACAGGTGCAGGCCCACGTCGACCAGGCCGACGCGGGGCAGTGCGGGTACCGCGTCCAGGGGGTGCCAGGCGGCTCGGTCCGTGGAGCCGCCCGTCTCGTGGCGCAGTTCGCCGCCGGTGACACGGCCCTCGTAGAGGATGCGCAGGCCGTGGAAGTCGGCGTGAGTGCCCAGGGGGCGCGGGTAGTTGCGGCGGACGGAGTCCAGGCCCAGGAGGGCGACCGGTTCGACGGTGTAGCCGGTCTCCTCCTCGGCCTCGCGCACGACGGTGTCGTAGGGGTCCTCGCCGTGCTCCATGCCACCGCCGGGCAGGGTCCACCGCCGGGCGCCGTCGCCCGCCACCCAGCGGGCCAGCAGCAGCCGTCCGTCCCGCACACACACGGCGTAGGCCGCCACCCTCAACTCCTTGTTCATGGGTGGACGTTACGGCAGGAAGGGGGCTGTCCGGCGTGAATCGACGAGGACGGGGCTCACGCGCGGCCGGGTGAACGCTCGTTCCGGCAGGGGTGGTTGCCCTCCGGCGATGCCGGGGGAAGCGCCATGGTTTGGGCCCCTATGCCCCTCGTGGCGCATGGCGGAAGTACGCCATGCTTCCATCCCGCCAGGACCAAGTCTCGTCAAACATCTTTCCTTTGGGTAAAGCTGAGCGATCATCCGACTCCGAAATCCGGACGATCGCGATCGACCCCGATCGCACCTCGCTTGGTTCCTTTACCTGCAAGGGATGCCGATGACCCCCGACCCCCAGCGCGCACCGCTCACGGGCGCGAGACGCCTGGCCCGCATCGCCATGGCCGCCGGCGTGGTGGCCGCGCTCTCCGTGGCCGGCCCGATACCCATGGCCGTCGCCCAGGACGGCCCCGCGGCCACCGACCCGACCGTCAAGCCGGCGGGCGACAAACTCGGTTCGGCCGACGCCGAACTGCTCGCCGAGGCCAAGGCCGAGGGCGCCAAGAACGTCACCATGATGATCGCGACCGAGCCGGGCCAGACCGCGCAGGTCGCCAAGCAGCTGGACGCGGTCGACGGCGGCGCCGTGGGCCGCACCTACGACAAGCTCGGCTACGTCCGCGCCACCGTGCCGACGGACAAGGCGGACTCGGCGATCGCCGCCGCCACGAAGCTGTCCTCCGTGCAGGCCATCGAGCTCAACCAGGACATCCAGCTCGACGACCCGAGGCCCGAGGCCGACGCCCCCCAGGGCAAGGACAAGAGCAAGGGCCAGGACAACGGCACCTACCCGGCGCCGGACAAGAACACCCCCGCCGAGAACCCGTACAACCCGTCCTTCGAGACGGGCGCCGTCGACTTCGTGCAGAAGAACCCGAAGGCCGACGGCCGGGGCGTCACCATCGGCATCCTCGACTCCGGCGTGGACATCGCCCACCCGGCGCTCCAGAAGACCACCACCGGCGAGCGCAAGATCGTCGACTGGGTCACCGCCACCGACCCGATCGTCGACAGCGACGGCACCTGGCGGCCGATGACCACCAGCGTCTCGGGTCAGTTCACCTCGGGCGGCAAGACCTGGAAGACGCCGGCGGGCAACTTCCTGTTCAACACCTTCAGCGAGTCCGCGACCAAGGGCGGCGACGCCAACGGCGACCTCGACCGCGACGGCAGGACCACCAGCGTGTGGGGCGTCCTGTACGACCCGGCGAACGGCACCGTCCGTGTCGACCTGAACAACAACAACGACTTCACGGACGACGTCCCGATGAAGCCGTACAAGGACGGCTACCAGGTCGGCTACTTCGGCCAGGACAAGAAGGACCCGGAGACCGGCGCCGACCTGCGCGTGCCGTTCGTCGTGGAGATCCGCAAGGACGTGGCGATGGACCCCTACGGCGGGTCCTGGATCGGCAAGAAGGCTGACTTCGTCAACATCGGCCTCATCGAGTCCGAGCACGGCACGCACGTCGCCGGCATCACCGCCGCCAACAGCCTGTTCGGCGGGAAGATGAACGGCGCCGCCCCCGGCGCGAAGATCGTCTCCTCCCGGGCCTGCAACTGGGGCGGCGGCTGCACCAGCGTCGCGCTCACCGAGGGCATGACCGACCTCGTCGTCAACCGCGGCGTGGACATCGTCAACATGTCCATCGGCGGCCTGCCGGCGCTCAACGACGGCAACAACGCCCGCGCGTTGCTGTACACCCGGCTCATCGACACCTACGGCGTGCAGCTCGTCATCTCGGCGGGCAACAGCGGCCCGGGCCTGAACACCATCGGTGACCCCAGCCTCGCCGACAAGGTCATCTCGGTCGGCGCGACCATCTCCAAGGAGACCTGGGCGGCCAACTACGGCTCCGTGGTGGACAAGTCGTACGCCATGATGCCGTTCTCCTCACGCGGTCCGCGTGAGGACGGCGGCTTCACGCCGATCATCTCGGCGCCCGGCGCGGCCATCAACACCACGCAGACCTGGCTGCCCGGCGGCCCGGTCGCGGAGGCCGGCTACACGCTCCCGGCCGGTTACTCGATGCTCCAGGGCACCTCGATGGCGTCCCCGCAGGCGGCCGGCGCGTCCGCGCTGCTGCTCTCGGCGGCCAAGCAGAAGCGCATCGACCTGCCCCCGGCCACGCTCCGCACCGCGCTGACCTCGACCGCCAAGCACATCAAGGGCGAGCAGCCGCACAGCGAGGGCGCCGGCCTGATGGACATCGTCAAGGCCTGGGAGTCGATCGAGCAGGGCGCCTCGGCGCACCAGTACGCGGTCAAGGCCCCGGTCACCACCTCGCTGTCCTGGGCGCTCAAGACCCCCGACTTCGGCACCGGCCTGTACGACCGCGAGGGCGGCCTGAAGAAGGGCCAGAAGAAGACCTACGACGTCCAGGTCACCCGCACGACGGGCCCGGCCGGTTCGGTCAAGCACAAGCTGAGCCTGAAGAACGACGACGGCACCTTCAGGATCCTCGGCGACGACGAGGTCTCGCTGCCGCTGAACCAGCCGGTGACGGTCAAGATCGAGGCACGTCCCGACTCCGCCGGTGTGCACAGCGCGATCCTCGAGGTCGACGACCGCCGCACCGAGGGCGTGGACAAGCAGATCATGCTGACCGTCGTGGTCTCCACGGAGATCGCCAAGCCGTCCTACACCTACTCGGTGTCGGGTGTGGCGCAGCGCAACAGCACCACGTCGTACTTCGTGACGGTCCCGCAGGGCGCGAAGACCCTCGAGGTCTCGATGAGCGGTCTCAAGGACGGCAGCCAGACCCGCTTCATCGCGATCCACCCGTACGGCACCCCGGTGGACCCCACCTCGACGCCCAACTGCTACCCGAACTACAACAACCCGGCCAACACCTGCCGTCCGGACGTGCGTTCGTACGCCAAGCCGATGCCGGGAGTGTGGGAGATCGAGGTCGAGTCGCGTCGTACCTCGCCGCTGCTCGACAACCCGTACACGCTGAACGCGGCGGTCTACGGGCTGGACTTCAGCCCCGCGGTGCAGACGGTCGACGAGGCGAAGGCCGGTACGCCGGCCCCCGTGTCCTGGACGCTGACGAACAAGCTCGCCGGGCTGGACGCCAAGCTGAAGGGCGGCTCGCTGGGCTCGTCGAAGACGGACCGGCCGACCATCGCCAACCATGACACCCACACCAGGACGGTCGTCGTCCCCGCCGGTGCCGAGCGCCTGGACGTCGCCATCGGCAACGTCTCGGACGCCGGGGCCGACCTGGACCTGTACGTGTACAACGCCGCCGGCACGCGCGTCGCCTACTCCGCCGCGGGCGGCTCGGAGGAGTCCGTCTCCATCGCCAAGCCCGCCGCGGGCACGTACACCATCCTGATCGACGCCTACTCGGTGCCGGCCGGCACCACGGCCTACGACTACCGGGACGTGTACTACTCGGCGGCGCTCGGCTCGGTCAAGGTCGACGAGGCGAAGGTGTTCTCCCTCGCCCCGAACGGCACGGCGCAGATCTCCGCCGACGTCATCGCGAACGAGCCGGCCCCCGCGGGCCGCGAGTTCTTCGGCGAGGTGCAGGTGCTGAACACCCGCGGCACCGCCGCGGGCCTCGGCAGCGTGAAGATCGGCAAGGTCGTCCCGTAACGGCGGTCTCCACCTCCGGTACGTGACGGCGGGGCGGGCTCCACTCGGAGCCCGCCCCTTGCGTTTCCGGCGGAGCCCACCCACCGGGCCGTCGCACGCCGTCCCACTCCGTGGGCAATGATTGGACAGACGGACCCGGGACAGACGCATGATGGAACCGTCCTGCGCGTACCGCGTACGCAGCGCCAGTGAAGTGAGCAGAAGGAGTCACCGTGAGGATCGGAATCGTCGGAGCCACCGGTCAGGTCGGCACGGTCATGCGTGGGATCCTCACGGAGCGCGATTTCCCGGTGACCGAGCTGCGCCTGTTCGCCTCGGCCCGCTCGGCGGGGACGGTCCTCGACGGGGTCACGGTGGAGGACGCGGCAACCGCGGACTACACCGGCCTGGACATCGTGCTGTTCTCGGCGGGCGGCGCGACCTCGAAGGCGCTGGCCGAGAAGGTCGCCGCGCAGGGCGCCGTGGTGATCGACAACTCCTCGGCGTGGCGCAAGGACCCGGACGTCCCGCTGGTGGTGTCCGAGGTGAACCCGCACGCGATCACCGACCGCCCCAAGGGCATCATCGCCAACCCGAACTGCACCACGATGGCCGCGATGCCGGTCCTCAAGCCCCTGCACGCGGAGGCGGGCCTTCAGGCGCTGGTCGTCGCCACCTACCAGGCGGTGTCCGGCTCGGGCCTCGCGGGCGTCGCGGAGCTGCACGGCCAGACCCAGAAGGTCGTCGCGGACGCCGACAGGCTGACCCACGACGGCGCGGCCGTGGACTTCCCCGAGCCGTCCGTCTACAAGCGCCCGATCGCCTTCAACGTGCTCCCCTTCGCGGGCAACCTCGTCGAGGACGGCCTGAACGAGACCGACGAGGAGCAGAAGCTCCGCAACGAGTCCCGCAAGATCCTGGAGATCCCGGAGCTGAAGGTGTCCGGCACCTGCGTGCGCGTCCCCGTCTTCTCCGGTCACTCCCTCCAGGTCAACGCCCGTTTCGCGCGCCCGCTCAGCGTGGAGCGCGCGACCGAGCTGCTGGGCGGCGCCCCCGGTGTCGCCCTCTCCGACATCCCGACGCCGCTCCAGGCGGCCGGCCAGGACCCGTCGTACGTCGGCCGCATCCGCCGCGACGAGACGGTGGACAACGGCCTGGCCCTGTTCATCTCCAACGACAACCTCCGCAAGGGCGCGGCCCTGAACGCGGTGCAGATCGCGGAGCTGGTGGCGGCGGAGCTCAAGGGCTAGTCGCCGGTCACCCGATCCCTGCGCACCTCGTAGAGGAAGCAGCCGTACTCGACGGCCCGGACGTGGACGAGCGCCACGGCCGGGTCGTCGAACGCTTCCGCGAAGGCCGCGTCGAACCGGGCGGAGCCCTCGCCGACCAGCCGCCCGCCCAGGATGCGCCCGTCGGTGCCGTAGCGCCGGACCACACGGTGGGCGTTGGTGAACGGGTGGCCTTCGCCGGCCGGCCCCGCGCACTCCCGCGCGTGGACGAAGACCGGCCCCTGCTCGTCGTACGCGCCCGGAGTGGCACCCGTCTCCGCCGCCCAGCGCCGCAGCGGGGCGTAGGAGACCAGCGCGATCCGCTCCCCCGGCTCGCTCCTGCGCAGACAGCAGCGCAGGGGCGCGCCGCCCTCCTCGTCGGTGAAGGGGGCCGTCGGACGTCCCGCGTCGTCCCGTTCCCGCAGCCGCGCCAGCACGGCCGGAGCGATGGCACGTGCGCTGTGTCCCGTCGTTTCGCTCACTGTCGTCATGCCCTCAGGCTCGTGCCCCGCCGCCCCGGTCACCGGCGGGATCCGGTCGTCGCGTTCCGTGCGGGTCACGTGGAAGGATGGCGCAATCCACACATCACGAGGAGATGACCGCGTGCCTGGCACAAACCTGACTCGCGAAGAGGCGCAGCAGCGGGCGAAGCTGCTCACCGTTGACTCGTACGAGATCGATCTCGACCTCTCCGGCGCGCAGGAGGGCGGTACCTACCGGTCCGTGACCACGGTGCGCTTCGACGTCGCGGAGGACGGCGCCGCCTCCTTCGTCGACCTGGTGGCCCCGACCGTCCACGAGGTGACCCTCAACGGCGACGCCCTCGACCCCGCCGAGGTCTTCGAGGACTCCCGGATCGCCCTGCCGGGCCTGCTCCGGGGCCGCAACGTGCTGCGGGTCGTCGCCGACTGCGCGTACACCAACACCGGTGAGGGCCTGCACCGCTTCGTCGACCCGGTCGACGACCAGGCCTACCTCTACACCCAGTTCGAGGTCCCGGACGCCCGCCGGGTCTTCGCCAACTTCGAGCAGCCGGACCTGAAGGCCACCTTCCAGTTCACCGTGAAGGCCCCCGAGGGCTGGACGGTGGTGTCCAACTCGCCGACGCCCGAGCCGCAGGACGACGTCTGGGTGTTCGAGCCGACGCCGCGCATCTCGACGTACATCACGGCGCTGATCGTCGGCCCGTACCACAGCGTCCACGGCGTGTACGAGAAGAACGGGCAGTCGGTCCCGCTCGGCGTCTACTGCCGGCCCTCCCTCGCCGAGTTCCTCGACGCGGACGCGATCTTCGAGGTCACCCGGCAGGGCTTCGACTGGTTCCAGGAGAAGTTCGACTACGCCTACCCGTTCGAGAAGTACGACCAGCTCTTCGTGCCGGAGTTCAACGCGGGCGCGATGGAGAACGCGGGCGCGGTCACCATCCGCGACCAGTACGTCTTCCGGTCCAAGGTGACCGACGCGGCGTACGAGGTGCGCGCCGAGACGATCCTGCACGAGCTGGCCCACATGTGGTTCGGCGACCTGGTCACCATGGAGTGGTGGAACGACCTGTGGCTGAACGAGTCGTTCGCCACCTACACCTCCATCGCCTGCCAGGCCTACGCCCCGGGCTCGCGCTGGCCGCACTCGTGGACCACGTTCGCCAACTCCATGAAGACGTGGGCGTACCGGCAGGACCAGTTGCCGTCCACCCACCCGATCATGGCGGAGATCCGCGACCTGGACGACGTGCTCGTCAACTTCGACGGCATCACCTACGCCAAGGGCGCGAGCGTCCTCAAGCAGCTGGTGGCCTACGTCGGCATGGACGAGTTCTTCCGGGGCGTGCAGGCGTACTTCAAGCGGCACGCCTACGGCAACACGCGCCTGTCCGACCTGCTGGGCGCGCTGGAGGAGACCTCCGGGCGCGATCTGAAGACCTGGTCGAAGAAGTGGCTGGAGACGGCCGGCATCAACATCCTGCGCCCGGAGATCGAGACCGACGCCCAGGGCGTCATCACCTCCTTCGCCATCCGCCAGGAGGCCCCCGCCCTGCCCGCCGGCGCGAAGGGCGAGCCGATTCTGCGCCCGCACCGGATCGCGGTCGGCCTGTACGACGTCGACGAGGCGAGCGGCAAGCTGGTGCGCGCCGCGGACGGCCGGATCGAGCTGGACGTGGACGGCGAGCTGACCGCCGTGCCGCAGCTGGCCGGCCGGCCCCGCCCGGCGGTGATCCTGCTCAACGACGACGACCTGTCGTACGCCAAGGTGCGCCTGGACGAGGGGTCGCTGGCCGTCGTCACCGAGCGCCTGGGGGACTTCGAGTCCTCGCTGCCGCGCGCCCTGTGCTGGGCGTCGGCCTGGGACATGACCCGCGACGGGGAGCTGGCGACCCGCGACTACCTGTCGCTGGTGCTGTCCGGGATCGGCAAGGAGTCCGACATCGGTGTCGTGCAGTCGCTGCACCGCCAGGTCAAGCTGGCCGTCGACCTGTACGCCGACCCGACCGCCCGCGAGGCCCTGCTCACCCGCTGGACGGACGCCACGCTGGCCCACCTGCGCGCGGCGGACGCGGGCAGCGACCACCAGCTGGCGTGGGCGCGCGCCTTCGCGGCGACCGCACGCACGCCGGAGCAGCTGGACCTGCTCGAGGCCCTGCTGGACGGCTCGCACACCATCGAGGGCCTGGTCGTGGACACGGAGCTGCGCTGGGCGTTCGTGGAGCGGCTCGCGGCCGTCGGCCGGTTCGACGAGGCGGAGATCGCGGGCGAGTACGAGCGCGACAAGACGGCGGCCGGTGAGCGGCACGCGGCCACCGCCCGCGCCGCCCGCCCGACCGAGGAGGCCAAGGCGGAGGCCTGGGCGTCGGTCGTCGAGTCCGACAAGCTCCCGAACGCCGTCCAGGAGGCGGTCATCGCGGGCTTCGTCCAGACCGACCAGCGCGAGCTGCTGGCGCCGTACGCGGACCGGTACTTCGAGGTGGTCAAGGACATCTGGGGCGCCCGCTCCCACGAGATGGCCCAGCAGATCGCGGTCGGCCTGTACCCGTCGATCCAGGTGTCCGAGGACATCCTGCGCAGGACCGACGAGTGGCTGGCCTCGGCCGAGCCGAGCGCGGCGCTGCGCCGGCTGGTCTCGGAGTCGCGGGCGGGCGTCGAGCGCGCCCTGAAGGCCCAGGCGGCGGACGCGGCGGCCCAGCCGTAACACCGCCGGTACGGCGATGCCGTACCCGCCCGTGCGGCGACGAGGGGCGCCCGGTGCTCGACCGGGCGCCCCCTTCCCTTCCGGTCTCCGTCTTCTCCCGTCACTCGGGGCGGGCGAGCCCGGCGGCCGCGGACCGCAGTGCCGCCAGCACCCTCGCCGGCGCGGGCGCGTCCCGCGCCCCCTTGCGCACGGCCGCCACCACATGCCGGCAGGGCCGGTCGGCGGCCAGGGCGCGCATCACGACGCCCTCCCTGCTCACCGCCGCCATGCGCGGGACGAGGGCCACGCCCATGCCCGCCTCCACCATCGCCAGGATCGCCGTCCAGCCGGCCGCCGAGTGGCCCTGGTACGGGCTGAACCCGGCCGCCTCGCAGGCCGCTCGCGTGATGTCCGACCAGGGGCCGCTGCCGCCGAAGATCCACGCCTCCTCCGCCAGCTCGGCGAGCCGTACCCGGGCCGCCGAGGCCAGCCGGTGCCCCGGCGGCAGAGCGAGGTCGAGCGGGTCGGCGAGCAGCGGCACCGGCGTGAACCGCGGGTCCACCGCGCTGGGCGCCTGCGCGGCCAGGGACAGCGCGAGGTCGACCTCCCCGGCCGCCAGCAGTTCGTAGGCCTCGCCCGCCTCCGCCTCCCGGACCCGGACGGTCACCGCCGGATGCGTGCCGCGCAGCGCCCTTACCGCCGGCACCACGAGCGCGGGCACTGCGGTGGAGAAGGCGCCCACCCGTACCTCACCCGCCTCGCCCTTGGTATACGCGGCCAACTCGGCGTCCGCGCGCTCCAGTTGCTCGAACACTGCCTCGGCGTGCCGCAGCACGAGCCGCGCCGCGTCCGTGAGCCGCACCCGCCGCCCCTGCGCCTGCAGCAGTTCCACCCCGAGCTGCTTGGACAGGTTGGTCAGCTGCTGCGAGACGGCGGACGGCGTCATCCGCAGCGCCTCGGCCGTCGCGGTCACGGTCCCCTGCTCCCGCAGGGTCCGCAGGATCAGCAGCTTCCGGATCTCCCAGTCGGCCATGGCGGCAACCTATACGGGCTGTACGGGGCCGCCCTGCGGAGTTCTCGCGCGCGCCCTCAGCGGCGCGAGGCCGTGCCGAGGACCACTCCGCCCAGGATCAGCGCCATGCACAGCGCCTGCCGGGGGCCGATCGCCTCGCCGAGCAGGGCCCACGACAGCAGGGCCACGCAGACCGGTTGCAGGTAGTAGACGAGTCCGGCGCGAGTCGGGCCGACGAGGGCGATCGCCTTGCCCCAGGCGAAGAACGCCACGGCGGAGGACATGACGCCGACGTAGAGCAGGGGCAGCACCGTGCCGGGGGCCGGTTCGAAGCCGCCCTGGACGGCGAGGCTGACGGCCTGCGCGGGCAGGAGCAGCACGGTGCCGAACAGGAACGTGGTGAACAGGAAGGCGACGCCGTCGAACTCGGCGGGGCGGCGGCGCAGCAGGGCGCTGTAGGAACCGAAGCAGCAGGCCGCGACGATCATCCACAGGTCCCCGGCCGTGAACGACGCCACCCCTCCTCCGCCCACGAGCAGCAGCACGCCCGCGCAGGCGGTCAGCAGCCCCACGAGCCGGCGCGCGCCGAGCCGTACACCGCTCGCCCGTTCGAAGGCCGCCATCAGCACCGGCGCGGCCGCCATGATCATGCCCATGTTGGCCG
This sequence comes from Streptomyces sp. NPDC047453, assembly GCF_040643155.1. Lineage (NCBI taxonomy): Bacteria > Bacillati > Actinomycetota > Actinomycetes > Kitasatosporales > Streptomycetaceae > Streptomyces > Streptomyces sp. NPDC047453. The sequence continues at coordinate 54,279 of NZ_JBEYTS010000001.1, read as the reverse complement.
CCGGGGTGGTCAGGCCGGCCTGGTTGACCAGGGTGTTGTAGACGGCGACGCCGAGGAGGGAGGTCAGCAGCACATAGCCGAGGTGGCGCCGGATCAGCTCCCGCTGCCGCCATGCCGCGCGGGCGCCGTACGGGGCGACGGCGGCCAGTGCCACCACCCAGCGCCAGAACGCGTGCTGCACCGGCGGCACGCTGTCGTGCAGCGCGCGCGAGGTGACGAAGCTGCCGGCCCAGACGACGGTGGCGAGGGCGGCGAGCGCGGTTCCGAGAGCGGGGGCGCCCGCCCTCGGGCCGCTCGTGGCGGCGGGGCGGGCGGTGGTGCGGCTGCCGGCGGGTGGGGGCGGTGTGGTGGTCCGAGGTCGGACGTCGGCCACGTAGGTCCTCTCGCTGGTGGTGAGCGGGGTCCGCTCTACCGTCGCAGCGCTGAACCGGTCAGGTCCATCGAATCTTTTAGAGCATTCCTTTCAGGTGAGCTGAACGATTGCGCCGGTGTGCCGTTGGGACGAGCCGCGCCGAGCTGTCCCGCCAGCGTCGCCCCGAACGCCAGCGCCATGCCGACCAGTTGGACCGGGGTGAGCGCCTGCCCGAGGGCGGCCCAGCCGACCACGGCCGCGGTGAGCGGTGACAGCGGGCCGAGGAAGGTGACCCGGGTGGCGGAGAGCCGGCCGATGCCGCGGAACCAGAGCCAGTAGGCGAGCGCCGTGTTGGCCAGGGCGAGGTAGGCGTAGCCGCCGAGGGCCCGGGCGTCCAGCGCGGGCGGCGGCCCCTCGGCCAGCAGGGCGAGGGGCGCGATCAGCAGTCCGCCCGCGGTGAGCTGCCAACCGGTGAGCGCGAGCGGACCCACACCGGCCGGGCGGCCCCACCTCTTGGCCAGCACGGTGCCGGTGGACATCGAGGCGGTGGAGGCGAGGGCGGCGGCGACACCCACGCCGTCCAGCGCCCCGGCCGCCCTCAGCACGACGAGGCTGACCCCGAACGCGGCCACGACCCCGGTGAGCAGCGCCCGCCCCGTCGGCCGCTGCCCCAGCAGCGGCGCGGAGAGCCCCACGACGAACAGCGGTCCGACCGAACCGACGACCGCCGCCATCCCGCCCGGCAGCCGATACGCGGACAGGAACAGCAGCGGGAAGAAGGCCCCGATGTTCAGCGCGCCGAGGACCGCCGCCTTCCACCACCAGGCGCCCTTCGGCAGCACCCGGGCCAGCGCGAGCAGCAGCAGCCCGGCGGGCAGCGCCCGGGCCAGCGCCGTGAAGAGCGGCCTGCCGGGCGGCAGGAACTCGGTGGTGACGGCGTAGGTGGTGCCCCAGGAGACGGGGGCGAGGGCAGTGAGGGCGGCGAGGGACCAGGAGGCGGCGGGACGCTGGGAGACGGCCATGCGATTAGCTTAGCTGCAAGCTACTTAGCGTCAAGACACTTTCTTGCGGTCGACCGTAGCGCGGGCGGATACTCGGTCCATGAGTGAACGCCCCCAGCAGCGCAGGGACGCCGTCGACGCGATCATCGACCAGTGGGCGGCCGCGCGGCCCGATCTCGACACCGCGGGGATGGAGGTCTTCGGTCGGATCTTCCGGCTCTCGCGGGCGATGGGAGACCGGATGGAGAAGGCGTACGCGCCGTTCGGGATCTCACGGGGTGAGTTCGACGTGCTGGCGACGCTGCGCCGGGCCGGCGAACCCTACACCCTCTCGCCCCGGCAGCTCTCGGCGACGCTCATGCTCACCACGGGTGGGATGACCGGGCGGCTGGACAAGCTGGAGGTCGCGGGGCTGCTGCGCCGCTCGCCGGATCCGCACGACCGCCGCGGTCTCAAGGTCACGCTGACCGACAAGGGGCTGCGGCTCATCGACGAGGCGGTCGGCGCGGGACTGGCCGCGCAGACGGAGGCGCTGTCCGCCCTGGACGCCGAACGGGCGGGCGAGCTGGCCGCTCTGCTCAGGGAGCTGCTGGCCGGGACGTCGGAGTCATCAGGGGCGCCGGCCTAGGAATCGGCCGGTGACCGCGTGGCCGCCCGCCCACTGGTCCCGCGACGCACCCAGGGCGCCCACCTCACCCATGTACGGCGGCTGTGCGCGTACGTACGGCGAGGTCGGCGCCCTCGGAGAGCGTGTGCTGCGGACGGGCCCGCGGCGGGAGGAGGACTCGGTCAGGCCTTGGCCTTGACGTCCACGTCCCGGCTCGTGCGCGACAGCCGGTCCTTGGACTTGTCCAGGACCATGACCAGGCCGGTGATGACCAGGAACAGCAGGAGGGGGAGACCGACGAACAGACCCAGCGTCTGGACGACGCTCAGGCCCTGGCCGGGGTCGTCGCCGTCGTCGCGGGTCAGCGCGAGCGCGGGAGACGACATGAGCAGCATCATCAGCGTCGTACCGGCGGCCAGAGCGCCGGCGCGCAGGGCGTTCTTCTTGTCCACGGTGCAAACGTAGCGAACCCCGAAACGGGTCGTGCGCCCGGGGTGCCGTATCCGCGCTGTTCGGCACCGGCGTGAGTGGCCCGGCGCTCAGTCCGTGTCGCCCGGCGCCGCCCGTGCGTCCGTCCGCAGCACGTCCGTCAGGGCGTGCAGCCGGGGGGACGCGGCAAGGTCCTCCAGGGTCACCGGGCGGCCCTCGGCGTCGGCGACGGGCAGGCGCCAGTTCGGGTACTGGTCCCAGGTGCCGGGCAGGTTCTGCGGACGCCGGTCGCCGACCGTGTCCGGCAGCCACAGGCCGATCATGCGGGCCGGGGTGCGCAGCAGGAAGCGGTGGACGGCCTGGATCCCGGCCTCCTCCGAGGAGGCGCCGTGGTCCGTGCCCCGCAGCAGGCCCAGCTCCGCCAGCAGGGCCAGCCACTCGCTCGTGTCCGCGGCGGCCTCCGCGCGCTCCTCCTCCAGGGGGCGGGTGAGCAGGCCGAGGCGGTGGCGCAGTTCGACGTGTTCGCCGGTGAGGCGGGCCGCGGTGGACGGCAGGTCGTGGGTGGTGGCGGTGGCCAGGCAGTCCGCGCGCCAGCGTTCGGCGGGCAGTGGGCGGCCCGACCCCTCCCAGTCCCGTTCGAACCACAGCACCGAGGTGCCGAGCACCCCGCGCCGGTCCAGGGCCTCGCGCACGCCGGGCTCCACCGTCCCCAGGTCCTCGCCGATCACCACGGCGCCCGCCCGCGAGGCCTCCAGCACCAGCACGGCGAGCATGGCCTCGGCGTCGTAGCGGACGTACGTGCCCTCGGTGGGCGGCAGGCCCCGCGGGATCCACCACAGCCGGAACAGGCCCATGACGTGGTCGATGCGCAGGGCGCCCGCGTAGCGGAACAGGGCTCGCAGCAGTCGGCGGAAGGGCGCGTAGCCGGAGGCGGCGAGGCGGTCGGGGCGCCAGGGCGGCAGGCCCCAGTCCTGGCCGCGCGCGTTGAAGGCGTCCGGCGGTGCGCCGACCGACATGCCGGCCGCGAAGTGGTCCCGCTGCGCCCAGGCGTCGGCCCCGCCGGGGTGCACGCCCACGGCGAGGTCGTGCACGATCCCGATCCCCATGCCCGCCTCGCGGGCCGTGCGCTGGGCGGCGGTGAGCTGGGCGTCGGTGAGCCAGGCGAGCCAGGAGTGGAAGTCGACGCGGTCCGCCAGCGCGGCGCGGGCGCGGGCCGTCTCCGTCGAGCGGGGGTCCCGCAGCCCCTCGGGCCACCGGCTCCAGTCCGAGCCGTGCACCTCGGCGAGGGCGTACCAGGTGGCGTGGTCCTCCAGGGCCCGGCCCTGCTCGGCGAGGAAGTCGGCGTAGGCGGCACGGCGGCCGGGTCCCAGCGGCACCCGCCGCACCAGCTCCAGTGCCTCCCGCTTGAGCTCCCACACCGCGTCCCGGTCGATCAGCGCGCCCTCGTCCAGTACGGCGGCGCGCAGCCGGCCGGCCCGCTCCAGCAGGGGCCGCAGCCGCTCTCGGTCCTCGGCGTAGGCGAACTCCGGGACGTCCTCGACGCGCAGGTGCACCGGGTCGGGGAAGCGGCGCGAGGAGGGGCGGTAGGGGGACGGGTCGGCGGGTGGTCCGGGCACGCCCGCGTGCAGCGGGTTGACCTGCACGAACCCGGCGCCCAGCGCCCGTCCGGCCCAGCTGCTCAGCTCGGCGAGGTCACCGAGGTCGCCCATGCCCCAGGAGCGGTGGGAGAGGAGGGAGTACAGCTGGACGAGCAGCCCGTACGAACGTCCCGCCGGGGTGGGCAGCCGGGGCGGGGCGGCGATCAGGTGCGCCTGCCCGGTGCGGCCGTCGGGGGCGGTGGCGGTCAGCCGGTGGACGCCCGGCGGAAGGCGGTCCACACGGTCCGTCCCGTCCACGCCGTGCACCCAGGAGCGGGCCTCGCCCCACTCGGTCTCGACGTCCAGCCGCGTGCCGGGCGGCAGCCCGGCGAGGGCGGCCGCCCGGCACGCGGCGTCCGACTCGGCCGCGGGGCCGCCGCCCGCGGGGCCGCCGGTGGGGCCGTCCGCGGGGCCGCCGGTGGGGCCGTCCGCGGGATCGTCCGTGGCGCCCAGCCAGCACACCACCGTCGGCGGCAGCAGCCGTTCGTCCCGCTCCCGTTCGCGGGCGGTGAGCGCGGCGCGGGCGGCCGCGGGGGTGCTCGCGTCGACGTCCAGGGCGGCCAGGGCCGCGACGACCGCGGTGGCGGAGGCGGTGACCGTACGGCCCGGGGAGGGGCTGTAGGAGGCGGCGACGCCGTGCAGCGCGGCGAGCCGGGTCAGCTCGTCACCGAGAGATCCGGGAGCTCCGGGAGCTCCGGGAGCTCCGGAAGGTTGGTGAGGTCCGGGAGGTTCGTCCGGCCGCGGTTCCGTCATCTACAACTCCGCGCGACAGGGGTCCTGTTCGGCCGACTCGGCGACCGATTCGCTGGTCAGGGGGGTGGCCTCGGCGAGCGGCGGCTCGCTGGTCAGCGGCTCGGCGTCGGGCAGTGGCGGCTCGCTGGTCAGCGGGACGTCGGCGCGGGTACCCTCCGCGCTGAACACGCTCAGGCCGGGGTCGGCGGGCAGCAGGTGGTCGGCGGGCGGCTCCGCCACGTGTTTGGACAGGGCCGAGAGCAGAAGGTGTGCCGGTGCGGCCACGGGGGCCTCCTTGTCGAGTACGGCATCAAGGGGATTACCGCAGCCCTACCCAGCGCTCGCCGCGGCAGACGTATGAGAACGACCTACGTGCCGCTGGTCACATTCCCCTCCACCAGGTTGGGGCAATCACGGCACAACGGCCACTCTCGTTGACACCTTCCCGCAGGGATGGTGTGGTCAGGACTCTTCGACACTGCCTTCGGCTCGCCCGGCGAAGGCCGATCGACGAGGAGGGGCCGTGCGGCGTCGGCGCGGTATGGGGCACGGGAAGAGCGCGGCCGCACTCGCGTTCGCCGTCATGGCCGGAACACTGGGAGCCGCACCCGCGGCCGTCGCGGCGCCGTCCGCCCCCGACCCCGGCACCGGCCTCCCGGCCGCGAACCCGGAGCACCCCGCCACGGACTCCTCCGGCCACGCGGTGTGGCCGCGCCCGCAGTCCCTGCGGACGACCGGCGGCGCGGTGAAGGTCGCCGACCGGAACGTCGCCCTCGTCACCGACGCGAAGGCGGACCCGTACGCCCTGAGCGCGCTGCGCTCGCTGCTGTACGGGGCCGGGGCCCGGACGGTCACGGACCTCGCCGTGACGGACCCGGTTCCGGCGGGCGCCCTGGTGGTGCGCGCGTACACGGAGCGGGCGCACGGCGACCCGCGGCACGCGCTGCCCTCCGGCGGCTACCTCATCGCCACGGGCGGCGGCGCCCTGACGCTCACCGGCGCCGGCGAGGACGGTCTGTTCCATGCCGTGCAGACGCTGCGACAGCTGCTGCGCCCCGACGGGACCGTCCCCGGGGTGACCGTCCGGGACTGGCCGGGCACCGCCGTGCGCGGCACCACCGAGGGCTTCTACGGCACCGCGTGGACGCAGCAGCAGCGGCTCGCCCAGCTGGACTTCATGGGCCGCACCAAGCAGAACCGGTACCTGTACGCCCCGGGCGACGACCTCTACCGCCAGGAGCGCTGGCGCGAGCCGTACCCGGCCATACAGCGGGCCGCCTTCCGGGAGCTGGCCGACCGGGCGAGCGCCAACCACGTCACGCTCGGCTGGGCGGTGGCGCCGGGCCAGTCGCTGTGCTTCGCCTCGGACGACGACGTACGGGCGCTGACCCGCAAGCTGGACGCGATGTGGGAGCTCGGTTTCCGGGCGTTCCAGCTCCAGTTCCAGAACGTCAGCTACAGCGAGTGGCACTGCGGCGCGGACCCGGCCCGTTTCGGCTCCGGCCCGGACGCGGCGGCACGGGCGCAGGCGCGGGTGGCCAACGAGGTCGCCCGCCACCTGGCGGAACGGCATCCGGACGCGGCGCCGCTGTCACTGATGCCGACGGAGTTCTACGAGGACGGCGCGACACCCTACCGGCGGGCGCTGGCGACCGCGCTGGACGCGTCGGTGCACGTCGCCTGGACCGGGGTGGGCGTGGTGCCGCGGACCATCACCGGCGACGAACTCGCCGACGCCCGCGCCGCGTTCGCGCATCCGCTGGTCACCATGGACAACTACCCGGTCAACGACTACGCCGAGGACCGCATCTTCCTCGGCCCGTACACCGGGCGCGAACCGGCCGTCGCCAGCGGCTCGGCCGCCCTGCTGGCCAACGCGATGGAGCAGGCGGAGGCCTCCCGCATCCCGCTGTTCACGGCGGCCGACTACGCCTGGAACCCCCGCGACTACCGTCCCGAGGAGTCCTGGCGGGCGGCCATCGCCGACCTCGCGGGGGGCGACGCACGGCGCCACGAGGCGCTGTCGGCCCTGGCCGGCAACGACGCGTCCTCGGTGCTCGGCGGCACCGAGTCGGCGTATCTGCGCCCGCTGATCGCGGACCTGTGGCACGCCCGCACGACGACGGACCGGGCCGCGAACGAGCGTGCCGAGCAGCGGCTGCGCGCCGCCTTGACGGTGCTGCGCGACCTGCCGCGGGAACTGGCCGGCAAGGGCACTCTGGCGGACGAAGTCGCGCCGTGGTCCGCACAGTTGGCCCGCTACGGCAAGGCGGGCGAGGCGGCGCTCGACATGCTCCGCGCCCAGCGCGCGGGCGACGCGGCGGGGGCCTGGACCGCGTACCGGACGCTGGACCGGCTGCGGGCCGAGGCCAAGCAGGCCGATGTGACGGTCGGCAAGGGCGTACTGGACCCCTTCCTCGACCGGGCGCGGCAGGAGTACGAGACCTGGGCGGGCCTGACGCACGAGCCGGCCGAGGACCCGGACGGGGCGCCGGACGGCCGCACGATCCGTTTCCCGCACGCCCGCGCCCTCACCGCCGTGACGGTCCTCAGCGACCCCGGAACCACCGGTGACGTCGAGGTCCACGTCCCCGGACAGGGCTGGCGCCGGGTGGGGTCGCTGGCGGAGCGGGGCGCGACGGAGCTGGACACCGCGCAGTCCCCGTCCCCGGGCGGCCCGGTGACGCACCCGCCTGCCCTCTGGCCGCCGGTCTCCCCGGCTCCGGGCGTCTGGAGGCACCCGCCGGCCCTTGTGCAGCCCACTCCCCCGCCGGCCGGCACCCGCGTCGACGCCGTCCGTGTGACCGGCGTCTACCCCTCCCGGGTGCGCCACCTGGTCCCCTGGTTCGCCGACACCCCGCTCGCGGAGCTGGAGCTGCCGCGCGCCGAGGCCGACGCGGAGATCGGCGGCACGGAGCGGCTGACCGCCCGGCTGTCCTCCGGCCGTCCGGCCGACGTGCAGGGCAAGGTCACCGTGGAGGCCCCCAAGGGCATCAAGGTCCGTGTCCCCGCCACCTCGCTCACCGTGCCCCGCGGCACCACGGTGGACGTCCCCGTCGAGGTGACCGTGCCACCGGCCACGCCCGCACGCGCGTACGACATCCGCGTCACCTTCGCCGGAGTGACCCGCACCCTCACGGTCCGCGCCTTCCCGCGCACCGCCGGCCCCGACCTGGCCCGCACCGGTACGCCGAGCTCCTCCGCCGACGAGACCCCCGACTTCCCGGCCTCCGCCGCGATCGACGGCAACCCGGACACCCGCTGGTCCTCCCCCGTCGACGACGGCGCCTGGTGGCAGGTGGAGCTGCCGCACCCGGTGCGCCTGGGCAAGGTCGCCCTCCACTGGCAGGACGCCCACCCCTCCGCCTACCGCGTCCAGGTCTCCGCCGACGGCCGCCGCTGGCGCACCGCCACCACCGTCCGCAACAGCACCGGCGGCCGTGAAACCCTGCGCATGGACGCGCGGGACGTCCGCTACATCCGCGTGCAGGGCGACAAACGAGCCACCCAGTACGGCTATTCGCTCTGGTCGGTGGAGGCGTACGCGGTCGCGGACTGAGCCCACCGGGCAGCCGACACGGTCGGAATGTCCGGCGAGACCGTCCGGCGAAAAACTCGGCTCACTATTCACTCAGTACATGTACTCAGTACATACTGAGCGCATGAGCACCCGCCACATCCTGCTGGGCCTGCTCGCAGGAGGGCCGAGCCATGGCTACGACCTGAAGCGACGCCACGACGAACACTTCCCGCAAGCCCGCCCGCTGGCCTACGGGCAGGTCTACACGACCCTGCAGCGGCTGGTCCGCGACGGACTGGCCCAGGTGGAGGGCACCGACTCCGACGGCGGGCCGGAGCGCACGCTGTACCGCCTCACGGCCGAGGGCTCCCGGGACGTGGCCGTCTGGGCCGGGCAGGTCACGCCTCCCGCGCCCTTCGTGACGAACGAGATCTTCGCGAAGGTCGTCGTGGCGATCCTCACCGGTGGCGACCCCGCCGCCCATCTGCTCGCGCAACGCGCCGCGCACATGGAGCGGATGCGGGAGCTGACGGCGGTCAAGACCGCCCCGGGCACCAATCTGACGACCGTGCTCTCGGCGGACTACGCCCTCAACCACCTCGACGCCGACCTGCGCTGGATGACCACCACCCAGGCCCGGCTCACCACTTTGACCGCTCTGACCGTGGAGGTCGACCGAGCATGAGCAACCCTCCGGCGCCCCTTCTGGTGGCCCGAGACCTCGTCAAGTCCCATGGCAGGACCTCGGCGTTGCGCGGGGCGTGCCTGGAGCTGCGCGAGGGCGAGACCGTCGCCGTGACCGGCGCCAGCGGCAGCGGGAAGTCCACGCTGCTGCACTGCCTGGCGGGCATCGTCCGGCCGGACGCGGGCTCGGTGACGTACCGCGAGGAGCGCGTCGACAGGCTGCCGGAGCGGCGCCTGAGCGAGCTGCGCCGCACCGACTTCGGAGTGGTGTTCCAGTTCGGCCAGTTGATCCCCGAGCTGACCGCCGTGGACAACGTCGCACTGCCGCTGATGCTGGCCGGGACCGCGCGGGGGGCGGCCCAGGAGCGGGCGGGGGCATGGCTGGAGCGGTTCGGCGTGCGGGAGCAGGAGGCCGCGCGGCCCGGGGAGTTGAGCGGAGGCCAGGCGCAACGCGTGGCGCTGGCACGGGCGTTGGTGACCACCCCGAGGGTGGTGTTCGCGGACGAGCCGACGGGGGCACTGGACTCGCTGGCGAGCGAGCAGGTGATGACGGCCCTGGTGGACGCCGCCCGGGAGGCGGGCACGGCGGTCCTGCTGATCACGCACGACGCCCAGGTGGCGGCGTACGCCGACCGCGAGGTGCGGTTGCAGGACGGCGTGACGGTCGCGTCGGGGGTGCTCGCGTGAGGACCGATCTGCGGCTGGCCTGGCTGCTCGTCCGGGGTTCGGACCGGTGGGAGTGGTGGCGGATCGCGCTCACGGCGGCGGGGGCGATGTGCGCGACGGGGCTGGGCCTGGCGGCCGCCGTCCTGGCCTCGGTGCACGGGCAGTACCGCTTCTCCTTCGGCAACGGCCTGCTCGACCATCCCGGGGAGCGCTCCGGGGTGATCGTCACGCTGCTGCTCCTGCTGGTGCCCGTGCTCGGGTTCCTCGGGCAGTGCGCCCGGATCGGCGCGGTGCACCGCGACCGGCGGACGGCCGTGCTGCGGCTGGCGGGCGCGGAGCCGGGCCGGGTGCGGCGGATCGCCGCACTGGAGACCGGGCTCGCCTGCCTGCTGGGCTCGGCGCTCGCCACGGCCGGGGCGGCGTGGGTGCTGGTGGCCGTGTGGGAGCGACCGACCGCGTCGGCCTGGGCCGGGATGGCGCTGATCGCGGTGGTCGTACCGTTGCTGGGCACGGCGGCCGGGGTGCTGGCGCTGCGCCGCGTGGTGGCCTCACCGCTGGGCCGGGTGCGGCGGAGCCACACGCGGTCGGGGCGTGGCCCGGCGCTGGTGTTCGTGGGCGGACTGCTGGTCGTGGGCGTGGTGGCGCTGGGGGCCGTGGCCGGTACCTCCGTGGACTCCAACTACGCGGGCCCCGGGACCGCTCCGCTCATCGTGTGCGCGGCGGTCCTGGCCGTCGGCGCGGGCGCGGTGTGGCTCACGGGCGCCCTGTCCCAACTGACCGGCCGGCTGCTCGCGGCCCGGACCGGCTCCCCGGCGGTGCTGATCGCGGCGGAGCGGCTGCGGGACGACCCGTGGGCGGCGGCCCGTACGCATGCGGCGGTGCTGATGGTGACGGTGGTCGGCACCGGGTACACGGGGGTGCGGCAGGCGCTGCTCGCCGAGCTGGAGACCGCGGACGACATGCACGGTTTCGCCGCGGACGCCTCCTTCTACGTCACGGGCCTGAACCTCACGGCCGCGGCCATCGCCCTCGCCCTCGCGGTCGTCCTCGTCGCGCTCGCCGTCGGCACCGCCGAGTCCGTCGCCACCCGCCGCCGGGCCCTGGCCGCGCACGTGGCCGCCGGAGTACCGCAGCGGGTGCTCGCCCGGGCCCTCCTGCTGGAGACCGCCCTGCCCCTGGCCCCGGCCGTCCTCGTGGCGGGCGCGGGCGGCCTGGCGATCGGCCTCTGGTACGCCCTCCTCGCCGCCGGGACCGTGCCCTACACGGCACTCCTGGTCCCCGCCGGCGTGTACGCCACCTGTCTGCTGGCCGCGGCCGCCTCACTGCCGCTGCTGCGGCGCTCGGTCCGCCCCGCGGAGCTGCGGTACGCGTGAGCCTTCCGTATCAACTGCTTGACACAGTTTGATTCACGCGGAATTGTATTAAGTAGTTGATGCACTTGCGGGAGAGCAGGGATCGGCATGCGTGCTGCCACAGAAAACGGCGACTCGTGGCGTCAGAGCCTCGAAACCCTCGTGCGGTGGACCGGCGCGGCGGCCGGACTGACGGTGAACGCGCTGGTCAGCTATGGCTCCGAGTCGGACGTGGACCTGCTGTACAAGTTCGCCGTGTTCGGTCTGTGCGTCATGGCGAGCGCCTTCGCGGCGGACGCGCTCGCCCGCCGGAGCCCCGGCCGGCTGCGCGTCGCCAGCATGACACCGCGCCGGATCCGGGACTACGTGCCCCGTGCCCTGACCGTCGCGCTGACCGTGCAGGCCGCCGTGCTCTTCGTCCTGCTGGTCTTCGCCGCGGCGACGGCCTCGCCGGACGAGGCGGGACGCTCGGGGCACGCGCTGTCCGTCACCTGCCCGGCGGGGGCCCAGGTGCTGTCGCCGTGGCCCGGCCCGCACTACGCGCGGCCCGCTCTCGGCGGTCTCGCACTGGGTACCGTTGTCGGCGCGTTACTCCTGCGCCGTATCACCGCCGGGTCCGGAAGCGACGACCAGCGTCTCACCGGGGTCCGGGCCGCGATCGGCGCGTGGGGTGTACTCGTGTGCGCGCCTCTTTTCGGTGTCTCCCTGACGATGGGCGTCGTGGTGCTGAGCCTGGCCTGTGGAGGAGTGATGAAAGTGGCGGCGCTGTGGGGGCTGGCCATCACCGCCCTCGTCTCCGCCGTGACCGCGGGTCACTGCCTCTGCGTCTCGCTGCTCCCGCAGGCCTATGTCAAGGTGCGGCTGTGAACGCGAACGACGTGAGCATCAGGGTCGTCCACCCCTCCCCGGTGCCGCCCTACGAGCAGATCCGCGCGCAGCTGGCCGATCTGATCTCCGTCGGCCGGCTGCGCATGGGCGACAGGCTGCCGTCCGTGCGCCAGCTCGCCTCCGACCTGGGACTGGCCAACAACACGGTGGTGCGCGCCTACCGCGAACTGGAGGCCGCGGGCCTCGTCAGGAGCCGCCGGGGCTCCGGCACGCAGGTCATCGCCCCGGCACCCGCCACCGACGTCAAGGCGAAGCTCCACGAGTACGCCGGCACCTACGCCGCCGCGGCCAGACAGCTCGACGTCAGCGACGAGGAGGCACTCGCGGCCGTCCGGCACGCCCTGGCGAGCCTCGACACCACCTGACCGTTCCGGTCTTCGCGACCGGCCGCCGGTGACGCGCGCCGCCCACGACCCGCGTCCGGAGCGTGATCCCCAGGCGGGTGGCCGTGGGGGACCGCGCTCCGGGCGGGTGGCCGTGGGCAATGCGAAGGCCCGGAATCGTCAGGCGGAGATGCCGTCGATCCGGGCCAAGGCGTCGTCCGCGCCGTACGGCTGCAGGTAGGGCAGCCAGCGCGGGTCCCTATGCCCGGTGCCGATGATGCGCCAGGCCAGGCCCGTGGGCGGGGCCGGCTTGTGGCGCAGGCGCCAGCCGAGCTCGACCAGGTGGCGGTCGGCCTTGACGTGGTTGCAGCGGCGGCAGGAGGCCACCACGTTGTCCCAGACGTGCTTGCCCCCGCGCGAGCGCGGGATGACGTGGTCGACGCTGGTGGCGATGCCACCGCAGTACATGCACCGGCCCCCGTCGCGCGCGAACAGCGCCCTTCGGGTCAGAGGAACGGGCCCCCGGTAGGGAACCCGTACGAAACGCTTGAGCCGGACCACGCTGGGTGCGGGGACGGTGACGGTTGCGCTGTGCAGATAGGCGCCGGACTCCTCGAGGCAGACTGCCTTGTTCTCGAGGACGAGGACGAGCGCGCGGCGGAGCGGTACGACGCCGAGGGGCTCGTACGACGCGTTGAGGACCAGGACATGCGGCACGGATGCCTCCTTGTACGCCGGCGGCGCGTGGCTCGCGCCGGGGCTGCCTGCAGTCAGTTTCCCCTCATGCCTGGTGAACGCGCCACCATGTCCCGGTAACGGGCTGGGAGTGTTTTCGACCACACCTCATTCATCCCCCGGATCACGGCCCCTTCACACGGCCTGATCAGAGGCCGGTGGTCACCGTCTTCCCATGCGCCCTTCCCCGAACTTCACGGGAACCCACACACCCTGCCCCGTTAGTGTGGTGGTTCTGCCCGTCCGGTGATCGCTTCGTGACCCAGTCGATATTGACCCCGTGCCGGAGGGCGGATTGCACCTGGAGGTACCTGCCGTGTCCTTGCCCGCCGTCCTGCCGGTCGCCGGTCCGTCGCCGTCGCCGTCGCCCTCCGAGTCGCCGGCCCTGACGGTCCCGACGTTCCAGGACGCCCACGAGACCGCGACGAACGCGGCCAGCTGGGTCGAGCAGAACTGGTCCACGTGGCTCGCCATCGGCCTGAAGATCCTGCTGATCCTGGTGATCGCGGCGGTGCTGAGAGGCGTGGTCCGGCGGGCGATCACCAAGGTCATAGACCGCATGGCCCGGACCGCCCAGGCGGTGGACGGCACCGCACTGGGCGGGCTGCTGGTCAACGCCGAGCGCCGCCGGCAGCGCTCGCAGGCGATCGGCTCGGTGCTGCGCTCGGTGACGAGCTTCCTGATCCTGGGCACCGCGGCGCTGATGGTGCTGGCCACCTTCGAGATCAACCTGGCGCCCCTGCTGGCCTCGGCCGGTGTGGCCGGTGTGGCGATCGGTTTCGGCGCCCGCAACCTGGTCACCGACTTCCTCTCCGGCGTCTTCATGATCCTGGAGGACCAGTACGGCGTCGGCGACTCGATCGACGCGGGCGTCGCCGCCGGCGAGGTGATCGAGGTCGGACTGCGCGTGACCAAGCTGCGCGGGGCGAACGGCGAGATCTGGTACGTCCGCAACGGCGAGATCAAGCGCATCGGCAACCTCTCCCAGGGCTGGGCCACGGCCGGCGTCGACGTCACCGTCAGGACGGACGAGGACCTGGACAGGGTGAAGGCCACCCTCGAGGAGGTCGCCGAGCGGATGAGCAAGGAGGAGCCCTGGAACGAGCTCCTGTGGAGCCCGATCGAGGTGCTCGGCCTGGACAGCGTGCTGATCGACTCCATGGTGGTGCGCGTCACCGCCAAGACCATGCCGGGCAAGTCGGTGAGCGTCGAGCGGGAGCTGCGCTGGCGCATCAAGCGCGCCTTCGACGCGGCCGGCATCCGGATCGTGGGCGACGCGACCTTCCCGGCGGAAGAGGCGGCAGCCGACCCGACGGCGGGCATGTCGGCCCCCTCGGCATTCGCCAGCACCACCTCCCCGCAGTCCCTGGCGGCCTCACCGATCCCACCGCCGTCCCTGTCGAAGTAGCACCACCGCGCCCCCACGGCGAAAAGAGGCGGCACCCGGAAACCCCCGGGCGCCGCCTCTCGCGTGTACGGAAGAGGGACGGAACGGTTCAGCACACTCGTTCGAGTGATGGGGCGCGGATTCCACCGTGCGACGCGCCCCGCAGGCCCCATCGTTCTGCCGGGGCACCCGGCGCGGGCGTAGCCCGACACGCGCGACAAGGAGATCAGCGATGAGCGCCGAACCGATCATGGAGCCGGTGATGACGCAGGTGGACCCCATCGACCTGTTGAACGCGATCGAAGAGGCGTCGCCGATGCCGATTCGGCCGGAGTACATCGAGGGGACGGTCATCGTGGCGCCCCAGCCGAACGACAACCACAACGACGGCGCCTTCAAGCTCGCGGTCCAGTTCTTCAACGCCGGGTTCGAACTGGCGGGCATGGGCAACGGTTATCGCGCCGCCAACAAGGACGGCGGCACCATGGCCCTGCTCATTCCGGACTTCTACGTCCGGCGACGCAAGGCCCCTCCGAACTCGACGAGTCCTACCGCAGGACCCACAAGGGCTGGTACCCCGTCGACATGATCGCCCTCGTCGGCGAGGTGACTTCGAGCAGCCACTGGACGGACACCGGCCCCAAGCTCCGCACCTACGCCGCCGCGGGCGTCTCCGTCTACGTCCTGGTCAACCGCGAGACCCGGACCGCCCACTGCTACACCACCCCCGTACTCCCCGCCGAGGACCCCACCAAGGCGTACTACGACGGCGAGGCCAAGGTCGACCTCGGCGCTCCGCTCCCCCTCCCGGCGCCGTACCCCACGCTGGACACGGCACCGTTCCTCAGGGACTGACCGGACCGGGCTCCCGCGGCGCGCACCTTCGCCGCCCCCGCAGGTAACGACTCCGTTGCCCGGGGGCGCTTTTCTCTTGACGTTCGCTTCACCCCGGGCATACCTTCCTCCCACCCAAATAGGAAACTTTCCTAACAGTGATCTCCAGGGGAGGGCAGGTGCCGACACGTATGTCAGGAACCGCCGGCACGCCGGGCACCCCGCGGGTCCTGCGCGCCATGAACGACCGCGCTGCCCTGGACCTCCTGCTGGAGCACGGGCCGCTGTCGCGCACCAGGATCGGCAAGCTGACCGGCCTGTCCAAGCCGACCGCCTCCCAGCTCCTGGCCCGCCTGGAGGCCGCCGGGCTGGTCCTCGCCACAGGGACCAGCGAGGGACGCCCCGGCCCCAACGCCCAGCTGTACGCGGTCGATCCGACCGCCGCCCACGCCGCCGGTCTGGACGTCAACCCCCTCCGCATCCGCGCCGCCGTCGCCGACATCACCGGCCGCACCGTCGGCGAGTACGAGCTGCCGACCCCCGGCCGGCGCCCGTCCCAGCCCGTCGTACGGCAGGTCACCGACGCCCTCGACGGCGCGGTGAAGGCGGCGGGACTGGCCCCCGGCGACGTGCACCGGCTGGTCATCGGCACCCCCGGCGCCTTCGACCCCAACACCGGCCGGCTGCGCTACGCCTCCCATCTGCCCGGCTGGCACTCCGCCACCCTGCTCGACGAACTCGCCGCCGCCCTGCCGATGCCGGTGGAATACGAGAACGACGTCAACCTCGTGGCCATGGCCGAGCAGCGGCTCGGCGCGGCCCGCGGCCACCGGGACTTCGTGCTGCTGTGGAACCAGGAGGGCCTCGGCGCCGCCCTGGTGCTCGGCGGCCGGCTGCACCGCGGCTGGACCGGGGGCGCCGGCGAGGTCGGCTTCCTGCCGGTGCCGGGCACCCCGCTGGTCCGCCAGGTGACCAGGGCCAACAGCGGCGGCTACCAGGAACTGGCCGGCTCGCAGGCGCTGCCGGAACTGGCCCGCGAGCTGGGCATCGAGGACCTGCCCACGGGATCCTCCGCCGAGGCCGCCGCCGAACTCGTCGCCCGCGCCGCCGACCACGCCACCGGCCCCCACCGCACGCTCCTGACGACGTACGCGACCCGGCTCGCGACCGGTCTCGCCTCCCTGGTCTCCGTCCTCGACCCCGAACTCGTCGTCCTCAGCGGCGCCTCGCTCACCGCCGGCGGCGAGGTGCTGCGCGCCCTGGTCCAGGCCGAACTGGAGGAACTGGCCGCCTCCCGGCCCCGCCTGGTGGTCGGCGACGTCCGTGAACACCCCGTGCTGCGCGGCGCGTTGGAGAGCGCGCTCGCGACCACCCGCGACGAGGTCTTCGACACCTCGCGCTGACCGCCGTACCCGCCCCGCGTTTTCCCTCACCGCCCGCCCGTCCCAGGGAGATCCAGCCATGCCCGAAGTACCCCGGAAAGCGGCCCTCGCCCTCGCTGCCTCCGCCGCCATGGCACTGCTCGCCACCGCCTGCACCGGTCAGCCGAGCTCCGGCGCGAACGACGACGCGTCGAAGGACACGACCATCAACTTCTGGCACGCCTGGAGCGATCCGAGCGAGGTGAAGGCCGTCACGTCGCTGATCGACGGCTTCCGGAAGGCGCACCCCAACATCCGCGTCAACGTCGTCGGCAACATGACCGACGACAAGATCAACCAGGCGCTGCGCACCGGCGGCGACAAGGCGCCCGACGTGATCTCCTCCTTCACCACCAACAACGTCGGGAAGTTCTGCTCCTCGGGCGCGCTGGTCGATCTCAACCCGTTCTTCGAGAAGACGGGCACGGACCCGGAGAAGACCTTCCCCAAGGCGATGAACGAGTACACCCAGTTCGACGGCAGGCGCTGCACGGTGCCGCTGCTGGGCGACGCCTACGGCCTCTACTACAACAAGGACGCCTTCGCCGCCGCCGGCATCGAGAACGCCCCGAGGACCTGGTCCGAGTTCGAGGCCGACGCCAAGAAGCTGACGATCCCCCAGGGCGACGGCTACCGGCAGCTGGGCTTCATGCCGGACTACCACGGCTGGGAGTCGACGACCGAGCACTACTTCGCGCAGTTCTCCCCGTCGTACTTCGACTCCAGCGGCAAGTCGAACCTGGCGAAGGACCCCGCGTTCGAGAAGGGCTTCACCCTTCAGAAGCGGCTCGTGGACGAACTCGGCGGCTACCGGAAGCTGGAGAAGTACCGCGCCACCCTCGGCGACGAGTGGGGCCCCAAGCACCCCTTCCACACCGGCCAGGTGGCCATGCAGCTCGACGGCGAGTGGCGGCTGGGCATGGCCGAGGAGGCCAAGCCGAAGTTCGAGATCGGCGTCGCCCCGCTGCCCGTCCCCGACGACCAAACCGACCAGTACGGCAAGGGCTACATCACCGGCACCATCGCCGGCATCGCCGCCACCAGCAAGAGGCAGAACGCGGCCTGGGAGCTGGTGAAGTACATCACCACGGACACCGACGCGGTGGTCGGCTTCGCCAACGACATCCACAACGTGCCCTCCACGCTGGCCGCGCTGAAGTCCCCGAAGCTGAAGTACGACCCGCGCTTCAAGACCTTCCTGGACATCGCCGCCAACCCGTACTCGACCACGACGCCCGCCTCCGTCAACGGCGGCCAGTACCTGGTGTCGATCCAGCAGTTCGGCTACGACTACGAGAGCGGCAGGGCGAAGGATCTCAAGGCCGGGCTGCTCAGGACGGCCCAGCAGATCGACACGGACATCGCGCAGGCGAAGTAGGCGCGCATGACCACCGTCACCCTGGCGTCCAAGCGCCGCCGCTCGGCGCTGAAGACCCTCGCCTTCATGTCGCCGTGGCTGATCGGCTTCGCGGTCTTCTTCGCCTATCCGCTGATCTCCACCGTCTACTTCTCGTTCGTGCACTACGACGGCTTCCAGCCGCCGACGTGGCGCGGCACCGGGAACTGGACGTACGTCTTCCAGAACTACCCGCTGTTCTGGCCGGCCCTGCGCAACACCCTGTGGCTGGTCCTGGTGATGGTGAGCCTGCGGGTGGTCTTCGGGCTCGGCGTGGGCCTGCTGATCACCCGGCTCAGGACGGGCACGGGTGTCTTCCGCACCCTGTTCTACCTGCCCTACCTGGCCCCGCCGGTGGCGGCGACCATGGCCTTCGCCTTCCTCCTCAACCCCGGTACGGGCCCGGTCAACTCCCTCCTGGAGCGGATCGGGATCTCCGCGCCCGGCTGGTTCAACGACCCCACCTGGTCCAAGCCGGCCCTGACGATGCTCGCCCTGTGGGGCGTGGGCGACCTGATGGTCATCTTCATGGCCGCGCTGCTCGACGTGCCCACGGAGCAGTACGAGGCCGCGGAGCTGGACGGCGCCTCGCCCTGGCAGCGCTTCCGGTACGTCACGCTGCCGAACATCTCGCCGATCGTGATGTTCGCGGTGGTCACGGGTGTGATCCAGACGATGCAGTACTACACCCAGCCGCTGATCGCCGGAAAGGTCGCCTCGGGTGTGATCCAGGGCGCGGGCACCCAGTTCGAGCCCGGCTACCCGGACAAGTCCACGCTCACTCTCCCTCAGCTCGTGTACAACCTCGGCTTCCAGCGCTTCGACTACGGCTCGGCCTGCGTGGTGGCGCTGGTGCTGTTCGCCCTGTCGATGGTGTTCACCGCGTTCCTGATGCGGCGCCGGGGCGGTCTCATCCAGGCAGGTGACTGACGATGGCCCAAGTGCTCGACAAGCCGCTGGGGTCGAAGACGCGGCCCTCCCCCGCCGCGCGCACGGCCCGCCGCAGGGCGGTGCTGGAGTGGATCGCGGTCCACTCGCTGGGCGTGGCGGCCGCGCTGTTCTTCGTCCTGCCCTTCGTGTTCGTCCTGCTGACCTCGCTGATGAGCGACAGCCAGGCCCTCAGCCGCGATCTGGTCCCGCACACCTGGGAGTGGGGCAACTACAAGCGGGTCCTCGACACCCCGGGCTTCCTCACCTGGTGGAGGAACACGCTGGTCTACGCCGGTCTCGGCACGGTCCTGACCGTCGCGTCCTCGCTGCCCGTGGCGTACGCGCTGGCGAAGTTCCGCTTCCGGGGCCGCAACCTGTCGCTCATGCTGGTGATCTCGATGATGATGCTGCCCCCGCAGGTGATCATCATCCCGATGTACCTGTTCTGGGCCAAGCAGCTGGACCTGTCCGGCACGCTGTGGCCGCTGATCATCCCGATGGCGTTCGGCGACGCGTTCTCCGTGTTCCTGCTGCGGCAGTTCCTGACGACCATTCCGAACGAGTACCTGGACGCGGCGAAGGTCGACGGCTGCGGCGAGCTGCGCACCCTGCTGAAGGTCGTCGTCCCCATGGCCAGGCCCGGTCTCGCGGCCGTCGCCCTCTTCCAGTTCTTCTACGCCTGGAACGACTACTTCGGCCCGCAGATCTACGCCTCGGAGAACCCGGGCGCGTGGACGCTGTCCTACGGCCTGGAGTCCTTCAAGGGGGCCCACCACACCGACTGGAACCTCACCATGGCCGCGACCGTTCTGGTCATGGCCCCAGTGATCCTCGTGTTCTTCTTCGCCCAGAAGGCATTCGTCGAGGGCGTCACACTCACCGGAGTAAAGGGTTGAACAGCATGAAACTCACCGTGGTCGGCGGCGGCTCGACCTACACCCCCGAACTCGTCGACGGTTTCGCGCGCCTGCGGGACACCCTGCCCGTCGAGGAACTCGTGCTGGTGGACCCGGCGGCGGACCGGCTGGAGCTGGTGGGCGGACTGGCCCGCCGCATCTTCGCCCACCAGGGCCACCCTGGCCGTGTCGTCACCACCTCCGACCTGGACGCGGCCGTCGACGGCGCCGACGCGGTGCTGCTCCAGTTGCGCGTCGGCGGCCAGGCGGCCCGCCGGCAGGACGAGACATGGCCCCTGGAGTGCGGCTGCGTCGGCCAGGAGACCACCGGCGCGGGCGGTCTGGCCAAGGCGCTGCGCACGGTCCCGGTGGTCCTGGACATCGCCGACCGGGTCCGCCGCGCGAACCCGAACGCCTGGATCATCGACTTCACCAACCCGGTCGGCATCGTCACCCGCGCCCTGCTCCAGGCAGGCCACCGGGCGGTCGGCCTGTGCAACGTGGCGATCGGCTTCCAGCGCAAGTTCGCGCAGATGCTCGGCATCGCGCCCGCCGACGTCCACCTGGACCACGTGGGCCTGAACCACCTCACCTGGGAGACGGGGGTGCGTCTGGGCGGCCCGGAGGGCGAGGACGTACTCCCCGCGCTCCTGGCCGAGCACGGCGAGACGATCGCCGGCGGCCTGCGTCTGCCCCGCCCGCTCCTGGACCGCCTGGGCGCGGTGCCCTCCTACTACCTGCGCTACTACTACGCGCACGACGAGGTCGTGGAGGAACTGCGCACCAAGCCGTCCCGGGCGGCCGAAGTGGCGGCGATGGAGCGGGAGTTGCTGACGATGTACGGCGACCCGGCCCTGGTGGAGAAGCCGGCCCTGCTGGCCAAGCGGGGCGGGGCCTACTACTCGGAGGCGGCCGTGGACCTGGCGGCGGCCCTGCTGGGCGGAGGCGGCAACCCGTACCAGGTGGTGAACACGTACAACAAGGGCACCCTGCCCTTCCTCCCGGACGACGCCGTGATCGAGGTGCAGGCGGCGGTGGGCTCCAAGGGCGCGGTCCCCCTCCCCGTCTCCGACGTGGACCCGCTGTACGCGGGCCTGATGGCCGACGTGACGGCGTACGAGGACCTGGCCCTGGAGGCGGCCCTGCGCGGCGGCCGGGACCGGGTCTTCCGCGCCCTCCTCGCACACCCCCTGATCGGCCAGTACGCGTATGCCGAGGCCCTCACCGACCAACTGGTCGCGCACAACCGGGAGTACCTCGCGTGGGCCTGACCGCAAGCGTCCTCGCCATCGACGCGGGCAACAGCAAGACCGACGTGGCGGTGGTGGCGGCCGACGGGCAGGTCCTCGCCACGGCCCGCGGCGGCGGGTTCCGGCCGCCGGCCGTGGGCGTCGGGACCGCGGTGGACGTCCTGGAGGAAACGGTCCGGCGGGCGTACGCGCAGGCCGGCGTCACCGCCGCCGGCCATGTCTCGGCATGCCTGGCCAACGCCGATCTGCCGGTGGAGGAGGAGCAGTTGGCGTCCGCCCTGCACGCGCGCGCGTGGGGCACGACGGTGCAGGTCCGCAACGACACGTTCGCCATCCTGCGCGCGGGCGTGGCCGAACCGCGCGGTGTCGCGGTCGTCTGCGGCGCCGGCATCAACTGCGTCGGCATGCTCCCGGACGGCCGCACCGCCCGCTTCCCCGCGCTCGGCCGCGTCTCCGGCGACTGGGGCGGCGGCTGGGGCCTGGCGGAGGAGGCCCTGTGGTACGCGGCCCGCGCGGAGGACGGCCGCGGCGCGCCCACCGCCCTGTCGCGCACCCTCCCCGCCCACTTCGGGCTGGCCTCCGTGTACGCCCTCGTCGAGGCGCTGCACCTGGGGCACGTCGACCACCACCGACGCCACGAACTGGCCCCGGTCCTGTTCGCCACGGCCGACCAGGGCGATCCGATCGCCCGCACGATCGTCGACCGCCAGGCCGAGGAGGTGGTGGCCATGGCCACGGTCGCCCTGACCCGCCTCGGCCTGCTCGACGAGGAGACCCCGGTCCTCCTCGGCGGCAGTGTCCTCGCCGCCCGCCACCCCCGGCTCGACGACGCCGTACGCGACCTCCTCGCCGCGCGCGCCCCCAAGGCGGTCCCGCGGGTCGTCACGGCTCGCCCGGTCCTGGGCGCGGCCCTCCTGGGCCTGGACCACGTGGGAGCGCCGGCGGCGGCCCGGGAAAAGGTGCGGGCCCACTTCGAGCAGTGAGAGACGGCGAGTATCGCAACGATGGGCATTCCGCGAGCGCGGCCGGGGGAACCGAACTGGTTCCCCCGGCGTATTCATGGGCAAGGGGTGGTACGGGGCGAGCGCGCTGCGGCCCGGCCGAGTTCCAGTGAAGGCCGGTGCGGATGTCGGTCCCGGCAGCGATACTTGCGGCGACGGATGACCACGGGGGAGGTCAGCAGTGACACAACCGCCGACGAGCAGATCGGCACCGCCGGGCCCGGGCCTGCCCACCCTGCCGGCGGTTCCGCCGCAGTCCGCGGCCCCCGCCCCTGCCGCGCGGCCTCCCGCACCCCCGCGCCGCACCGCCTTCGCGGAGGGTGCCGAGCGCCTGCGCGCCGCCGCCACCACGGAGCCCGGCCGCCTCCGCATCATCGGCGCCGTCCTCGCCCTCCTCGTCCTGGCCTTCGGCGCCGTCACCGCCCTCCAGGCCACCGACCGCGCCTCGGCCGCCGACGACGTCCTGCACCGCAGCCAGCCGCTCAGCTCCGACGCGGCGGACATCTACCGCTCGCTCGCCGACGCCAACACCATGGCGACCAGCGGCTACCTGGCCGGTCTCCAGGAGACGACGGCCACCCGCGAGCGCTACGAGGCCGACGTCCGCACGGCCGCCGCCAAGCTGGTCACCGCCGCCGCCAACTCCGCCCCCGGCAGCCCCTCCGCGGCCACCATCACCAAGCTCAACGAGCTCCTGCCGCGCTACAAGGGCCTGGTCGAGTCCGCCCGCGCCAACAACCGCCAGGGCTTCCCGGTGGGCGGCGCGTACCTGCGCGCGGCCAACGACACCATGCAGAACGAGATGCTCCCGGCGGCCGAGGACCTGTACCAGAAGGAGAACCAGCGGCTGCGCTCCGACTACGGGGACGCGACACCGTACCCGTGGGCCGCGATCGCCCTCGGCGTCGTCGCCCTGGCCGCCCTCGCCTGGGCCCAGCGGCGCAACTACCAGCGCACGAACCGGGTGCTGAACCACGGCCTGGTCGCCGCGACCGCCGCCACCACCGTCGTCCTGCTGTGGCTGGTGATCGGCCACAGCGTCGCGCGCGCGGGACTCAACGGCTCCTACACGCACGGCGTGCGCTCGCTGAACGTGCTGCACGACGCCCGTATCGCCTCCCTCAAGGCACGCAGCGACGAGAACCTGACCCTCGTCAGCCGCGGCGCGGAGACGAAGACGCTGAAGGACGGCACGGTCATGGACGCCTACGACTGGGCGTACGACCAGGAGCTCGGCACCCTCGCCCGGACGCTGTCCCTGGCCGGCGCCCTCGCCGAGGACCCGGGGGGCAGGAAGCCGGTGGACACGGCGAACGAGTCGATGAAGGTCTGGAAGCAACGACACGAACTGGCCCGCCAGGCCAACGACTCCGGCGACTACCAGAAGGCACGCGACCGGGTCATCGGCACCACCGCCAAGGACCGGACGGAGTCGACGGGTGAGTGCTTCGACAACGTCGACGCCTCCCTCGCGTCGGCGCTCACCCATGAGACAGGCCGGTTCCGGCAGGCCGCGCAGGACGGCCGGGCGGCCATGACGGGCCTGCCGGCCGGCTCGGCGGTGCTCGCGGTGTTCGCAGCGGCCGGGGCGGTGCTGGGCATCGGGCGCAGGCTTTCGGAGTACCGGTGAAAGGGAGCGTGGCAGCGGTGAAAGGGGGCGTGGCGATGCGAGCACGACGTCTGCGGGCCGGCCTGAAGGGCTGGGGCGGTGTCGGCGCGATGGCGGCCGTCTGCGCCCTGGCGCTGGCGTTCGTCCTGCTGCTGCCCCGCACCCAGCCGCAGGGCGCCGGCGGCCCCGCCGCAAGCGGCTCGCGAGCCGTGCAGGGCACGCAGTCCAAGGCGGACAACTGCCAGGACAGCCAGGCGCAGAACCTGAGCCCGTCCCCGTCCGGCGCCGGCGGCCCCACGCTGAGCGCCATCCGATCGCGCGGCTATCTGACGGTCGGCGTCGACCAGAACAGCTACCGCTGGGGCTACCGCAACCCGAACAACGCCTCAGGCGCGCTCGAGGGCTTCGACATCGACCTCGTGCACCGCATCGCCGAGGACATCCTCGGCGACGCGAACAAGGTCCAGTTCAAGGCCATCCCCACCAACGAGCGGATACCCGCGATCCGCAGCGGCCGGGTGGACATGGTGGTGCGCACCATGACCATCACCTGCGACCGGCTGAAGCAGGTGGCGTTCTCCGCCCCCTACTTCCTGACCGGCCAGCAGGTCCTGGCCCCCAAGACCTCCGGCATCACCGGCTACGACGGCTCCCTCGCCGGGAAGAGGATCTGCTCGGCGACCGGTTCCACGGCCTTCGACCACCTGTCCGCCGACACCAAGGACGGCAGGCTCCCCGCGTCCACCGACATCACCACCACCGTCCCCAACCAGCTGGACTGCCTGGTGCGGCTCCAACTCGGCGAGGTGGACGCGGTGGTGACGGACGGCGCGCTCGCCGCCAGCCAGGCCGCGCAGGACCCCACGGTGGCCTTGAAGGGCGCCTCCTTCACCAAGGAGTTCTACGGTGTGGCCATGAAGCTCGGTGCCGACGATCTGGTCCGCCAGGTCAACCGGACACTGGAGAACTACCGCAAGGACGGAGGCTGGAAGGCGTCGTACGGGACGTGGCTGTCCGCCACGCTGGGTAAGGACTCACCGTCGGCCACCGCGCCGACGCCGAGCTACCGGTGACCGGTCACCGGCCGGCGCGGCACCGACGGAACAGCAGAACCGACAGCACACAGGCGACACGCAGCAGCGAGAGGTGATCGATGGGCGTCACGGACCCCGCCGGGCCCGTCATGGACCGGGACGAGGTGGACCGTGCGCTGGCGCGGCTCGGCGCGGAGCACGAGGCCATCGAGACCTCGCTGCTCGCCCTTCAGGACCACGCGGGCCGCAGACTCCTGGAGGGCGCCGAACTGACCGGCGTCACCAAGGAGCGCTGGGCGGCCACGGAGGCGTCGATCACGCTGCTGTGGGCGTACTTCGACGCCTACAGCGGCGCCCTGCGCACCGCCCGTGACATCCGCGCCCGCCGCCGCTGGTCCAGCCGCGAGGACCTGGTGGAGCTGACCGAGCTGCTGCGCGGCGAGTCCGTCACCGTCTCCGGCGCGGCCGCCGCGCCCGCCCTGTCCGGTCCGGGCCGGCTCAGCCAGAGCTTCTCCCTGGCCACGCTGGTGGACCGGATGAACGAGCTGTACGCGAGCGGTCTGGACATGGTGGTCGCCGCCGACGCGGTGTGGTCGGCGCTGCCCGCGCGGATCGATCTGCTGGCCGCCGAGCTCCAGCGCACCCGCCGGCTCGCGCACTCGGTCGGTGTCCGCCCCGGCGAGCACCCGGCGGGCGACGACCTGGAGCGCGTCACGCGCACGCTGACGAGGCTGCGCGCGGAGGTGATCTCCGATCCGCTCGCCTTCTGGCTGCCCGCGCAGGGCAGTTCGGCACCGGGCGGCGGACGGCCGGACACCACGGTGTACGACCGGGAGGCGCGGGCGCTGGACGAGGTGCGCCGGGAGATCGACGCCGTGCTCGGGGTCCGGCAGGACGCCGAGCAGCGGCTGATCAGGCTGCGGGACGTGCTCTCGCGCGCGGACCGCACGCTCGCCGAGGCGCGCACCGCGCGCGGCGAGGTGCTGGCGAAGATCGCCGCCACGGAGGTACCGGTGGTCAGCGGTCCGCCGACCGCCCTCCAGGAGCAGCTGGCGGAGGCCGCCGAGTACCGCAGGCAGGCCCGGTGGCACCGGCTGTCGCCGCTCCTGGAATCGCTGGAGCAGAAGGCGGAGGACGAACTTGAGCGCGCTCGTGAGTCGTTGACGGCGGTCACCGCACCGCTCGCGGTCCGCGCCGAGCTGCGCGGGCGGCTGGACGCGTACAAGGCGAAGGTCGCCCGGCACGGCCTGGGGGAGGACCCGCTGCTGGTCGAGCGGTACGACGCGGCGCGCCGCATGCTGTGGAGCGCACCCTGCGACCTGCGGGTGGCCGAACAGTCCGTGCTGCGCTACCAGCAGGCGGCGGCCGAGCTGCTCGGCGGCTCACGGGTGCCGGAGCAGGGCGGGCCCGAGGGACGGTAGGGGGAGTCATGAGTCAGGCGGGGCAGACCTGTCAGCGGCCGGACTGCGGCGGGACGTACGAGGACGTCGGCGGCGGCGAGCTGTACTGCGACACGTGCGGTCTCGCGCCGGTCGTCTCGGCGACCGGCATGGTGGGCTCGCCGCCCACCGGCGTGACCGGCGGTGGCGGGGACTCGCGGGGTTCGGTGGGCGGCGGCGGTTCGGCCTCCAGTGCCCGCAGTTCCCGTACGTCGTCGCAGTCGTCGAAATCGCGCCGCTCGGTGTCGGGGCGGCTCTCGCGCTCGCTGTCGGGCAAGGCGACCGGCCGGTCGGTGTCGGTGCGCAGCTCCGGCTCCACGACGGGCTCCTCCGGCCGCGGCCGACTGGGCGCGGGTCTGGTGCAGGTGCCGCAGGTGCCGCGGCCCGACCCGCGTTCGATGGTGCTGGAGAACCCCGAGGTGCCGGAGCGCAAGCGGTTCTGCTCGCGCTCGGACTGCGGTGCGCCGGTCGGGCGCGCGCGGGGGGACCGCGCGGGCCGTACGGAGGGCTTCTGCACCAAGTGCGGGCACCCGTACTCCTTCGTGCCCAAGCTGAGGGCCGGGGACATCGTCCACGGCCAGTACGAGGTCGTGGGCTGTCTGGCGCACGGCGGCCTCGGCTGGATCTACCTCGCCGTGGACCGGGCCGTGTCCGACCGCTGGGTGGTGCTCAAGGGCCTGCTGGACACCGGTGACCAGGACGCGATGGCGGCGGCGATCTCCGAGCGGCGGTTCCTGGCGGAGATCGAGCACGGCAACATCGTGCGGATCTACAACTTCGTCGAGCACCTCGACCAGCGCACCGGCTCCCTCGACGGCTACATCGTGATGGAGTACGTCGGCGGCAGGTCGCTGAAGGAGATCGCCAACTCCCGCCGCACCGCGGAGGGCAGGCGCGACCCGCTGCCGGTGGAGCAGGCATGCGCGTACGGGATCGAGGCGCTGGAGGCGCTCGGTCATCTGCACAGCCGCAACCTGCTGTACTGCGACTTCAAGGTCGACAACGCGATCCAGACCGAGGACCAGCTCAAGCTGATCGACATGGGCGCGGTGCGCCGGATGGACGACGACGAGTCGGCCATCTACGGCACGGTCGGCTACCAGGCGCCCGAGGTCGCCGAGGTCGGCCCCTCGGTGGCCAGCGACCTGTACACAGTGGGCCGTACGCTCGCCGTCCTCACCTTCGACTTCCAGGGCTACACGAACGTCTTCGCGGACTCCCTGCCCGACCCCGACAACATCGAGGTCTTCCGCCAGTACGAGTCCTTCTACCGCCTGCTGGTCCGTGCCACCGACCCCGACCCGGCCCGCCGGTTCGCCTCGGCGCAGGAGATGGCCGAGCAGCTCACGGGCGTGCTGCGGGAGGTCGTGTCCCTCCAGACCGGCCGGGCGCGGCCGGCCCTTTCTACGCTGTTCGGCCCGGAACTGCGGGTGACGGACGCGGAGTTGTTCCCGAAACTGGACGGGGACGTGTCCCGGCTGGGGGCGCGGGTGCCACGCCTGCGCGGATCGGCCCCGGCCCTCGCGGCCGGCACCGCGCACGGCCACGGCGCTCCGGGCACGCCGAACGCTCCGGCCCCGGCGCTCGTCAAGCCCGTCGAAACGCCCGCCGCCGCGCTCGCCCTGCCGGTCCCCCACGTCGACCCGGGTGACCCGAACGCGGGTTTTCTGGCGGGCCTGTTGACGTCCGCGCCCGGGGAACTGGCGCACGCGCTCGCGGCGGCGCCCACACAGTCGGCCGAGACCCGGCTGCGCCAGGTCAGGGCCCGGTTGGAGACAGGCGAGGCGGCCACCGCGCTGGAAGTCCTACGCCAACTGGAGCAGCAACACCCGGACGACTGGCGGGTCGTCTGGTACCGGGGCGTGGCCTCCCTGGTCACCGGCGACCACGAGGAGGCTGCCCTCGCCTTCGACGCGGTCTACGACGCCTTCCCCGGTGAGGTCGCGCCGAAGCTGGCGCTCGGCCTGTGCGCCGAGGTGCTCGGCCAGCTCGACAACGCCGCCGAGTACTACCGCCTGGTGTGGTCGACCGACCCGAGCCAGGTCAGCGCCGCGTTCGGGCTGGCCCGCGTGCAGCTCGCCTCCGGCGAACGGCCCGGCGCGGTACGGACCCTGGAGTCCGTACCGGAGTCCTCGATCCACTACACGGCGGCGCGCGTGGCGGCCGTACGGGCACGACTGCGGCACCGTACGGCGGCGGCGTCCGACACGCCGTTCCTGGACGATCTGACGGCCGCCTCCGGGCAGGTCGAGGCACTTCAGGCCTACGGTCTGGACCCCGCCCGGCGGGAGCGGCTGTCGGCGGAAGTCCTCGGCTGCGCCCTGGACTGGGTACTCTCCGGGGGCCGGGCCACCGACCCGGCCGCCCGGCGGGTGCTGCTCGGAAGCGACCTGGACGAGCGGGGACTCCGCTTCGGCCTGGAGCGTTCGTACCGCACGCTGGCCCGGCTGGCGCCCGGTGGCGAGGAGAGGATCGACCTGGTGGAACGTGCCAACCGTTACCGCCCCCGGACGTGGGTGTAGTTGATGTCGCAGATGCACCAGCAGGCCGCGCTGCCGAAGTGCCCGAGCTGTGCGGAGCCGCTCGAATCGGGTGACCGCTTCTGCGGCGCGTGCGGGTACGACCTGTCCGCGGCCGCCGAGGGACCGGGCGACGCGCCGACGCTCACGATGGACCGCGGCGCGGTGCCGCGCCCGGCCGGCCCCGGCGAGCGTGCCGACGACGCCGTGTGGCCGCGCGCACCGCACCCGGACGCCTCCGAGGCCCCACCGCGGCTGCACCTGCCGACGGACCTGCCGGGCACGGACTCGAGCGGCTCCCCGCTGCCGGCTCCGGCACAGCAGGCGCAGGCTCAAGCCCAGTCCCAGGCCCAGGCGGCGGTTCAGCAGCGGCCGCAGCCGGTGGCGCAGTCCCCGCAGCAGCCACAGACGGCTCAGTCCCAGCCGCAGCCAGAGGCGCAGCCACCCGCCGAGGCCCAGGCGGCGGTCCGGCCGCAGCCGCAGCCGGCCGCTCAGCCGCCGCGTCAAGCGCAGGCCCAGCAACAGCCGCAGGCTCAAGCACAGGCCGCAGTTCAGCAGCAGCCGCAAGGACAAGGGCAGCCGCAGCCGCAGCCGCAGCCGCAGCCGCAAGGCCAGGGTCCGCAGCCGCAGGGACAGCCGCAGCAGCAAGGGGCGTCCGCCTCGGGCGTCCGGCTCGACCGGCCCGCGGAGCCCGACGAGTACCCGTTGCAGGCGCCGGACCCGCGCGTGCCCACCGACTCCGACGCCGCCGCTCCGGGCGAAGGCGCCGCGGGCGACGGCACCCCGGGCGAGACCGCCACGGTGTGCGTGGCCTGCCGGGCCGGCCGGGTCGACAGCGACGGCTACTGCGAGAACTGCGGGCACGCCCAGCCGCGCGAACGCGACCACATGGAGCAGGAGTCGGGCCCGATCGCCGCCGTCAGCGACCGCGGCCTGCGCCACCACCGCAACGAGGACGCCTTCGCCCTCGGCCGCACCGCGCTGCCCGACGGCTCGCCCGCCCTCGCGGCGGTCGTCTGCGACGGCGTGTCCTCCGCGACCCGCCCCGACGACGCCTCCCTCGCCGCCTCACGAGCGGCGAGCGAGTCGCTGCTGGCCGCGCTGCCCCGGGGCACGCACCCGCAGCAGGCCATGCACGACGCGATCGTCGCCGCCGCGCAGGCGGTCGACGCGCTCGCCGGGGAGCCCGCGTCGGCCGGCCGGCACTCCGCCCACCAGAACGCGCCCGCCTGCACGTTCGTCGGCGCGGTGGTCGCCTCCGGGCTGCTGGTCGTCGGCTGGGTCGGCGACAGCCGCGCCTACTGGATCCCGGTGGACCGCGGCGCGCCCCCGGCCCGGCTCACCGAGGACGACTCGTGGGCCGCGCAGATGGTCTCCGCGGGCCTGATGTCCGAGGCGGAGGCGTACGCCGACGAGCGCGCCCACGCGATCACCGGCTGGCTCGGCGCGGACGCCTACGAACTGGAGCCGCACACCGCCTCCTTCAAGCCGGACCGGCCGGGAGTGGTCGTGGTGTGCACGGACGGGCTGTGGAACTACGCCGAGACGGCCCGGGAGATGGCCGAGGCCGTCCCCCCCGACGCCGCCGTGCGCCCGCTGCACAGCGCCCGGGTCCTGGTCGGCCACGCCCTGGACGGCGGGGGCCACGACAACGTAACAGTGGCCGTCGTGCCGTTCCCGGCCGCGCCGCAGGGGGCAGGATCGGCCTGAGGGACGTACGCGGGGGCGCGTGACGGGAACCCCCGGCCGAGCCCTCAGCGCGGGGAAGCTCCGAGGGCCGGCGGGGGCCGGCCCGTTCACAGTCGTCGTCCCCGTTCACGGGGTCCAGAGGGGGATCTGGGACAGCATGGCGAATTTCTCGAAATCCAGCGTGCCGCAGTTCTCGGTGGACGTGTACCAGAACGAGTACCTGCCGGAGGGCGGCCAGGAGGTCAACTCGATCGTCACGGTCAGCGCGACCGGCGGCGGCACGATCGGCAGCGCGGTCGCGGCACCACACCTGTACGCGCCCGGGCAGGGACCGTCCGCCGCGGTGGCGATCATGGTCGACTGCTCGGGTTCGATGGACTACCCGCCGACCAAGATGCGCAACGCCCGGGACGCCACGGCCGCCGCGATCGACACCCTGCGCGACGGCGTGCACTTCGCGGTGATCGGCGGCACGCACGTGGCCAAGGAGGTCTATCCGGGCGGCGGCCGGCTCGCGGTCGCCGACGCGACCACCCGCGACCAGGCCAAGCAGGCGCTGCGCAGGCTCAGCGCCGGCGGCGGCACGGCCATCGGCACCTGGCTGCGGCTGGCCGACCGGCTGCTGTCCTCGGCCGACGTCGCCATCCGGCACGGCATCCTGCTCACCGACGGCCGCAACGAGCACGAGTCGCCCGAGGACCTCCGGCGGACGCTCGACGCATGCGCGGGACGCTTCACATGTGACGCGCGGGGCGTGGGCACCGACTGGGAAGTGAAAGAAGTCACACAGATCGCCTCCGCGCTGCTCGGCACCGCCGACATCGTCGCCGACCCGGCGGGCCTGGCCGCCGACTTCACGCGGATGATGGAGACGGCGATGGGCAAGGAGGTCGCGGACGTCTGGCTGCGGGTGTGGACGCCGGTGGACACGACCATCAAGTTCG
This sequence comes from Streptomyces sp. NPDC047453, assembly GCF_040643155.1. Classification (NCBI taxonomy): domain Bacteria; kingdom Bacillati; phylum Actinomycetota; class Actinomycetes; order Kitasatosporales; family Streptomycetaceae; genus Streptomyces; species Streptomyces sp. NPDC047453. Next base: position 23,004 of record NZ_JBEYTS010000001.1, on the reverse strand, counting down.
TCAAGCAAGTCGCTCCGGCTGTGGAGGAGTTGACCGACCGCCGGGCCGAGGCGGGGCCGCGCGCCGGGGACTATCCCACCGGATCCTGGGGGGACGAGTCCCGCGACTACCACCTCTGCGTGGAGGTGCCCGCGGCCGGCATCGGGCAGGAGATGCTCGCCGCCCGGATCTCCCTGGTGGTGCCCCAACCGGATGGAACGGTGCAGAACCTCGGCGCCCAGGGCCTGGTACGGGCCGTGTGGACCGACGACATGACCGCCTCCACCTCGATCAATCCGCAGGTGGCCCACTACACCGGGCAGGCCGAACTGGCGCAGGCCATCCAGCAGGGCCTCGACCTTCGCAAAGCGGGCGATTTCGATGGAGCAACGGCCAAACTGGGCCGCGCTGTTCAGCTCGCCGGAGCCTCGGGGAACGCGGATACTGCGAAACTGCTTGCGAAGGTGGTGGACGTGGTCGACGCCGCGACGGGTACTGTGCGACTGAAAGCGAAGGTCGACGAGGCCGACGAGATGACTCTCGAGACCCGGTCCACCAAGACCGTTCGTGTGAAGAAGTGACGTGGGAAGACCGCGGAAGACAGCGAGCCCGGCCCCTCGGGGTTGGAGTAATCCGGCCGCACCGGCCGGAAAAGGAGAGGGGGAAGCGCCGACATGCCGACCTGCCCGAACGGACACCAGTCGGGTTCCGACGACTGGTGCGAGGTGTGCGGTCACCGCATGGCCGGTGCCGTGCCTCCGCCTCCCCCGCCGCCCCCGGTCGGGGGCTACGGCTTCCCGCCCGCGCCGGGACCCGGCGGTCCCGGTCAGCCGGGTGCGCCCGGCGTGCCCGGTGCGCGCCCGCACCTGTCCGCCGTACCGGACCCCGAGCCGGAGCTCTGCCCGCAGTGCCGTACGCCCCGCGAGGGCGGCGCGCCGTTCTGCGAGGAGTGCCGGTGGAACTTCCTGACGAACACGGCGACCTCGTACACGCCGGCCGCGCCGCCGCCCGGCGCCGGTCCCGGCCCGCGTTTCCCGCAGCCGCCCGGCCCGGCCTTCGGCGGTGACACGTTCGAGTACCAGGGCTCCCGGCCGTCCCAGGTGAACCGGCCCGCCGAGCCGATCCCGCACGCCCCGCCCTTCGGCACCGAGCCTCCGGGCCGCCCCGGCCCGCCGAACTTCGGCACCGAGCCCCCCGGCCGCCCCGGCCCGCCGAACTTCGGCACCGAGCCCCCCGGCCGCCCCGGCCCGCCGAACTTCGGCGGCGACCCGTCACGGCCGGTTCCGCCGCCGCCCGGTGCCCCCGGAGCGCCCGGTGGTGCCCCGCAGGCGTTCCAGCAGCCCAGCCCGCCGGCTCCGCCCGGGTTCCCGCAGGAGACGGGCCGGCCGCAGCACGGCGGTGACGACGACTGGGTGATCTCCCCGCCGTCGTCCACGGGCCCCTCCGGTCCGGGCGGCCCCGGCCGTCCCGGTCCCGGCCAGGCGGGCGGCTACGGCTACCCGCAGCCGGGTGCCACCCAGGCCCCGCCGGGACCGGCCTTCCCGCAGCAGCCGCAGCAGCCCGCGACCTGGACGGCGACGATCGGTCCGGACCGCGACTACTTCATGGCGATGATGCAGCGCTCCGGCCCCGAGGCCACGGGCCTGAACCTGCCCGCGTACTCGCCCGAGCAACAGCGCACGCTCACCGGCAACCAGGTCACCATCGGCCGCCGCCGGCACTCCACCGGCGACACCCCCGACATCGACCTGTCGGTCCCGCCGGAGGACCCGGGCGTCTCCCACCAGCACGCGGTGCTGGTCCAGCAGCCCGACGGCAGCTGGGCGGTGGTCGACCAGAACTCGACCAACGGCACCACGGTCAACGGCTCGGAGGACCCCATCCAGCCCTTCGTGCCGGTCCCGCTCCAGGACGGCGACCGCGTGCACGTGGGCGCCTGGACGACGATCACGATCAGGCGCGGCTAGGGCCCGCCCGGATCACACGGATCACACGGATCACACGGATCACAGGGATCACGTAAGGACCGGTGGCTCCTGGCTCTGCTGTGAAGCAGGTCCTAGGCCTCCGGTCCTCCGTCCGGCCGTCTGAGAGCATGGACGGGTGAATGAGATTCGGCGTGGCACGCTTCAGGAGCAGACCTTCTACGAGCAGGTCGGCGGCGAGGAGACCTTCCGCCGGCTGGTCCACCGTTTCTACGAGGGGGTGGCCGGGGATCCCGAGTTGCGGGCGATGTACCCCGAGGAGGATCTGGAACCGGCCGAGGAGCGGCTGAGGCTGTTCCTGATCCAGTACTGGGGCGGTCCGACGACGTACGGCGAGCGGCGCGGCCACCCGCGGCTGCGGATGCGGCACGCGCCCTTCCAGGTCGACCGGGCGGCGCACGACGCCTGGCTGCGGCACATGCGGGTGGCCGTCGACGAGCTCGGCCTGTCGCAGGAGCACGAGCAGACGCTGTGGAACTATCTGACGTACGCGGCGGCGTCGATGGTGAACACGCCCGGCTGAGCCGCCGCGCAGGCACCTGAGTACCGGATTCCGGTCGTCCGGCGCCGGATTCCGATCACGATCCGGTCAAGCTCGGCCCATCAACGCTTACCCGCGCCGCGCTCCCTCTGACAACATCACCGAAAAGGTCTGGACAACGGCAGGGGGAGCCGGGTGGCGGGGTTCACGGGATTCGTCCTGCTGCGAGCGCGGGCGCACCGGCTGCTGCTGGCCGCCGCGTTGCTCACGGTCCTGCTGACCACGGCGGTCCTGGCGACGCTCACCGCCTACTCCGGCGCGATCGGCGACGCGGCGCTGCGCCATTCCCTGCGGGATCCGCGCAACGCCGCCGACGCCACCTTGGTTGTCCGCGGCGACACACCGCCCGAGAAGCGCGCGGCCGCCGACGCCGCCGTACGCGAGCAGACCCGCAAGGCCTTCGACGGGATGCCGGTCACCGTGCGCGCCCTGGCGCGCTCCGGCCCCTACGGCCTGCCCCTGTCCCTGCGGCCCCCGGCAGAGCGCTCCGGCGACCCGGACCTGACCTACTTCGCGGCGGTCGACCCCACCCAGGTGCGGCTCGTCTCCGGACGCCTCCCCGGCGAGACGGCGACGGGCGACCTCGAGGTCGCGCTGCCGCAGACCGCCGCGCAGCACCTCGGGCTGAAGCCCGGCGCCCGGCTCCCCCTCACCGACCGCCTCGGCGGCCGGAAGGCCCAGGTGCGGATCACCGGGCTCTACCGCCCCGTCCGCGCCGACGCGCCGTACTGGCGACTGGACGAACTGGGCGGCCGCGGCGTCCGCAAGGTCGGCTTCACGATGTACGGGCCGCTGCTGACCGACCCCGCCGTCGTCGCCGGCGGCAGGGTGAGCGCGGGACAGACCGCGTGGCAGGCGTCGGCGGACTTCTCCACGCTGACGACCGGGCGGATCGGGGCGCTGCGCGACGCAGTGAGCGAGAGTGCCGCGTCCCTGCGGAAGTCCACGGCGGTGAGCGGCGCACCGGAGGTCACGTCCTCACTGCCCGCCGTCCTCGACCGGATCGACCGTTCCCTGCTCGTGGCCCGCTCCACCCTGCTGATCGCCGTGCTCCAGCTGGCGTTGCTCGCCGGCTACGCGCTGCTGCTGGTGGCCCGGCTGCTGAGCACCGAACGCGGCGGGGAGACCCGCCTGCTGCGGGCCCGCGGTGGCTCCCGTGCCCGCATCGCGGGCCTCGCCGCCACGGAGGCGTTGCTGCTCGCCGTGCCCGCGGCGGCCTGCGCGCCGCTGCTGGCGGGGCCGCTGACCGGACTGCTGGCCGGGCAGGGCGCCCTGGCCCGGATCGGACTGCACCCGGACGTCTCCGCGGCCGGGCGGCCCGGGGTCTGGCTGGTGGCGGCGGCCGTGGCGCTGGGCTGCGCGATGGCGGTGACGCTGCCCGCGCTGACCTCGTCGTTCACGACCGGCTCGCGGGCCCGTACGCTGCCCGCGCCGCTGCGCGCCGGCGCGGACGTAGGCCTGCTGGCGGTGGCCGGTGTGGCGTACTGGCAGCTGAACCGGCAGCCCTCCGGAGCGGTCGGCAGCGACCTCACGGGCGCACTCGGCATCGACCCGTTGCTGGTCACCGCGCCCGCGCTGGCCCTGCTGGCCGGAACGGTGCTGACCCTGCGGCTGCTGCCGCCGGTGGCCCGGCTGGCCGAGCGCCGCGCGACCGGAGGCCGCGGACTGCCGGCCGCGCTGGCGGGCTGGCAGTTCAGCCGCCGCCCGATGCGCGGGGCCGGTCCGGTGCTGCTGCTCGTACTCGCCATCGCGCTGGGCATGCTGGCGATCGGTCAGGGCGCTTCCTGGGACCGCTCGCAGGACGACCAGGCCGACTTCCAGGCGGGTGCGCCGGTGCGCGTACTGGCCGCCGGTGAGGGAGACCTCGGCCGCACCGAGCGGTACGCGACCCTCCCTCACGTGAGCGCCGCCGCTCCCGCGGTTCGCACCACGCTGTCGCTGTCCGGCAACCGCGCCGCGACCGTGCTCGCGCTGGACACCGCGAACGCGGCGGACACGATGCTGATGCGCCCCGACCTGGTGTCGGATCCCGTACGGCCACTGCTGGCGGGGCTCGCGCCCAAGAGCCCGACGGCGGGTCTGAAGGTGCCCGCCGGGACGGCCCGTCTGCGGCTGACCACCGCCATCCGCGGCGCCGGAGCCGGGAGTTCGGTGGACGTGGGGGCCACCGTCGAGGACCGCTACGGAGTCCCGTACCGGATGCCGCTCGGCGCGCTGCCCGCCGACGGCCACTCCCACCCGCTGGACCTGGATCTCCCCGCCACCGCGGGCCCCCTCGTCCTCACCGGCCTGGACGTGACCCTGTTCCAGCCCGTCGGCCACAACGAGCGGCACCGCCTCACCGTCTCCGAGGCGACCGCGACCGCCGCCGACGGGACAGAGCGGCACCTGAGCCTGCCGACGACCTGGAAGGCGACCTCGGCCGGCACCGGCTCCGACCCCTCCCCCTTCGACGACAACACGCCGGGCGCACCCTCCGTGACGTCCTCCCGCCCGCTGACCGTCACCTACAGCACCGGCTACGTGCCGCGCGACCAGCCCTGGGCGACGGGCACGCTGACCCTGCGGCTCCAGGTCGCCCAGCCCGCGCAGCCGGAGATCACGGCCCTGGCGACCGACCGCTTCCTGGCCTCCACGGGCGCCCGTGCAGGGCAGCGGCTGGACGTGACGTTCGGCGGCCAGAACGTTCCGGTCCGGATCGTCAGCGCGGTACGGGAACTGCCGACCACGGCCGGTGCCGACCAGGCCGGTGCCACGGCACACGACGGCGGAGGCGTGCTGATGGATCTGCGGTCGGTGAACCGGCTGCTCCAGGCACGCCACGGCGAGAACGTGGTGCCCACCGAGTGGTGGCTGCGCACCGACGCCGACCAGTCGGCGAGTGTGGCCGCGGCCCTGCGGGCCCAGCCCGACATCGCCCCGGCGCAGGTGATCGTGCGGGAGGAGATCGCCGCCCAGTTGCGCGACGACCCGTTCGGCGCCGGACCCGCGGCCGCCTTCACCGCCGCGGCCGTGGTCGCCGCGGCGCTGGCCGCGGTCGGTTTCGCGGTGAGCGCGGCCGGAGCGCTCAGGGAGCGGGACGCCGAGTTCGCCGTGCTGCGCGCCCTGGGCGCCCCGCGCCGCCAGTTGGCGCGGACGCTGGCCGCCGAGCAGAGCGTGCTGCTGGCCCTGGCGCTGGCGGTCGGCGTGGCCCTGGGCACCGTGCTGACCCGGGCCGTGATCCCGCTGATCGTCCTGACCGGGCAGGCCACGAAACCGATGCCGGCCGTCCTGGCCGAACTGCCGGTCGCCCGGGTGGCCGTGCTGCTGGCGGCCGTCGCCGCCGCGCCGCTCGTCGTCACGGCGGTGCTGACCCTGCGCCGGCCCGACCCGGCGCTGTCCCTTCGAGACCGCGGAGGTGAGTGAGCTGAACGCCGTCACTCCCGCCTGGGTCCGGGTTCGCCTGCGCACCGCGCCGGGTGCCGCGGCCGCCCTCGCCCTGCTGGTCGCGCTGACCGCGTGCCTGGCGGCCGCGTTCCCGCGCGCGGTCGACCGGTACGAGGACGCCGGCCTGGTCCGGGCCGTCGACCGGGCGACCGCGAAGCGCACCACCCTGCTGATGTACGCCCCGCAGCCCGGCCTCCAGTTCGCCCAGCCGGAACGGGAGAAGGCGCTGCTCCCTCGGGTCATGGGCCGCCAGCACGCCGCCGTCCTCGGCGCCGTCGGACGGCCGCTCGCCGCCGACCCCGGCCAGTCGGCGTACGGGGTGCTGACGGGCAACGACCTCACCGTCCCCGACCGCTGGCTCCCGCGGCCCAACGGGCTGCCCCCGCAGGTGCGCCTGGTCGCGCAGAGCGGACTGGCCGCGCACTCCTCGGTGCGCACGGGCCGGCTGCCGCGGGCGAACGGCGAGGTGACGGCGGCCACCACGGAGGTGGAGGCCGCCGTGACCGCCGAGACGGCCAGGAGCCTGCACATCGAGGTCGGCTCCGTCATCCACGTACCCGCCGTGTCCCGGCCCCCGCTGGCCGTGCGGATCACCGGCATCCTGACGCCGCGCGAGCGCGACGGCGCGTACTGGGCGACGCAGCCCCTGATGCGCACCCCGGCGCTGGTCCCCGTGAACCCGACCGACCCCCTCTCGGAGAAGTACTGGCTCGGCGCCCTGCTGTTCCCGCCCGAGGCGGCCCCCGCCATGCTGGGCGTCGACGGGCAGCCGGTCCGCTACTGGCAGGTGGCCCCCGACACCCGTGCCCTGCACGCCCACGACCTCGACGGCCTGAAGTCCTCCGTCGCCGCCCTGAAGTCCGGGCCGGGCCTGGGACACGTGCGCACGGCCACCGACCCGGCCGCGCAGGTGAGCACCGACCTCGACGACGTGCTCGTCTCCTACGGCCACCTCAGGTCCGGCGTCGGCCCGCTGGTCGCGGTCGCCGCCTTCGGCAGCGCGACCGTCGCCCTCGTCGTCCTGCTGATGGCCGGGGGCCTGGCCGCCGACCGCCGCCGCTTCGAACTCACCCTGCTGCGCGCCCGCGGCGCCTCCTTGACCGGCCTGGCCGGTCGGCTGTTCGCCGAGACGGCGGTGGTCGCCGTGCCCGCCGGGGCGCTCGGGCTCGGTGCGGCCCTGCTCGCCGTCCCCGAGGGCCGCCCGGGCCAGGCGGTCCTCGCGGCCGCGGTGGTCACCGCCGTCGCCTGTGCCGCGCTGCCCGTGCGCGCGCTGGTCGCGCACCGCGCGGTCAGCGTCCACGGACCGCGCGAGGACACGGTGTCCGTACGTCCCTCCCGGCGCCGTACGGTCGCCGAGCTGACGCTGCTGGTGATCGCGGCGGGAGCGGTGGAGGCACTGCGGCGGCACGGGGTCTCGGGGCCCTCGGAGGGTACCGGCGCCTCGGACGGGTCCGGGGACCAACTGGTGTCCCTGGCCCCGGTCCTGGTGGGCGTGATCGCGGCCCTGCTGCTGGTCCGCCTGTACCCGCTGCCGCTGCGCTGGCTGATGCGTCCCGCCGGGCGGCTGCGCGGGGCGGTGGGCCATCTGTCCCTGGCCCGTGCGGGCCGTTCCTCCGTCTCGGCGGTGCTGCCCCTGCTGGCGCTGCTGACCGCGCTCACCACCGCCGCCTTCGGCGGTTCGGTGCTGGCGGGCGTGGCCGACGCCCGCGACCAGGCGGCCCTCCTCGCCGTCGGCGCCGACGGGCGCGTCGAGGACACCGGCGCGCTGCCGGCCGACTTGGCCGACCGGGTGCGCCGGACACCGGGCGTGCGGGGGCTCACCGAGGTGAGCGTCGACTCCCTGGCCAAGGCGGGAACGGACCTGACCCGGGTGTCCCTGGCGGGCGTCGACCCGGCGTCCTACGCCTCCCTGGCCAGAAGCACCGGCCTCGGCGTCTTCCCCGAGCAGCAACTGCGGCGGCCGGCCGACGGCGCCCGGGCCCCGCTGCCGGCACTGGCCTCCCCCTCCATCGCCGAGACGTTCGGCAAGCAGCCGTTCAGCGTGATGCTGGGCGACGGGACCGACGTCACCGTCCGGATCGTCACCGTCCGGGACCGGACCCCGGCCGTGGTCGGCACCAGCTTCCTGGTCGTGGACCGGGCCGGACTGAGCCGCGAGACGGCCCGCACGAACACACTGCTCCTGACCGGCGGCCACCCGGACGCCGGCGCCCTGCGCCGGACGGTGGGCAAGTCGGTGTCCGTGCACCTGCGTTCCGAGGAGCGGGCCCAGTACGTCGACTCGCCCCTCCAGTCCGGCGCCGAGCGCGTCTACGCGGTGGCGGTGGCCGCCGGTGCGGGCTACGCCGTCCTGGCCCTGCTGCTCGCCCTGCTGCGCGCCGCCCCCGAGCGTGCCGCGCTCCTCGCCCGCCTGCGCACCATGGGCCTCACCCGCGCACAGGGCCGTCGCCTGCTCGTCCTGGAGTCCCTGCCCCAGGCGCTGCTCGCCGTGGCGGGCGGAGCGCTGACGGGCTGGGCGACCGTCCTGCTGCTCTCCCCCGGCATCGACCTGACGGCCATCGCGCTGCCGTCGAAGACGGCGTCCGCCGGCGGGAACGCGCTGCGGACGGACCCGCTCTCGCTGGCCCTGCCGGCGGCGGCGGTGCTGCTGCTGACCGTGGGGATCGCCGTGAGCCAGGCGTGGTGGACGGGACGCAGGGGATCGGTACGGGAGTTGAGAGCGGGGGACGCGAGATGAACCGATCGGACCGCCACAGCCGCCGTAACCGCCGTAGCCGCCGTAGCCGCCGCGCAGGAGAGCCCCGATGACGACGAACCCCACCCTGGCCGACCTGGCCGAGCGCGCCACCACGAACCGCACCCGCCCGGCCTACGGCCACGACGCGCTGATCAGCTGCGACCGCCTGGTCCGCATCTTCACCGCCGACGGCGTGGAGGTCCAGGCCCTCCAGGGCCTGGACCTGCTGGTCCGCGAGGGCGAGCTGATGGCCCTCGTCGGCGCCTCCGGCAGCGGCAAGTCCACCCTGATGAACATCCTCGCCGGGCTGGACACTCCCACGGCGGGCGCGGCCCGGGTAGCGGGCCACGACCTGCTCGCCATGACCGCGAAGGACCGCCTGCGCTACCGCCGCGAGGTCGTCGGCTTCGTCTGGCAGCAGACCTCCCGCAACCTGCTGCCCTACCTGACGGCGGCGCAGAACGTCGCCCTGCCGATGCAGTTGTCCGGCGCCCGAGGGCGAAGCCGCCGCGCCAAGGCCGAACGTGCCGTGGAACTCCTGGAGTTGCTGGAGGTGGGCCACTGCCGCGACCACCGTCCGCACCAGATGTCGGGCGGCCAGCAGCAGCGCGTGGCGATCGCGGTGGCCCTCGCCAACAACCCCGCGGTGCTGCTCGCAGACGAGCCCACCGGCGAACTGGACTCCCACACCGGCGAGCAGGTCTTCGCCGCCTTCCGCACCGCCAACGAGCATCTGGGCACGACGATCGTCATCGTCACCCACGACCAGGCGGTGGCCGGCGAGGTCCGCCGCACGGTCGCCATCCGCGACGGCCGCACCTCCACCGAGGTGCTGCGCCGCAGCGAGGTGGACGCGGCGACCGGTGACGAGAAGCTGGTGAGCCGCGAGTACGCCATGCTCGACCGGGCCGGCCGTCTGCAACTGCCCGCCGAGTACACCCAGGCCCTGGGGATGCGCGACCGGGTGGCGCTGGAGCTGGAGCCCGACCACATCGCGGTGCGGCCGGACGACAGCGAGGGAAGCTGAGCCGCCGCGGTCAGCGGACGCTGACGTCCAGGGAGCCGAGTCCGGCCTCCGCCCGCCGTACGGCGATCGAACCGTAGGGGGTCCGCAGCCGCAGCCACGTCCCGGACGACAGCAACGCGAGGTCCTCCTCGCCGGAGGCCGCCGACGGCCTCGCGGAGTCCCCCTCGCCGACGGCGGCGGGGGGCCTGAGGAACCGCAGCGACTGTGCCGCGTGCACGGCCCGCACGGGCAGTTGGGTCTCGCCGACCAGCCGGGACCAGATCTCCCGCCCGATCCGGTCGAGTTCGGCGCGTGTGCGGTGCTCCTGCGCCAACTCCTGCGTACGGGAACGGAACTCGGCGACCGCGGCGGCCACCGTCGCGCCCAGGGCGCCGGCCGGGGGCAGCCCCGGCTCCGTCCGCCAGCCGCCGCGCGGCGGCAGCACGCCCGCCCACGGCGGCCCGGTCACCGCCGCCGGGACCGCGGCCGTGGCCGCCGACTCGTCGACGGACTCCAGCAGTTCACCTGCGGAGACGGTCACGTCGAGCGTGGCGTCGGGGTCGCCGCGGTACGGCTCGGAGAGCCGCACCGCGCGCACCGCCAGCACCTCGAAGGACGCCGGCCGGCCGAAGACGGCGAGCGCCGTGCCCGTCGCCTGGAGGCGCACCGCGGCCGAACGGTCGTAGTGCAGCAGCCGGGAGAGGAAGGCGGCGAGGTCGGCCGCCTCCGTCTCGTCGGCGAGGTGGAGGACCGTCATGCGGCGACGGCCTCCTCCTTGTCGCCCGCGTGCGCGGCATCGTCACCGGTGCCGGCGTCGTCGGTGTACTCCTGGAGGAACTCGCGCTCCTCCGCGGTGATCCGGCGCGGACGCTGCGCCTCGAAGTCGAACGGCACGATCACCGTCGAGGCGCGGACGTAGACCTGGTCGCCGTCCTTGACCTCGTAGGTGAGGGTGAAGGACGCCGCCTTGATCTCGGTGACCCACAGCTCGATGTCCACCGGCGCGTGCCGGTGGACGAGCTGGCGTTTGTAGTCGATCTCGTGGCGCGCCACCACGGACCCCTGCTTGAACTCCTTGTCCGGGCGGAACAGGAAATCGATGCGTGCCTCCTCCAGGTAGCGGAGGAACACCACGTTGTTGACGTGGCCGTACGCGTCCATGTCCGCCCAGCGCAGCGGGCAGCGGTAGATGTGGCGCATCTGCTTCGATCAGCCCCGGGTCAGCTTCTTGTAGGTGGCGCGGTGCGGCCGGGCGGCGTCCGGGCCGAGCCGCTCGATCTTGTTCTTCTCGTACGACTCGAAGTTGCCCTCGAACCAGAACCACTTGGAGTCGCCCTCGTAGGCGAGGATGTGCGTCGCCACGCGGTCCAGGAACCACCGGTCGTGGGAGACGACGACGGCGCAGCCGGGGAACTCGAGGAGCGCGTTCTCCAGGCTGGACAGGGTCTCGACGTCGAGGTCGTTGGTCGGCTCGTCGAGGAGCAGCAGGTTGCCGCCCAGCTTCAGGGTGAGCGCCAGGTTGAGGCGGTTGCGCTCACCGCCGGAGAGCACGCCGGCGGGCTTCTGCTGGTCCGGGCCCTTGAAGCCGAACGCGGACACGTACGCCCGGGACGGCATCTCGACCTGGCCGACGTTGATGTAGTCCAGCTCGTCGGAGACGACGGCCCACAGCGTCTTCTTCGGGTCGATGTTCGCGCGGCTCTGGTCGACGTAGGAGATCTTGACGGTCTCGCCGACCTTGATGCTGCCGGAGTCCGGCTGCTCCAGGCCCTGGATCATCTTGAACAGCGTGGTCTTGCCAGCGCCGTTCGGGCCGATGACGCCGACGATGCCGTTGCGGGGCAGCGTGAAGGAGAGGTCGTCGATGAGGACCTTCTCGCCGAAGGCCTTGTTGAGGTTGTTGACCTCGACGACGACGCTGCCCAGGCGCGGGCCCGGCGGGATCTGGATCTCCTCGAAGTCCAGCTTCCGCATCTTCTCGGCCTCGGCGGCCATCTCCTCGTAGCGGGCCAGACGCGCCTTGGACTTGGCCTGCCGCCCCTTGGCGTTCGACCGCACCCACTCGAGCTCTTCCTTGAGCCGCTTCTGGCGCTTGGCGTCCTTCTGGCCCTCGACCTTCAGGCGGGCGGCCTTCGTCTCCAGGTACTTGGAGTAGTTGCCCTCGTAGCCGTGCAGCCGGCCGCGGTCCACCTCGCAGATCCAGCCGGCCACGTTGTCCAGGAAGTACCGGTCGTGGGTGACGGCCACGACGGTGCCCTCGTACTTGGCGAGGTGCTGCTCCAGCCAGTTCACCGACTCGGCGTCGAGGTGGTTGGTGGGCTCGTCGAGGAGCAGCAGGTCGGGCTGCTCGAGCAGCAGCTTGCACAGCGCGACACGGCGGCGCTCACCACCGGAGAGGGTGGTGACGGGCCAGTCGCCGGGCGGGCAACCCAGGGCGTCCATGGCCTGCTCGAGCTGGGCGTCGAGGTCCCACGCGTTGGCGTGGTCGAGCTCCTCCTGGAGCTTGCCCATCTCCTCCAGCAGCGCGTCCGAGTAGTCGGTGGCCATCTGCTCGGCGATCTCGTTGAACCGGTCGAGCTTGCCCTTGATCTCGGCCACGCCCTCCTGGACGTTCTCCAGGACCGTCTTCTCCTCGGTCAGCGGGGGCTCCTGCAGCAGGATGCCGACGCTGTAGCCGGGCGACAGGTACGCGTCACCGTTGGACGGCTGCTCCAGCCCCGCCATGATCTTCAGCACGGTCGACTTACCGGCACCGTTCGGGCCGACGACGCCGATCTTGGCACCCGGAAGGAAGTTCAGGGTGACGTCGTCGAGAATCACCTTGTCGCCGTGCGCCTTGCGCGCCTTGCGCATGGTGTAAATGAACTCAGCCAAGAGAAACCGTCCGGCAGCTTGAAATCAGGCAGTGGGCAGATACACCCCATCTTGCCGTACCGCCACCCCTGGGCGGAAACCCGTGTGACCGGGGGGCTCTGACCTGGGGTTTTACCTTCGGCGGCCGTGGCTCGTCCGTCACTTTCGGTCGCCGTTGGTCGGCCTCGGGGGCCTCGGACGGCCCAGGGGCGGCCCGAGGGCGACCAACCAGGCAACCGGATCTTCACCTGGTGATCGTGGGGGGCGTGATCAATCACTGTGCCTTCCACGGGGCGCGCAAAGGGGGCAGCTCCATCCCATGCGCCACGGCCGAGATCTCGGCGAGGGCCACGACGTTCGGGATGTCTCCTACATTTTGTGCATCATCACACAGCTCAACTTGATTCCATGATCGCCGCCGGTGGGCCCGGAGGCTCCGTGCCGTTGCGCCGCGCTGAGCCACAAGGTCGGGGGATCAGAAGATGTGGGCACACCCTGGTGAGCCGGCCCGGAGGCGCCGTGCCGTGACCGTGCCAGGTCGCTGAGTGTCGTGAGTGTCCACGGTCACCGCCGTCAGGATTGCCGTCACCGCCGTCAGCGACACGTCGTGTGAGCAGCGCGCCGAAAGCGCCAATGGAGGTCATCCGCACGGCCGCGATGCGTCCACCCGCGGCGACAAGCGAAGAGAGGGTGAGGGGCTGATGTGAAGAACCGTCGTGGCGGCGCTGTCACCGCGGGTGCTGCTTCGGTGCGGGTGCCGCTTTCTCGTAGCGAGCGGTGTTCTCGGTGACCTTCTTGAGCAGCGGTGTCAGGCGGTCGACGAGTTGCTGGTAGTCACGGGACCGGCCGTCCGACCACTGGCCCAGCCCGACCACCATGGCCCGGCCCTGCCCGGTGAAGGACTGCACCATTCCGCTGTCGGCCGGCAGGGTCGGCAGGCCGGATCCGGGCGGTGGAGCCTGGGCGGCCACCTGGTAGTCGTCGAAGGCCATGGTCAGCCGGGTCACCAGCTTCACCGTGTCCTGCGGGTCCTTCATCGTGAAGATGGCCAGGTTGAACTGGTTGCCGTGCGCGTCCTTGTAGAGGGCGATCTCCTCGCCGACGCACCCCTTGCCCTCGGCTATGTAGGCCGCCAGGGTCGCCCCGACCGAATCGGGTTCGGTGCAGGACCTCATCACGACCGCGCCCAGCTTGGTGAACGTCCCGCCGGCACCGTCCTCCACCTGAGCCGGGAACGCCTCGGCCAGCGGGATCATCGGCCGCGCTGCGGCAGGGGCGGCCGCGACCGCCGACGGTGCGGGGGCGGAAGCCGTCGACTCGGGCGCGGAGGCAGCCGGCCCGGACGCGGCGGCTTCGTCGGGCGACGAGCCCGTGTGCCGCAGAACGACGAAGGCCGCCGCTGCCGCCACGGCCGCCACCACGGCCAGCGCGGCGTTCCGGGGCCACACCCGCTTCCGGGCGGGCGCAGGGCCCTCCTTCACGGTGGCGCCGTCGACGAAATCGTCGTCGAGCACCACGTTCCACTCGTCGTCGTTCCGCCGGTCGTGGTCCGTGGGCACATCGTCGTTCACTGGCACGGTTGAACCGTAGTGATCAGGACTTCCGCGCCGAGTACGCACAGGTCACAGCATGATCACTATCCGGGCATCCGGCCCGGGGGGGTCAGGCCTGTTCCAGGGCGTCGCCGAACTCGCGCAGGGTCTTGCCGCGGTGGCTGCGGGCCAGTTCGTGGCCGACGGCGATGGCGAGCGCGACCGGCCATTCGATGACGTCGAAAGCCATGAGGAGACCGAGGCCCGCGAGGTAGGCGAGCTGGTCCCGGGGCGGCAGTTCGAGTCGGAGACCGCCCAGGGAGACGGTCACCGAATCACCCGAGACGACCCGCTCGGCCGCGGCGCGGGCGCCGTGGCCCTTCCTGATCGGAGCCGGTGCGCCGGCAGGCGCTGTGCCGGGGTCTGTCCTGCTCGCTCGCACGGTCATGTCACACCCCGTTCGACGCCTGGTGCCGGGCATCCGCTCGATGTCCCCCCACCACGCTAGGTCAGTTCCCGGCGCTCTTCCTCTTGTGGACGATGCTCAGGGCCGTGGCACCCAGAACCAGCAGGCTGAGGCCGGTGGCGGCGATCAGCGGGGTGGCGCTGGTGCCACCGGTCTCGGCGAGGTTGGGGTTGGGCGAGGTGCCGCCGCCCGCCGTGACGGGGCTCGGTTCGCCGACGGTCTGGGTCACGGCGCCGCCCGGGCTGCCCTGGGTCCGGCAGTCGAGAACACCGGTGAAGCGCTCCGCGTGGCCTCCCGGGCCCCTGATCGTGAAGTCGTAGGCCTGGTCCTCCTGGAGCCGGATGGTGATCGTCTCCGACGCGCCCGCGGCAATGCTGTACCGGGTGTCCATCAGCTCGAAGGTGAACGGCTCGTCGCCCTTGTTGGCCGCGGTGATGTCCAGGGCGCCCTTGGCGCAGTTCTTCACCGCGGACAGGGCGGGTATCGCGCCCTCGGCGGCCCAGGTCGCTCCGCTGGTGGCGGCGACGGTGGACTCGCTGGAGCCGGCCAGGATCTGGGTCTGGCTGCGGCTGTCGGAGGTGAAGGCACGGCCGACCGGCACGGAGGTGGAGGCCTGCGCGGTCAGCGTCGCCGAGCCGTCCCCGGCGTCCTCGGGCACGTCGAAGAACACCTGGCTGCCGTCCCTGGCGGACGTGATCTCCTTGCCGTCCTTGCCGACGATCCGCACGCCGCTGGTGGCGGCGCCCGCGGGAGGTGTCAGGGGCACGCTGCTCGCGTTGGTGTGCACGGTCACCGGGCCGACCCGCTCGCCCGGACGACCGGAGACGGCGGCCGGGTCGAGGGTGAGCGAGGCCCGCGGCTCGGGCAGGTCGCGGGCGCTCTCCTCCAGGTAGTCGGCGAGCTTCTCGGCCCGTGGGTCGACCGCGTCGACGTCCGCGCCGTCGGAGTAGCGCCATATGGCCACCTGGGTGCCGGCCGCCGCGTCCTGCTCGGTGAGGTTCCCGACGCCTGCCTTGGCGGCGAGCGCCGCGAGATCGTTGACCTGAGGGTAGGAGTTCTCCAGGATCCAGCGGATCTTCCCGGCGTTCCTGTTGGCGGCCAGCGAGGTGCCGCTCCAGGGCGTCTCACGGTACTTGGCGTCCCGCTGCGTGGGGTTGTACACGTCGATGCAGTAGGTCTGCAGGGTCCCGCCGCCGTCGACGGACATCTCGAACAGACCCGCGGAGACCTGGTGGTCACCACCGTCGTCGTGGATGACGGCGGTGCCGTAGGTCTTCAGGCCGCCGATGGTGGCGGTCGCGCCACCCGGACTCTGCGGCATGCCGTCGGCGGCGGCAGGGCCGGCGGCGGCCAGCACACCGGCGGCGACGAATCCGGAGATCAGGGTGGCGGCGGCGAGTCGGGCCGCCCCTCGCCTGCGCGCGGACGGCGCAGAGTACCAAGCACACACAGAATTCCCCTTCGAGCAGGACCCGTTGACGTGGGGGTGCGGTCCCACCGGCAGAAACCTCAAAGCCCAGAGACAAGCCCAGAGAGCTGTGTCCGGCATCCTATGGATCCCTCACACCGGGACTCCGCTGTCGTATCGTCAGATCGCAGATCCGAATCGCAATCGTTATCGCCAAGATCACCCTGGGCCCCTGTGAGCAGGGCCCGTCGAGGAGTCCGCTGGGGCCTTCCCGGGTGCGTCCCAGGCGCATCCCGGGCGTATCCAGGGCGCATGCGCCGATGAGCGGCAGTGACGAGCCGCAATCCGGCCAGGGGGTCGGCACACTCCCGTCAGCACACCGCCGCGACCGACTCCGGCTGCGGCTGCGGCTCCGGTTCCCGCGGGACCTCCGTGTCCGCGGCGGCCGTCTCCCACGTGGGCTCCGGCCGCGGAGGCGGACTCGCCGTCTGCGGGTCCGTCCTGACCGTGCGCCGGAAGGCCGACGTACCCCGCGCCAGGTCGTGGCCGATCGTCAGGGCGTCGATGTCCGCCCAGGTCCGGCTGGTGCCGTCACGGCTCTCGGTGCGCACCTTCAGCCGGCCCTGCACGATGACGGGGTCGCCCACGGTCAGCGACGCCACCGCGTTGGCGGCGAGCTGGCGATTGGCCCACACCGTGAAGAAGTTGGTGTGGCCGTCCGTCCAGGCGCTCTTCTCCCGGTCCCAGTAGCGCGAGGTCACCGCCAGCCGGAACCGCGCCGAGGCGCCCGAAGGCAGCTCCCGGTGCACCGGCTGCGTCGCCACGTTGCCCACGGTGCAGACGATCGTCTCGTTCATCGTCGAATCCCCTCCCTCGCCCGGCCGCTCGGTCCGGGCGGACACGCGTACGGGCCCGTCCCGTACGGCTGCGTCTGCCGTGACGACCGCGTTCGTCGCGATCGCCGCGGAACCAGACTGCCTCCGCCCGGGCCGAGCCCGCCGAGCCCTGTGGACCACCGCCTGCCTGTGGAAAACTCCCTCACCCCTGCGGGCGATGACCGCCCGTCATCCGACCCCCGCTCCCCGCACCAGCGCGTACTGCTCCCGAACTTCCCGATACCGCAGGAGTTCCGCGGCCACCGGATCCAGCACCCGAGCCCGGCCGCACCCCGAGGCCGCCTCCCGTAGTCGGCGCTCGGCCTCCTGGCCGTACCGCCGTGCGGGTCCGCGTGCCGCGATCCGGCAACTCCACTCCACGAACGGCCCGCCCACGATGCCGGCCAGCATGAGCAGCACCGGCACCCCCAGGTACGGCGCCGTCACCCCGACGATCTGGCCCACCAGCCACAGACCGCCGGCCACCTGAACGATCGTCATCGCCGCCTGCACGAGGACCGCGAGGGGCCACCAGCCCGGGCGCGGGGGCCGCCCCGAAGGCAGCGCGGCCCGCGCCGCCAGCTGGTCCAGCGCCTCGGGCAGCCCGTGCGCACCGCGTACGGCGGCCTCACGCACGGCCTGCGCCCACGGCCCCGGCATGCCGGCCGAGGCCTGGTCGGCCACCGTGCGCACCGCGTATTCGACACGCTGACGCGCGGTGGCCTCCTCGTCCTGCTGGTTGCGCAGCAAGAAGCGTCCGGTGGGTGCCTCGCGCCGGCTCCGGCACCACCGCCACAGCCGCAGCCAGGGCGTGCCGCAGGCCTTGTTGGCGTTGCGCAGCCAGGCCCGCTCGGCCGCCTCGCCGGCGGCGGTGGCGCCCACCGCGTCCGCGAGCCGGGCCGTGAACTCCTCACGCGCCTCCTCGCTGAGCCCGGCGTTCGACCGGGCGGCATAGACGGGCCGCAGGCGCTGAGCCGCGGCGTCCACGTCGGCCGAGATCCGCCGCACCGCGGCTCCGCGCTCGGCCACGAACTGACCGAGCGCCTCGCGCAGTTCGCCGACGCCCTCCCCGGTGAGCGCGGACAGCGCGAGCACGGTCGTGCCCAGCTCGCCGTGCTCGCCGAGGGCGATCCCGTCCTCGTCGAGCAGCCGTCGCAGATCGTCGAGGACCTGGTCGGCGGCCTCGCCGGGCAACCGGTCGACCTGGTTGAGGACGACGAACATGACCTCCGCGTGGCCGGCCATGGGCCTCAGGTAGCGCTCGTGGAGGACGGCGTCGCCGTACTTCTCCGGGTCGACGACCCAGATGACGGCGTCGACGAGCCGCAGGATGCGGTCCACGTGCTCGCGGTGCTGCACGGCCGCCGAGTCGTGATCGGGCAGATCGACCAGGACCAGGCCGCGCAGCTGCGGGTCGGCGTCCTGGGCCTGCACCGGGCGCCTGCGCAGCCGTCCCGGGATGCCGAGCCGGTCGATGAGACTGGCCGCCCCGTCGCTCCAGCTGCACGCGATGGGCGCCGCGGTGGTCGGCCGCCGTACCCCGGTCTCCGAGATGGCGACGCCGGCGAGGGCGTTGAACAGCTGGGACTTGCCGCTGCCGGTGGCGCCCGCGATGGCGACGACGGTGTGCTGCCCGGAGAGCCGGCGCCGGGCCGCGGCCTCGTCGAGGACACGGCCCGCCTCCGCGAGGGTCTGGCTGTCGAGCCGGGTGCGGGACAGGCCCACCAGCTCGCGCAGCGCGTCGAGCCGGGACCGCAGCGGTCCGTCGTACGCCAGCGGGGGCACGCCGGGCTGCCGGGCGGTCCGGGGCTCCACGGGTACGAGTTCGGCGGCGCTGCCCGTCTCGGTGACGCGGCGCGCGATCAGCCCGTCGTCCCAGGCGCCCTCGGCCTCCGCACGGCTCAATGCGTCGTCGTCCGTCCCGCGCGCGTCGCAGTCGTCGTGGTCCACGCGCGCGTGGACGACGGCGGCCTCCTTCACCATGCTGATCTCCCCGGTCACCAGGTGGTCGGAGGCGGCCGCCCCGGGGACCCGGTGGCGCTTGGCGTCCCCGGGCGTCTCCGCGTCTCCGGCCTCGGGCACGCCTTCGGCGCCGTGGCCGCCCTCGGCCCTGGCGTCTGCCGCCCTGTCGCGGATCCAGGTCTCCCCGTTCGCTCTCTCCCCGTCCGTCCTTCCGTCCGTATCTCCGTCCGTTTCTCCGTCCGTGAGGACGGTGCCCGGCGTCTGATCGGTGTGTTCCGTTCGGTCCTGGTCAGTGACAGCGGTCACCGGTCACCTCTCCTTCAGCAGTACGGACAGCGCGGCGATGAGTTCGGCCTGGGGCTCGGGGTGCACGTCGAGGGCGTCGAGCGGCGCCAGACGGCGCTCGCGCTCGACGTGGATCACCCGGTCCAGGTGTTCGGTGAGCAGCCGCCCGGCGCGGTCGCGCAGCCGCAGCGCCCCGTGCGCGCCGATCCGTTCGGCGAGGCCCTCTCCCGCCGACCGCGCCCGGCGGCCTCCCAGCAGCCCGGTGGCGGCCAGGGCGGCGACGACCTCGGCGTCCGGCGCGATGCTCCGGTCCAGCCGGCGCACCTCGTCCTCGGCGTACTCCTCCAGCTCCCGCCGCCAGCGCCGTACGGCCAGCCCGATGCGGTGCTCGGCGCTCTCCGAGGCGCGATCGCGGTCGGTGAGCCCCGGCGCCATGGCGGCCTGCTCGTTTCGCCAGGCGTCGTCCACGCGGTCGTCGGCGGCGGTGACCGCGCACAGCAGCAGGGAGCCCAGGCTCTCCACGAGCGCGTCGAGCAGTTCCCCGGCGGAGCAGTCCAGCGGGAAGGCGCGCCACCTCTTCAGGGCGTCCCCGGCGAGCACCGCTCCGGCCTGGAGCCGTCCCCGCACGCGCGTGTGCTCGCTCTCGTAGGCGGTCTCGACGGCCGTGGTGAGCCGCAGCGCGGCGGCGTACTGGGCGGTGGCGGCACTGGCCAGCTCGGGCATCCGGGACTTCAGCGAGTCGAGGAGGCCCTGGGCCGTGCGGGACATGACGTACTGCCGGGCCGCGGAGTCCTGGGCCTGGTGGACCAGCCAGGTGCGCAGCTGCGCGACGGCGCTGGCGGGCAGCAGGCCCCCGCCCCAGGCCGACTCGGGCAGCTCGGGCACGGTGAACCGCGGTACCTCGCCGAGTCCGGCCTTGGTGAGCAGCGCCCCGTACTGGCGGGAGACCTCGGAGGCGACCTGGTGCGGCACCCGGTCCAGCACGGTCACCAGCGTGGCGTCGTACTCCTTGGCCGTGCGCAGCAGGTGCCACGGGACAGCGTCGGCGTACCGGGCCGCCGTGGTGACCATGACCCAGATGTCGGCGGCGCAGATCAGCTCGGCGGCCAGGACGCGGTTGTCGGCGATCAGGGAGTCGATGTCGGGCGCGTCGAGGAGGGCGAGCCCGGGGGGCAGGGTGTCGACGGTCTCCACGCGCAGCACCCGGGAGGGGGTGCCCTCCTGCGTCAGCAGGTCGTCGCCGGCCCCGGGGTCGCCCCTGGGCACCCACACGCGCGTGAGGTCCGGCAGGACGCGCATCCCACTGAACCAGTGGTGGTCCTCCGGATGACAGACCAGCACCGGGGTCCGTGTGGTCGGCCGCAGCACGCCCGCCTCGCTGACCCGCCGTCCGACGAGCGAGTTGACGAGGGTCGACTTCCCGGCGCCTGTCGATCCCCCGACGACCGCCAGCAACGGCGCTTGGGGCCTTCTCAACCGGGGCACCAAGTAGTCGTCGAGTTGTGCGAGCAGTTCGTCGCGGTTGGCACGCGCGCGCGGAGCCCCCGCCAGGGGCAGCGGGAAGCGTGCGGCGGCGACACGGTCGCGCAGGGCGGAGAGTGCGTCGAGCAGCTGAGGCCGTACGTCCAAGGTCACCACATGCGAAGAATGCCCAATTTTAGGGGAATTCTGAAGCATATGAGCATGTCTGCGCGCCGATTGGACACATCGGACGGAAGGGACGACTGGGGCGCGGGTACAGTCCAGGCATAACGAGTGCACAACACCAGGTGCGCCGGACGTCAAAAGCGATGCACGATTCGTACCCGCCTGCGATTATCAGGACCGCTTCACTGAACCTCCACATTGAGCCACGGAGGCGAAGCAACCGGGACATGGATCCGGGAGCCCTATCCTTGTCCCCGGCGATGTCTCGGATCAGCCCCCACCAGGGCACCGCGACAGAGGCCACCACACCAGGCCCCCGTAGCTCAGTGGATAGAGCAGGCGCCTTCTAAGCGCTTGGCCGCAGGTTCGAGTCCTGCCGGGGGCGCCTTTGCCAGCCCTCCCTAGTGGGAGGGCTTTTCGCTGGTCAGGCCGAGTTTCACCGGGCACGACGAAGCCCCGGGCACTCCCCCGACGATCATGGGAAGGCTCCGGGGCTGTCCGGCTGTCACCGGGTTTTCGCGGGTGGCCGTGTCGAATACGTGTCGAAGTTCTCGGCCGGGAGGGTCAGCCGACGTCCGGCAGCTCCGGGAGATCCCCCGCGGCTTCGAGCCGCCTCTTGAGGTCGGGAAGCTGCCCCTCGACACAGCGGGCGTACGTGGCCAGAAGCACCGGGACACTGTTGTCGGCCCAGTCCGCCACCTGAGCGGGCGGTATCCCATCGTTGAGCCACTTCGTCAGGCGCGTGTGCCGGTTGTCATAAACGCGCTTCCCTGTGGGCGACTCGAAGACGTGGGGAGGCAGCACCGCCTTGCGCGCGCCGTGCCAGGCCCGGCGGATGACGGAGCCCGCGAGGATGCCGCCCGTCTCCCCCTGGAAGAGCAGGTCACCCGGCTGGAGCCGTTCGTCCTCGATGTGCTTGCCGCAGGATGCGCGTCAGAGCGGGATGTCCCGGCACGGTACGGGTCTCCCCCTCGGCACGGCCCTTCAGATCGCGCTCTTCATGGATCTCCCCCGTGTCGGTCCACTGCTTGCCGACCTCCGGCGTCGCCGAGTGGAACAGGAGTTCACTCCACTGGTCCTCGGCGCCAGGATCAGGCAATGTCACATCTTTCACCCGAATGGCCACTGCTTCCTCGGGACGCGGACCGCAGTAGTACAGCGTGGCGAAAAACGCGTGCAAGCGCCTGCCTCCGCGCGGCCGGCGCCGGATCCAGTCGAGGAGGGCCGCGGCCTGGTCCGGACTCATCAAGGACCGCTTGTCCACGGCGTTGGTGGTCCTGGTGGCAGCCGTCGTCCTTCCCCTTGGGGAGGGGGTTGGCCCGCAGGATGCGCCGCCGCATCGCGTGCTTCATGGCGACGTTCAGGATCCGGCGATGCCGCTTGCGGGACCAGGCGGCGGCCTGCCTGCGGAGGCGTGTGTCGAGGGCTCGTAAGACCTCGTCGACCTTGTCCGGGTCCTCCCAGGCCGAGACGGGAAGCGAGTTCCGCTCCACCCACCTGAGGATGTTCTCCACGTCGCGGGGAGCCGCACCGCGCCGGTTCGTGTTGAACGCCCATTCACGCAGGGCGGTACGCACCGCAGCCAGTTCGAACTGAGCGGGCTTGACGCGCAAGAGGGCCACAGTGGTCGTGGTCAGGGTCTTGGCGAGGTTCTTCCGGCTGTTGCCGCCGAGTTGGGCCCAGCGCGCGTCCACGTACTCGATGGCGAACTTGTACCAGCATGGCGGCCGACTTGGAGCGATGCGATACCGGCAGGCCGGTCGCGATGACGAACGCCTCACCCTTGCCGGTCGCCGTGATGAGTTCGGAGCGGAAGCCCTCGGCGAGCGCGACAGTGCCGAACGGCTCACGCCAGCGCTTGCCCGCCACCATCCAGCGCACCGTGTAGGTGGACTTCCGGGCGCCCTTGTACGTAAGGATCTTGTAGATCTTGACGTCGTACGTCGTCTCCATCAGGCAGCGTCCTCGCGGTCGTCGAGCCAGCGATCGAGGTCGCTCCGTCGGATCCTGAGGTCGCCGTTGGTGTGCGCGGGGAGCTCCCATCCCGTCCGCCATCGATCCAGGCAGAGCCGAGCAGACGCGGCCCCTGGCGTCCAGGTCGTTCGTACAGTGGCGCGCTCCACCTGGACGCCAGGAACCACGCCCGCTCCACGGTGTGTGGGTCGACGGCGGACGGGATGAGAGCTGGGGTGGGTGGTGGCTTTAGCCCAAGGCCATGAAGTTATGGGCTGTTGGGTGCTGTCAACAGGATGTCGATGCTGATGGTGGCTTTGTAGGTGCGTCGGTCGACGCGCAGGCTCTT